>JAXINS010000113.1:0-25975 GCA_034190395.1 Chewarchaeum aethiopicum (SeqCode)
CGACCCGCTCGTTCACCGTCCCTTGTCGTTCGGGACCGGCTCTCACCGATTCCGTAGCACTCTATGTTACACCGGGCCACACAAAAACGATTGCGCTCGAAATCCGGGCCGGCCAGCGTCGCCGGCTGTCATGCCGGGCCTACCGCTTGACCTCCGCCTGAAGACGGAGGTATGCGCTATCGGTCTATATCACCGGGAAATCGACCGACAAGGGATACGATAATCGCAAAATTTCTGGATCATCGAAAAATCCCCAGAATTCGACCCAGAGAACGGCTCAGATACCATTGTAGATTAGTTATAGTGGAAAACCACCATTTTAATTCAGTCGTAACCAGATGATAATAAGGGATAAATATACTTAGCGTCAATCGATACGCAGGAATAGCGATGGCATCAGAATTTCGGACGTACATCATACGACGAGTGCTGGCGATGCTCGTGACGTTTTGGGGGATCCTCAGTCTCATTTTCATTATTTCCCGGGTTATGCCTGGGGATCCAGCAGCGACGATCGCCGGCCCGAAAGCGACCCAGGAACAGATCCAACGGATCCGTGAAGCCTATGGAATTAACGATCCGCTGTACGTGCAATATTTCGATTTCTTCCGTGACTTCCTCTTCCGGTTAGATTTGGGACAATCGATCGCCACGGAGCGGCCAGTCGCCTTGGAACTCGGCCTTCGGTTTCCGGCGACCCTTGAGTTGACGACGTTGGCCGTTATCTTCGCGATGTTGGTCGGAATTCCGCTGGGAATCCTTTCGGCCCTCGAACAGAACAATGCGCTCGATCACGGCTCTCGGATATTAGCGATCAGTGGCGTTTCATTGCCGCGCTTTTGGGCCGCAATTGTCGCCCAGTTGGTGTTTTATTTCTATCTCGATCTCCTCCCGGTCGATGGTCGAATCAGCAACCCCGATATGGCACCCCCTCGAGTCACCGGGATGTATACGGTCGACGCCGCACTGGCGCTCGAGCCGGCGACATTCATCGATGTAGCCCAACATATGATGATGCCGGTCATACTGTTATCACTCGGCACGCTGGCTCAAGTAACTCGGATTATGCGGTCCTCAATGATCGATACTCTCAACGAGGACTTCATCGAATGGTCGCGTGCCCACGGATACAAACCGAAAACGATCGTTGTCAAACACGCGCTCAGGAATGCGATCATGCCAACGATCACGGCCGCCGGACTGTCCTACGGTGTCCTCCTGGGTGGATCCGTCGTAATCGAGATTATCTTCAACATCAACGGGATCGGACTCTTCCTGTATAACGGCGTTATCTCATCGGACTTCAATGCGATCGTCGGCGTCACGATCATGTTTGCAATGGGCTATCTCATAGTGAACTTCCTCGTGGATCTCACCCACACCTACGTCAACCCCGAAGTGGAGGCGAGTGGTTAACATGGCAACCTCAGAACCCGGACGGATCGAACGATTACGGAAGTGGATCACTGAAGAGCACCGCGGTCTCTTCGAGAACATCCGACGGTCGATATACATCCTCCGGAAAAATCAGTTGACGATCGTCGGTATCTTCCTCATCACGATGATCGCCGTTCTGGGCTTGCTAGCCCCGGTGATCGCTCCGTACCCGGCTGATCGCGGCTCCGTGACGAAATTCGACCAGCGGTTCCAGAGCCCATCGTTGGAACATCCCTTCGGCACCGATCACTTCGGCCGTGATATCTTCTCACGGGTCCTGTTCGGCGCCCGGATCTCCGTCCGGATCGCCCTACAGGTCGTCGGCGCAGCACTGTTAATCGGGATACCGCTTGGCGTCGCAGCCGGATATTTAGGAGGACGAACAGAGATGCTCATCATGCGGGTGACAGACGTGTTCGTCTCGATCCCGCGGTTGATCCTGCCGGTCGCGATCGCCGGTGCACTCGGCCGGAGTCTCGGTAACGTGATGCTCGCGTTGACGATTACATGGTGGCCATGGTACGTACGGCTGTTACGCAGCGAGGTCAAGGAGGTGAAACAAAACGAGTACATCGAAGCCGCCGAGAGTCTGGGAGCCAGTTCGCCACGGATCATGTTCCTCCATCTGTTGCCAAACAGTGTTACCAGCCTGTTGGTCCAGGCGACGATGGACATGGGCGTCGTCATTCTCGTGACGGCAGCCCTGTCGTTCATCGGTGTCGGCGCCTCAGCCCCGACACCGGAATGGGGATTAATGGTGGCGAATGGCCGCCAGTATATGCCGGAGACCTGGTGGTACTCGTTCTTCCCCGGGATGTTCATCTTCATCACCGTCATGGGGTATAACCTGATCGGCGACGGGTTACGGGACATCCTCGATCCCAAATCCCGACTCGAGTAACGACCACTCCGATTTCTTCGTTGGCGGTAGCTCCATAGCGTGGCCGATCGGTTGGGACTCCGGGCCGATGTTGGAACTCCCGCAGTGAGCGATCATATCCGGAACCTTTTCGAGGATCCTCTGGATCGATCCGCTATCGGCGATCATGACCATACATATCAACGGCGCCGGTCTCATGGGCCGGGCCATCGGGTACGATCTTGTAAACCACAGCAAGGAAGATATCGTCTTCGTCGATGCCGACGAGACAACACTTGCGACGGCGGCCGATTTCGTCGACGGTGATCAAGTCACAACGACTACTGTCGACATCGCGTCACGATCGGCATATGGTGAGTTCCTCGAGGCTGAAGCCCCAGAACTCGTGATCAACGCGTTGCCCCACGAGCTCAGCGTCCCCGCCCTAACGAGTATCGTGGATACCGGCATCGATGCGATCGATCTCGCGTTCGAGGAAGAACAGCGGGAACTCGCGGAAACAGCCAGTGAGCAGGATGTCACGATGATCACCGGCTGTGGCGTCGCGCCAGGGATCAGCAACATGCTCGCCGGGGATGGCATCTACCGAGTTGATGAGCCCGAATCGGCCTCGATCAAGGTCGGCGGAATCCCAGCGGATCCACAACCGCCGCTTGAATATCGTGTCGTCTTCCATCTCAACAGTGTCTGGAACGCCTACACCCGACCGGCGACGATCGTCCGGGACGGCGAGCGAATCGAGGTGCCGCCGCTGTCGGGGACGGAATCGGTTCGATTCGAGGGCGTCGGTGAACTGGAGTGTTTCTATACTGATGGGCTTGGAACGCTGCCGTACACGTTCGATACGGTGCCCAATTTAGAGGAGAAAACGATCCGGTATCCGGGCCACAGCATGAAGGCCAAGACGCTTCGTGAGTGTGGGCTTCTCGATGAAACGCCAATGGAGATCAACGGGATGGAGATTTCACCCCGGGAATTCCTCACGGAACTGCTCACGCCGGATCTCTATTTAGGCGATGAAGAAGACCTGACGGTCCTCCGAGTTGAGGTGGAAAACAATGCGGGCGAACGATATGAGGCATCGATGGTCGATCGGTACGACACTGACACCGACATGACATCAATGGCCCGGACAACGGGCTTTACCGCCTCTATCGTCGCGCAAAAACTACTGGCCGGCAGGATCGAAGACACCGGCTTAGTCGCCCCGGAGACACTCGCCGCCGACCAGGGGCTGCTTTCGGCGATCTTCGATGAACTGGCTGCCCGGGGAATCGAGATCGATCGCTCGGGACCAGGAACCTGATCGACCCCGAGTGACCGCTTGCGCGAAAACGAGCGATCACCCTGTCAATCAGCGGTACAGCCAGCTAAATCGATCCCAACGAGTGATTTCATCGGTAACCACTCCGCTTGCTTACACTTTTTCCGGCAAATATCCCAGGCCCACGTCAACAATTCCCTAAGGTTTATCACCTTCAGTCCGATCAAAAGACGTAGATAATATGTCTGTACAGGCCGAATCTCAACAAGAAGATTCACCTATCCTTGAGGTTTCTGGCCTCAGGACCCATTTTGAAACTTACCGGGGCACAGTGCAGGCACTGGACGGTGTCGAGTTGACCGTTAACAACGATGAGGTCATCGGCATCGTCGGTGAATCCGGGTGTGGCAAAAGCGTCACCGTCAGATCCATCCAACGGCTGATTCGAGAGCCGGGCAAGATCGTCGGCGGGGAGGTCAATTACAAAGGGCAAAACCTGCTTGACCTCTCCGACCGGGAGATGCGGACGCAAATCAGGGGCAACGAGATCGCGATGATCTTCCAGAACCCGACGAACGCCCTCAACCCGACGTACTCGGTGGGCGAACAGATCGCCGAGGCCGCCCGGGAGATCGCCGGCATGGACGAGGACGAGGCCAAAGAAGAAGCGATCCGGTTGATGGACGAAGTGAGTATTCCCTCGGCCGAGGAACGGTACGGCGATTATCCCCACGAATTCTCCGGGGGCATGAAACAGCGGGTATTGATCGCGAAATCACTGGCCTGTCGACCGAACTTGCTTATTGCGGATGAACCGACCACAGCACTCGATAAGACGACGGAAGCCCAGATCCTCAATCTGATCGACGATCTCCGGGATCGCTACGGGCTGTCGGTGATCCTGATCACCCACGACCTCCGTGTTATCTCTAGGATGAGCGATCGGGTCGTCGTGATGTATGCTGGCCAGACCGCCGAGGTCGGCCCGACCGACAAGGTCCTCAACGACCCGGTGCATCCTTACACACAAGGGCTCCTTGAGGCGATCCCGCGGATCCGAGAGACACAGGAGCGCCTCGATTCGATCGAGGGGACAGTACTCGATGTCGTCGATCCCAACGACGGCTGTCGGTTCTACGAACGGTGTGATTTAGCCCAAGAGTATTGCCAGGACAACAAACCGGAACTCGAACAGAAACGCGAGGGGCATCCGGATCATCTCGGAGCCTGTTGGGAGGTCGAATCAGTATGAGCGAACCACAGGCCTACGTCGATCTCCAGAACCTGCACAAGCACTTCCCGATCCGTGAGGGGCTGCTCAAGCGACAGGTCGGGAGCGTCAAAGCCGTTCGCGGCGTCGATCTGGACATCAAGAAAGGGGAATCACTGGGCATCGTTGGGGAATCGGGCTGTGGGAAGACAACCCTTGGGAAGACGGTCATGCGGCTGCTCGAACCGACCAGTGGTTCGATCTATTTTGACGGCGAGGACCTCGCCGAAATCGGCGACGACCGGCTCAAACACTTCCGGCGGCGAATTCAGATGGTGTTCCAGGATCCCGACTCCAGTCTCAACCCCCGCCGGACGGTCCAAAAGACCCTGATGGAGCCGCTGAAGATCCACGATCAGACCGAAAACGCCGACGAGAAGATCAACCAGATGCTTGAGCGAATGGATCTCAAGCCGGCAACCTATCGGTCCCGCTTTCCGCACGAACTGTCCGGCGGCCAGAAACAACGGATCGGTGTCGCACGGGCGCTCATGCTCGAACCGGAGTTTCTGGTGCTGGATGAACCGACGAGCGCACTCGACGTCTCGGTGCAGGCCCGCATCCTCGAACTACTCAACGAGCTCAAAGACGAACTCAACCTGACGTTCATGTTCATCAGTCACGACCTCTCGGTCATCAACTACATCTGTGACCGGGTGGCCGTCATGTACCTCGGGGAAGTCGTCGAACAGGGCCCCACCGAGGAAGTCTTCAGCGATCCCAAACACCCGTACACGGAGGCGCTGTTCTCGGCGATCTATCCGATCGGGGAAGAACAAGATCCCGACGACGTGGTCGAACTTCGAGGGGAACCACCCTCCCCGATCGATCCGCCATCCGGTTGTTCATTCCATCCCCGCTGTCACCGCCAGGAGGAGATCGGCGACCGGTGTAAAACCGAGAAACCGCCGATCGCTGTTCGACCGGACTCAGACGGTCGGCAGGTCGCCTGTCACCTCTATGAGGATCCCGACACCGCCGCTGCCGGTCTGTCGGATTCCGAGGCTGCTGGGGCCGGCACGGCCGAAGGTTCGGGGACTGACTGAGCGGCCCATAACCGACTTATGACCGTCGCCCTGAAGACGTTCGTCCCACCGCAACAACCTGAATGACGTCCCTGTGAACGAGTAATGGTGTCACGTAACCGATTGCTGTTGGTCGGTCTATTCGGTGCCTGTCTCGTGTTCACGACCAGTGCGTTTGTCATGACCGAATCGGCGTATATCGCGAGTTTGAACACCGAAAATGCGACCGGCGAAGTCGTCGACACGGAACTCGTGGGATCGGGATCGGATCTCGCGGTCGCCATCACGATCCGGATCAAAAACCCCACTCGCCACCAGTTTACCGTGTGGTCGATCGTCCTTGACGTCAAGATGGACGGCATTCCCATCACCGATCGGTCGACCGACTTCGGCACGTGGACAGTGTCGGCCACCGATACGGAGACGAAGACCATCGAATTACCGGTCAAACAACAACACCGCCAGAAGGTGCAACAGGAATTCAATCCGGACGAGATCCGAATCGATGGGTACGTCTGGGCGAGTGTCGTCGACTCGGAGATCGTACTCACTATCGGGACACCGGATCCACGGGCTCAATCGACACCGACACCACAATCGGCAGAGACCAAAGGGATACAGCTCCATCCTGGATCCGATTTCGTGGGGGTCTGACGGATGGACGGCCGACAGTATCTCCGGATTCTGGGCATCGGCATCGCGTGTGGGTGGATCGGTGGGGCGGCGATGTTCGTCTCGACCCAGCCGAAAGTAATGGCGTTCAAAGAGTTCAGCGGCTATCCGGTTCTCTTCGTGATACTTGCCGGGGTGTTCAGCTATCTCTTCGCCCGTTCCCTCGGCGAGAGTATCTACACAGTCATCGTCTGTTTCCTAAGCGGGATCGGTGTGATGATGGCTGGCCAGATCGCGCCGCTGTATATCCTTGGGTACACCCAAGCCTCGCGGAACGCGCTCATAATCCCGTTCCTGGCACAAGTCGTCACCGTCGGCATCACGAAATTTCTCTATTATTTGGTCATCGGTTATATGGCCTCGATCGGCGGATCACACGCGTTCAGTCGGTGGCAAAGCGACGTGTGAAGGCACCGATAGCTCGGTGTTTGACGTTCGTCAACGAGGAAAGTACGACGGGTCGCCGATCCGCTACCCGCTATCAGAGCCGCGAGAGGAGCATGTCGGGATCCTCGATCGAGGAGGTCACCATGCTCATGAACTGACCGGCCGTGATGCCATCGATAATGCGGTGATCGAACGCGAAGGTCAGACTGAGCCGTTTCTCGACGCCGACTTCGTCGTCGCTGACGGGGACGACCTCGTTGCGGATCCGGCCCATCCCCAAGATGGCGACTTCGGGATGGTTGACGATCGGCGTCCCGAACGTGCCACGCGTCCCGCTGTCGCCGCCATGGCTGCCGGTGTTAGTGATCGTAAAGGTACTCCCCTGGAGGTGTTCGGCGCTGACCGAGCGATCGCGGGTTTGTTCGACGATCTCGTTGAGTTCCTCGGCGATCTCGACGATCGATTTCTGGTCGACGTCTTTGATTACGGGGACGATCAGGCCGGCCTCGGTGTGGGTGGCCACACCGATGTTGTAGTACTGTTTCTCGATGATCTCGTCGTTTTCGTCGTCGATGGTGGCGTTGACCATCGGGAACTCCTGGAGTGCTGGGACGACCGCCTTCACCATGATCGGCGTGTAGGTGATGTGGGTGTCGTGTTTCTCATCGAGGTTGTTTTTGAGCTCGATGAGGTTCTCGGCGGGTACCGAATAGCCCGAGGTAACTCGGGGGACCTTCTCCCACGAGCGGGCCATGTTGTCGGCGATGGTCTTGCGCAATCCCTTCAGCGGCCGGCGAATGACCTCGCCATGTTGGTCGGTGGTGAGTGTCCCTTCGCCCTCGATGTCCGCCGTCTCGGCCGCCGTGCCACCAGCACCAGTAGTCGGTTCGGCGGGCGTCTCGGGTTCAGGTTCGGGCTCTGGGGTGGCCGGTTCGGGTGATTGGGCCTCTAAGTACGCATCGACGTCGTCTTTGAGGATTCGGCCGCCGGGGCCGGACCCCTCGACGTTCGCGAGATCGACATCGTGCTCGCTGGCATATCGGCGGGTGCTTGGGGCAGCGAAGACGCGATCGGAGCCGCTGTCGCCGTCGCTCGAGTCGGCTGTCGCTGTCGGGGATTCGGCCCCACCCCCCGTCGAATCGGGTTCCGGTTCCGACGTGGCTGCTGGTTCGGACTCTCTCGCCCCGCTCGCTTCGGTGTCCGAGCTCTCGGCTTCGGCGGTCGCATCAGCCGCTTCCCGGTCGGCTAAATCCCGACTTTGTTCGAGGAGATGTTGGGGTGGGTTTTCGGCTTCGAGGACGGCGATCACGTCACCGACAGCGGCGATATCGCCGGGAGCAACGGTAAGCTCACGGATAACCGCTGGACAGGGCGATGGGATCTCGACGAGTGCCTTGTCGGTCTCGATCTCGGCGATCGGCTGGCCTTCTTCGACTTCGTCGCCGGGCTCGACGAGCCACTGATCGATCTCGGCTTCCGTGAGCCCCTCGCCGACGTCCGGGAGTCGGAATTCAAACAGTTGGGTGGATTCGCTCATTGTTGGATGGAAATCTGGTATCGGCGGCGATCAGAACTGATAGTCCATGACCGCCTCGATGAGATATTCGGCGCGCTGTTCATCGGGGAGGTAGTCGTCCTCAACCGCCCCCAAGGGGAAGTGGACATCGAAGCCACTCGCCCGCTTGATCGGCGCTTTCAGGTGATCGAGTGCATACTCGTTGACCAGGGCCGACAGTTCGGAGCCGACCCCGAGGGTCCGACGAGCTTCCTGAAAGATCGCACACCGACCGGTCTTTTTGACGGATTCGAGGATCGTTTCGACATCAAGCGGCGAGATGCTACGGACGTCGACGATCTCGACATCGGCGTCGACCGCGTTGGCAGCCGCCTCAACATGGCGGACCATCGCCCCCCACGTCAGGACGGTGATGTCCTCGCCTTCCTGGACGATGCGGGCTTCATCGAGCGGCAGGGTGTACGGTTCCTCGGGGACTTCCTGGCGTTCGTCCCGGTAGATCGACTTCGGCTCCATGAACATCACCGGGTCGTCGTTGCGGATGCTCGCCGCCAGCAGCCCCTTGGTCTGATAGGGCGTACTGGGGACGACGACACGCACCCCGGGCGTATGGGCGAAGTACGTCTCCGTCGACTCGGAGTGGAATTCACTGGCCCGGATACCGCCGGCACACGGCGCCCGGATCGTCATCGCCATGTCGAACTGCCCGCCCGAGCGCTGGTGCATCTTCGCGACGGAGTACATGAACTGCCCGAAGGCGGGATAGATGAACCCCAGGAACTGGATCTCCGCGACCGGCCGTTCGCCGTGCATGGCCATCCCGACGGCCGTTCCGAGGATGCCGTTTTCCGACAGCGGCGTATCGATGACTCGCTCGCCACCGAACTCCTCGTGGAGTCCCTCAGTCGCCCGATAGACGCCGCCGATCGGGCCGACATCGTAGCCCAACACCCGGACCGACTCGTCGCGATCCATCTCCTGAAACAGCGTCTCGTTGACTGCCGAGATGATATTCAGGCGGTTCGCGGTGTCGCCGCTCGTTGATTCGGCGCGGCTCATCAGAGACCACTCCCGTCGTAATCGACGAAGGGATTCTCGCCGTTGAGTTCGGCCTCCAGTTCCTCCATCTGGTGTTTGAGATGCCAGGACGGCTCGCCCTGGAGGTGGTTCTCGAACATGCCCATCGGATCGGGGTTTGCGGGGATGTTCCGGGCGGTCTGAACGGCCTCGTCCACCAGTTCGGTGATCTCCTCGTCGATCCGGTCGACATCGTCGTCGTCGAGGACGTCTTCGTCGGTCAGGTAAGCCTCGAATCGGTCGATCGGATCGCGCTCGCGCCAATAATCGAGTTTGTCCTCGTCACGATACTTGCTGGGTTCGTCAGCGGTGTTGTGGGCCGCAAGCCGGTAGGTCACACACTCGATAAAGCCAGGGCCGCCACCGTTGCGGGCCCGGTCGACGGCCTCTTTGGTCTTCTCATAGACGGCAAGCACGTCGTTCCCATCGACCCGTTCGTGTGGAATGCCGTGGGCGACGGCCTTCTGGGCGAAGGTTTCGGCCCCTGTCTGGCGTTCGGCGGGTACCGAGATCGCCCACTGGTTGTTCTGACACACCGTGACCAGCGGGGCATCGAAGACTCCCGCGAAATTCAACCCCTCGTGGAAATCGCCCTGACTGGTTGACCCATCGCCGATGTAGGCCATGGTCACGACGTCGTTGTCCTCGAAGCCATCGATCATCGCAAATCCAGCCGCGTTGGGGATGTTCGTCGCCAGCGGGACGTAGACCGGGGTGAAGTTGACCGGTTTCTCCTCGGGTTCGCCGAGATGTTCTTCGATGTCGGCGGCCGTGGCACCCATCCGGCCGGCGAGTTGACGGTCGATACGCCCGCCCCAATAATACGAGGCCGGGCTCTGGCGATACGACGGGAAGATCCAGTCGCCTTCCTCAAGGGCGGCAGCGCTTCCAAGCGGGGTCGCCTCCTCGCCGGTCGAGGCCGTCGCGAGGTTGAGCTCACCGGATCGTTGTAGCTTGAGGGTTCGGTTTTCGAATTTCCGTGTCTTGACCAGGATTCGGTACATCCGAATCAGCGTGTCGTCATCGAGATCCGGCGGCTCGTTGACGACGTTCCCATCAGGATCGAGGACCTGATAGTAGTCTCCGGACGGTTTCTGTTCGGCCCATGTGGACATACTCCGCAGTACAGATAAGCGGCCTAAATACGTTGTTGTTACAAAGGGGATTTCCGCTTTCGAATCGGGTGGCGTATGGCCATTCCTGCCCGTTATGAGACAGTAATATCCAATAGCGACGGAGCATACCGCCGACCGCACTACCCGATCCGAAGTCTCAGTTACTGGCAACACTCCGGGAATGCGGTGGCGGCAGGAGGACCTCGGTCTCGGGGGCAGTGGCCTGCCAGTCCTGCCAAGTCGTCACGGTTGAGGGGACGATCGATAGTTGGCGACCTCGCAACGGTCCACAGATCGCTTGCGCGAGGATTTGACTCCAGTAACTCCCGGTCGCTCGGTCGATCATCACGAGATTTCCCGAATGTGAAACCGCGGTGCTGCCGTTCCGGCGGGCGGCCCCGAACGTGCGATTGGCCACCACGCTGGCCGATTGTTCGAGTCGCGGCGGTTTCCAGAGCAACCCTGAGACGATAAACTCCGTCGGCGTACCATCGATCGTTCGGTCGGCGACCATGCCACTGTTACACAGCGGACAGAAACTGACGAGAATCGATCGATCAGTCGTCGCGGTGTCGATCCGATCGTTGACGATCTCGTGGTAATAGAGAACCTCCAAAGGATAGGCACGCGCCTGCCCGTCGATGACGAGCCCGATAACCGTCTGTTCGGGCGTCAGCCCATCAACAGATGGATCCGATCGATACCGTTCCGGGACGGTAATGGCCGCCCAATCACGGGCGAACGCCGGCTCGACGATCGCCGGGATACCCGGATTCGCTGCCGGATCCTCCGCACAGATGGTCGAGGGGACCCCGTGTTTAGCAAGCGGCTCGGGGGTCGTGGAATCGACCGGTGGGTCCGTCGATCCGACGGTCGATCCGCGGGTACAGCCGGCGACCGCGGTCACGCCCGTCCCCACGAGCGCGAGCAACCGCCGGCGATCTATTCCCATACCGTCGGCTCGGGCCGATAGCTCTTAAGAACCGTGCGCAACCGTGGATGGGCCGCACGAACGACCCATCTCGAAACCCTGGATTGCGCCGGGGATCAGGATGGTCGATATAACCGAACGCCATCGGCGGTGACGTCGTAGACGATCCGTCCCTGTGTCTCAAGGTAGCCAAGGGCACCCATTGTATCCATGAGGTTCGTGAGATACTCGAGACCCCCCTTGCGGGTCACGGTGATATCCACCGGCGAAACGGGACCGTCGTCCTCGACAATCGTTTCGACGGCGCTGATGACCGATTCGATGTCCGATCGGGAGTTCGCAACGGTCGCCGCATAGCGCTCGAACTGCGGGCCATGGCCCGGGTTGACCCAGGCGACGTCCCGCCCGGCAAGCCGATCGTACGCAGTCAAGTACGCCGACAGACAGTCGTAGACGCCGGCGTCGAACCCCACGTGGACCGGAACGGCCCGGAAGGGCTCGATCAGGGCATCACCGCTGAACATGACATCCCCGTAGTTGCCATCGATCGCCAGCTGAAAACAAATGTGATCCGCCTGGTGGCCCGGCGTATAGATCGCCTCGAATCGGTGGCCCGCTACTGTGAACGTTTCCCCATGAACGAGTTCGACATCGATCGCTTCGATCGGGAGGAGCTCGCGTTTCTCCCGAGCCGATTCAACGGCCCCCTCGACGATGTCATCGACACGCGACTCCTCAAGTCCGGCCCCAGTAGCATTAGCACGAACGCATTCGGTAATCCGGCCGATCGGGCGCTCGATCCGGTCGCGCACCGACTCATAGACGTAGATCGTGACGTCATCGGTCTCCTCGATGACGGCCGGGACCTGGCCCATGTGATCGTCGTGGGGGTGGGTCAAGAGGAGATGGTCGATGTCTTCGATGGCATAGTCAACGGCGGCTAGTTCGGCTGTGAATTCCTCATAGGCATCCTCGCCGGGCACACCCGCATCGATCAGAATTGGTTCGGGACCATCGATCAGATAGGCATACGCGGTCCCTGGTGCCCAGTCGGTCGTAAAGCCGAGCCGATGCACCGATGGCGACCCTGGCGGTGGCTGTTGTCGTGCAGTGTCCGACTCACTCATTATACGTGCTGATCACACCGGCCGAGTTAAAGGTAGTCAAACCGGCGACGGCACGGTCATTGTCACACCTGGCGTGGGGACCGAACCGAAGCGCCCCTAATCCCACTCCTCGCCGAGACCAGGCATCGAAAACGGACCGATCGGGAGGTTGTAACCCTCTTCGAGCGCGGTGTCGACCTGTTCCTCGGTGGCAACGCCCTCGCGGACGATCTTCCTGGCCTCCTCCCGGAGCGCACCGAACGCACGGTTCGCGACGAACCCGTACTCGTCGGGTGCGTCGTCGATCACGATCGGCGCTTTGTCGAGATCGTTGACGATATCCTCGATGAGGTGGGTCACGTCCTCGTCGGTCTGTGGTGTTTTGACGATCTCGACCAAATCCATGATCTGGGCCGGATTGAAGAAGTGTGCGCCGACGACCCGGGATGGATCATCGACGGCGTTTGCGATCGCGGCGATCGAGAACCCGCTGGTGTTCGACGCCAGCGGCACGTCATCCTCGGTGGCATCGTCGAGTTCCTGGAACACCTGGCCTTTGAGCGCGAGATCCTCGGGGACGGCCTCGATGACGAGGTCGGTCCCGGATACGGCCTCCTCGAGAGAGACCGTCATCTCAAGCCGGTCGAGGGCGGCTTCCATTTCCGCTTCGTCGAGGTAGCCACCGTCAACAGCTCGTTGGAGGCCATAGTTCCCCGAGACGATCCGTTCGTGGGCGTCATCGAGAATGTCCTCCTCGATATCGCGAATGCTCACCGAATAGCCGCCCTGTAAGAGTGCCTGGCCAATGCCACTGCCCATTACGCCGCCGCCGATCACGGCGACGTGGTCTACGATTGTCATGGACGGTCCGACCATGCCCCGGCCCCGATTTAACTCTTTAGGGCTCGGAAACATAGACACCGTCGCGCCGGCAGGAGACGACACCGATTAAGTCCATCAAAGCGATTCGACGCCCGCAAGCACCGCATCGATGTCCGTCCGATTATTGTAGAAGTGTGGCGAGACGCGGATTCGGCCACCACGGGCGGCCACATGGATGTCATCGTCGGCAAGCCGATCCACCGCGGTCTCCGGGTCGACCGACGCGTGTTCGAAGGTGATGATCGCGCCACGGTGGTCCCGGGGCGTATGAACCGACACGGCGGGCATCGCGGCCAGCCCGTCGTAGAGGCCGCCCGTGAGCTCACGGACACGGTCGCGGATCCGCTCGAATCCGATCGTCTCGAGGTACTCGATGCAGGCCTCGAGACAGTAGATTCCCGGGTAGTTCGCGTGGGCGTACTGAAATTTCTGTGGACCGTCGATGAACGTGTACGTCTCGGTATCGTAAGCGCCCCGACCCTCGACGGCGCCGTACCCGACCATCGGCGGGGACAGCTCCTCGGCCGTTGCAGCATCCAGATACCAGATTCCAACGCCAAACGGCCCCAGCAACCACTTGAACGCCGCCGCCGCGTAACTGTCGAGACCGTCGACATCGGGGATGCGATACCCGAATGCTTGGATACCATCGACAAACGTCCGTGCGTCGTATTCGGTCGCGATCTCGCCGAGGGCATCGAGGTCGAGTCGCGTGCCCGTCTTGGCACTGACATGGGGGACGGCGACAACCCGGGTTCGATCGCTCATCGCCGATTCAATGGCCGCGGTAGGTGGATCCGACGCGGTCACATCCACCGTTCGAACGGCCACCGTCTCGTCGGTGTGAAACTGCCACGGGTAGACGTTCGACGGGAAGTTCCCCTCCGTGATGAGTATCTCATCGCCGGCGGTCCAATCGACGGCCGCCGCGAACAGGTTGATGGCTTCGGTGGTATTCGAGACGAAGACGATCTCCTCGGGATCGGCGCCGATGTGGTCGGCGATCACCCTTTGACACCGGTCTTTCTGGTCGTTCCAGCCACCCGAGAGATAGCCACGGCTCTTTTCCTCAAAAAAGGGCTCGACGGCCTCGGCGACGGCCGCCGGCGTTGCCGACGCACTGGCCGTATTGAGGTAGACACATTCACCGAGAACCGGGAAATCGGACCGAATCGTGCTCCAATCCATCAGTCCGAAGGCATTCACACGACCTGGGCATCAGTGTTCCCCTCAACGACTCGATACGAACGAGTGGCAGTCGATGGAAGAATCGGCAACCACGTGGATGGAACGAAACCCTAACAACAGCTGTCGGAGTCCGTGACGGTGTGCACCGGATCCAGTTGCAAAACACCGTCTTCGAGGGCCAAAACAACGCCTATCTCTTCACCGAGGGCGAAACGACGCTCCTCGATACCGGTGTCGCCACGACGGCAACCGAAGAGCAACTCCGTTCGGGATTGGCCGAGGCGGGGGTCGGCTTCGAGGATATCGAACGGATCATCCTGACCCACTATCACGCCGACCACAGCGGCCTGGCCGCGACGATCCAGGCCGAAAGTGACGCCACCGTCCACGTTCACGAGGCAGACGCCCCGATGGTCGCCCAGGACGAGACCGCCTGGGAGGAGTACGAATCGCTGCAGCGTCGTCGGTTCGACGAGTGGGGGATGCCCGCCGATAAAAAGGAGGAACTCCTCTCGTTTCTCAGCGGCCCGAGCCTCTACGGAGAGGCACTCTCGCTTGAACCGCTCGTCGATGGGGACCCCTTTGACGTCGGCGAGACAACCCTCGAAGCCCGCCACATGCCAGGCCATACGCGGGGTTCGACGGCCTTTGTGACCACCGACAACGAGATCTACTCCGGAGACGCGCTGTTGCCGGTCTACACGCCGAACATCGGCGGTGCCGACATCCGAGTCGATCGGCCACTCGAGGCGTATCTTTCGACGCTACAGTCGTTCATGGAGGGTGGCTTCAAACGCGCGTTACCGGGCCACCGCGATCCGATCGAAGATCCGGCGGCCCGGGCCGAGGAGATCTATCACCATCACGAGGAGCGGGCCTATCGAGTGCTCAAGGCGCTCAACGACTTCGGGCCCGCGAGTGCATGGGACGTCAGTGCGGCGCTGTTTGGCTCCCTCGAGAACATCCATATCATCCACGGCCCGGGAGAAGCGTTCGCCCACCTCGATCACCTCCGTCGGAACGGTCGGATCGAAGAAACACCCGACGGGTATCGAATCACCGACGAGACTGCTGGAAGGCTCGACGAACTGAAGGATCCAGTCTGGCCACTCGACACGTAGTGGGAGCAACGGCTCGACCGACTCCCAGCCGCCACGGCGTCGTGTTGAACCAAAAAGCTATATTGAGTCAATAGTAACTCCGGGTGTGCCATGCAGTCACGCGGATGATGAGGACGACGACGGCCCCTCGCGTCGTGATTTTCTCCGATCGGCTGTTGCTATCGGCGGGACGAGTGCGCTCAGTGCCTGTCTGCAATTCGAACGTGATGACGGAGAGCCACCCGAGACAACCGGAACCCCGACACCAGCTGAAACCACCGAGAGTTTGGCCAAACAGTCCTTTCCGCAGGGTGTCGAGGATCCATCAACCCTTCCGAAGGGCCAGCATTTCTGGCAAGACTATCTCGTCAGGGACCAGTTCGGCAATACTGTCGTCCCACAACATCAAGTAATGCTCTTCGTCGATTACGTCGGTCCGACACCACCGACGAAGAGTGCGCGTCAACAGGTCAAGGGGGCGTTCAGAACAATCGAACGCGCATTCCAACGAGGTACCGGCGGCGATATGGACGCCCCCCAGCACGAGGGGCTACTGTTTACTTTCGGGTACAGCCCCTCATACTTCGAGAAGGTCGGAAGTAGTCTCGAGACAATGGCGACTGATCTCAGACGCCCATCGACGCTGATTGAAGCGCTCGATGAAACCGGCGATGTGGAGCCTGTGACTCACGATGCGCTCTTTCATTTCGGTAGTGACTTCGCCTCGATCGTGTTGGCCACGGAAGCAGCACTGTTCGGGGAAATCGAGTCAGTCAACGGTATTACCGTCGAAAGCGATCTGACGGGCCTTTTCGAACGGGCTGAACGTCGCAGTGGCTTCTCATCACGGGGGCAACCGGCAATCCAGTATGACAACGAAAACATCCCTGATGAGTCGCCGCTCGCACTCGGTTTCAAAGCCTCATTCGCCGATAATCAGCCACCCGAAGAAAAAGTGACAATCCAGAACGGACAGTTCGCAGGTGGCATCACGCAAATGATCTCGTTTACTGAAACCAATGTCGATGATTGGTACAGCGAAAACGACCATCCCGAGCGCATCGATCAAATATACACTCCTCGACACGACGAGGAGATGGTCGGCGAAATTGGTCACTCTCTAGGGAGTTCATCCCGCAAGATCCCGGAGGATGTCGAGCGACTTGATGAGGACGCAGAGAAACGAGGTATCATTGGCCACGGACAAAAGCTCGCCCAAGCTCGCGATGACGATTTCGACCCGGTCGTCCTCCGCCGGGATTTCAATTCAACAGTCAGGCCAGGGCTTCATGGAGCATTTTGGCAGGCCGGAATCGGAGATTTCATCGACACACGCAAAGCGATGAACAGCCACCAGTTCGACGACGAAGTCGACGACGATGACCACGGTATTCGTCATTATATCGATGTGAAAAATCGAGCGACATTTTTAGCACCTCCCAGGGGAGAGCGAGCTCTCCCTGTTATTGAGATGGGATCCAATTAATCACAGTTTTCTGTCACCTGGGAACTTCGTGATCGATCGAATCAACTTCTGGCAACCATCTCCCGATCAGGGACTACGTCACCGGTCTGTTCAATCAACGAATCGACCCGATACTGTTTCTCTGCTACTCACCGTAAATCAACAACCACTCGATTTCGGGTCCATGCTCTGGAGTGTGTTATCCGCCGTGACGATGAGCCGCCGATTTGTCATCACGTCATCGAATACGACTTCTGTCCCATCCGGACGAACAATACGGACTTGCTTGACTTCATCCGGCCCCAGTCCGAAGTGCATCACGCGCGTCGATTGGGCAAAGAAGTTAGACCGACTGGTTTGAACGCGAGTTAACGTTCTGCCGCTGTCGGTAACGACCTGAATTCGGGTTCCAATCGCTGTTTGGCCATCACCGCGGACATGTACTTGCAGCCAATGGCCGTCATCATCGACGGATTCGTAGAGTTTGAACTGATGTGAAGTGTCGGCAATCACCGTATCGCGATCACCATCACGATCGAAGTCCAATGTTGCGAGCCCACGACCGTTGGAATTGTTCAACCCAGCTGCTGCCGAGTCACGACGATTGAAGCTGGCGTTGTCGCCGCGTTCCCACAACATCGGGCGGGTTTTGATGGCGTGGAAGCGGCCACCGTTGCTCGCCTTGAGATAGTATTTGGTGGCGTGAAGGATATCCAGCGTCCCGTCGTTGTCGAAGTCCTCGATTGCGGCACCCCATCCCCACATACCTTGACGAACATTATACTCCGCAGCTTTGTTTACGAGGCTCCCATTGCCTTGATTGATCATCAGGCTATTGCCCGCATTGCGGACCCCTAAGCCGCTGTTGATTTCCCAGACTTTCTGGGGCGATTCAAATCTGATGTTCGTAACGAACAGATCCATACGACCATCCCGGTTGATGTCCCGCACAACCGTGGCCATCCCGTGTTGGTTCGTATTCGGCATCTGTTGGCGAGTGAACGACATATCACCATTATTGACGAGCAACGCGTCGTAGCCGTAATCGTTAGCCACGTAGATTTCGGGATAGCCATCATTGGTGAAATCGACCGCGGTAGTCGCCAACGTCCAGCGAGAGCCTTCGACAACATCGTTTTTGATGCGATCAAAGCCGCTCTTGGGGTCGTCTGCGGTCCCAACGTTCTCGTATAACAGATTCAGATAGCCGTTGGTGGCTTCCCCATCGGCTCCTCGCCGTGGTACACCCTTCCGCCAGTCACCGTTCTGACCGATATACACATCGAGATCACCATCATGATCAAAATCGGCAACCGTTGCCCCAGTGCCCCATTGGAGTTTCGTATCGAATCCCGCGTCAACCCGATGAAAGTCGCCTCCATTGTTCCGAAGGAAAATCGGCATCCCCCGATGGGGGATCAACAACAGTTCTTGCCACCCATCACCGTTCGAATCAAACGCGATAGCGGACTTCAGATCCGGATAGTCCCGGTTCGGCAGTGCGCCAGAACGAGTAAACGTCCCGTTTTTATTGGCGAAAAGGACCGGCCGGTCGCCACCAACTGCCAGCAGATCTGGCCATCCATTCCGATCATAATCAGTGACGACCACCGCTCCATCCGCGCTGCCGTACGACTCGCCGGTCGTCGCGTAGGTGAAGCCACACGACTGACTGACTTCCCGGAACTGGACGCGATCCTGTCCGATGGGTGTGCGTTCGCCAACCCCTCCGAAGCTCAGGACGGTGACCACACTCGCGAGAGCCACGACAAGCACAAGAGCCACCACCAATTGTGTTCGACCCACGGACTTCATATGTACGCGTCCAAGCGTTGCACCACTGTTAGCATTTTAGCTCTTATAGGTTTGGGGGTGACATCAGGGCGGTGTGGCATGTTCCACGATCCTGCTGAAAGTGTATGAGTATCTCTAGCCAACTCAGATCGTCATCACGTCGTGCTCATGTATCAAGATCGGAGCGAGTGTTATCTACCCGCCCTACTGCACTTTGTGTCCGTTTGTGCGGACGGCGATGCTCTCGGTAGATGGGGACTCCGCCTGTAGAGGTTGAAGTTACATCTCCACTAACGGAAATCGCTCAATTCGAACCCGATGGCTTAGGGACAACCTGTCTCTATGCCGGCACGAATACCGGCATCGCCGTGTCGTCGGAGATCTGCCAGAACCGCGCCTCGACGGCGGTTCCGATCTCGACATCGTCGCCGTCAACCGGCATCATCGCCGTCAGGTGCGGGCCTTCCTCGAGTTCGACGATCGCGACCACGTACGGGGCAAACTCGCCGAAGCCCTCCTCGCCGGGGATGTGATTGACGATGTAGCTGTGGACGGTTCCGTCGCCCGAGGCCGGTTCCCAGTCGAGATCCATCGAGCCACAGTGTTTGCAGACCACGCGGGGATAGAACTGGGCCTCCCCACAGTCACCACAGTGCTGGAGGCGGAACTCGCCGTCGACAGTGCCGGCCCAGAACTCCTCGGTGACGCCGTTTGGCAGCGGAATCGGGCCCTCCCAACTCTCGCGTTTGTCCTCGATGGGGATACTGTCGCTCATCAGTTGACCCCCCGTTCGAGGATGACGGTACTGCTACTCGATAGGATCCCGCCGGTGCCGTGGGCGATCCCGGTTTCGGCGCCGTCGACCTGCCGATCGCCTTCGTACTCGTGCCGGAGCTGGCGGGTCGCTTCGATCAGCAGGAAGATGCCGAAGTGACCGGGGTGACAATACGAGAGACCGCCACCCTGTGTGTTGGCCGGCAGGTCGCCGTCGGGTCCGAGCGTGCCGCCTTCGACGAACTCGCCGCCCTTGCCCTTCTCACAGAAGCCCAGGTCCTCGAGGGTGACCAAGACGGTGTAGGTAAACGAGTCGTAGATCTGGGCGACATCGATGTCGTCGGTCGTGATGCCGGCCTCCTCGAAGGCCTGGGGGCCGCTCTGGGCCGCACCGGTCTGGGTGAGGTCGGGCATCTCGCTGATGTCGCCACGGTGGGTATGCGTCGACGCCGCCCCGGTGACCGAGACGGGGACGATGTCGAGTTCCGCCGCTTTCTCCGGGGAAACCAACACGACCGCGCCACCGCCGTCGGAGACCAGACAGCAATCGAGGAGGTTGAACGGATCGGTGATCGGCCGTGAGTCGAGGACGTCCTCAACGGTAATCGGATCCTGCTGGGCCGCCTTGGGGTTCATCGAGGCCCACTCCCGCGTCGAAACGGCGATCTCCGCGAGCTGTTCCTGGGTCGTGCCGTATTCGTGCATGTGGCGACGGGCGCCGAGCGCGTACGCGCCCGGCGGCGTGAACAGGCCAGCGAGCCGGGTGAACTGATTCACCGGGTGATCCTCGCGTTGCCCGCTCTCGTAGGGGTTTTCCTCGCCGGTTTTGCTCGTCGACCCGTAGGCGATTACCGTCACGTCGGTTTTGCCCTGCGCCATCGCGTGCGCCGCGTGTTCGACCATCGCCTCGAAGGACGAACCGCCGATTTCGGTGCCATCGGTGTGGGTCGGGAGATCGATCCCGAGATACTCCGCCAGCACCAGCGACGGCATGTAATCATCGGCACCAGCGAATCCCACGCCGTCGACGTCGTCCTTGGATAACCCGGCGTCATCTAAGGCGCGCATGGTCGCGATGGCGGCGTTTTCGAGCCAGTTCCGATCGGGTGTCTCGCCGAGGTCGCTCTCGGCGACCCCGGCCATGACGGGGTTGACGGGCATCGTCATCGACGCCACCTCAACGTCTTGCGGGAATCAGTCGGGAGGATGCGACACATGGGCGTGGACAACCCCGGGCCGCGCCTTTAATCGTTCGTTCCCGGCGAAGTGGAAGTGACCACCGGAATCGGTGAATCGACACCCTATCGATGACGGACCGAAGGTTCTGAACACACCGCGGCCCCGGCCGACTCGGCATCGCCGGCCGCTGACAGCATGCTTTTACTCGTGGCTGACTTCCAACCCAGCGATGGAAGTCGCCATTCTCACCGTCGGAGACGAGGTCCTCGCCGGTGATATCGTCAACTCAAACGCCAAGTGGCTCGCCAGCCGGCTCACCGATAACGGGGTTACCGTCGATCGGATCCTGACGATCTCCGACGATCGGGACCTCATCCGGTCGACTGTCGAGGAGTGGGCGGCGATGTTCGATGCCGTCATCATCACCGGCGGCCTTGGCGGCACCCACGACGATGTGACTGCCGACGCCCTCGCCGATGCCTTCGACCGTGAGCTGGCGGTCGATCCGGCCGTCCGCGAGGACGTCATCGAAACGGTGGCGGCGTATCGCGAGGTCGATCCCGAGACGCTCGATGCCGACACCATCGATCTCGATATCGATGCCTGGGCGGCACTGCCGGCCGGGAGTCGGGTCCTCATCAACCCGGAGGGACTGTGTCCGGGCTGTGTGATCGAAAACGTGTATGCGTTCCCGGGTGTTCCCGATGAGGTCAAGGCGTTGTTCGAACTGGTCGCCGAGGATTTCAGCGGCGAAACCGTCGCCGAGACCGTCTACACCTCCCAGCCGGAGGGGTCGATGGTCGAGGCGGTCACCGGCGTTCGCGAGCAGTTCGACATCACGATCGGCAGCTATCCGACCACGGATGGCCCAAACCGGCTCCGAGTGAGCGGCTCGGATCCCGATACCGTCACCGAGGCGACCGACTGGCTGCGCGATCGCGTCGAGACCGTGGCCAAAGACTGGGATCCGGGCGCCGATGGGTAGCCTCGTGACGACCCTCCGGTGAGAATGGCCGCTACTTTCCGGTGAATTCGGGCTCGTAGTCGTCGTCCTGGAAGGCCTTGGCGCCTTCTTTGTGATCCTCGGTTTTGAGCAATTGACTGAACAGCTGGGCGTCGTAATCACGGGCCTCCTTGCGGTTCATCTGGACCGCAGCCTTGGCGGATTCTTTGATCCCCCGAAGCGCCAGCGGCGGCTGGCCGGCCAGTTGGTCGACGAACCCTTCGACTTCCTCCTCGAACGTGTCGGCGGCGTAGACGTCATTGAGAATGCCGATCTCGGCGGCCCGGTCGGCACTGATGTGATCGCCCGTCATCGCCAGCTCCGTGGCGACTGCCGGCCCGGCGAGCCGGCTGACGTACTGGACGCCCCCGGCGCCCGGCAGGATCCCGAGGTCGACTTCGGGAAATCCGAGGGTACTCCGATCGGAGGCAAAGCGAAGATCACAGGCCAGCGCGGTCTCGAGGCCGCCACCGAGACAGTAGCCGTCGATCTTCGCGACCACCGGGGCCGGGAAGTCCTGGAGGGTTTCCTGGGTCCCATGGGAGGTAAACGCCTGCCGGGTCGAATCGGAGAATTCGTTGATGTCAGCGCCGGCCGAAAAGGCGCGGTCGCCGGCCCCCTCGATGACGACGACCCGGACCGCAAGGCCGTCAGCCGCGTCGTCCTGGGTGCCCAGCTCGTCGAGCGCCGCGGCGATGTCGTCTCGCATCTGAGAGTTCATCGCGTTGAGCTTATCCGGTCGGTTGAGCGTGATACGGCCGATCCCCGTCTCGTCGTCGAATTCGACAATGACGGTCTCCAATTCCGAGCGCATACCGACTACGTGACACGGGGCCTATACAAATCGTTCCGTTTCCCTGCAAAGGCCGCTACCGGACGACCGTCACCGGGACCGGCGACCGCCGAAACACCTTCTCGGCGACGTTACCAACGAAGACCCGGTCAGCCAGGGAGCCACCATGGCTGCCGACCACGATCGTATCGAAGTCATCGGCCCGGCCGAGGATCACTCGGGCCGGGTGACCGGCCTTGACCTCGGTAGTGATCTCGGCATCATATTCGGCGGCGATTTCCCGTGCACGATCCAGTACTAGTTTGGCATGCTCCTGCATCGCTTCGTCGGGGCGTTCGGCAAGGGCGATCGCGGTCGCCTTCCCGAACATCGCCGATGGCTCCCCCACTACCGTCAGGACCGTAATGTCGGCATCGGGGTGGTTTTCAAGCGAATATTTGAGCGCCTTTTCGGCCACTTCGGATCCGTCCATCGCGACCAGAACACGCGATAACATACGGAGTGTACCACCGTTGTTTGGTTAAACACTCGCCTATCGGTCACCAATTCCCGACTGTACGAGGAATCCAGTCCCTTGCCCGTTCGATTAATCGTGGTCGGACTGAAAAAGGTGCCAACACGGACACCGCCACGGTCTCGCCAAGGTTTATTTCAGGGGCGTCGGTGGGGCGGGTATGGTCACCCCCGACCACGACTTCGAGACGGTTGCCGTCGAGATCGAAGACTCAACCGGCCTGGCGTCAGTCCAGCTCAACCGCCCCGACAAACTGAACGCGATCAACGCCAAGACCCGTGAGGAAATTGCCGAGGCCTTCGATTGGTTGCGTGCCCAAGACGACGCAGCCGATGGCTTTGCCGTCAGCGTCGTCATCCTCTCGGGGGCCGGCGATCGGGCCTTTTCGGCGGGAGCGGATCTAGATGAGTTCGCGACGGCCGAGGGCGATGACTTTAACGACGCCGATCTCACCCGGTTCGATCTGCCCCGGATGTACGACAGTATCCTCGATTACGGCGCCCCGGTCATCGCAAAGATCGGTGGCTACTGTCTCGGTGGCGCGATGGAACTCGCGCTCTGTTGTGATTTCCTCATCGCCTCCGAAGGATCGGAACTGGGCAACCCCGAGATCGATACGGCACTCCCGCCGGGCGGCGGCGGTACCCAGCGCCTCCCCGATCGGGTCGGTGCCAGCATGGCCAAGGAGCTGTGTATGACCGGCCGGTACGTCTCGGGTACCGAGGCCGAGGAGATCGGTCTCGTCGACCACGTCTATCCCGACGACGAACTCGACGCCGAGGTTCGGGAGTTCGCCGAATCCATCGCCGAGCGGGCCGATCCGGCGGTTCGGTCGATCAAACACCTGGTCAATATGGCCGACAGCGTCCCCACGCGTGAAGGCCACAAGAAGGAACTGCACACCTTCTTCGCCCTCCAGCGAAGCGACGCCTATCGGGAGACGCTCGGCGAGGCGCGGGACTCGTAAAAAACTGCCAATTGAGGGAAAAACGGATCGCGAACGACCTTCGGCCGATCAGAGGTCGAGGAACTGCTTGGCGATCGTCCGTTTTTGGATCTCGTCGGTCCCCTCGTAGATCCGGGTCGCGCGGGCATCGCGGTATTCGCTCTCGAAGGGCAGCGACCGCCAGTAGCCGGCACCGCCGTGAAGCTGGATCGCCATATCGGCGACGTCACACCACAGCTCCGAGCCACGCCACTTGGCGGCACTCTGGAGCCAGCGGTGTTCCTCGTCGCGATCCATCTTCCAGGCACAGTAGCGATAGAGCCAGCGGACCTCCTCGATGCGGGTGCGCATCTTCGCGAGGTGATCCTGGACGAACTGCCGTTGGGCGATCGGCTCGCCGAAGGTCTTGCGCCCGTTGGCGTAATCGACACACTGATCGAACATCCACTCCGAACGGCCCACGGCTCGCGCCGGGACCGACAGGCGGCCGCCGCCGACCCAGTCCATGGCCGTGACGAAGCCCTTGCCTTCCTCGCCGATGAGGTGGCTTTCGGGGACCCGACAGTCGTTGAAGTGGTTGAACGCGTGGTTGCCCAGATCGGTTCCCATCGGACGCTGGATCTTGCCCAGTTCCCAGCCGGGGTTTTCCCGATCGATGACGAACGCCGAGATGCCCGTTACGTCGCCGTCGGACTCGGAGGTGCGGGCGAACAGCAACATGAAGTCGGCGTTCGGTGAGTTGCTCACGTGGCATTTCGTCCCGTTGATGACCCACTCGTCGCCGTCCTTTTCGGCGCTGGTGTCCATGTAGTGGGGATCGGAGCCGTGTTCCGGTTCCGACAGCCCGAACGCCATGTGTTTCTGGGCGTTCATGATGGGTTCGAAGTAGTGTTCCCGGAGATAGTCGTCCTCGTACATCGGGATGATCGACGGCGTCACCGAGAGCCCGTCGAGCATCATCGTATGGAACCCGTCGGGGTGTCGGTTGTGGATGTGTTCGAGCACCATCGTGTACTCAAGCGCCGAGAGCCCGCCGCCGCCGACGCGCTCTGGCATGTGCATCGTATAGAAGCCGGCCTCGGCCGATTTCTCCCGGATCTCCTGGCGGAGTTCGAGGTACTCATCGACGAGCATGCCGTCCTCGTCGACGGTCGTCCACTCCTTTTCCTCGCCGAGGAAGTGATCGTATTCGTCCTCGAGTGGCTCGATTTCCTTTTCGATGAACTCGTCGATCTGACTCTGGATCATTCGGACTTCCGATGACGGTTCGAAGGAAATCCCATCACCAGTGGTTTGACTGGCAGTCATGCACGTGGTGTTCTTCTCAGGTGGGTTAGTCTTTACGGGGCGAAGGGTACCTGCTTTGCCGGTATTACCGGCCGATATCCCGATCGAATACCACTGACAGTCACCCCTGGTCAGCGATGTTCGATCGTGACATCCCGATCGGCCAGGGCCGCCTCCAGTTGCTCGAAGCGCGATCGATCCATGCCGATTCGCTCCGGTGGGACCACCCCGGTCTCGGCGACGGCACCGCGACCGACGGCTTGTGCGACTACCGATCCCGTATAGCCGGTCGTGCGGGCCATCGAGGTCGTCTCGGTGGCCGTCTCATACCGATCGAGTAACTCGTATTCCCGCGTTTCGGCCGCGCCAT
>JAXINS010000111.1:0-25579 GCA_034190395.1 Chewarchaeum aethiopicum (SeqCode)
TCGGCCATCATCGATCGGGTGGCCGTCCCGAGGGCCTCGATCCCGCGTTCCATCTCGTCGAAAGAGACGTGACTAAACGAGAGCCGGAGGCAGTTCCGTCCTTGGTCGTCGGGATAAAAGCGGTGGCCGGCCAGGTAGGTGACCCCTTCCTCGGCGGCGGTCGGGAGCATCTCCTCGGCGTCGATGCCCTCCGGTAGCGTCACCCAGACGAAGAAACCGCCGTCGGGTTCGGTCCAGTCGGCTGTCTCGGGCATGTATTCCTCGAGACATTCGAGCATGTGATCGCGACGGTCCTTGTAGGCCTGTTTGAACGTCTGGATGTTCTTATCGAGCAGGCCTTCCTCGCAGTAGCGCCCGAGCACGCTCTGGGTGAAGGTGTTGGTGCCGCCGCCGCTCATCCGGCGTAGCTGTTCGTAGATCTCGTTGTCCGCGATGATCCAGCCTGTCCGGACGCCGGGACAGATCGTCTTCGAGAAGGTGCTGACCCGGATCACCCGACCGCTGTCATCCAGTGCCCGGAGCGGATCGACGTCCTCGCCGTAGTACCGGAGCTCGCCGTAGGCGTCGTCCTCTAAGATCACGAAGTCGTACTCCTCGGCCAGATCGAGCAGCTGTTCGCGGCGGTCGATCCCCAGGGTAGTTCCGCTCGGATTTTGGAAGTTGGGGATCGTATAGAACATCTTCGGCAGTGGACCGCCTTCCTCCCGGCGGGTCGCCAACTCGTCGGCGACAGCGTCGACGTCAAGCCCTTTGCCTTCCTCGATGGGAAAGCCGGAAACCTCGACGCCGTAGTTTTTAAACAGCGCCAGCGCGCCCATGAACGTCGGTGCCTCGACGAAGAGGTCGTCCCCGTGCTCGAGGAACGTTTGACAGACGATATCGATCGCGTGGGTCGATCCGTTGGTCAACAGGATGTTGTCCTCCGGATCGGGATCCATGTTCCGCATGCGGGCCCGCTCGGCGACGGCTTCGGCGAGGTGGTCGGCGTACTCGCCGCCGCCGTACTGTAGGGCTGTGTCGCCTTCTTCCTCGAAGACGGCCTCGGCGGCTGCGACCAGTTCGTCGTTCGGGAACGAGTCAGGATAGGGGAATCCAAAGCTCAGCGAGGCGGCATCGGGGGCCGATACCGATCGCCAGTTGCCGTAGCCGGCCTCGCCGATGCCCTCTCGGACCGTTTTCGTGAACAGATGATCAAATTTTCCGGTTCGCTCGTCTTCTGCCATTGCTTGTCGTTGAGGATTCCTCAGTGGTGGTTCATAAAACCGTCGCGACCTTTGTGAGAACCCCACATAGATCGCCGGTGTCTGGCGAATTCACGGCAACATTTTCCTGCAACTTCCTTGACATACCTCTGCCTCCCGGTCGGTTGTTTTCTCGCGTGATGTTCCGATCGGCGGGTTCGCTAAACCGAATAACGGTTTATGCGCACCGACACTGCTCCTGTTTTGGCTCGGTTGGCAGGCTCACAACGCCCGATCGACACTATCGCCGTCACAGTCCGGTTTAGATCCATCCGGTGACCAACCGCAAGGCGAGGAAAGCGATCGCGATCCAAAGGACGATCACGATCGCGCCGATGAGCCAGCGGGCCCGACCGACGTTGATCTCATCGCCCGCGCGCTGGCGACACTCCGTCATGACGTCCTCTGGAATGAGCCGCAGGGCGATCGCTATCCCAACCGGCAACACGACCAGTTCATCGAGGTAGCCAACCCCCGGAATGATGTCCGGAATCGGATCGATCGGGCTGATAGCATAAGCAACGATCAACGCGATCACCGCCTTTGCCCGCAACGGTGTCCGGCTATCACGAAAGGCCAAATAGAGGGTATGGACCTCCCGTTCGAGTTTCGCAGCCCGTTGCCTCCAGGACTCGAACCCCATCACCCGGTGGTAGTGGATGGATCGTCTTAGAGGATCGCCATATAGCTCGGTCTCCTGAAAGACGAGCTTCTCGAACGCTGCCTGAAATGAACACTACCTGGTAGTTTCCACGAACAATCCTGGCGATTCGGGGCCAGTTGTTTTTTAACCGATGATTAAAACATGTTTGTATGCTAACAGAGGGGGCCAAAGCACCCGAATTTACGCTTAGCGGGGTTTATCAGGGGGATCGAGACGGTTACTCGTTGGGTGACGAAACCGAAGCCGGCAATCGAATACTCCTGCTGTTTTACCCAGCTGACTTCAGCCCGGTCTGCACCGCCGAACTTTGTGCGATACGGGAGGCCGAGTGGTTTACACTCAGTGATAACCTGCTCGTCTGGGCGATCTCCGGGGATAGTACGTATGCCCATCAGGCCTTCGCCGAGGAGTACTACATCAACTATCCGTTGTTGACCGACCACGACGGCGATGTCTCGGAGCAATACGACGTGCTGTACGACGAATGGGAAGGCAATACTCGGGTTCCCAAGCGGGCCGTCTACCTGATCGATACCGACCGGACGATCAGGTACGCTTGGGCCACCGAGGATGCCTACGTTGAGCCCGAGTATCCGCCGATTTTGGAAGCCCTCACGGAACTCACCGACATCGACCCGACGGTTCAGGAAGCGGATATCGGTCCTGCCGTGGGGTACGATGATGAGGGTACCTCGGCTCCGTCACCGAGTATTGATCGCATCTGATCGGGCGTAGCACACACGACGCATTTCACGACGACAATCAAAGGCGTGTGCGCGGTGTGAACTGGACGCTCCGACGTCAGATCATGGTCGCTTGTGAAACCTCCCTTGTGGCCACATCCTGCTGGCTTCGGTGATCACACTCGAAAATAACCGACGATCAACCGTATGGATACCATGCTCGACGTCATTGAAGCCAAACTAGACCGGTATGTCGCCGATGTAACCGACTCTATCGACATCGGGCGCCGGCAGCCGTGAGGAGTACCATCGCGATGATGACCATTCCTCCGGTAAATCCCGGCTGGCCGGGCGTCTCCGTGCCTTCACCGCCGGATCGGCGATCGTCCGTCGTGGGGAGCGTCGTCGCTGGAGCCGTTTGTGGTACCGTCGTGGGTGGTGGGGTCGTCGGCGTTTTCGTCCGTGTTGCCCTCGGTGTCGCCCGTGCCGGCGCCTGACACGTGCCATCGAGGTTGATCGTTGATCGGCCGTCTGGGCCCGGATACAGTGCCGTGGCAGCACCTTGGTTGCGAAGCGTCTGGATTCGAACGCCGTAGTCGCTCCGATCAACATCACGAACGGGTTGACTGCCGTTCCAAAGTGGCACTGTCACCCGAGTCTTTGTACTGGAATCGATCCATTTGGAGCCGATTTCCGTACAGTCACTGTCAAACACCCGGAGTTTACCCCCATGAGAGAGCATTACCGTGGCCTGTACCGCAGTATGATCGTTGATCTCCTTGGTGACCCGTTCGCCGTCATCCGTAACGGTGAGCTCCGTCGTGACTTCGGTCAACTCGATATCTCGCAGTTGCGCGTGTGGTTGTTGTATCGTGCCTGTATATCGATCGGTCACTTCGCCATCGTGGCGCAGTTCGAGGACGTAATCGGTCCCGGGTGTAACTCCTCGGAGATCGACCCAAATTTCCGCTGTGCCGGGCGTTTCATCCGGGGAAATGGGTATCGTTCTCGTCCGATGATCTTCGATCGTGAGTTTTGCGGCGAGTGATTCCGCCGGGGCAGTATTGACCCGCACCGCGAGCTTGACCCATTCCGGGGGCAGAGGTGTGTAGGAATAGCCGTTCGTGACGAACCTGCTTTTGAACGGGTAGAATTCGACCTGCGACCCAGCCGAATCGGTTTCGTTTGTCGAAATCCCCGTGAGATTGTAACCAAACTGGATCGCGAATTCCTCTCCACCCCGGATCTCTGTACGTCGGTTATCGCCCGGATATCGGAACGTGAGGGCATCCGTCTCGATGAGGACGTACGTCGTCGATCCAGCCCGATGCACAGTCGTGTTCGCTGGACCGATTGATGCCACCTTCGCGTTTCGCTGTGGCGGTGGGTTGGTCTGGATGATCCGGAAATCGGCGGGACCATCGAGGCTCCTCAGCAATTGCTCGGTTGCCGACCCGTCGAGGGCAGCCATCGACCTCGCCAGTCGGTCGGACTCGATCTCGACGACAAGTGTCTCCCCGATGATCACCTTCTCAGCGGGCTCGATTGTTCCGTTTTCGATGCCGGCCTCGATTGCACCGACGGTTCCGAATCCCGTGTGATCGGTTCGAAAAACCGAAACGGAGGTGTTCGATGTGGTCGACGTCGCTGTGGCCGATCCGATTGAGCCTGAAAACAGTACCAGTAGGCAAGCGACGAAAAACAGCCCACCCAACACATCCCGTCGATGCAGGGCCATACGCGTGATGCCGGAAGCCAGTCTAAAAAAGGAGTTCAAGACGAAAATCGGCGTTTGATCTACGACACACCCGTTGGATCAGTCCCGCTTGGTCCAGCTGATCAATCAACCAGTATCCTCAAGCCGCTGCACGAGGACGGGTTTGTCAGTTTGTCTGATCACATTCTCCGTGACGCTTCCCAAGAGCACTCGATCCAATCCAGAGCGACCACGCGAGCCCATGATGATTAGATCTACATCCTTCTCTTCAGCATAGCTGCTGATCTCTTCGTGAGGATTCCCGTATCTCATCGCAGTACGTGTCTCGACCTCCCGTTGCATTGCGCTCGCTTCGATGTCAGCGAGGGCTCGGTCGCCAGTCTCCTCCAGCGTCTCTTCTATTGTAACCCATTGGGCTTCTGGCAGTACGGCGGCGTCGGCTGTATCAACGACGAACAATCCGTGTAGGGTCGCATCGGTCAAACACGCTAAATCAATCCCGTGATCGATGGACTGTTGTACCTCTTCGCTGCCATCGGTGGGCACGAGGATATCGTCGTACATGGTCCATCACCGAGTCGTTGATCGAGGGTCGGTATCCTATCCCGAGACCTCCACGTTTTCGGCGGACGCCAAGTTCGAGATATCTTTCTGAACATCGACATGCCACCGGTCGATCTCGTCTTGATACGTTGCTAAAATATCGCTTATCTCGTCTTTGAGGTCATCATCGTTGATGTTGATCTCAAAGACGAACTCGTCGTCGGTGTCGAGCTGGCTTGTTCGTCGAATGTTGGCACTGATGAGTTCATTGTCGAAGTACTGGGGCGCTACTTCTGTCATCAGATTTCGATAGACGGCGTCTTCGATCGATCGCAGCGCCTGTCGTCCGGTCGTATCGGCTGCCCGTTTGGCGTGATCGACTGAGTCCTGCAGGGAAGCGAGGGCGCCACCGGGCGCTTCATCGCGGAGCCGTCCCGACGCCTCCCGGATTTTTTTGCCGGCGGTCCGTATGTCTTCACCAGCGGTCACATCCGATCGCTCCCCAGGTCCTTCATCGACGCTTGCCTGTTCGGACGTTTTCAGACGCATCTCTTCGTCAAGTCGTTCGTGTGCTTTCGGACGCCAGGTCTCCCACTCGTCCAAGGCTTCGTCCGAGATACCGGCGTCAATCAGTGCCTGTGTGATCCGTTCACCGAGTTCGACGATGTCAGTCCAAGAGCCGCGAATCCGGAATCCTGAAACGCGTTCTTCCATCGACTCCATAGTTGTTCACCTCCGAATTCGCGAAGAAGCGGATGTTCCATTCGACGGTGAGAAATGCGCGTGGTACTGGATTCTTCGGCCGATACTAGTTCCTGAATCGACTTAGAAATTACGTGGCTATCGACGGGACGGATCGTCTATCAACAATCACCATTCGTTAGGTGTATGAGTGAGGGTCGTATCTACGCCGGGACGTCCGGGTCCGAACTAATGGCCTGAAAGCGATAATCGGTCAGTATGGCGTAGAAGCCACCTATGATGATACCATAGCTCACGTATCCAACGAGGGCGACCGGATCAATATAGGGGAATGGAGGGGCTCCACCGTATCCGACTGCGGAAGTTGCCAGTGGCACGAACACGACAGCGACAACCAGCCACAGGACCAAGCCGTAGAACGCCCCTATCACTCCACCACCACTCGGCGTCGTGGTGGAAGGATCGACGATCGCAAACAGCCCGGCGTAGAGAATTCCGAATCCAAAACTCAGGGCCAGGAATAGTCCCCAACCAACGATCGTCGCCGGGATCGAGAGTCCGAATAGGGCCGGAATCGCCTGTGTCAGCACATGCTGGGCATTGGTCAATTCGAGGACGATACCAGCGAAGACGCCCCCAGCTAGACCGCTCAAACCACCAGCAAGTATGTCGACGGAGGACCCATAGCTGTTGCTCATCGGTTGGGTTGTTGCCGTTGACATGGCTATCTGATTATATGTCCCTGACGTTAGTAAATCCAGTGTTGGAGCTAACTTGTCAGGCTTTCAGCAGTAAACTCAAAGACACAATCGGACAGAGCGGTTAGGGGTGCCTCAAACTTTTTTGTGAGCTTATTATCCCATCAACCAGCAGATAGTTCCAACTCCTGACAGAAACAGCGTGACCGATATAAAGGCTGAATTCGCCCAGATACAGGCCAACGAGTTACTGCAGGCCGTCCGGTGTGAAGAGCCACTGAATGTAGAATCTCTGTGTGCTAGCGTTCAAGACGCTGATGGTCATATCGATGTCTTGTCTTGTTCAACAGTAGTTATTGTTGAACGCCTGCGATTGCGTCACCGACATCGATCAACCAAACCAATCTTTCGCTTATTGAACGGGGATTGATGTGCCTTTCTCCGTCGTTTCCGGGGATGTTGGGAGATAGATGTCTAAAATTCCGTTTTCATATTTTGCTTGAATCTCGTCGGATTGGATCGGTGCTCTGATCCGGAAGGTCCGACGATAGGTACGTGGCTGATCGCGGTGCTGTTTCTCCGTTTTGGCGGCAATCGTCAGTCGGCCATCGTTCCAGCCGATGTCGATGTCCTCACGCTGGAAGCCCGGCATTTCGACGCTGAGAACAAATTCACCGTCCTGTTCGTAGAGGTCGTACTCGTTTGATCCGGTTGTCAAACGGGACGGGCGACCTGCTCGTGGATGTTCGGAGCTGTCAGAATCCGTCGGCAGTGGCATGGCAAGCCACCTCATCAAACACTATTGTGTACTCGAAAAAGAAGGTTGTGCGACCCGTCAATTACTGCCAGGCTCGTTCATAATCGGTGCCATTGATCAGAGTCCTTTCCTGACAATCTTGAGTACACTCATTGCGATACTATCGATTACTCTGATAATTTTGATTAGTCGGATGTCTGTCAGACAATTTTTTGTTGCTCAAGTGCCAACATAATAACGCGCCCGACACGGAGGCGACAGCATCCGCTGATCAGAGCGCGTCGTTCTCTGAAATATCCGGTCCGCCCACCACTGGGGCGGTAATACCGGGGTCGTATTACTGGGCTCCCTGCATCACCCTCAGACTCCATCTCCACCGAATCTTTCGGTGGAGTTCTCCCCTCACTCGGACGATTCCATACCATAGATGAAACAGAAGCAAGTAATCTTCAAACAGGGGCTATCCCGCCAGATGACGCTCGAGGAATAAGGATCGGAACCCACTACCGTCACTTAGCCGGTATCCTTTCTGCTGGAACGCCGCGCCGTTCACGGCATGGAGAATCCCACGTCGGTTTGTCCCTGACACTGCAATCGGTGAACGTGTTGCAGTTGAGATAACCGTCGTACCTGAAGCCGTTGTCTTCGCTGAAGTTGTTGAATGATACGACCGGACCGGATAACCCGAACCGACCAACTCGAGCGCGTCTTTAGGAGTGGAGATGATAACCGGTGTATGCCGCGAGGATGAACGCGATGACACCGGCGACGATAGTACTCCACATAGCCGTTCCAGCGGTGATCGATCCGGTCAGAACGAACGGCGAAACGAGAATCCAGAGACCAGTCACCGCGGCGATCCAACCGCTCCATTCGCCCAACGAGTTCGTCGTCGTCTCAGCAGAGGTCCGGACCGTGTACGCACCGAACGCCGAGAACACTAAAATCACGATTCCAGCAATTCCGTTGCTCCAGGTGACAGTCGAGCTCGTGATCGCACCCGTGAGCACAAATGGCGACACAACCACCCACAGTCCGACCAATGCACCGAGCCAACTAGCCCACTTGGCGAGCGATCCGGATTCAGTCGCGACTGTCGATGCTTGTTCGGTCGCCATGAATCCTCACCCTCGGTTAATTATAATTCATTTTTCCTTAATTTTTTACTTAGATATCAAAATATAATTGTTAATAGATTGAATAGTTCTTACTGTAATCGTCATTTTTGATGGGTTCAATTTTGATCAGAGTCTGCTTGATTGGATCGCTCGATAGTCTATATAAAAAACGACGACAATACCGAGAGCGGATAGGAGCGTCAACCCAACGGCGATACCAAGATGGTCGATGTGAGAAGTGGTATGCCAAACGACGGGATTGCCTGTCTCAGCCCGAGTAATGTAGAGAGATTGATGTCAAGTGCTGTACTGAGGCTCACGGTCAGAATATTACCGCTGAGAACACCAGCTATCAAAAGAACGAAATCAGACAGATATTGGCGAAACCACACCATGTGATGTTTGATAGCTGTTAGATATGGGGTGGGATAAAACACTAAGCGCTTTGTCCCTTGGCCGCAATACAAAACTCGTTGTCTCTTTTTACAAACCCAGTAGATAAGTCACCAAAGCTAAACCGGTTCGATGGATCACCGATCGGGGACAGGAAGGGATTGTGACTGGTGTGGTAATAGGGGTTTGGGGGGTTGCGATCCCTTCCTGCCCCATCCTTGAAACTACGCTATGAGACTGTATAGAGATTTTGTCATTCTGTGAATATTCTCACAAATAAAAGAAGAGTTTTGAGTCGGAGTGTGCAGTCAAATGGGAATACCGAGCGTGAGAGCCTCAAGCGTCTCCTCTTGACCAGGTAGGTGGCTCAACGGATCGTCAGTTCGTGAACCGTACGAAAGGATTGTTCGTGGATCGCTCGACATACACCGCCCCTGGTAGTTCGCTCACACAGGAGTGACAGTATCGATATCCCTGCTCGTTTTCAACGCCGCAATCGGGACATTCGACCGTATCGTTTTCGGGATCAACGAGCTTGGTGTCGCCATCCTTTGTGCTAATACTGGTCGTAGTCCCTTGCTTTCGAAGACGATACAGATGATACGTGACTACTGTATCAACCGCAAACAGGACAAGTACCAGGCCGAGTAACCATAGATGTTCGACCATGGTACCACCTCAGTAGAAAACTACGGTCTTCAGCCAAAAAAGATCGATGGACGGATCTCTGTAACCGCGATTGTATGAATACGCCGTGTGTCTCGTTTCTTCATTTCATTTTGAATATAAATATAAAGAGGGGTACAATCGACCAAGGAAAATACAAGACTCCGAAGTTCTTATGGGTAAATTTTATTACGAACCGTAAACAATCATCTAATGAGAACTGGGTGATCGGCCATGGCCTTACCGACCGATCTCGCCAGCTCGTGGTTCCGCGGTACCGACCTGCCGAGTCGATTGTTCGAAACCGGCAGCAACGATTACGAACTCTACGAAGAGGACGACGAGTTCGTCCTCAGCGTCGAAATGCCGGGTTTCGATCCCGAAGAGATCGAGGTTTCGTGGGATAGTGGTGTCCTCAATATTGCCGCCGAACATGAGGACACCGAACGGGGTCGCCAGAAGACGTACCACCGTCGGTTCCGTTTCCCGAAGACAGTCGATGACGAGTCGATCAAGGCTGAATACACCAACGGTATCCTCGAGGTCAGACTGCCGGTCGTCGAGGGTGCTACCACCCGTGGGAAGAAGATCGAAGTGAAGGCATAAACGACCACCACCTCGTTTCCACATCTCCGTTATTATTTTTTTAGAATGGAGGTGAGTCCTATGGAACTCACGGTTAAGCAGCTCAAAAATCGCGATCCTGGTAGCGGCATGGCCGTTATTGACCGAAAAGTACTCCCGGAACTCGGGGTTAGCAGCGGTGATTTCATTCTCATCGAAGGTCGCGACGGCAACGAGACTATCGCCCGGGTGTGGCCGAGCGATACCAGCGATGCAGGCCGTGGGATCATCCGGATCGATGGACAACTCCGACAAGCAGCCAACGTCAGTATCGACGATCGAGTTACCGTCGAGAAAACCGATGTCGAGCCCGCAGATCAGATCACGGTTGCACTGCCACAAACCCTCCGTATTCGCGGCGATCTTACGCCTCATCTCCGCGATCATCTCGTCGATCAGGCCGTCACACCCGGACAAACCGTCGAATTCCCGATCGGCTTCGGAATTTTCTCCAATCAGTCCGGTCGTCGAATACCGCTTTCGATCGTTGAGACCCGACCTAGCGGACCGGTTGTCGTAAAAAACACCACGGACATTCAAATCGCCGATCGGAGTGCCGAGGAAATCTCGGTTGATGCAGGGATATCCGATGATTCGACGGGAACCGGCGTTACCTACGAGGACATCGGCGGGCTAGATGACGAGCTTGAACAGGTCCGGGAGATGATCGAGCTGCCGATGCGCCATCCCGAGCTGTTCCAGACCCTCGGTATTGAACCTCCCAAGGGGGTTCTGCTCCATGGCCCGCCGGGCACAGGTAAGACATTGATCGCGAAGGCGGTCGCCAACGAGATCGACGCCTACTTCCAGACGATCTCCGGCCCGGAGATCATGTCGAAATACTACGGCGAGTCCGAAGAGCAACTCCGGGAGGTCTTCGAGGAAGCCGAAGAGAACGCCCCAGCCATCGTCTTCATCGATGAACTCGACTCGATCGCCCCCGAACGTGGCGAAGCCAGCGGCGACGTCGAACGTCGGGTCGTCGCGCAACTCTTGAGCATAATGGATGGTCTCGAAGAACGGGGGCAAATCACCGTCATCGGTACGACAAACCGTGTTGATGCTGTCGATCCTGCGCTCAGACGGCCAGGCCGGTTCGACCGGGAGATCGAGATCGGCGTTCCCGATCGTGACGGCCGCGAGGAGATCCTCCGTATTCACACCCGGGCGATGCCCCTTGATGAGGACATCGATCTAGAACGGTATGCCGAGAACACGCAGGGTTTCGTCGGGGCCGATCTGGAGAGCCTCGCTAAAGAGAGTGCTATGCATGCCCTTCGACGAATCCGTCCCGAGTTGGACCTCGAAGAAGAGGAAATCCCGGCGGAGGTGCTTGATTCGATTACAGTCACCGAGAACGACTTCAAAGAAGCACTCAAAGGGATCGAACCGTCGGCGATGCGGGAGGTCTTCGTTGAAGTCCCTGACGTATCGTGGGACGATGTCGGCGGTCTCGACGACGCCAAAGAACGGCTCAAAGAAACGGTCCAGTGGCCAATGGAACATGCCGACGCCTACGAGCGGGTCGCGCTGGATCCGGCGAAAGGCGTCCTCCTGTACGGACCGCCTGGAACCGGCAAGACACTCCTCGCAAAAGCCGTCGCCAACGAGGCCCAGTCGAACTTCATCTCGATCAAAGGGCCCGAACTCTTCAACAAATACGTCGGTGAATCGGAGAAAGGCGTCCGGGAGGTGTTCTCGAAAGCCCGTGAGAACGCTCCTACCGTCGTGTTCTTCGACGAAATCGACGCGATTGCATCCGAGCGAGGTCAAGGTGTCGGTGACTCAAACGTCGGCGAACGCGTCGTCTCCCAACTCCTTACGGAACTCGATGGACTCGAAGAACTGGAAGACGTCGTGGTGATCGCGACGACGAATCGGCCCGACCTGATCGACGATGCGCTGTTACGCCCTGGCCGACTGGACCGTCTTGTCGAAGTCGGCGCCCCGGATGAAGAGGCCCGGCGAGAGATATTCGAAATCCACACCCGTGATCGTCCGCTTGGCGAAGACGTAGACATCGACGAACTCGCCGCCCGGACCGAAGGGTACGTCGGGGCGGATATTGCGGCCGTCTGTCGGGAAGCAGCGACGATCGCCGTTCGCGAATATGTCCACTCGGCGGCGGACGATAGTTCAACGGACGTCGAAGATATCACGGTGACGATGGATCATTTCGAGCAAGCCTTAGAGGAGATCAATCCCGACGACACTGACAAAGACGATCAACTCGGCGAACTTGCAGAAGCGGTCTAATCTAGGCGGTAGAACTATCCGTCTGATCGACTCCGGATTCATCAACGTCCTTGAGCCGCTCGGTGACCCGGTCGTCGATCTGTTCGTCTAAATCTCCGATCTCGGCTTCAACTTGCTCTTCAATCTCCTCTCCGATGTGTTCATCGACCTGTTCGTCGACTTCTTCGTCGATTCGTTGACTGACCTGCTCTTCGACTTCCCCGGCGACTTGAGTTTCAACTTCGGCAGCAACCTCATCGGCGACCTGTTTTTCGACTTCGGCCTCGACCTGTGTTTCGGCCTCCCGTGAAACGGCCTCCTCCAGAATTCGCTCATAAATAGACATTTTCTCCCAGACACGAAGGAGATAACCGATGACCAATCCACCTTCGAAGGCCGCGACCCGGGGATCGACACGGAACACGAGAAAGCCGAACCCCGCGATGAAGAGGACGCCATACAGTAATTCAACGTGAAACTGTGTTTGTCGGCCCCGAAAGCGATTCACCACTGACATTGCGATCCCTCAAGGGATAGTTCATCGGTCGTGATCAAAAACTTAGCTCGACGGTGAGTCGTTAGGTGATCAATCCAAATTGGCTTGCAATACTGAATGCGAGGAATGCGATGAGTCCCGCAACAGTCGGCGACGCGATCCATGCCGCAACCACGCGTTTTGTCGTCCGTGGATCAAATAATTCGAGCTGATCTTCGATCCACGCTGAGCGGCTGGCGGTCGTGAATTCGTCAGGACTGACGATCGCTCGAAGAGGGATCCGTCGGCTCGCACGGCCCCATCCTAACCCGATAACACACGATGTCGTCGTGATCGCAAGGCTGGCGGGGATACCAGCCCAACTCAAACCAGTGATTATCGTGGCTGCTATTGACTCGACAATCAGCGATGCCTCAAGCGAGAGATCAGTGATATCTTCCCCGACTGTCTCCATGGTTCGGGACCCGAGCGTGAACGCTCCCACACCGATCGCGAGGCCACCGAGTGTCGCCCCAGTCGTCATGTCCAGCTGACCGGATCCGACTAACGGGGCGACTGCGTTGGCCGTGTTCGATGCGCCAGCCGAGAAGGCCATGTAACAGCCGATGCCGATAATGACCAATTTAACAATTCGGTCTGATTCACGGGATTCGAGATTGAGCTGTTCAACCAAGTCATCGTAGAAGTAGCGGCCAATAAACGCACAGATCCAGAAAGCGAGAATGGGCGCAACGATCCACCACAAGACAACAATCCCGACCGTCCGCCACTCGAGGACGCCAAGTGCCGCGCCCATTCCAACAACAGCGACGACGGCAGTTTCGCTGGTGCTGACTGATACTTTCAGCACATTGCCGAGGAGGATTCCGAGCCCGATAAAGAGGAGTACGCCGATCGAAGCGAGAGGGGTGAAGTATCGTGGGGGAACGAATCCTTCGCCAAGCGTTTTGACAACATGGGTGCCCACGGTAAGTCCTCCGAGCAGGACAAAAACGGCCATCAATCCGGATGCCAACCGCATCGATAGGACACCGCTCCCGGTCGCCGGACCAAAGGCGACGCCGGTCGATGAGCCACCAATATTTACGCCCACGAAGACGGCCGTGGCTATTCCGATGAAAAGGATCGCCGACAGACCCATCTATCGAGTGTATTGATTGCTTATTTCGAAAAAGTAACGATCTATAAAAACAGCGTCATCTAGTTATCCGCTTGGCTCTTACTTTCACATTCACATAGCCATGAGGAGCTACCGCATCGGATCCGTTTTCGGAATCCCGATCGAGGTGGACTTCTCGCTGCTGTTGGTTTTGCCGGTACTGGGCTGGGTCATCGGTTCACAAGTAACCCGATGGGTTAGTCTCCTTAATCAACTTCCCAACGGTGGCGGATTCGCTGGCACTGGGCTCACCACTGGCGTCACGCCATGGCTGTTGGGGATCGCCGCCGCTGTCGGCCTCTTCGTCGGGGTACTACTCCACGAGTTGGGACACTCAGTCGTCGCCATTCATTACGGATACGAAATCGAATCCATCAAACTCTGGATCTTCGGGGGCGTCGCACAGTTCCTCGAAATGCCCGAACAACCACGACAGGAAGTCGCCGTCTCGATCGCCGGTCCGTTGGTTAGCGTTGTCCTCGGCGTATTCTCATATATCGGGTTTCGGATCGTTTCCCCGGTCTCCCCAGTCCTGACGTTTGTTTTCGGTTATCTCACACTGATGAATATTTCTCTGACAGTATTCAATCTCCTGCCGGCGTTTCCAATGGATGGCGGACGTGTCCTGCGGGCGTGGCTCGCGCGAAACCAACCGTTCGCCGAGGCGACTCGGACTGCCGCGCGGGTCGGGAAGGTTTTCGCTATCCTGCTCGGGTTGATCGGATTGCTCGGCTTTAATCTGTTGCTTATCGGAATTGCCTTTTTCATCTACATCGGTGCAGAGGGGGAAGCTCGTCAGGCCGAAATGAAAGCCACCTTCGAAGGTGTAACGGTCGGCGACTTGATGACGCCAGTCGTCGATCTGCAGACCGTTCGTCCGGAAACACCGATCAGTGAACTCGTTACCCGGATGCTCCGGGAGCGACACACCGGGTACCCGGTGGTATCAAATGACGGGCTCGTTGGGATTGTCACGCTTGATGACCTCCAGCATATTCCGGAAGCAGAGCGTGACGCCTACCGCGTTAAGGACCTGATGACCTCTGATCTGGAAACAATCCATATCGATGACAACCCGATCGACGCCTTACAACGGATGCAGCAGACCGGTATCGGACGGCTCCCGGTCGTTGATGATACCGGAGCGATGGTGGGATTGATCTCCCGTACGGACCTGATGAAAGCATTTACGATCAGTAGTGTCGGCAGTCTCCTTGACGACCTCCGACAACCACGGTTACGATCAGCAGAGACCAGTTCTACAGGGTTTACTCGGTAAAAGAAGCCCCTTCAACTCGTTTATCCTCTATCTTCACTGGAGTGTTCAACGACACATGAATATACGGAAGTAATCGACTATTCCAGCTTGTCACCAGCAAATGAAAGCGTCAACTCCTCTGCCTCGTAGATGTTTATGAGTTCGTTGATGATCTCATCGTAGGATTCATCGTCGACTCGAAGGCTGTCGAGTCTATCGACGGTTTCATCGGCGAGATGAATCTCTGGCATATACCGAACTTATGATCTGGCGCTGGTAAGGTTCACGGAACAAGCAGCAAGGGGACGGGTGAGACTGGTTCAAGAGGTAACTGTTCCGGCACCGCAAAACCATCATATTCACCAGACGTTGGTAACATGATCGATTGAGGGCGTTGGATTAAAACTCCTCGCGGCCCTACGGTTAACCGGGATCGCCCAGCGTAACGGCGCTATCATGGTTCAATAATCCGGGGTGATTTCTCATGATAGGCCGGACGGGCAGAGTTATGGCATTGATTGCACTCGTTGCTGCGATTGGTCTCATTACCGGGACCGGCGCATTTACGACCGTCACTGCTGAACGTACCGCGACGGTAACTGTCTCTGGTGATAAAGCGGCACTCCTTAGTTTGGCACCATACCCTGGACCGAACGGTGATGGGACCGGCAGTCTAGGAGACGGCTATGCGCGACTTGTGTCGGGCCAACTAGCGATCACTATCGGGGGTCACGACTCCTCTGTCGGTGGCGTGAACACCAATGCCAAAACAGATCTTCACGACGTATTTATCATCACCAACCAAGGGGCCGAGTCGGTAGGTGTTTCAATCAGTGACAGCGATGGCAGCGATGACGATCGGTTAGTGACGTTTTACAACGAGAGTGTCGCCGATTATACTGCCGGCGGCGCTGGCGACGAAGGTGGATTAGAAGGGACGACGAACGCTACACTGACGCCTGGTGAATCCCTCGTTGTCAGTATTTACATTGACACGACTGGTCATCAGCGGAGTGATATTACCGATGATGATGGCGATGGGATTCCAGAGCTCATTACCGGGATTACGGTTCGAGCTGAGGCGGTAACGGCCTGACGGCGCTACAACTCGAAGCTATCAGGGCGATTAATCCAGACGGCAATTTAATATAGCAATATAGAGTTTACGTGTTGGTTATCCCTCAATATCATGACCTATTGATGAGAACAAAATTCCGGTGGTGATCCTCCGATCGGCCTACTGCATCCCAAGCGAGTAAATTGCAGCCTCGTAGCGCTCGCGAACCCGGTCGCCCCAGTTGTGGGTGTAGGTGTCGATGATATCCTCGGCGACGTCACCGCGGAGATATTTGACGATCCCCCGATCGCCCGTTCGATCCCGGAGATGGGTCGTAAAGAAGTGCCGGAAGTAGTGGGGTGTGACGTTCTCCTCGGCGTTGCCACCGGATTCGTACCAACCCATATCGGCCGCCCGGTCGGTGACGATCCGCCGGACGATCCGGGGTGTCAGCCGCTTGCCCCAGTCGCTGCGGGTGCTACAGAACACCGGTTCGGCGGGCGATCGAGCCGTTGGACGCATCGCCAAATACGTCTTGAGCGTTGCCTTGAGCTCTCTATCGACTGGGATCACCGTCGGTCGTTTGCGTTTGTTCGAGGCCGTTCGTTCCTCGCCGTTGTACGCGCGGCCCCGACTCGGCTCACTCGCGACGAAGATCGAGTCCGGGCGACCGTTGAGCTGCCCCCGGGGCTCGATTTCGTAGGCACTGGCGATCGCGTCGTCATCGAGATAGAGGTCACGGAGATCGAGATTACAGAGTTCCCCGACCCGCATCCCGGTTTTCAGGAGGGTAACGATCACCGCCCTATCTAAGGGGTGGGCGATACCGGCAACGAACTGCCGCATGGCGGGGACATCGATCTCCCGTCGGGCGGGATCAGTGTCGATTGATTCGTCCATTTCGCTCGTGACCAGCGCCATCGGATTCTCCGTGAAGACGCCGGCTTCAGTCAGATACGCATAGAACCGATGGAGGTAGGACGCATACGTCGCCACCGTACTCTCGGCATGGGTCTCCCGGAGGCTGTGGACGTAGGCCATACACTCACGCTGGCTGGCGGCCTGAACGCCTGTGTCGTGCGTCTCCGCGAGAAACGACTCGAACTCCCGGAGAACCCGTTCGTAGGCCGTCTGTGTTCGATCGGTCTTGCCGTGGTAGATCAAGTCCTGCAGGAAGTAGCCGATCGGATCCTCGAGTGCATCCCCGTCGTCGGGGGATTGTGTTGATTCGACAGCGGTCTCTTGGTCGCTTGCCATCGGTCACTCCTCCACGAGCGTGTAGCCGCCGTGTCGGCCGCTGTATCGGATGCGATCCTCCGATTGTAGCTCATCGAGCGTGGTTTCGAGTCGATCTTCGATCCGACCCGTCAGCGCATCGAGCAACTCGTCCCAGTCGGTATGGCCATCGGTGGCCAGGATATCGAGCACGCGTTCCTCCAAGTCGGCTCCCTGGGTCGATTCTGTCGGCGTCGGGTCGTTGGTGGTTTGCGTTGCCGTGTGTTCGTCCGGGCCGAACTTACGCCGACCGGCCTGGACCATCGCAGCCAGATATTCGGATTGGTTCATCTCCAACGAATCGGCGTGATCGAGCCACTCCTCTTTCTGATAGCGTGGGACGTAGGTCGTGACCGAGACGCGGTCGGTCGCGTCCTCGTCCGTGGTACTATCGGCCATAGACACCTCCCTCCCGAGTGGTGGCCCGATCGGACCTGCAGGTGGTCGGCTCAAGGAACCTCGATTTTACCCGTTTTGTGGACGCTACCCCCGGGAGTTGTTCGGTCGAAACGGGGGTTCTCCTAACGGAGGAGTTCGACCGCGTTGTGACGGCGATCCGACGGCGATACCGGGGCCACATGGACAGTTATACCGGCGTTTTCGGGGGAAACACTTGAATCTACGTCAGACAGGTCGATAAACATCCTTATCGTCCGGACTACAGTAGGGATTTGTCGGGTCGAATGCCCACTTTCATCGCAAAATCCTCTCGATCCATCCAGGTTTGGTGAGTTTCGACAATCTTCCTGGTGGTCGTTCGATCAGCAAGCATCAGTATTTGTAGATTGATCGATGTCGAAAATCGTAGTAAATTCCAGACAAGAGGCGATTTCAGTAGATTGGCGGGGGAATGATCCATCGGGTCCATTGTACCGCTATCGACGTGATTAAACCCACCTCAAGGGGGCTGTGAGGAATGCCTGCCGGAGGCCGATCGTGTCTTAGGTTTTGCCGTCAAGGATCTAATTTTATCTTTGTGGATCGTGGTGTCCCAAATCAATGCTGGACTCGAATCAGCTTCGATTCTTCTCGATCATCAACGATCAATCCTCGAAATCGATAGATGCCGTCGTGATTGATTGTCTAACTCAATTGGCATGGCCATTAGATACCTGAAAGCAAGGCGTTTGGGTTCGTTGTTGCCGTTTCACTGATGTTTCGACATCCGGTTTCCGAAATTTCAGTTATATAACATAACTATTGATTAAACATATGGCGATGCTCTCAAAACAGATAAACTGTATATCGCTATATCGAAAATCGGTCGTGAATGCTCTAGCAGATTTGTCCGGTCTCATTGGTTTTCGACCGTGAACGACCGAAGATCGACACCGAGTCAACAAGTCGTTACTCGACGGTCACAGTCCGTTTTGACATCCGATGGGGGATCGATCGTCAGTCGTCACGGCTGGATCCGGTTTGAGCCCCCATCCCGAACACACACGGCCAGTATGTGCGCGAGGTCGTCATCCGATTATCGTGAGTGAAACTGCCGGAGAATCGTTTATGTATGCACTTCGGGATTGTAGACACATCGATGGTCTCCCCTGATCCATTGGTCCCCTTTTTGCGTGAACGGGCAGGTGAGCTGCTGCGTGGAGTTGCGCGGTACGATAGCCAGGAGTACCGGTTGACCTATCGGCGCCAGGACATCGATCCCGAGGTCGCCCACGAGTGTCTCCGAACGATCTATCAGAACCTCCAAACCGCTCGTGGTGACGAAAGTCCGCTCGACCAGCATCTCGGCGCGAAACAAGCGAACGTCCAAGTCCGGGAGAACGGGGTTGTGATCGCGCTGTTCGAATCCTCGAGTAAAGGGGTGTTGATCGCGCTCGATCCGGAGGCGAGTCAGGAACTGATTTCGTTCATCCAGCGCTGTCTCCAGTATTCAACGGTCGACACCCCGAAAGGACCACGGCGTAATTTCGAATCCCGGCCGCCGACCGTTCCCGACGGCACTGCCGATCGATCCTGAGCTATCCTCTCGATCGTCGGTAGCCATAGTGTCCCTCTACCCCACACCACGCCCGCTGACCCATCGTTGAATTATCAAATCCGGTAATCCGGGAGAATGTCTCAAATACCTCCTTCGATATTTCCCGTACATCGATGAGTCTTGATCAACCGGAGGATGCTCCCGGGGTGGTACCCGATGACCCGCGGTTGCTCACGCAACTTACCGAGTATACCGACGATGCTCTTTGGATGTTTTCGCTCGATTGGGAGGAACTGGTCTTTGTCAACTCGGCCTACGAGGACATCTTCGGGCAACCGGTGGCCGTGCTTCAGGAGGATCCAACGGCCTTTCTCGACGCCGTCCATCCCGACGACCGACAAACGGTTTTGGATGGGATGGAGACGTTGTCGGGCGGTGAACCGGTCGACTTGGAGTTCCGTGTCGATCCGGACACCGACTACCAAACATGGGTCTGGGTCCAGGGCCAACCCGTCTATGACCGTGGTGGCGAGCCCGAATACGTCGCCGGGTACACTCGCGATATCACCGATCAAAAAGAGTACCAACGGAAACTCGAACAGCATCGCCGGGATCTCGAACGCTCGAACGACAGCCTGCGCGAATTCGCCTATATCGCCTCCCACGACCTCCAAGAGCCCCTTCGGATGGTCTCGAGTTACGTCGACCTGCTTGAAACGGAGTATGGCGAACAACTCGACGATGAGGCTGCGGAATACATGGATTTCGCCGTCAACGGCGCCCGACGGATGAAGCGGATGATCAACTCGTTGCTTGAGTACTCCCGAGTGCATACCCAGGCTGATGAGTTCACGGCAACCGATACGGCTGCTGTCTTTGCGGATACCCGCCAGGATCTAGAGCTTCTCATCGAGGATCACAACGCCACGGTCACCGTCGGCGAGCTTCCCGACGTCCACGCCGATCGCGACCAGCTCGGGCAGGTGTTTCAAAACCTCATCAAAAACGGCATTGAGCACGCGACCGATGCCGTCGATCCGATCATCGAGGTCACGGCATCGGAGTCCGATACCGAATACGAGTTCGCCGTCGCCGATAACGGTCCCGGTATCCCGACCGACGAACAGGACGATATCTTCGGTATCTTCCAGCAAGGGGCGACCGCCTCGAGCACCGAAAACACCGGCATCGGCCTGGCGATCGTCGAACGGATCATCCATCGACATGGGGGTCGGATTTGGGTCGAATCGGACGGCGACACGGGTACGACGTTTCGATTTACCATTCCGAAGGCGGCCCATCAGCCTGAACGGGAGCGGATCGAGCCATGAGCCCGAGTGCCGAACCGGTCGAGATCCTGCTTGCGGAGGACAACCCCGGCGACGCCAGGCTCACCGAGAAGGCGTTCGAACAGGGCAACATCGTCAACAACCTCCACATCGTCGAGGACGGCGTCGAGGCGATGCAGTTCCTTCGCCAGGAAGCAACCTATCAGGACCAAGCCAGACCCGATCTCGTGTTGTTGGATCTCAACATGCCAAAGAAGGACGGCTGGGACGTCCTCGAGGAGATGAAGTCGGATGCACAGCTTCGCCGCATCCCCGTCATCGTGCTGACGAGTTCGGAAGCCGAGGAGGATATCCTGAAATCCTATGATCTGCAAGCGAACGCGTATCTGACGAAACCGGTCGATTTCGACGGCTTCATGGAGATCGTCAGGAGCTTCGAGGAGTTCTGGCTGTCGGTCGTGAAAATGCCCCCGGACTAACGATGGCGGTCGATCAGGTATCCCTGGATGTCCTGCTTGTCGAGGACAACCCCGGCGATGCACGGCTCGTCGAACATCACCTGAACGCCCCACACGTCGCCGATTTCGCGGGTGACACCACGATCCACCACGTCGACACGCTCTCGGCGGCACTCACCGAACTCGAGGACGGCAATCACGACGTTCTGTTTCTCGATCTCGGCTTGCCCGAGAGTACCGGATTGGAGACGCTCGATCGGACACTGGCGACCGAGCCGGAACTGCCGATCGTGGTGTTGACCGGGCTCGACGACCGGGAAATCGCGGTGAACGCGATCCAACGCGGAGCCCAGGATTATCTCCTCAAGGACGAACTGGACGCCGACATCCTCGCTCGGTCGCTTCGCTATGCCGTCGAACGCCACCAACAGGAAGAGCAACTACGCCGTAAGAACGAACACCTCGACGATTTCGCAAGCGTCGTCTCCCATGACCTGCGCAATCCGCTGAACGTGGCCAACGGCCGGCTGGATATCGCTCGCCAAGAACACAACAACGAACACCTCACCACCGCCGCCCGGGCGCTCGATCGGATGGAACGGTTGATCGAGGACCTCCTGACACTCGCCCGACAGGGTGATACCGTCGATGAGCTGGCACCGGTTGATCTCGAAGCGCTGTGTAGAGCGTGTTGGCGCGACCTTGAGACGGCAAACGCAACGGTCCGTATCGAGACCGACCAGGTCGTGTACGCCGACGAATCCCGGCTCCACCAACTCCTGGAGAACCTGTTTCACAACGCCGTCGAACACGGCGGCCGGTCGGTCACTGTTACGGTCGACGATCTCGCCAACGGCTTCTATATCGAGGACGACGGTACTGGACTCCCCGCCGACGTTGACGATGCGATCTTCGAGAGCGGTTATTCGACCGCCGAGGAGGGGACCGGATTCGGCCTGATGATCGTCGAGCGGATCGTCGCGGCCCACGACTGGACGATCACCGCTACCAACGGCGAACAGGGAGGCGCCCGGTTTGCGATCACCGGCGTCGAATCACCTAGCTGAATTCGGCGGTAGGCGATCAGTCTCAGTCGTGCTCGCCGGCTTCTCGTTCGTTGAGTTCCTCTTCGAGTTCCTGGCGCCCCCGTTTGAACTCGCCCATCGCCTGTCCGGTCGAGCGGGCCAGTTCGGGGATCTTCGCGGCCCCGAACAGCAGGAGTACGATCAGGAGGATCACGAGGAGCTCCGTGCCTCCCGGCAGCGCAAACTGGAGTGGGGTGAACGCCACCATCGACGATCACTCCGACCCCACGGTTTCATCGAGCTTCGGGAGCGTTAGCGCCGGGATAGAGACCTGGGGCAGCGAAAGCCGTGGCAACGAGAGGGTGTCGATGTCGAAGTCGGGTAAGTCGACGGAGATCGACGAGAGGTTCAGCGTTGGCAGCGAGAGCGTCGGGATGTCGAAGTCGGGGAGGCTCACCGAGATCGACGAGAGATTCAGTGTCCCAAGCGAGAGTGTATTGATATTGAAATCCGGTAGGTTCACCGAAATCGACGAGAGGTTGAGCGACGGCAAATTCAGGTCTGGGATGTTTATTTTCTTCCCCGCCCCCAGGGTGACAACACCGATGATGTCGTTGATTGTCTTCTCGATCGTATCGAGGATCGAATTGATGTCGTTCTGAATCGCGCTTAGAATACTATTAACGACGCTGTCGACGCTCTGCAGATCGCTGAAAAGCTGGTTGAGCGCACTCTCGATGTCGTTCGACGCGGCATTGAACGCCTGGTTGAGATCGTTGATAACCGTGTTGACAGCCCCTTCGATATCGTTCAAGGCGCTATTGACTACGCTATCTACGCTCTGTAGATCGTTGGCGAGACTGTTGATCGTGCTCTCAATGTCGTTGGTCGCCGTGTCGAACGCCGTGTTGAGATCGCCGATGACCGTGTTGACGGCCCCTTCGATGTCACTCAAGGCGGTGTTGACCGTGCTGTCTACGGTCTGGAGCGCACTCGAGAGATCGTCGACGGCAGTCTCGATGTCGGTCGTGGCCGTATCAAGGGCGTTGTTGAATTTGCCGACGACGGTATTGACTGACCCCTCGATGCTGCCCGCCGCCGAGTTGAAATTCGTCTCGATCGTGCTCAATCCCGTATTGAGCGTGTTCTCGACTGCGTTGAGGTCGTTGTTGACGAAGTCCTCGATTTTCGTGAGATCCGCGTTAATCTGCTGGGCGGCCGATTCGGCGAACGTCCGGTTGGCTTGCACTTTCGCCTCCAGTTCCGAGATCCGCTGTTCGAGTGCCGCCCGCTGGAGTCCGTCGAGTGTGTCGGCGTCTAGCCCTGAACCTGGGCCATCGTCGACATAGAGGACGCCGTTGCTGTTGATCTCTAAATCCTCACCGGCGAAGTCGGTGATCGGCGTCTGATTGTTCGCCATCGTCAGCGAGCCGAGGTTGAGCAAACTGTTCCCTTGTGCATCGACGTCAGTGCGCCACGGGCGCGTTCCGCCGCCACCGCCACCGCCGCTCGATCCACCACCGGATCCGCCGCCGGGCTGTCCGCCATGACCGCCACCGTGATTGGCTTTGGTCGGATCGCCGACGGTGGCGAGGCCGCCAAGGCCCAGGATCGTGAGCAAGGTGTTTCGGCGCGAGAGCGGCCACGTCCGGCCGGTACGTTTGTCCGTCTGTTGTTGGGTGTCCTGTGTATCGTCTGGGGTCGCGTTACCGAGTTCGTCAGTATCGGTCCGTTGATTGTGTTCTGACATGTTATCCCCGCACCGGGACGGTGATGACCGATCTGAGCCGTCAATATAAATCCCCAGTATCGTACTAACGCCCTCTAACGGCCGTCATACCGACTAAGAAGCCCTCGTAAGAATCGCCCGTATCGCACGCATCCTGTCGGTTTAACAACGGATTACCGTTTGTTTCATTTATTACAACAACCCGATCCGTTGGCCGTCGCGATCGGGATCGGTTCCGCGGCGTGAGATCCCCTTGATCCATCGATTTGCAAATCTGATAAACGCGGCCTGGCATTTAAACGCGTGTTGTCGCGTAGGTTCGCCCACTGGGCATGACTACATCAGCCAACACTGTCACACACGAGGGTAGAGCCTCCGAATCGGTGGATGTCGGTGCTGCCGGTCGGCTCCTCATGTTCATCGGGCGCCGCGTTCTCGCCGTCGAGCAGTTGCTGCCGGACGCGGTGCGGCGGAACTTCGGCGGCCGAGTCCTCCTGTTGGCGCTGCTCTCGCTGATCGTCGGGCCGGCGATGGCGGTCGTACTGTTTGACGATGTGCTGACGGCCATTCTCTTCGTCGTCGCGATCGTCGGCAGCACGGGCTTTCTGGGCTATTGTGAGATGTATACGGCCATTATCGCTTTTAGCCGGAAGGTCGACGCCGTCCAACACGACGAGTTCGATATCGCCTTCGAGTGGGACCGCCCCGATGAGGTCGGTCAGACCTTCGCGGGGTTTGAATCCCTGGCGGCTTCCCTTGGCGACTCGCTGGCCGACGCCGAGGCCGCCCAACAGCAAGCCGAAGACGAACAGGAACGGATCGAATCGCTCGTCTCCCATCTCGAATCGAAGGCCGACGCCTACAGCACCAAAATGGAACGAGCCGCTGACGGCGACCTGACCGTCCGACTGGACCCCGAAAGCGAAAGCGAGGCGATGACCCAGATCGCCGAGGCGTTCAACGAGATGGTCGTCGATCTCGAGGGCACGATCACCGATCTCCAACGCTTTGCGGAGTCGGTGGCGGCGGCCAGTAACGATGTCACCACCAGCGCCGAGGAGGTCCAACGGGCCAGCGAACAGGTCAGTTCCGACATTCAGGAGATCAGTGCCGGCGCCGACGCCCAACAGTCGAATCTCCGGGAGGTCTCCGAGGAGATGCAGACCTTGTCGGGCTCAATCCAGCAGGTCGCGTCCTCGTCGGAGCAGGTCGCCACCACCGCCCAAGCGGCCGCAAACGAGGGCGAGCGGGGCCAGCGATCCGCCGAGGAGGCCATCGATGAGATGGAGGCGATCGAGGCCCAGACCGACGAAACGATCGCCGAGGTCGAGTCGCTGGCCGATGAGATCGACGAAGTCGGCGAAATCGTCGAGCTGATCGCCGATATCGCCGAGCAAACGAACATGTTGGCGCTGAACGCCTCGATCGAAGCCGCCCGGGCCGGCGAGGCCGGCGAAGGGTTTGCCGTCGTCGCCGACGAGGTCAAAGACCTCGCTGCCGAAACCGGTGCGGCCGCCGAGGAGATCGAGGATGTCATCGCCGATATCCAGGTCACAACCACCGACACCGTCGGGAACATCCAGACGATGGGTGAGCGTGTCTCGAAGGGCGCCCAAACGATCGAGGACGCCCTCGATTCGCTTAACGAACTGGCCGATCAGGTCGAGGAAGTCAACCGTGGCGTCCAGGAGATCAGCGATGCGACGGGCGAGCAGGCGTCCTCGACCGAGGAAGTCGTCACCATGGTCGACGAGGTCATGAGTATCGCCGAACAGACCAGCGCCGGCACCGAGGACATGTCGGCGGCTGCCGAAGAACAGACGGCCTCGCTTACGGAGGTCGCCGAACAGACCGAG
>JAXINS010000036.1:0-25338 GCA_034190395.1 Chewarchaeum aethiopicum (SeqCode)
ACCCCCGACCGACGGATTAAGAGTCCGTCGCTCTCCCTAACTGAGCTACCGGCCCGAGTGCCCCGAGCTAACCAGTGGACGGTGAAATACGTTTCCTTTCGGCCAGCCATCGTGGCGCTGGCGGTGGCTTCGGGAAGATTAAGTCCTTCCCTGGCGAACGCCCTGTGCAATGAGCCAGAGCCAGCGGCGGGTAACGATCTCGTCGATGTCTTCCTACGCGATCTTAGGGTGCGGAAGCGTCGGACACGCCGTCGCCGAGGAGCTCGATGCCCAAGGGAAGAACGTTCTCATTCTCGACAAGGACGAGGGTCGGGTTGAGGCACTCCGGGATCAGGATCTCAACGCTCAGACGGCCGACATCCGTGATGAGGACATCGGTGAGATGGTCGCCGACCAGGACGTCCTTCTCATTCTCTCTTCCGATGTCGAGGCGAACAAAGCGGCCGTTGAGAACCTCCGGACCCGGGGGACCGATCAGTTCATCGTCGTCCGCGCAAGCGATCCCGTGTCTGAGGATGAACTGACGGAGCTGGGGGCCGATGTCGTCATCAATCCCTCGACGGTGATCGCCGATTCGGCGATCCGGGCGCTCGAATCCGGCGAACTCGAGTATAAGGCCGATCAGCTGGCCTCAGTCATCGAATCGACGCAGGATCGCTTGGCGATCATCACCCACGATAACCCCGATCCAGATTCGATCGCCAGTGCCGTGGCCTTCCAGGCGATCGCCGAACATCTCGATGTCGAGGCCGATGTGATCTACTTCGGTGAGATCGGTCACCAGGAAAACCGGGCGTTCGTCAATCTGCTCGGGATCGAACTGCTCGCGATCAGTGACATCGAGGATTTAGACGACTACGATACCGTTGCACTGGTCGATCACTCGAAAGCGTCCGACGGGTTCAGCCGCGACGTCGATGTGTTTATCGACCACTACGAACCCGACGCCGACTACGAGGCGGCGTTTACCGACGTCCGGCCGAACGTCTCCTCGACTTCGACCATCCTGACCAAGTATATCCAGGAGTTCGACATCAAACCCTCCGAGGAAGTCGCCACCGCGCTGTTATACGGGATCCGCGCCGAAACGCTCGATTTCAAGCGCGACACCACGCCGGCCGATCTGACCGCGGCGGCCTATCTCTATCCGTTCGCCAACCACGACACCTTAGAACAGGTCGAGTCCCCGAGTATGAGCCCTTCGACACTCGACGTCCTCGCCGAGGCCATCCAAAACCGGGAGGTCCAAGGGAGCCACCTGGTCTCGAACGCCGGCTTCGTCCGGGACCGTGACGCCCTCACCCAGGCCGCCCAACACCTCCTCGATCTCGAAGGCATCACGACGACGGCGGTCTTTGGGATCACCGAGGATACGATCTATCTCGCGGCCCGTTCGAAGGACATCCGGATGAACATCGGCAACGTCCTCCAGGACGCCTTCGAGGATATCGGCGAAGCGGCCGGCCACTCCACCCAGGCGTCCGTGGAGATTCCGCTCGGAATCTTCACCGGCCTCCAGTCCTCCGATGGCAATCGCGAAACGCTGTTGGAACTTGCCGAAGAGGCGGTCAAGAGCACGCTCTTCGATGCGATCGGCGTCGAGTCGAGTACCGAGAGTCAAAACGGCGGATAGGACCGACCGCTTGGGGTGCCACCACTACATCGATCGGCGGCGAAACCGAGATGGGACAGCCGGAACGAAAAACGCGACAGCGGAGAGGCTGGGCCGACAGTCACTCGCCGACGGCTCGGCTCAGGCCGCCACTTCCTCGTCCTCGTCGGATTTGAGTCGCTCGACGACGTCGTTGATCAGGATCACGTCACCGACGGCCCTGACCCACCGGTACGGGATGAGTACTCCCCGCGCCTCGTCGACGTGATCGCCGAAGAGTTCCTGATTGAGATCGCCCACTGCAAGCGCCGTGACGAGCTCCTCGTCGAGATTGAGCTGGAGGTCCTCGACCTCGCCGACGAATACTCCGTTGTTGGAGTAGACTTCCCGGCCGACGAGAGAGGTGATCTCCTGGGGCTCCGCGTCCATACCCGGGCGAATGGCGGGGCGTGACTTAATTTGTTCGGCAAGGAGCGGTCGTGACTTACTCGTAGGTGGACATCATCCCGCCGTCCCAGGGCAGGTCGCCGCCGTTGAGGTGCTGGCCGAGCTCGGAAAACCCGATGGTAAAGAGGTTCCCGACGTCGATCGGCTCCATCATCTCCTTGGCGCGGGCCTGGCCCAGCATGACGTCTTCGATGACTTCCCGGACGGAAATCCCGCGTTGGTCGGCCGTATCGGGGATCTGATCGGTGACAAGCGGCGTCTTCACATACCCCGTCGAGATCGAAAATCCGCGGATCGCACCGTCCCCCTCGGCGGCGATCGACTGGGTCAGCCCACGGATACCGAACTTCACGATGTTGTAGGCCACCTTGTCGTGGGTGACGTAGTGGCCGTGGACCGACGCCATGTTGCCGATCGCACCGACCCCGTCCTCGCTGGCCTCGATGTGGGGCCAGGCGAGTTTGGTGAGATACAGCGGTGCTCGCAACATCACGTCGTGCATCAGGTCGTACTGTTCCATCGGGAACTCCGCGATCGAATCGATATGCTGGAGGCCGGCGATGTTCGCGAGGTATTTGATCTCGCCGTGGTCGGCGGCCGTTGTGACGATCGTCTCGATGTCGTCGTCAACGGAGAGATCACCCGGGACGGCCACGATTGTGCCCTCGGCCCCGACGGTCTCGGCGATGTCTCTGGTCTCTTCGAGCCCCGATTCGTCGACGTCCGTGGCGATCACGGTCAGCCCGTTGGCCGCGAGCGCCACGGCCGTCGCCTGACCGATCCCCGAGGCGCCGCCGGTCACGATCGCGACGTTTCGCTCGGTGAAGTACGGATCGTCGACGTGATGGATGGCGTCAGTGGTGATCTCGGGCGGTTCGACCGACTCCGTTTCGGTGGTTGAATCGTCCGTGTCACCCGTTGCCATGGGCGTGTTTTCGGGGGACACTCGGTTAGTAATTTCCCCGAGTGACGAACGCGTCCCCGATCGGACACCTGTTAGGACCAGGGATCGAGCACTTCGACGGGGTGTTTGACCGGCTCCGAGAGCAGCGACTCGAGTTGTTCCATACAGGAGGTGCCACTCGCGACGATCGCTCGATCGGTGTGATCGGCGAACTGCTCGCCGAGCGATTCGCCAACGTCCATCGAGAGCTCGTAATACTCGGATTTGTAGCCGAAACTGCCGGCCATCCCACAGCACTCGACGTCGGAGGTGATGACGTCGTACTCCAGCCGATCGAAGACGGCTTCGGTGTAGACCTCAAGCCCCAGGGTCCGCATCTGACAGTGACTGTGATAGGCGAGGCCGTTGGCGGCCGATGTCCGATCGAGTCGGTCGGGATCGGCGCCGTGTTCGAGCATCCCGTAAATGTACTCGAGAATCTCGTAGCTGTTCTCGGCCATCCGCTCGGCGGATTGTTCGGGCAGGAGTTTCTCGTATTCGTTGCGGAACATCGCGAGATCCGACGGTTCGATGACGATCACGTCCCGCCCGTCGTCGATGGATTCGACGAGGGTGCTATGGACCGCGCTCGCTTGCTCCCGTGCCGTTTCGATCATGCCCTGGGAGAGTGGCGCCCGCCCGCTTTCGCCGACGGCCGGGATCCGAACCTCGACGCCGAGGGCTTCGAGTACTCGGACGGCCGCCTTCCCTCGTTCGACCTGGACGTGATTGGTGTACACGTCCGGATAGAGGACCGCCTGTCGTTGTGGGTCGCTGACCCGGGGGCCCCGATCCGCAAACCACTCGACCAGCGTCTCACGCTGGAAGCTCGGCAGCTCCCGGCGGCGATCGACCCCGAGGAACCGCTCCATCAGCCCGCGCGAGAAATCGGTCTTCGCCAACCAGTTCGAAACGGGTGCGGTTTTGCTCCCGATCTTCGCGAGGGTCTCGAAGTTCCCGAAAAAGCGCTTTTGGACGTCGGTGCCGGCCGATTCGGGATCGGGCGAGAGTCCATCGACCAGGAAATCAAAGGCGTCCGGATCGGCGTCTTGGTTGACCCGATCCCTGACGACGGTGTTGATCCAGGGGATGTCGATCTTCACCGGACAGGCGGGGACACACCGCGAACAGCCCGTACAGAAGTCGTTGAACTCGGCGGCGACATCGAGCCCCTCGACGCCGGCCTCCCAGCCGGTCCCGATTCCGCCGGAGTAGGTCTCCCCGCCAAAGGCATGGCCGCCGACGTGTTGGAAGTTCGAACACGAGTTCGAGCAGGCCCCACACCGGATGCAGTACAGCGTCTCCCGGAGGTCCTCGTCCTCGCGCATGTCGAACCGGCCGTTGTCGATCAACACGAGATGGAACTCCCGGTCGTCGTTCTCCCCGCCCGATCCAAACCCCTCGACGTCGGGCGAGTCGAAATCGAGCTGGGGGGAGTCGGTGGGCGGGGACAACACCGAGACGTACTGGGCGATCGCCTGTCCGGTCGCGGTCTTGGCGATCAACTCGATGAACGGCCCCAGTTCCTCGATCGAGGGGATCACCTTCTCGATGCCGGCGACTGCCACGTGGGTATCGGGCGTGACCGCACACTTGCGGGCGTTACCCTCGTTGGTGACGATGGCGATCGACCCCGATTCGGCCATCACGAAGTTCGCGCCGGTCATCCCGAGGTCGGCCTCCCGGATCCGCTCGCCGAGGTAATCCCGGGCGAATCGCGTGAGTTCCTCGGCGGTCTCGAAGGGGGTGTCGGGCTCGAACCGTTCGTTGAACAGCGTCGCGATCTCCTCGGTCGACTTATGGATCGCCGGCCCCACGATATGTGAAGGCGCCTCGTCGGCGACCTGGATGACGAACTCGCCGAGATCCGTCTCGTAGACGTCGACGTCGTTTTCCGCTAAGTGTTCGTTGACCTCGATCTCCTCGGTCGTCATCGACTTCGATTTCACTGCCGTCTCGGCGTCGATGTCCTCGGCGACCTCCGCGATATACCGGTTTGCGTCGGCCGGCGAATCGGCGAGATAGAACTGGCCGCCGTTTGCCTCGACGGCCGCCTCGAGTTCCTCGAGCAGCGTCGGCAGTTGTTCGATGGCATCCTCTTTGATCGAGCGGGCCTGTTCGCGCAGTTCCTCGAAGCGGTCGAACCCAGCGGTGATGTCCGCCCGTTGCTCGTTAAAGAGGGTGGTGTTATCGAAGATGGTGTCGCCTTCGGTTTCGAGTAACTCCCGGATCCGTGCTGCCTTGCGGTCGCGTGCTTTGCTCATAGGTCGGTGATGATGATGACGTGGACGTCTCGCGGGCCGTGCACTCCCTCGATGAGCGCGCCCATGTCCGCGGTCGCGCTCGCCCCGCTGGCGAAGATCGCGCTTTTGTTGCCGGCCGCGAACTCCTCGCCCAGCCAGCTGATCGCCTCCGGAACCCCGGCGACCAGATCGCTTTCTCGCAGTACCGCTACGTGTACCTCGGCATAGAGGCTGACGGGCTCGTCGCCCCCCGGTCGGGATTGAATCATGAGGGTGCCGTACTCGGCGATGCCGGCGCCGGCGGCCGTCACGCCCGTCGTCGCCTCCTGGAGTTCAGTCGCTGTCGGTTCAAGCGTGACCGGCGTTTCCTCAAGCGAGAGTTCCGCGAACGGTAGCGGTGCGCCGATAGCCGGTTCCTCGATCGCCTCGGTGAGTGTCGTCTCAAAACCGTCGCTTGTCGTCCGATCCCACGTCACGTCCAGGCCGCGCAGGGAATCCTCGAACGTCGCGACGAGATCCGTCGTCATGTGTCTCAGTACCACGGTGTAACCCCGGGCGCGAATTAACTGTTGGGAGTTGCCCCCGACCCAACCGACCGACATCGGCACGCTGGTGGCGGGAGAGGGGGCCAGCCAAGCGTTTTATTATATCCGGCCGGACAGTGCCGGGCATGGCAATCGATCCGGTCGACACGGATGTGGCGGGCGATCCGGCGACCGATGCGGCGGCGAACTACGACTACGCGTCCGATGACGTCGAACGGCCCGGATTGGTCGATGACCTTGAACGGCGTGTCGACGGCGACGTGCGCTTCGACAGCTACTCGCGGGAACTGTATGCGACCGACGCCAGCGCCTACGAGATGACGCCGATCGGGGTGGTCTTCCCGACCGATACCGACGACGTCGTCGCGGTGATGCGCTACTGCGCCGAGCGCGAGATCCCGGTCATGCCCCGGGGTGGTGGGACGAGCTTGGCCGGCCAGGCCGTCAACGAGGCCGTCGTGCTCGATTTCACCCGCTATCTGGACGATGTCCTCGAGATCGATCCCGACGACGCCATCGCCCGGGCCGAGGTCGGCGTCTATCTGGGTGATCTGAACACCGAACTCGCCCCCCATGGCCTGAAGTTCGCGCCGGATCCGGCGTGGGGCGATAAAAGCGCCCTCGGGGGAGCGATCGGCAACAACTCCACCGGCGCCCACTCGCTGAAATACGGCAAGACCGACCATTACATCGAATCCTGTACCGCCGTGCTGGCCGACGGTTCCGTCACGACTTTCGGGGAGATTTCACTCGAGGATCTCGAAGCTACCGCCGACCCCGACGGCACGCTTGAAGAACGGATCTATGCGGCCGTCCACGATGTCATCGAACACGATGCCGACGCCGTCAAAGAACGCTACCCACAGCTCAAGCGTAACGTCTCGGGCTACAACTTGGATCGGTTGATCGAGGAGGCTGAAACGGGGTCGGTCAACCTCGCGCGGTTGTTGGCCGGCAGCGAAGGGACCTTAGCGATCGTCACCGAGGCGACGGTCAGCCTCGAACCGGTTCCCGAAACGAAGGCGATGGCGTTGTTGACCTACGATAGCCTGCTGGATGCGATGGAGGACGTCGCGCCGATCCTCGAACACGAGCCGGCTGCCGTCGAAGTGCTCGACGACGTGTTGCTCGATCTCGCCCGGGACACCGAGGAGTTCGGCGACGTCGTCGGGATGTTACCCGTCGAAACGAACGCGGTGTTGCTCGTGGAGTTTTACGCCGAGAGCGACGCCGACGGCAAACAGAAGGTCGCCGACCTGCTGGCCGACCGCGTCGGGACTGTCGAAACCGAGGCCGATCCCGCGGCCGACGCTGCCGACCGGACTACCACTGACCGCTACGCAGTCGAGGGAATGGAGGCCCACGACGACGCCGAACGCCAGCGGTTCTGGAAGATGCGCAAGTCGGGGCTCCCGATCCTGCTGGGCCGGACGACCGATCCCAAACACATCGCCTTCATCGAGGACACGGCCATTCCGCCCGAGCATCTGCCCGAATTCGTCGCGGATTTCCAGTCGATCCTGGAGGCCAACGATACCTATGCCAGTTTCTACGCCCATGCCGGCCCCGGCGTGTTGCACATCCGGCCGCTGATCAACACCAAGACGATCGAAGGCGTCGAACGGATGGAATCGATCGCCGACGCCGCGACCGATCTCGTCGTCGAGTACGGCGGCTCGGTGTCGGGCGAACACGGCGACGGGCGGGCCCGGACCCAGTGGAACCGCAAACTGTACGGCGACGACCTCTGGGAGACCTTCCGGGAGCTGAAGACGGCGTTCGATCCGGACTGGCTGCTCAACCCGGGGCAGGTCTGTGGCGACGTCGATATGACCGAGAACCTCCGCTTTGATCCCGACTACGAGTTCACCACGGGTTTCGATCCGGTCCTCAACTGGGACAACGAAAACGGCCTGCAGGGCATGGCCGAGCTCTGTCACGGCTGTGGCGGCTGTCGGGGCCCACAGGACACGACCGGGGGCGTGATGTGTCCGACCTTCCGGGCTTCACGCGAGGAGATCACCTCCACGCGGGGGCGGGCGAACATGCTCCGCCAAGCCATGAGCGGCGACCTCCCCGAGGAGGAAGTCTTCGAGGAGGAGTTCATGCACGAGGTACTCGACCTCTGTATCGGCTGTAAGGGCTGTGCGAAGGACTGTCCCAGCGAGGTCGACATGGCCAAGCTCAAAGCCGAGGTGACCCACGAGTACCACCAGCGCCACGGGGCGTCGCTTCGCGATCGGGTGTTCGCCAACTTCGATGCCCTGGCGGGGATGGCGAGCCGGATCGCCCCCCTTGCGAACCTCGCGCCGAAACTGCCGGGGGCCCGGCCGGTGATGGAAGCGGTACTTGGTATCGCCAAGGAGCGATCGTTGCCTTCGTTTCACCGTCGGAGCTTTTCGGACTGGTTCGCCGGCCGGGGGCCACAGGTCCCGCAGGCTGAGGCCGACCGGCAGGTGTTGTTGTTCCCCGACACCTACACGAACTACAACCACCCGTCGACCGGCAAAGCGGCCGTCCGGGTCCTTGAGGCCGCCGGCGTCCACGTTCAACTGCCGGATGGGGTGACCGGCAGCGGCCGGCCGCCGTTCTCGAAGGGGATGCTCGATATCGCCCACGAACAGGCCCGTCAAAACGTCGACGCGTTAGCGCCGATGGTCGCGGACGGATGGGATGTCGTCGTGATCGAACCATCGGACGCGGTGATGTTCCAGTCGGATTACCTCGATCTCCTCAGCGGCGGGGACGTCGAGACGGTCGCGGCGAGCACGTACGGGCTCTGTGAGTACCTCGATGTCCACGACCTCGACCCGGGCTACGACGGCGCGTCGGAATCGCTGGTCTATCACGGACACTGCCACCAGACGGCCATCAAGAAACACGACCATGCGGTCAACGCGTTGCGGTCGGCCGGCTACGAGGTCGATCAACTCGACTCGGGGTGTTGTGGGATGGCCGGCAGCTTCGGCTACGAGGCCGAACACTACTCGATGAGTATGGCGATCGGCCGGATCCTCTTCGAACAGATCGAGGCAAGCCCCGGCGATATCGTCGTCGCCCCGGGGGCGTCCTGTCGCGGCCAACTCGAGGACGGCCGTGGCGAGGAGCCACCACACCCGGTCGAAAAACTCGCCGAGGCGTTGTAATCCCGACTCAGAGATCGGCGAGGACGTCGCCAAACGCCGCGAGGGCCCGTTCGGCCTGGGCCGGTGGATCGGTCACCGACAGCCGGAACCGCTCGGGAAACCCGAAAAATCGGCCCGGCACGACGAGAATCCCCGCCTCCCAGGCGGCGCGGGCGATCTCGTCCCCGTCGGCGCGCTCGTGGGTGGGGAACCCATAGGTACAATCGGCCGATATCGGCCCCGACAGGGCCGATCGATCGGCAACGAAGTCCGCTAGTAGGCGACCGTTGTGCTCGATTCGGTCGCGGGCATCCTCAAGCAGGGTATCGGCGTGATAGAGCGCTCGGCGTCCGAGCTGTCGGCTCGGGTCGGCGACGGCCGGGACGTGGTTGGCGACCCGTTTCACCGTCTCGATGAACGACGGTGCGGTGACGATCCAGCCGATCTGGAGCCCGCCAAGGCCGAAGGCCTTCGTGAGCGAGCCGGTGACGACGACATCGGCGAGCCCGGCGGCGGTTGGGCCGCCAAAGCCCCGGCCGGCCGCCGGTGTCGTGGTGTACGGTGCATAGACCTCATCGACGAGGACCCGCGCCCCGGCCGAGCGAGCCCGATCGGCGACCGTATCGATCGTCGCCCGATCGGTTTCGGCTGCGGTCGGATTGTGGCGATTGGTCACCGTGACCAGTGCCGTCGCGTCGTCGACTGCTCCACCGACACGCTCCGGCGACAGCGCCGCACCCTCCTTGAGCGGTCGTCTGAACCGTGTGATGGTAGCACCGAGGGCCCGTGGCGTCGCGATCAGGGGTTCATAGCCGGGTTTTTCGACGAGGACTGACGGCGACGGTCCGTCGGCGTCGTCGATCGCGGCCGCCGCAACCAAGAAATTGGCGTGTGTCGCCCCGGCGGTCACCACCACCGCCTCGGGATCGACGTCGTAGCGGTCGGCCAGCTGGGTCTCGAGCGTGGTTTCAGCCGGTGGATCGGGCAATCCGGCCAGTGGGCCGGGGATCGGATCCGATCGGGTGTCCGTATGGCCCAAATCGCTTGACCCGAGGTCGAACTCGGCGGCCGATGGGCGGCCATGGATCCATTCGAGATACTCGATCGAGGGAAACACGATACCCTCGCTACGACGGGTCGGCTGTTAACTCTTACAGCTACTGGGAGAAATCCCGGGAGGTGACAGCCACGTTGTGCAGTTCAGCGATCGTGGGACGCCTTCGATCGGAACCGACGGTCGTCGCGCCCGATGGGCACTCGAGCCAGCGGTGTCGGGCAGTACCTGCCTCCTGTTCGGTGGGACCATCCGGTCAGTGCGACCCACTGTCGGTGACGTCCGCACGATCACCCTACGGCTAGCACCAGCAAGCCGATCGACGCCGACATCGCGACCGTCAATGTGATCATCAGGATGATGCCGGCGATGGCCGTTAGGTCACGATCCGACTGACCGTCGACTGTCCGTAGCAACGACCGAACCGTCGTCGGCATCACTGTTGGCTTCCCTCCCCTCGTCTGAAGGCGCTGGTGCACACATCTGCGAACATGGTCTGTCAAACCCTCCCAAACCCACAGGGAACCATACCGGTTCGCGTGGGTGGCGTGAACTACCGGCAAATCCCTGTTAAAAGTGTCCGGCAGAATATCATCCTTGAAATAGAAGCATGACATATCATGCTAATTTCGTATTCGGCCGACAGGTGTTCGCACCGTCACGACCCGCTGAGCCAGGAAACATAACGGGCCAGCCCATTAGGATAAGTCATGAGCGAACGTGGCGGGCGAGATGAACTCACTGACCGGATTGCCGAGCTGGAGACACAGCTCGAGGACCTTCAGGACCAACTCCAGCGCCCGCCCCGTGGTCCCTTCGGATTGCCGCGGCCACCGTCACCCCGGGAGCTCCTGCGGGCTACCGACGAGGTGGTGATTCCGACCGCGATCGCGATCCTCGAGGCGAACATCCGTACCCTCGAGTTGCTTCAGCGAACGATCCGGCTGGCCGATTCCGGCCGCCGGGTCCAAGAGGAGGGAGCCTCGGCCCGTGACCGGGCCACGGAGTTGAGTCGGGAGACACTCACGCGTCTGGAAGCCGTCCTGGACGACCTCAGCGAGGCCCTCGAAACGGGCGGCATGCCCCAGGATCCGGAAGCACGGTCGATCGTTGAGGACGCCCGTCGGCTAAGCCGGGAGATCAACAGCCGGCTTGCCCCGTCCGAGGCGGACGTCGAACCGGTCGAGGCTTCCGATCACGAGCCTGCCGGGGCTGACGAGGATCGGGACGTGTCGATCGATGTCGAATCCGAGCTGGAATCGATCAAATCGGAACTCGACGGGACCGAAAACGGCGACGATCCCGACAACGGGGATAGCGACGATACGACACCGTAACCGCCGCCACGATCGCCGTTAGACGGGGCGGAACCGATAACCGTCCCAGTCTTGGCTGTCGGGGTCTTTGATCCCGGCTGTCGGATCGCGTAACTCCTCGACGTAAACCGGTTCGACGGTGTCACCGATCTCGATTTCCTCCGTAGTCGCCCCGCCGATCGCACGGACGGTCTCGCCGTCGACCTCGAATTCGACGATCGCAAGCGTATTCGGTTCCCGGACGCCCGGGGGCGCCGAGGTGCTGGTGGTCCAGGTGACGATCGTGCCGGTCCGATCGCTGAGATCGATCGTATCGGTTGGCGCTTCGCCACACTCGGGACAGCGGGTGTGCGTCGGATACGTGAGATGGCCGTTCGGACACGCCATCGCGTCGAGGCTCATCGGGCCACCTCCACGAGCGTCGTCGTCACACAGTTTCCAAAGCCACCGACGTTACAGGCCAGCCCGACTTCAGCCGGGACCTGGCGGGGACCCGCCTCCCCGAGGAGTTGTTCGTAGAGTTCGTACACCTGGGCCACGCCGGTGGCGCCGAGTGGGTGGCCCTTCGATTTGAGCCCGCCGCTGGTATTGATCGGTAGTTCGCCGTTCCGATCCGTTCGACCGTCCTCGATGGCACGCCAGCCTTCGCCCTTTTCGAAAAAACCCAGATCCTCCGATTGGAGGAATTCGAGGATCGTGAACATGTCGTGTAGCTCCGCGACGTCGACGTCCTCCGGTTCTCGGTTGGCCATCGCGTAGGCCTGTTCGCCACTATCGACAACGCCTTTCATCGTCGTCGGATCCGAACGTTCGTGGACGACGTGGGTATCCATCGCGCCGCCGATTCCCGAGATGACGACGTAGTCGTCGGTGTATTCGGCGGCGACGTCGGCGGGACATAGTAGGAGTGCGGAGCCGCCGTCGGTGATGGGACAGAAATCATACAGTCGGAGCGGATCGGCGACGATCGGCGACTCCAGTGCGGTCTCTAAATCGATCTCCTTTTGAAACTGTGCGTGGGGATTGTCGACGCCGTTGCGGTGGTTTTTGACCGCGACCTTGCCCAGGCTCTCTCGGGGGGCGTCGTAGGTATCGAGATACAGCCGGGCGGTTAGGCCGGCGAAACTGGGGAGGGTGACGCCGTGTTTGTACTCGACGGGATGGGTGATCGAGGCGATGATATCAGTCGCCTCCGCCGTCGAGCGGTGGGTCATCTTCTCGCCGCCGACGAGCAGTGTCATGTCGCTGGCGCCGCTGGCGATCGATTGCCAGGCCGCGTAGATACCAGCCCCACCCGAGGCGCTGGTCTGATCGATCCGCTGGGTGTAGGCCGGTTGTACCCCGAGGTCGTTTCCGATCGCGTTCATGACCCCGGTCTGGCCCTCGAACTCGCCGCTGGCCATGTTGGCGACATAACAGTGTTCGACCGCTTGCGGTGTGACGCCGGCGTCCGTGAGACAGGCGTCGCCCGCCTCCCGTAACAGATCGAGGATCCAATCCTCGCGTTGGCCGAACTCCGTCATCGAGGCCCCGATGATCGCAACGTCCCTGCTGTCCATAGACCCCCGTTCCAACACTCGACGCTTGTAGGTTTGGGATCCCGATTCGCCACGTCCGCGGCCAGTGATCGACGGGCACATGGCTCTTCGATCGCCGGCCCATCGGCGACGAGCGACTTCTCGATTCGAACACGCGAAGCGTAATCTGCGGGCTTAGAGGTCCATCGCGCCGTTGACGTCGATCACTTCGCCGGTGATATACGACGCCCGTTCGCTCACGAGAAAACAGACGACGTCGGCGATCTCCTCGACTTCGGCGAACCGTTTGAGCGGGATGTCCTCCCGAATGCTGTCGAGGATCTTTTCGGGGACACCCTCGATCATGTCGGTTTTCGTATACCCCGGGGCGACACAGTTGGCCGTCGCGTCGTGTGGTGCCAACTCGAGCGCCAGCGAACGGGTAAATCCGAACAACCCGCTTTTCGCGGCGGCGTAGTTGGCCTGGCCGTAGTTCCCCTGTTTGCCCACCACACTGGAGATGTTGACGAGCCGCCCCTGTTGGGAATCCTTGAGATCCTGAAAGAAGGCCTGACTGACATTGAACGCTCCGTCGAGGGTGACTTCGATCACGCGACGCCATTCGTCTCTGGTCATGTTCTCGAATTTCTGGTCTTCGGTGAGTCCGGCGTTGTTGACCACGACGTCGACCGCGCCGAAGGCTTCGTGTACCTGATCGCGCATCGCAAGCACGTCTTCCTCACTGGTGACGTCCGCTTGAACGGGGATCGCGTTCCCGCCGTATTCTTCGATCCGTTCGGCGACCTCTTGGGCTGCCTCTTCGGACCAGTGGTAGTTGACCGCGACGTTGGCCCCCTCCGAGCCGAGTTGTTCTGCGATACCGCGACCGATCCCCCGTGATGCGCCGGTGATGACGCAGGTTCGTGTAAACTCAGTAGCTGATTCAGCCATGATTCGAGTGCCCCAGCGGTTACTGGCCAGCGGCGTCGACCGGACGGTCCGGTCGATCCCCGGCCCTGTCGGTGACCAGCGCGTCCACCTTCAAGAAGATTCCTGGATTGTTTTGCCGGTTTTTCCGGATTACTCGTGGCGGTGGGTGGTGGGGGTCATCGACACTAATGGCCGACCAGCCGCTCGGATGCTGTCGTTGCGATCGGTGACAAATCGAAAACCGTTCGTTTCAGTTGCCGGTCAGCGCTGTCGCCTGGTCGATCCAGTCGGCGACCCGTGATTCGGCGACGCTGATGGTGTCAGCCAGGGTCGCGGCGTCAGCACTCGCAAGCGCATCGAGGTCCTCAATACCGGCCTCGACGAGGCGTTCGGCGTAGGCCTCACCGACGCCGTCGATCCGCTGGAGCTCGTCGGTGCCGGCGCCCGACCGCTCGGCGAACCAGTCGGCGACCTCCGGCCAGAGGTCGCTGTGGGACCGCGAGGAGACCGACAGTCCGATGTGGCCCGTCGTGGCTTCGATCGTTCGGGTGTCATCCGAGGGGATGACGTCGTTGAACGGCTTGGAGGCCTCCGGGGGGACGAGGTGGTCGTACTCGGCGACCAGATTCAACACCGGCATCTCGATGTTCCCGAGATCGACGTGTTGATCCCCCAGATAGAGATCGTTGGTGTAGAGCTTGTTTTCCTGGTAGATGTCCTGGAGGAACTGCTCGTAGGTCTTGCCCGCCATGTCGATCCCGTCGGAGAGCCACTTTTCCATCCGGGCGAAGTTCTCGACGAAGTCCTCGTCGTCGAGGTTCTCATAGAGGCGGACGTATTTCGAGATGAGGTTCTCGACGGGATCCATCAGCTGGAAGCCGACGTCGAAGAACTCCGAGGGGATCGTCCCGAAGGTCTCGGCGACCGTACCGGGGTCGTAATATTCGTCGTCGCCCCACAGCTCGAGGACGCCGCCGCTGCCTTCGAAACACAGTCCGGCCGCCATTAGCCCGAGCGCGTTGACCTTCTGGGGGTGGAGGGCGCTGTACATCACGCTCATCGTCCCGCCCATACAGTAGCCAAGCAGGTTGATCGCCTCGAGGTCGCTGCGCTCGCGGACGACGTCGACACAGTTGTCGATGTAGCGGTCGACGTAGTCCTCAAGGGTGAGGTGGGCGTCCAGCTTCGAGGGTTCGCCCCAGTCGATGAGATAGACGTCGAAGCCGGCTTCGAGCAGCCGACGGACGACGCTACGACCCGGCTGGAGATCCAGGATGTACGGTCGGTTGATCAACGCGTAAACGATGAGGATCGGGACGTCCTGTTGTTCGTCCGGTTCGATCCCGGCGGCCTCGGCATCGTAATGCAGCAGATCGAGTTTGTTCTCCGAGTAGACGACATCGCTCGGGGTTGTCCCGACGTCGATGTCGGCCATTTCGATGGCCCGTTCGGGAGCGACGGTGCTGGCCTCGACGAACTCCGTTGCCGCCTCCCAGGCCTGTCGCTGGACGTCAAGTGGGGTGGTGAGTTGACTCATGATCGGTTGCCCTTGGACGCTTATTGGCCGTCCTCGAGGTGTTCGAGGACGCGGTCGAGCTTCCGTTCGACCGATTGCTGGCGGCGCTCGAGTTCGATGAGTCGCTCGCCGACCTCGACGATGTCGCTTTCGGTCGCAAAGCCCATGTCGTGGAGATTCGACTGGGTCATCTCGTCGAGTTGCTGTTGCATATCGAGCCCCTCATCGACGGTCTGGCCGGTCGCGGCCGCGAACGCCGAGGTGCCCATGATGTCCTTGAACGCCTGGTTGGCGGCGTTGAGCCAGGTGTCACGGAACTGTTCGTAGGAGACGTCCTCGCCGTCGACCGCCTCTTCGAGTTGGCTGACGGTCTCCTGGGCGGCCTCCATCCAGGTCTCGTAGGCGTCGACATAGCCCTCGACGCCGGATTCCGCGTCCATGCGTTCGGCCGATTCCTCGATGGACTCCATCCAGGCGTCCATAAACTTCGATTGGGCCTCGACGTTCTGTTCGAGGGCCTTCGCGAACTGTTCGTTCATCTGTTCTAAGTTCTCCTGCCAGTCCTTCATCCCGTTCATTGGTGTTGTCTTGCTCATGGGTTTCTCGTGTAGTGTGAAAAACGGTTAATTTCGTTTATCGGATCGCTCGGGCGTCGGACCGGTGGGAACCGACCCAATCGTCCGTGAACGGATCCGGTGGTTACTTCGACTCGACGTCGATGTCGACGGCCTCGGCGGCCTCGGTCATCTGGGACTCGACGCGCTCGTGGGCGTCGAGGAAGCTGTCGAAGGCGGCGTCGACGGTCTCGACGTACTGGTCGGTGAAGCTCTCGGAGGTGCTTTCGACTTCCTCGAGGGTGTTCGTGACGGCCTCCCAGGTGTCGTCTTGGACCTCATCGAGGGCATCGAACTGCTCTTCGACGGTGGCTTTCAGTTCCTCGACGTCGACCTCCTCGCCGGGGGCTGAGGAGGCGACGGTGTCGAGATAGGAGAGCACAAGCCGCTCGCTCATCGCGGTGCTCTGTTTCTGGAGGGATTTCTGGGCCTCAAGGCTGGATTCGAGGGCATCGCTGGCCTCGACTTGGAGGTCAGCGGTGCGCTTGAACGCCTTTTGGGCCTGTTCGATCGCGCTGCGTTGCATGTCGAAGACTGTCGTGATGGTGTCGTTGGTACTCATGGGAATTCACTCCTGGTTTCGTTTGATCGGAATGACGACCGTTTGGACGATGTCGCCTTCCTCGATGTCGAGCGCTTCGCGTTCGGCATCGGGGATGCTGATCCGGCCGCCGGATTGGACGCGGGTCTTAAACGTCGCCATGCTCCGGCTCATCGCGTCGAGCTGGGACATGCCGAACCCGCCACCCGAGCCGGCTGAGAACATCCGTTTGGCCATCTCGGCCTGCTGTTTCATCGCCTCTTCGCCCGCTCCCTGGAAGGGGTTGGCGAACATCGCGGGCGGCCACGGGAATTCATCGTCGTCAGACATCGGTCACTTGAATCAACGACCTCCAGAGGGATAAAGATTACTCTCAAAACCATACAATGGTGTTCAAAACCATCAAGCGGTTATCGCGGGCTATCCCACACGCGCAATATCACCTGGTAACCGACGATATTGCCGGTTTTGAGGGCTACAACGGCGGTTAAGCGAATCCAGCACCGTTACATACGGTGAACCCGTTCGGGTAGGTATGGCCGACGAGTCCAGCTCCAACACAGCGGCGATGCCGTGGGAGCCGTTCGCGACCGCATGGACGCGTGCATCCGGACACATGGCAAAAAGCGTCCTCGAAGCCAACCGAGCGATGGCGGCCGCCTTCGGAATCCCGGGGTTCAACGGCGACGGTGAGAGCCCGGCGTTCGAGGTCCCGCTGACCCCGATGACGTACCGGCGGGCCGATTGGTCGTTCGAACGATCGGTCGATCACCGCGAGGATCTCGCAGTTGGCGATTACGTCCGATTTACGAAACAACTCGCCGACGACGATGTCCACGCCTTCGCGAAGGCAAGCGGGGACACCAATCGGCTCCATCTGGACGATGAGTTCGCCGTCGAAACCCGGTTCAAACAGCGGATCGCCCACGGAACGCTCGTCTCGGGGACAATCAGTGCGGCGTTGGCCCGGCTCCCGGGACTGACGATCTATCTCTCCCAGGACCTCGAATTTCTCCGCCCGGTCGATATCGGTGATGAGGTCACGGCGACCTGCAAGATCGTCGAGGACCTCGGCGATGACAAATACCGGCTCACCACGGTCGTCGAGAACACGGATGGCGAAACCGTCGTCGACGGCGAGGCGGTCGTCCTGATCGACGAACTGCCGGACGTCGACGAGTGAGTTCGTTTTAGAAGCTCACTTCCCCCGGCCAGTGGGACTTTTGCCGATCCGGCCCGTTGGGTCACTGACATGCACGAAGCCGAAGTCCGTGGTGTCGGCGTCAGCGTCGGCGACGAAGGGCGTGGTGCGCCGGCGGTCGTGTTGGAGGCCAACGATCAACTGCTGCCGATTTTCATCAGTCCGGATCAGGCTCAGTCGATGGAGCTGGCCCGCCGGGGGACACCGTCCGAGCGGCCGCTGACCCACGATCTCCTCGTCGAGATGATCACCGATTTCGGCGGTGCGCTCGATCAGGTTCGTATCGACGATCTCGCTGACGGGACCTTCTACGCCAAAATCGATGCGGAGCTATACCACGGTGGTGAGCGACAACGGTTCGTCTTCGACGCCCGACCGAGCGACGGCATCGCGATCGCCTTACGGATCGACTGTCCGATCATGGTCGCCGAGGACGTCCTCGCCGAAGCCGGCAACGACCCCGACGAGTTCGAGCTTCGGGAACCCGACGATGACGATCGCGGGCCCGATCCGGGCCCCCGTCGTTGACGGTCGATCGATCGGTTCACCCCCCATTACCATCGTTTACCGGTCGTTTCGGCCCGGGAAATCGGCTCTACACGACGACGGCCGTGGGGAGCCCCGAAACGATAAGGCTTTTTTGGTCGTCCTAAAAGGTACACCACAACGCAACGACGGGCCGCCACGATTCGACCGCCTCGCCCGTCCATGCTGGAGAGGACCATGACCGTGCACACCGCGACGATTCGCTCACGTCCGCCGTCCGCGGGAGCCTTCCCCTTAGCCGGGGTGGTATCGTCGCGGCCTGGATTCCCCAAGGAGGGTACCGATGGCGAACAGTGATCTGTCGACACCGATGGAGATCGATCGTGTCGAGCAAACGCCCCCCATCGAGACCGACACCGATCCGATTCCTCCCACCGAATCGACGGACACCGGTCGCACGGTCCTGGAACTGACCGACGTCTCACGCGAGTACGGTGCCGAAACCGCCGTTCGGGACCTGTCGGTGTCGGTCCGGGAAGGGGAAATCCTCACCCTACTTGGACCGAGCGGCTGTGGGAAGACGACGACGCTTCGGTTGATGGCCGGGCTCGAACGGCCGACGACCGGGACGATCCACTTAGACGGCGAGCCGGTTTCGACGCCGGGCGCGGAGACGTTCGTCAAACCCGAGAACCGCGACATCGGCATTGTTTTCCAGGACTTCGCGCTGTTCCCACACCTGACCGTCGCCGAGAACATCGCCTTTGGCCTCGCCGACGCCGATGACGCCGAGACCGAGGCGCGGGTCGATGAACTGCTCGAGCTCGTCGGGTTGACGGATTACCATGATCGGATGCCCAGCCAACTCTCGGGTGGTGAACAACAGCGGGTCGCGCTGGCACGGTCGCTGGCGCCCGAGCCTGCGATCCTGTTGCTCGATGAGCCGTTCTCGAACCTCGACGTCCGGCTTCGAGTGGAAATGCGCGAGGAGGTCCGCCGGATCCTCAAGGAGGCCGGTGTGACCGCCGTCTCGGTGACCCACGATCAGGAGGAAGCACTCTCGATCTCCGATCGCGTTGCCGTGATGAACGACGGCCGCATCGAACAGGTCGGCCGTCCCGAAGCCGTCTTCGAACACCCCGAATCCCGGTTCGTCGCTTCCTTCCTCGGCCAGGCGAGTTTCCTTTCGGCCCACATCGATGGCGAGGACGTCCGCACGGCTCTGGGGACATTCGATCGGGGACTCCTCAAGGGGATCACCGATACCTACGATGGCGCCGATGTCGATATCCTCGTGCGTCCGGACGACCTCGAGGCCGCGCCCGCGGATGCCGAGACGGCCGACGGCCGCGTCATCTACCGGCAGTACACCGGGCCGACGTTCGTTTATCGGGTGGAACTGGGCAACGGTGACGTCATTCGGGCGATGCACAGCCACGAAGTCGACTTCGAGGTCGGGCAGCCGGTCACCGTCGAGCTCGTTGCCGATCACTCGCTGGCGTGGTATCCGGCCCGATCGCCGGAGTGACATGGGCGCTTCCGCCGACCGACGGCGGTCCCCTCGACTGCAGCTCGCGGCAATACTGCTTGCAGTCGGCGCCGGTGGACTGGTATACTGGCTATCGAACACCTACTTCCCGTATCACTCGATCGATCACCGCGAGGCCGTCTATCTCCAACAGGCCGCTCTCTTGCTCGATGGGCACCTCGCGATGACGCCGCCGGTCGCGGATGTCTTTCGGCCGTGGCTGTATACCCCCGTCGACGGGAAACTGTATCCGCCTGCCACACCGGTACCGGCGGCGATGTTCGCCGTTGGCCAACTGCTCGGTGGCACCGCTCGGCTATCGCTGGCGTTTCTTGCCGCCGGCAACGTGCTCTTGATGTGTGCGATCGGCGCCGAACTCTTCGATCCGCCGACCGGACTGCTCGCGGGCGGATTGCTGGTGACGGCGCCGCTGTTCCTGCTTCAATCCGCCGTCTTTCTGCCGTATGCGCCCACGATGCTGTGGCTGTTGCTGTTCGTCTATGCGTATCTCGTGTTCGTGCGAACGGATGGGGGAGTGGCCCCGGTGCTCGCGGGCCTTTCGGTCGGGATCGCCGGATTCGCTCGCCCCTACATTACGATCCTGATCGCGGCGCCGTTTGGGATCCATGCCGGGTATACGCTCGGCCGATCGGTGCTCGACGCCAAGTGGCGCCAGGCTGGTGAGGTGGGCGCACTCGTGGCGGTCAGTTCGCTGTGTCTCGGCGGGACGATCGCCTACCGGACGCTGATCCCGGGCGTCCCGGGGCTGTTACCGGTCGAACCGATCACGATGGCCGACGGTCTCGGCTATGTGACGCAGGACGAGGCGGTTGCGCTCGGCCGTGTCACCGTCCTGGAAACCCTCCAGGCCAACGCCCAGGTGCTGGGCCGGCTGTTCACCACCTGGGGACCCGTGGGATTGTTGGGCACCGTTTTGGCCGGCATCGGATTGGGATTGGTCATCGGGTCGACACGGCGACAATGGCCCGACTTCGATCGGCGAACGGTCGGCCAGCTCACGGTCGCCGGGATCGTCGGCTCGGTTAGCCTGGGGAATCTCGTCGTTCCGGCGACCCAGGCGTTGCTTGGCGATCCGCGGCTGGCGGGGGATGGATTACTCACGTTCCTGGGACCGTACTACCATATCGGACTCTTGCTCCCGTTGGCTCTCTTCGGGGCCCACGGGCTTGCCTGGCTGTGGGCGTATGTCCGGATGGCGATCGACCGATTCGATACGGAAGCCCCCGATGAAACGGCGATCGTCGTCGGGATCGTGGGCGCCGTGTTGCTCGCGACGGCCGCGGGCGCCGTGACTATGCCACACCTGCGTGCCAACGACCGGATCACCGACCAGTATGCGGACGCCTATTCGCCCCTTATCGATCGATCGTTCGACGGCGCGCTCGTCTTCGTGCCGACCCCGTACGAGGACCGGCTCAACTACCCGTTTCAGTTTCTCCGCAACGACCCCGATTTCGACGGGAATGTCGTCTACGCCATCGATGCCGGTCCGCGGAACTTCGAGACTGTGGCGGCCTTCCCCGATCGGACGACCTACCGGTACGTCTATCGCGGCCGGTGGGCGCCGACGTACGACCAGGGCGTCGTGGGCCATCTCCAGCGGGTGACAACCGCGAGCGGTCGGACGGTGCGGCTCCAGATCACCTTCGACATCCCGGACTGGATCGAACACGTTTCGATTCATCTCTCAGCGGGGGACGCCCAGCGATACTACGGGCTCGAACAACGGGCGGCCACCAGCCAGCTGACGGTTGTCCTCCGGTCGACCGGCGTGCGGGTTACCGGCCCGGCCGTCGAACCGGTCGGTAACGCGACAACGGTGGGGTTCAATCAATCGGATTACATCGGGCTGGACATCTTCCTCAACGCCGGGGCCGGTGGTGGTGCCAGCTACCGGGCCCTCTTTCCAGTCCGGCGGGCCAACGGGACGGTCCGGACGATGACGCCGTATCTCGAACTCTGTCGATCACCTAGCTGGTGTGGCGGTGAAGCCGCTTACATTCCCGGGAAAACGCCGGAAGGGTTGGCGATCGAGACCGAACTCACGGCGGCCAATACCTCCACACAGACGGCGTCGGTCAGCGCAGCCGTTCCTGCACCCCGACCTTGAGGATCGACTTCGCGATGGCCGCCCCGCCGGTGAGGGGATCGAGTGTCGTCTCCCCGAGCCGATCGTCGTAGTCGATCGGAATCTCCGTGACCGCATACTCCCGACCGATTGGCCGCATGAGCAGTTCCGCCGAGAGACCGGTGTTTTCGGTCCATTCGATGCTCTCGATGACCGACCGGCGGTAGGCCCGCATGCCCGTAGTCGTATCGACCACCCGGCGGCCCATCAGCAGGCTGGCCAGCACCGCAAAGGCCCGGTTTCCGAACCGATTGACCGGCGGCATCGCGTCGGCGCCATCGCTGAGCCGGTCGCCGCTCACGACGTCGTATCCCTCGTTGATCAACTCCAGAAACCGCGGCAATGCCTCCATCGGATAGGTGTCATCGCAATCGGTGGTCACGACGACCGGTCGGTCGGCGGCGTCGAGAGCGCTTGCGACCGCGACGCCATACCCCTGGGGCTCCTGTTCAATGACGCGCGCGCCGTGGGCGGCGGCGATCTCGGGGGTTCGATCCGTCGAGCTGTCGACACAGACGACGTTCGCTCGCCCATCGGTGACCGACTCGATATCGGTAAGCACGGCCTCGATAGCCGCTTCCTCGTTGTAGGTTCCCATCACGACCGTCACGTCAGCAAACGTATACGGCTCGGCGTTTACCGTGCCAGCCCCTGTCATCGGCTGCTCCTGGCTGGCTTGACCGTCCGTGGCCGCGGACTCGGTTGGCGACGTGGTCATTGCTGGGCGATACCGGCTGGTCCTATTTTAGGCTTGCCAAAAAATATGGCTCATCGACGAGACTGCCGGGGCAACGCCCGTTCGTCGGTCACCGGAATCCGCAGAGCTTTGTCGGTTACCCGTGATCGGCCCGTATGGTCGCCGATGATTCCTTTCGGACTGCATTGCGTACACAGGAACCGTTGGTCGCCAACTGGCTGTCGATCGGCGATCCGACCGTCGCCGAGATCACCGCCCATCTGGGCTTTGATTTCGCCGTCCTCGATCACGAACACTCCGATAACTCTATCGAGACGATCACCTCCCTCATTCGTGGTCTCGAAGCGGTCGATCGTGACGTCGGGGCGATCGTGCGGGTGTCCTGGAACGACCAGGTCGAAATCAAACGCCTCCTCGACATGGGCGCCGACGGCGTGTTGGTCCCGATGATCGAATCCGTCGAGGAAGCCAAAGCTGCCGTCGAGGCGACGAAATACCCGCCGGATGGCGTGCGCGGGGTTGCCGGCGGTCGGGGAGCGAACCTCGGGCTCGATCTCATGGAGTACTTCGACACCGCAAACGACGCGACCGTCACGATGGCCCAGATCGAAACCCAGGCCGGGCTGGATAACGTCGAGGACATCGCGGCTGTCGAGGGACTGGACGGGCTCTTTATCGGTCCCGCCGACCTCTCGGCATCGCTTGGCATGTTCGGCGACTGGGATGACGAGGAGTTTTTGGCGGCGGTCGATCGGATCGTCGACGCCGCTCACGCGGCCGATATCACGGTCGGGACGCTGGCGACGGCCACCGAGCAGATCGAGGCCCGATATGAGTGGGGAATCGATTATCTCGTCGCGGGAACGGACACCTCGGCGCTGATGGCCGGCGGCCAGGAAGCCATCGAGACGTTCGATACGGTTGCTGATCGATAACCGACCCTGTTCTGCACTCAATCGTCGTCGGCGGTGTCCGGATCGGGTTCCGGCTCCGTCTCGCCGTCGGGTTCGGGCGGTTCCTCCGGGCCGACCGGTTCGGCGGGCTCCTCGTCGGTGACGCCTTCCTTCCAGCCGCCCAGCCGGAACCAGGCCACACCGACGACGAACATTATCACGTTGGTGACCGCATATCCCCACCAGAGGCCGATCGCCCCCCAGGCAAGCGGGAACGCGAGTACCCACATCAACGGGAGGCGCAAGGCCCACCGTGAGAGAAACGACAGGGCCATCGCCTCACGGGTATTGCCGGCCCCACGGAACGCCCCCTGGATGACCATCAGCCCGCCGAAAAAGGCCCAGGTGAACGCGATGATCCGCAGGAAATCGACGCCCTCGGCGATCACTTCGGCGTCGGCGATGAAGATCCGCATCATCGCCTGGGGAAAGGCAAAGGCAAGCGCACCGAAGCCAAAGAGGGCGGCCATCGCCCCGCCGGTAGCCTTCCAGGCGACCTCCTCGGCCCGATCGGGGGTTCGTGAGCCCAGGTTCTGGCCGACCCCGGTCGCCGCCGCTTGGCCGACCGCTCCCGAAACCGTCCAGGAGACCGACATCATCCGGAGGCCGATCCCGTAGGCGGCCGTGACGATCGGCCCGAACCGGGCGACCAGCGCCGCCAACACGACCGCCGAGAGGCTCCGCAACAGTCCATCGATCGTGCCCGGATAGCCGATATCGACGAGCTGTTTGAGTACCGGCCAGTCGGGCCGGAGATCACGCAGCCGGAGGCGGATCCCCCAGCCGCCATCCAGCAGGATATAGATCCCCATGAAGGCGGCGAAGATCCGGGAGATCAATGTCGCGATCGCCGCCCCACGGACGCCGAGACCGAGAAAGAGGCCATCGAAGCCAAACAGCGGGTCCTGCCCGAGGACAAAGAAGGGATCGATAAGGATGTTCAACCCCGCCGACAGCGCGACCAGCCACATCGCGGTCTTGGTGTCGCCGGCCGCCCGCAATACGGCCCGGAAAACGAAAAAGAGGAACGTAAACGGGATCGCCACGAAGATGACCTCGATATACGCCAGCGAGAGGTCGTAGACGGCGTCCCGGGCGCCGATCAGCCAGACCATCGGTTCGCGGATCGTAAAGCCGATGAGCGCAAGCGTGACCGCGACCGCCAAGGTCAAAAGCGTCGTCTGGGCGACGGCGTTTTCGGCCCGCCGTTCCTCGCCGGCGCCGATATGTTGGGAGACCACCGCGACGGCCGCGGCGGTGATCCCCATCGCGACCGAGACGAACAGCCACGATGTCGGAAACATCAACGAGACCGCCGCAACGGCTTCCGGGCTGACCCGGCCGACCCAGAACATGTCCGCCAGGTTGTAGGCGGTCTGGAGGAGGTTGCCGACGACCAGCGGCCAGGCGAGGTGAAAGAGCTTGGGCGTGATCGCCCCGCTGGTCATATCGACGCGGGACTCGTTGGGCTCTGCCACATCCGTCGGTGAGGCGATCAGCGGCTAAACCGTTACGGAGCCGGTCAAGGAGCACAGCCGCCGACCCTGCGGGACCGGTTGGTGTCCCGCCAACGGATATCGATCCCCGGTGGCCCGGGGCGATCAGAACAGCCGCACTTCACACTCCGGACAACAGAGTCCAGCGTCAGTGCGAACCATCTCGGGGCGGTCGCCCTGCCATCCACACTCGAGACAGACGAACCCGTTGGTTTGGGCCATCATTATTCAACAAGCCACTGGCCTGTAATCAAAGTACGTCAGACGGCTGTCATGCGATTGGCGACGATCGCTCCAACGGATGTCACCGATCACCGACGTCAGCTGTACCGAAACGGTCGTGACGATGGGTACACCGGAGCCTCAGGCTTCGGCCATCATCGATCGGGTGGCCGTCCCGAGGGCCTCGATCCCGCGTTCCATCT
>JAXINS010000083.1:0-24580 GCA_034190395.1 Chewarchaeum aethiopicum (SeqCode)
TCCGTGTAACTCCCCGCCCTGCCAGTACCGGAACTCGTGGCGGGCCTGTTGCTCGAACGCCCGGGGGAGATCGCGTTCGAAGGCGAGCATGTATCCAAGCACCTGTTCGGCGACGGGAATCGCATTGACCCCCGACGCCGTCGTCAACAGTGTCCCCTGTTCCCGAAAGTAATCCGTCGGCAGGTGGTTGACGCCGGCGGTGATCGCCTGGAACCACCCGAGGTCGATATCGCCCTCGATCGCGGGTGGCGGCATGAACATCCCGACGGCGATGTCGGCATTCCGGAGGTACTCGATCGATTCGGCCGGCGTCTCGGCAGCCCGGACCGTCGCCGCCGGACAGCGATCGCTGAGCGTGGCGGCGAGATCGGCCGGTTCGGTCTGGTGGATAATTCGGTGCAAAACCACGACGTCGCCCGTCGCAGCATCACTCATATATCCGGATATCTCGCGGGCTCGCGGATATAAGCGTCTACGATTCGCGCCATTCGGTTCGGTGGGCACGGCCGAACCAGCAGGCTGAAGACACCCTCATCACCTGGCAATCATATGTCACTCTCGCCGTTGGTCGCGATATCGACCGTACCGGTACGGTTCCTCGCTGGCGTCGCCGGCGGTGTGATCGCCACCCTCGCCATGGACGTCGTGATGGCGCGGTTGCCCGAAGGCGAAACGCCGCCACGGATCGCCGCGGGGGTGTTGACCGAGTCACCGCCGACCGAGGCACCCGGACGGCTCGCCACGGTCGTCCATTACCTGGCGGGTGGACTGACCGGGCCGCTCTGTGTCTGGCTGGTGTTCGCAAGCGCCGCCCTGTTCGGCGGGCCGACCCTGCCGGCGATCTTGGCAGCCGTCGGCGTGTTATATCTGTTGATGGTCGGGTTCTTCGTGGTGGTCGTACTGCCTCGATCGGCGGTCACGGCGACGCGGGTCGGGGCGATCCGGCGGGACTGGGCCGTCGCCGCCGCGGCGTATCTCGTGGTACTCACGCCCATCGTGATCGTTACCTTTCGAGTGACGTAGATGGTGCCGTGAGGGGGAACCCGGGCGTGGCGCACATCCCGAGAGGCTAAGCCGGTGGCCCATCAATCGGGAGCCATGACCACGGACCGCGAGACGATCGGCGTGCTCGGCGGGATGGCCAGTGCCTCGACCGTCGAGTACTACCGACTCATCGACGAGCTGATCAACGACGAACTGGGCGGCCACCAGGCCGGAGAGATCCTGATCCGGAGCGTCAACTTCGCCGACATCGAACGGTGCATTCGCGAGGAACAGTGGGAGGAAGCCGGCGACCGTCTCGCAACAGCCGCCCAGGAACTCGAATCGGGGGGTGCCGATTTCATCATCATGGCGACGAACACGATGCATAAGGTCGCGCCGGTGATCACCGACGCGATTTCGATCCCGTTTGTCCACATCATCGACGTGACCGCCGACGCCATTCGTGGCGCCGGACTGGACACCGTTGGCGTGTTGGGCACCAAAACCACCATGGAGGCGCCGTTCTACCGCGAGCGGTTCGCCGAGCACGGCGTCGACGTCGTCGTCCCCGACGCCGACGACCGGGACACCATCGATACGATCATCTTCGAGGAGCTCACCAAAGGGATCACTCGCGAGGAGTCACGGGCGGCCTATCTGGAGATCATCGACGGGTTGGTCGACAGCGGCGCCGACGGGTTGGTCCTCGGGTGTACGGAGATCGAACTGTTGATCGACCAGGACGATCGGCCGTCCCTCCCGATGTTCGATACGACGGCACTCCACGTCGAGCGGGCCGTCGAACGAAGCCTCGATCGGCCGATCGAAGCCGAACCGGCGGCCGAGTGATCGATCGAATCCATATCTGGACATCCACTCGAGGTCAGACCTATCGCGGAGGGTTGTCGCGGACGAACCCCACGGCATGGACACCAGGGGGCAAGTGCACACCGACAGCCGTCAAGAGCCAAGGCTTGTTGTCGATCGATACAATGAGTCAGTATGACTGAAGACGGCGAGCCGACCCCGGCGACAGCGATCGATGCACTCGTCGCGCGGGATTACGAACGAGCCGGCGATGAGTACACACGCGTGGCATGGCAACGATTGGCCACGCCCCGAGGGAATCGCTCACCGTTCGCGCCCGACGACCGTGGCTGGGTTGGACGGGGGCTCGCTCATCTCCTGCAGGCCGGGATCACCTACCGGATCGCCGACCGTGAGGATCGAGCGGGCCATCGTGGCGCCGAAGGCGTCGCTATCGCCGAGGACCTCGAACACAGCCTCACCCAACCCGTCCAACACGCCTGTCTCAAGGAGATCGCCGGTGACTTCCGGGTGGTCGGAGGGATGGCCGACGCCAAGGCGGCCTACGAACCGGCCATCGCGGCATACGAGGCAGCCGCCGATTCGATCGAAGACCCACGGGAGCCGGCGACCTCGCCGCTGTTCGAAAGTGCCGTCGCGCCACTCAAGCAAGTCGGCCGGAGCGTCGAGAACGGTGAGATCGCCGTCGACTGGAGCGATCTCCACGGGAGTGATCCGGCCCGATCCGGGGCATTCCTCACGGCCCGACCCCGGTACAAACGGCGTCGGTTCCCATCACTTCTCACGCAGGCTATCTCGGCCGGTTATCTCGCCGCCCCACGAGGGTCGACGGAGTACAACAACCACATCTATCGCTGTCCGGCCTGTGGATCGAACGACATCAACTACGTCGAGGATCACGTCCTGTGTCTGCGGTGTTCGACACCGGTCGACGAAACGGAATGATCAGGGTGCCGTTCCGGGTGACGTCTACCCTTTTAACGGGTAAGCTGTGATCACGACGTCGGACGAGCGAGTACGGCGACGAAGGGATCACGCTCGGGGCGATCACGAACGACATCGGTGACGGCGAGGCCCCCAGCAGCGCAGTATCGCCGGATCAACTGACACCGGCCGTCCATATCGGCCGTCCGCCATGCTCGGACGGCCTTGGTCGGGAACATCCGATCGGTGAAACTCACGACGAGCACGCCATCGGGCCGGAGTACTCGGGCGAACTCGGCGAACACCGCCCCAGGGTATTGGAGATACTGCACCGACAACGCACACATCACCGCATCGAACGCCCCGTCATCGAGAGGTAGCGCCTGCTCCTCGTTGAAGTCCTGGACGAACCACTCATCGAGGGCATCGTTGGCCTCGAGTTCGGCCTCGTTGAGGCCATGTCCGACGACGTATGCGTAGTCATACGCCGGGAGATGTGACACCCAACTGCTCATCGCATCGAAGACCCGATCGCCGTCGGCGAGGACCGATGCATACGTCTCGGTGAGACGGGCGAGAAACCCATCGTCGGCGTGGGTGACAAAGCGCGGAGAATCGTAAAACGCCGTATCCGAACCGGGATCGCGTTTCGAGCGTTCCGATTCCGAGAGGACCGGTGACACGGAGGTCGATACGGACGCGATCGGCAAGAACGGCTCGCCCGCTCCGGTACCGGCGTTGGCGATGAATGGCACACCGAGGGACGATCGATGCTGGAAACACAGTTTTACTGGCCCGTCTCTGGCCTGACAGTAATGTGGCCGGCCGTGGGAGCGATTTAACAGGCGGGAAGACCGATCTCCGTGCATGCGCCTCGAACTGCGGTTTTTCGCGACGTTTCGCGAGACGGTCGGCCAGAAGACGATCGAACGCGAGTTCGAGGAGGGGATGACGGTGGGGGCGGTGCTGGAATCGCTGGTCGCGGAGTATCCGGAGCTCGATCTCTTCGACGAGGATGGGGCGCTCCGTGACTACCTCAACGTCATGAAAAACGGCGAGAACGTGATCCACCTCCAGGGGCTCGCCACCCCCCTCGAGGACGGGGACAAGGTGAGCCTCTTCCCGCCGGTCGAGGGCGGCCGTCAGCTACCCACCGCAGAAGCCGAGAGCTCCCGCGCTGTACCGCGATGAGAACACTCGTTCGGCTACGATCATGCTCGACCGACGAGTATTGTTCCAGGTGGAAGGATCCAAGTCCATCCGCCACCGAGCGTGGGGATAATCGGACCTGAATCAGGTATGAATGAACGCCGGCGGCTTGCGCTGATCGTGTGGGGTGTCCTGGTGTCACAGGTGTTTCTCTATCCGGGATTGGAGGAGACGGTCGTGGCTCTGGGCGGGAGCAGGGATATCCTTGCGGGGATGTGGTTTCTCGTTGCCGAATTTACGGCGTTTATCATCTGTGCCGTCCTGTGGGGCGTGCTGAGCGATTCGCTGGGTTCGCGGACGCCACTCGTCGTCGTTGGCGCAACAGGTGGAGCGGTGAGCTATCTGGCAGTGACGCTGGCTCCACAGGTCACATTGAGCTTCAAAGCCGTACTGGTGTTGCGGGCGATCGGGGGGGCGTTCACGATCGGAGCGTTCTCGCTTGCGATCACGATGTTGATGGATCTCTCGGGCGGGCACGGTCGGAACATGGGCGCAGCCGGCACGGCCATCGGCCTCGGCGCGGCCCTCGGGGCCGTCGTCGGTGGGATACTGGCAACGCTCGATCCGCTCGCCCCGCTGTACGGCGGGGCGGTCGTGTTGATCGGCGCCGCGATCCTGGCGGCGACGCTGCCGGACCGAAGCGCCGGTGGCGGCCTGCCCGTTGGCACGCTGATGAGCCGGGTGCGAACGCGACCGACCCTGCTCGTGCCGTTTGCGTTCGGGTATGTCGATCGGTTGACGGCCGGGTTTTTCGCGTTGACCGGCGTCGCCTACTTCCGGGACACGTTCGGGATCAACGCCGCCCAGGCAGGGATCACGCTGGCGTTGTTTTTTGTGCCATTCGCCCTCCTGCAGTATCCGGTCGGCTCGCTGTCGGATCGGATCGGTCGATTCCTCCCGGTCGTGGTCGGCTCGATTCTGTACGGCGTGACGATCATCGCCGTCGCGCTCATCCCCGCCTATTGGCTGGCCGCCGGGATGATGATCGGGGTGGGTGTCTGTGGCGCATTCGTCTCGCCGGCGACCATGGCCTTGGTCACCGATATCGTACCGGAGACCGAACGGGGGATTGCGATGGGTGGGTTCAACGTCTTCGGGAGCCTTGGGATGTTGACCGGCTTTCTTTTGGGTGGGCTTCTCACGGATCTGTACAGCTACCTGACGGCATTTCTCGTTACCGGGGGATTGGAGATCCTGATCGCGCTGGTCGCCTCGGGAGCAGTCAGAAACATTACGCGCGACCGGCGCCCTTCGCTGTCGATGTAAAAGTGGGGCGACCAATGGCAGTGTGCGACATTGGGGCGGTCGAATACACGAACTTCGATCTGGTGGCGGTGTTCGGTGAGAGTGACCGACACGGCCGCCACGACCGATCGTTTCGAGAGCCCACGAAGGGGCGTACTCGGCCACCACGGCGACCGTTCACACGGGTGTCGACGATCGTCATCCGGCTAGCGCGCTGAACGCCCGGGCCTCGATTTTTTGCATGTGTTCGCTGACGGTACTCGCCGCGAGACCGGTCTCCTTGGCGATGTCCTCGTGGGTCGCCTGCCTGGGTACGTCGTAGTATCCGAGGTCGGTCGCGACGTCGAGGATCTCCTGCTGGCGACTGGTCAACACCGCCGTTAGATCCGCCATCTCCTCGGAATACGCGCCGATCCGTTCGATCGTGATATCGACCTCATCGGGGATGTCGGCGAGAGCCTGTTGGAGGATAGCTCGGTCCTCGCTGATCATCGTGACCCGGATGGCGTTCTCCCCGACGCCCTCTAAGGGAAAGTCCACCACGAGCTCGTACCGTCGTGGCAGTTTGACGACCTCGGCGATCCATCCGGGGGGGTCCGCGTGGACGTACGCCAGTCCCTCGCCCTCGGACCCACCCGAGACGCTATAGCCGAGCGTGGTGTCGTGGGTCTCGAGTAGCCGACGCGCACAGTCGAGGTCGCCGCTGACCTCCCTGAGGACCACGGCAGTCCCGTCCTCTAAAATCGAGAACTGATGGATCGTACCCCGGCGAAAGGCCTGATCGGCACAGGATTCGCCCATCGGGTGGAGTTCGGCCGCCTGTCGCATCGTGAACGTGACTGATTCCATGGGTAATCGGTGACAGCGGTACAGCCCGGTTTTGGCGCCGGATACTTAAATGACAGCGCATACTCGGCATCGAACTCGGGCAACCGGAGCCCAAACGGTGAGCCACTGATGCAGCAGATACGGGATCGAGTTGCCGAGCACAGACGGCCTGAATACGACATCGACCCCCTGTTCGTAAACCGATGGTCGCCGCGATCGATGACCGGCGAGTCCCTCGACCAACAGGAGTTTTTGCCGCTGTTCGAGGCGGCCCGTTGGGCCCCGTCCTCGCGCAACGAACAGCCCTGGCAGTTCCTGTATGCCACCAGAGACGACGAGGACTGGGAGCGGTTCCTCTCGCTGCCCTACGAGAAAAATCGGCAGTGGGCGAGCGACGCCGCCGTTCTCGTCGTCGTGTGCTCGAAGACCACGTTCGACTACGACGACTCCGACAACGGGACACACGCGTTTGACACGGGGGCGGCCTGGCAGAACCTCGCGCTTGAAGGGGCACGTCGTGGCTTAGTCGTCCACGCGATGGCCGGCTTTGACGAAGCGAAAGCGGTTCGGAAACTGAACGTGCCCGAGGAGTACAGCGTCCACGCGATGGTGGCCATCGGCGTGCACGCCCCCGAAGAGGCGCCCGAGAGCGAACACCCAAACGACCGGGTGCAGCTGGATCGGATCATCACTGAGGGTGGGTTCCGGGAGGTGCGTGGATAATGAGCCTCGTCAGTACGGCGCTGTTGGGCGTACAGGGACTGCTCGGCATCGCGGAGTTGGCCGCCGGCGGGACGAAACTCGTCGGGATGGAGTCACAGGTCGAGGTGTTCGAGCATTTGGGGTATCCCCAGTGGTTCCGGCTTGTCACCGGTGGGTTCGAACTCCTCGCCGGCGTCGCTCTGTTGATCAGCTTGGTTGTCCAGCCGCTCCTGGCGCTCGGGGGGAGTGTCCTCGCCATCGTGGTCTTAGTCGGTGCTTTGGGATCGCATATCCGGGCCGGTGATGCAGTCAGTGAAATGGTTCCTGCAGCCGTCCTGTTGGTGTTGGCACTGGTGGTCGCGTGGAATCAGGCCGGAACGCCAGCGTGACCGCGAGCTGACCTGCCCGCTCGATTTGCTAGTGGATAGCCCCCTCCGGTGAGGGGTTTATTACGGAGGGCTTTCGAGTCCATGTATGCTGCACGCGAAGGGTCCGCTGTGCTCGATCGATCTGACGAACCACGAGACCCATACCGAAGACGTCGACGACGTCCTATCATCGTTTATTGGCGGCCGGGGGGTGGCCACGAAGCTCGCCCACGATCGCATTCCGTTCGATGTCGATCCGCTCGGGCCGGAGAACCGACTGTACCTGACGACCGGACCGATGCAGATGTCGCTGATGAGCTTCACCGGCCGGATGAACGCGACGGCCGTCTCCCCGCTGTCGACGGGCCTCGTCTCCTCGAACGCCGGCGGGTTCCTCTCGCGGAACTTCACCGGCGCCGGCAACGCCGTCGTCGAACTCGTCGGCCGGAGCGACGAGCTCGTTGCCGTCCACGTGACCGACGAGGGGGTCGAGATTGAACCGGTGCCCGAACTCAAGGAGGCGCCCGTCCCCGAGGTCACCGAGTATATGAACGACCACCACGGCCTGGAGGCTGAACACATCGCGGCCATCGGACCGGCGGGCGAAAACCTGGTCCGGTTTGCCGCCATCATGACGACCGAATCACGCGCGTTCGGCCGCGGCGGCCTGGGTGCGGTCATGGGCTCGAAGAACGTGAAGGCGATTACCTTCGAGGGCGATTCGGCCCCCGAGATCGAGATCCCCGACATCAGCGCGGAGATCCACCGCGATGCTGCCCAAAGCGACAGCATCATGAAACGCCAGGGGACCGCAAGCGTCACGGACCTCGCCAACGAGCTCGGGACGTTTCCGAGCTGGTACTTCGAGGAGACCAGCTTCGATGGCTACGAGCAGATCAACGGCGACGCCGTCGAGGGCAAAAAGTACAAGAAAGGCACGTGCTCGGCGTGTGCCTTTGCGTGTAAACTCCCCACCAAAGACGAGGCCACGGGCTTGGAGACGGAAGGCCCCGAATTCGAGACGATCATGGCCTTTGGCGGCAACTGTGCCGTCGACGATATCGTCTCGGTGATGCAATCGAACGAGCTGTGTGACACCTATGGCATGGACACCATCTCGTGTGGCAACGCCGTTGCGGCGTACCTGAAGGCCAACGACGAGTTCGGCAACGACGAGCTGATCCACGAGCTGGTCGAGAAGATCGCCTACCGCGAGGAGGAAGGCGACTTACTGGCCGAGGGGATCCACCGGTTCCACGACGAGCTCGACGTCAAGGATTGGACCGTCAAGGGCATGTCCTTCTCGGCCCACGACGGCCGGAGCGCCCACGGGCAGGGGCTGTCCTTTGCGACCGCCAACCGCGGGGCCGATCACATGTACTCGACGTTTTACGCCTGGGAGTATCCTCTCGTGAGCAACGAGGAGGCGGTCCCGATGGAGGGCTTCGACGGGAAGGTCCCGCTCATCGTCGAGCAGGAACAGCGCCGTGCGCTCGAAGACTGTGGGGTGATCTGTCGGTTCTCCCGTGGCATGCAGTCCGAAGACCGGCTCGAGACGCTGTTCGACGCCGAATACGAGGAGCTACTCGACGTCGGCGAGCGGACGATCACGCTCGAACGCCACTTCAACAACGAACGCGGCGTCGACCGCGAGGACGACACCCTGCCCTACGACTTGCCCGCCTTCGAGCAGGCCCTCGAGGAGTACTATGACGTCCACGGCTGGAACGACGACGGGACTGTCCCCGAGGACGCGATCGTCGCCGACTGAACGCCGACGGGCCGGTATGGAGACGGCCGGTTCGGCGATGGAGTGACCGTGTCACGGCGCGTCAACCGCCAGGAATGGCGAGTCGGCCGGCGACTGACTCGACAACGTGGGACCTGGGCGGCCGACATCCGCCACCCAATCACTTACCCGTATGGCGACCAGTCTTCAGACACGACGATGCCGTTTCCAGATGCCGACCGACCACAGCCGGAGGGCGATCCCGATCAGCCGGCTGTGGGGTGTGGGGACTGTCAATCGGTGTTCCGGGCGGCCGGTCGACAGAGCGTGTCGTTTCTCCTCCTCGATCAACTCACGATCCCTGTCATGGGCTGTGAGGCCCATCTCAAACAGTTCGCCTCGGTCTGTGAATTGAGCACGACGGATGACGCCCAGCTATTGGAACACCGGCCGGCCGGCGGCATTCAGTGTCCCGGCTGTCGGCTCGCGCCCCGCAAAATGGCCCAACCGATGATCGCCATCCAGGACGGGGCCGTTGCCGTCATCGCCTGTTCGCGACACCAGTCGGCGATCATCGACCGGTTCCAGACGGGTCTGGAAACCCGCGAGCAGCTGGCGACCGATCTCAGTCCCACCACGGATCCGGATCTCTCCGGACATCGGTAGCGACACCCGTCCACGGCGTGGCCGGCGGGGACGCGACGGGTACTGCGTTCGTGGAATCGCCCCACGTCGCTCGTTTCACGATCGTCCCGATCGATGGGCACGATGGCAACACGGCGTTCTGGCCTCGTGAATGCAGCAACGAAAATTTAATACACGCAGCCGGCGTTCTCTCCGCCAATGCAGCGGACCACCGCACCGTGGCGTTCGCCCGTCGTGAGCGGTGAAACCGACCGTATGCTTCTCGCAGAGATCCGTATTATTGGGGCCTCCCGATAGCCCCATCACTACACTATCCATCGATTTTCGGTTCGATTCGCCTCGCCAGCCAACACACCGGTCGCCGGGTCACCGGCACCCAACCCACACCATATCATCATACCACCCACGATGTCTGAACGCACAACCGTCACGGAGGATACACCCGAGGAATCGCCGACACGACCAGTTACGAGAGGCGCCGATGCCGTCATCGCGGCACTCGAAGCCGCCGGCGTCGAACACGTCTTTGGCGTCCAGGGCGGCGCGATCATGCCGGTCTACGATGCCCTGTACGATTCGGACGATCTCTATCACGTCACGATGGCCCACGAACAGGGCGCCGCCCACGCGGCCGACGCCTACGGGATCGTCACGGGCACCCCCGGCGTCTGTATGGCCACGTCCGGGCCCGGCGCGACCAACCTCGTGACGGGACTTGCCGACGCCGACATGGACTCCGATCCGGTGCTCGCCCTGACCGGCCAGGTGCCCACCGACTTCGTCGGTAACGACGCCTTCCAGGAAACCGACACGACGGGCGTGACGCTGCCGGTCACGAAGAGCAATTTCTTCGCCACCGACGCGGATACAGTCGGGACCATGGTCGGTGAGGCGTTCGCGCTCGCCCGGGACGGCCGCCCGGGCCCGACGCTCGTCGATCTCCCCAAGGACGTCACCCTGGGTGACACCGAGCAAGCACCGGGAGCACCCGAGCGACCGGCCAACTTCGAGGTGCCCGAGAGCGCCGACGGCGACGCCGTGACCGCGGCCGCGGATGCGCTCGCGAACGCCGAACGGCCCGCCATCCTCTCGGGTGGGGGCGTCATCAAGGGCGAGGCCTGTGAAGAGCTCCGACAGTTCGCCACGGAGTATGCGATCCCCGTCGTGACGACGATGCCGGGGATTGGCTCGTTCCCCGAGGACCACCCGCTCGCGATGGAGGTAGCCGGGATGCACGGTACCGGCTACGCGAACATGACGCTCCAACACTGTGATGTGATGCTCGCGGTCGGCACGCGGTTCGATGACCGGCTGACGGGCGGTGTCGAGACGTTCGCGCCCGACGCCGAGATCATCCATATCGACATCGATCCGGCCGAGATCTCGAAGAACGTCCGCGCGAACTATCCGCTCGTAGGCGATGCCGCGACCGTACTTGACCAGCTCCACGATGCCATGCCCCATCCCCCCGCCGTCGATGAATGGCACGAGCAGTGTCACCGGTGGCAAGCGGAGTACTCGATGGCGTACACGGCACCCGAGGACGGACCCCTCAAACCCCAGTTCATCGTCGAGGCGATGGACGCGCTGACGGCCGATGACACGATCGTGACGACGGGCGTCGGCCAACATCAGATGTGGGCGATGCAGTACTGGACGTATCGCCATCCACGAACGTGGGTCTCCTCGCACGGGCTGGGAACGATGGGATATGGCCTGCCCGCCGCCATCGGGGCGCGCTTTGGGGCCGACCCGGATCAATCGGTGGTGTGTTTCGATGGCGACGGTTCGTTTTTGATGACGATGCAGGAACTCGCCGTGGCCGTCCGCGAGGACCTCGACATCACGGTGGTCGTCCTCAACAACGCGGCCGTCGGCATGGTCCGCCAGTGGCAGGACGCCTTCTTCGAGCACCGACGGATGGCCTCGGAGTATCCCTGGGTGCCGGCGTTCGACGAGTTCGCCGAGTCGTTCGGGGCGCGTGGTTTCCGCCTCGAAAACTACGACGACGTCGAGCCGACGCTTCGGGCGGCCGTCGAGTACGACGGGCCGTCGGTCGTCGACGCCCACATCGACCCCGAAGAGGACGTCTACCCGATGGTGCCAAGCGGTGGCGACAACACGAAGTTCGCGATGAACGCCGCCCAGCTGGAGGAACTATGACCGAGGGACTCGACGGGCCCGGTCCCCACGAGCGGGCCCAGCCAGCTGGCCGCCGGACGGCGTCGGGAGCCCGGATCGAAGACGTCACCGACGACGGCGGGCGCCAGCGGGCCGTGTTGTCCGCGCTCGTCGAAAACGAGCCCGGCGTTCTCGCGGAGGTGGTGACCCTGTTCGCCCGCCGCCAGATCAACATCGAACGGCTCGTCGCCGAGCCCGTCGGGGACGGCGACCGATCCCGCATCACGTTCGTGGTCGAACCACCCCATCCCGGCATCAGGCAGGTGACGACCCAGCTCGAAAAACAACTGCCGGTGATCACCGTCGAGGAACTCGATAGCGAGACGGCCCAGCAGCTCTCGGCGTTCGTCGACGATTGACGGCGGTTTGCGCCACAGCATGTGGCGTGTTCTATCGCCGTATTCTCATCGTCCGAGGATGCCGATCGTCGGAGCGACAGACGGGTCACGGTCCGCCCGTGAGCAGGCGGTCGGCGAGCTGGACACCAGTGCTTATCCATCTCGCCGTCGAAACGAAGCCGGTATGAAAGCTCGACTCAACCGCGCCCTGAACCGGGCCAAATACGCGGCGATCCTCGCCGGGATCGGCGCCGGGATCGGCGGCCTGTTCAGCCGGAACACCGCAAGCACCGGGGCGGCCATCGGCGCGCTCGTCGGGGCGACGATCGGCGAGAAGACGGCATCCTCCACGTCGATCCCCGAAGCGATCAGAAACCGGACCGCCTGGATGACGGGCGACGACGCGTAACGTCCGTCGAGTAAACGCTAAGTCGATCGGATCCGCGAGGGGTGTATGTCGGTTCCGACGTTCTCGGCGACCCGCCCTACGTTAGGCACAGCCAAGGAGCGACTCGAAACGCCGGCGGTGATCGTGGATCTCGACACCATGGAGCGCAATCTCGACCGGCTCGGGACGCTGGCCGATACCGCCGGCGTCGCGGTGCGACCCCACGTCAAGGCCCACAAGATCCCGACGATCGCCCGCCAGCAGGAATCGCGCTACGGCCCGGGGGTACTGGCACAGAAGCTGAGCGAAGCGGAGGTGATGGTCCGGGAAGGCGTCCGGGATGTCGTCCTCGTGTGTCCGGTCGTCACCGACCCGAAGCTCGATCGCATCCGGTGGCTCGCCGAACATACCGACCGGTTCGCGATGGTGGTCGACTGTCCGGGGAACGTCGAGCCGGTCGCCGAGCTGGCCGCCGGCCACGACACCACGATCGAACTCATCGTAGAGATCGACGTCGGGATCGAACGGATGGGCGTCGAACCGGGCGAGGACGTCAGGGAGCTCGCCGCGCTGATCGCCGACGCCGACGGCGTGTCGCTCAGAGGCATCCTCGGCCACGACAACCACATCCCCGGCGCGGCGATGACCACCGACGATTACGAGACCCGGTGTGGTGCGGTCGCCGACGAGCTCGAACGGACGGTCGGGATCATCGAGGACACAGGGACAGCCGTCGAGACGGTGATCACTGGCGCCTCCGCGACGGCCCGGTATATGGCCGACCAACCGGTCGTGACCGAACTCGATCCGGGTCGGTATCTGTTCAACGACGCCTCGTTGCTGGCCGCCCGGCCCGAGGTGAGCCGGGCGGACTGTGCGCTGACGGTCGTGACGACGGTGATCTCCCGGCCGGCCCCCGATCGGGCGATCGTCGACGCCGGGAGCAAGACCCTCTCGTACGTCGGCGAGCCCACCGCCGTCCCGAAACACCGCGACGATATCGCGTTCTACAACCGCTCGTCCGAACACGGCTGGATCGATGTCAGTGAGGCCCCCGAGATCGCGGTCGGTGACCGCCTCGAGTTCATCGTCCCGAACGCGTATGGGCCGATCAATATCCACGAAACCCTCCCCGGGATCCGTGACGGCCGGGTCGCGGAGCTGTGGTCGATCAGTGCGCGTGGCAAGGACAAATGAGCCGACGGTATCGGTCGCGGTGTACGGGCGGCGCTCACGGCAGTGAAAACGACGGATACGAGACGACCGCTCACTTGGTTACCGGGTCACTCAAATGCCATCGAAGCGCCCTACATGATCCCCATGGCTTCGATCTGTTCTTGATACCGATTGCGGATCGTGACCTCAGTGACCTGGGCGACCTCGGCGACCTCGCGTTGGGTTCGCTTTTCGTTACAGAGCAACGACGCCGCGTAGATCGCCGCCGCCGCGAAGCCGGTCGGTGATTTCCCCGACAGCAGCCCGTTCTCGGCCGACGTGTCGATGATCTCGTTGGCTTTCGTCTCGACTTCCTCGCCGAGATCGAGATCCGACGCGAACCGGGGGACGTACTCCTTGGGATCGACCGGTTCCATCTTGAGCTTGAGTTCCTGGGCGACGTAGCGATACGTCCGACCGATCTCCTTTTTCTCGACACGGGAGACTTCGGTGACTTCCTCGAGGCTCCGGGGAATCCCTTCCTGTCGGCAGGCGGCGTAGAGACAGCTCGTCGCGACGCCTTCGATGGATCGACCGCGGATCAGGTCCTCTTTGAGCGCTCGCCGGTAGATGACCGACGCGACCTCCCGGACCGATCGTGGCACGCCCAGTGCGGAGGCCATGCGATCCATCTCCGAGAGGGCAAACTGGAGGTTGCGTTCGCCGGCGTCCTTCGTCCGGATGCGGTTTTGCCATTTCCGCAACCGGTTCATCTGGCTTTTCTTCTCCGAGGAGATCGACCGGCCGTAGGCGTCCTTGTCCTTCCAGTCGATCTGGGTCGTCAACCCCTTGTCGTGCATCGTCTGGGTGGTCGGGGCGCCGACGCGGGATTTGTCCTGGCGCTCGCTGTGATTGAACGCCCGCCATTCCGGCCCCCGGTCGATGTTGTCCTCCTCGATGACGAGGCCACACTCCTCGCAGATGATCTCCCCACCGTCACCGCTGGAAACCAGGGTGTCAGTCTCACATTCAGGACACGTCCGGGCGGCTTCACCCTCGTCGACAGATGTCTCAGATTCCGTCTCCGTCTCCGATTCGGTTCGCTCCCGCTGGCGACTCGGATGGCTCATCACCCCGTTTACACGAGAGGCCGGTATACAAGTTGGCATCGGCCCCACACCGTTCCTGTAATCGACGAGCCAGCCGATATCGGCGCCTACAGTGCGTCATGGGCCTGTTTCGGTGTGCACATCTGGTCGTCAACGCCAGCGGAGCCGTTCGCTAGCAAGTGAGTCGTTCGTATCAGAACGCATATCGAGTCAACGGCGGGGACGGTTCACGACCACGATGCAGAATAAATTCAGGTTAAGAGGAAATTATTAATAAAAAGCGCCGTAGCCCGATGCATGTCCGACGAGTCGAACCGCGGGACCGAGCGCTGGATCGAGGAGACGAGCGCGTTCGACCGAGTACGGTCGGTCGCGTTCGCCCTCCAACGACCCCGGACAGCGGGCCAGATCGCCGAGAGCGCGCACGTCTCCGAGAAGGCCGCACGCGGGCACTTACAGCGGCTCGTCGAGATGGACATACTGCTCGAAGAAACCGGCGAGGGGGCAACGACCTACTATCCGGACCCCGCATATATGCGGTACCGCGAGGTTCGAACGCTTGCTCGGGACCACGACCGCGACGAACTGACGGAGATCGTGGCCACGCTCAAGCGTGACATCGAACAGTGGCGTGAGGAGTTCGCTGTCGAGACGCCCGACGAACTCCGGGCAAGCGTCGCGGACACAGATGTCTCCGAACAGGCGGTGTACGAACGTCGGACCATCGCCGAGGACTGGGAGTACACCGAATACCGGCTGGGACTCATCAAAGACGCCCTCGCCCAGTACGACCGGTTGACGGCTCGCCCACCAGCGACCGCATGACGTCACCGGGTCGACGGCTCGTCACCGATGGCCCAGCGGGTGAGTCGCCGGCCGAACGACGACACCGGACGCTCAGCGAACTGAAGCGAACGGTTCGGCACCATCCCGCCGTCACCGTCGTAACTGGTACGCAAGGAGATGATGGCCGATTCCGCGATCTCGAAGTCACGTTCGATCCGCTGATGCTGGGTGTCGACGCGGATCACGCAGCCCTGCGGATCGAGTGGCGCCCACGTCCAGCGCCGACCGAACCGGCGCACTTCGTGTTTCACTACCACGACACGACTGGCCGGGATTTCGGGTGGCACCGGGAACCGAATCCCCACGTCGATGGACTCGAACAGTATCAAGAGCGGGCCGGAGCCGAACAGGAATACGACGACCAGTCCGTGGATGTTGATCCGAATTCGCCGGTGGACTTGCTTTGGACAATCCTCGGATGGATCGAAGAACGACTCTCAAGCGATTCGGTATAACGGTGTTCTCCTACAGTCCCACGACACGCCGATTAGTTGTGATGCTAGCGGGCGGCTGAAGCAAAGGTCAATCGACCTTGCAGCGACTCCTCGGGCTATCGATTCCATGCAGCGACGCCCGGAGAGAACGAACGCATCCTCACGCTGTGTCCAACACATCCTTCAGCGCCGTCCGGTGGAACGCGACAGCGTCTGCCCTGTCGACCGGTGGGTAACGGGGATTCGTCACGCGGCCGGCTGAGTCGACGGCGCTCTCGGCGATCGCAGCAACGCGGTGGGCGGGCTCGATCGAGGGATACGCCCTGACGGCGGTATAGCCGGTCATGAACGCGTCCCGGAGCGGTTCGGGATCGGCAACGTACCAGTCGGCGATGAGGTACTCGGCTTTCGCGACCGAGAGGGCGGGGGCGGCCGCCAGCGGCGCTTCCCAGTCCAGCACCGCGGTGATTTCGCCGTCGGCAATCAGCGCGTTCCCGGGCCGGAAGTCCCACGGAAACAGTCGGGCGGTGGGGTCGGTGTCCGGGGCGGACTCAAACAGCGCCGTGAGCTCGTCACGGAGCCCGTCAAACGCCCCCGGGAGGCGATCGATAGCCTGCCGTCCGTATGCCTGGAACCACTCGCCCCAGTGGTGGTGTTGGGCCACGAGGGTGTTGTCCGAACAGACGAGCCGCCCGTAGGCATCGAAGACGAATGCCTCGTGGAGGTTGGCGAGCGCGGTGCCAAACCAGCGCACGAGCGTCCGTCGGGTCGCCCGATCCAGCGACGTGAACACCCCGTGTAGATCGTCGCCGGCGACGTAGGCCGTAAGCAGGTACGCGATCCCGTCGTGTGTGCCGGCCGTGAGCACGGGCGGGACCGGAACGGTCGTCCGATCGCGAATCGACCGGAGTACGGCTGCCTCGGTCTGCAGCCAGGAGCGTTCGGGACAGACCTGGACGACGACCGGCGCGCGTGTCCCAAAGCGGGCGATCGCCGTCTGCTTGCGGTTCCCGCGGTTGATCGGCTCGATCGACACGGGGGCTGCCTCGATCGAATCGAGGGCGACAGCGCCGGCAGCCCGCAAGGGCTCGGCATCGAACGCCCCCTCCAGTTCCCGCTCGGTCATCGGTCGCCCTGCAGGAGTGCCGGCAGTTCCTCAAGCGAGTCGATCACGTAGTCCGGATCGTAGGCGCCTTGGTCCTCGTCGCCACGGAGCCAGACGGTCTGGAGGCCGGCGTTCTGTGCGCCAGCGATGTCGTACTTCAGTGAATTGCCGACGAACAGCGTCCGCTCGGGCGTGACCCCCAGATCGGCAAGCGCCCGATCGAACGGCGTGGTGTGGGGTTTCGAGCGCGACAGCTCCGCCCCGTAGACGAGGGTGTCGAACTGATCGACGATCCCGAGCGATTCGAGCTTCGCCCGCTGGCGGTCTTCGGGCCCGTTCGTGACCAGCCCGATCGGACCGGCCGCGGCTGCAGCCTCGAGGGCGGCTTCCGCCCCCGGAAGGAAGCCAACCGCCCGTTCATCGATGACCGACACCAGCGCCCGGGCCAACGCGAGCGTATCGACGTCGGAGCGGCCGTGCTGGGCGGCGACCCGGGCAAACCCCGCCCCGAAGTACCCGATCTCGTCGTCGTGATCCGGCGGGCCCTCCAAGGCCGCCCACAGCGCTGCGGGTTCGCCAAACGGGGATTCCCCGATCCGGTCGAAGGCCCGCTCGTACATCGCCTGTGTGTCCTGGGTGGTACGACACAGCGTCCCGTCGAGATCGAAGAGCACGGCGGCGAACTGGCCCACACCCGCAGTTATCGCCGCCGAATAAAAGCCTCGCGTCGGGGGCCTGCCGGTCGTGTCTGCGTGTCGGATGTGAGGAACGCGAGTGGCGATGGGTTCCGATGAGCGTGTCATATCAATAGGTGGGACAGATTGATCCGAGGGCTCGTGGTATCGATCGCCGGTACGGACCGGTCAGTCCGGGACGGTACCCGCCACACTGAACATATCGAACGAGCTGAAAAAGACGCCCTCATCATCAGCCCGCCGGAGCGTCTCCAACCACCGACGACCCGCCTCGTCGGTCACTGCATCAGCCGTATTCCAGCTACAGACACGTTCGGAAAGTCCCATCACGTCATCAGCAGTCCCGAAGTCCGTCAACGCAACTGTCGTCGTCTCGAGATCGATGTCGTTCAATCCTGCAGTGGCCGCCCACCGATACACCTGCCGGCCAGCCCGAACGTTCGTCACGGGCAACTCGTCGGGATCGATGATCCGTTTGGTGAGCTCGTCCATCGACGCCGGGCCATCGACAGTCAGCGTCCCCCAGTCAGTTTCCGAGAGGACGATCCGCCCTCCGGGACGCGTGACCCGTCGAAGTTCCGATACCGCCTGTTGAGGATCGCCGAGATGCAGACAAACGCGTTCGGCACGCGCACCGTCTACGGAATCGGTCTCGATCGGCAACCGCTGGGCATCGCCGATCGTAAAGCCAGACATCGTGTCGTCCGTGCGACCGCGGGCGGTTCGAATCATGTCGGCACTGTTGTCGACACCAATGACGGTCCCGTCCGAGCCGACCTCCGCGGCTAACGCACGGACATCGATTCCGGTCCCACAGCCGACATCTAAAAGCGTGTCACCAGCGCTCGGTGAGAGTTGTCGGTGCGTCCAGCGTTTCTGTGTCTGGACGTCCGCAAGTCGGTTCACCGCATCGAGGTACGTCGCGAATGTGTCCGTCTCCTCTTGAGCGTCGATATCATCAAATTCCACAAGTTCCCGTCGATCGGTCATTGTCTCCTCCACCGGAGACCGATACCGAGCGTGGACGTGGACAGCCACACGTGCGTCATGCTATCACGAAACACGTTGTCATCAGTGGGACGATCGACCGTCTAAAATGTTGTTCTGTCGACAGTGGATCAAATCGGAAGGTGAACCTACAACTCAAGCTCCATGAAGTTCCAGTGTGGATGGAGTGGTTCTGGAGCGGTCGAGCTCGGATAGGGCGTCTCCCGATACTCGAAGCCGAGATCCCGATAAATCGATTGGGCTCGCTCCATAAACGGGCCAGTTGACAGCCGAATGAGATCGACATCGTGGGCATCGGCGATCCCGACGGCGCGTTCGGAGAGTTCCTTACCGAACCCGTGGCCCTGATACGCGTCGGGTATCCACAGCCGATTGAGTTTGGCGATCGAATCGTTAAGGAGGTCGACGTAGATGCCGCCGATGAGCGAACCATCGTCGATCAGGCCAACGATCGTCACCGCATCGTCGGTTTCGAACTTGTGGACGTCGTTTGCGTACATCTGCTCACGAGCCCCGTGCCAATCGATCTCGGCCAGCTCGAGGAACTCCTCGTTTCCTGCCTCGATATTGCGATCGATCCACTGGCTAACCGCGTCAAACGCCCACTCAAGGTAGCCCGCCAACCACGTGTCTTTGATGTCGGACTCGTATGCCCCGAACGTCACCGGTGTGACGGTTGCCCGCGCCATGGTTACGCCGGCCTGATAGACCGGAGTTGTTTCAATGTACGGTATTCGGGGTCCCCCGAGCCGTCGTCGATCTACAAACGGATCGGCTAGTAGCTGAAATCAAAGTTCGAGTTCCATGAAGTTCCAGTACTCCGTGAGCGACGGGGGGACGGTCGAACTCGGGAAGGGGTCATCCCGGTACTCGAAGCCGAACTCGTCGTAAATAGCCTGGGCCGTATCCATGAACGGGGCCGTCGAGAGGTGGATCACCGCGACATCGTGGTCGTCGACGATGCCGATGGCTTCCTCGACCAGCGCTTTCCCATACCCGTGGCCGCGGTATGCTTCCGGGAGCCAGAGGCGGTTGATCTTCGCGGTTGAGCCATCGAGGATATCGACATAAATCCCGCCAACGAACGAGCTGTCGTCGATCAGACCGACGATCGTGACGCCGTCGTCGTGTTCGAATTTCTCGATGTCGTTGGCGAGGATCTCCTCGCCGACCGACTCCCAGTCCCGGTTTAGTATGCCACGAACGTCGTCGTTGCCGGCCTCGATTTGGCGTTGCACCCAGTCTTCGAGTCCGACGAAAACGTACTCGAGGAACGCCGGTACCCAGGTCTCGGCGATCGCGGTTCGATAGTCGTCGAAGGCGACGGGTCTGACGGTTGGATTCTGGCGTTGGGTCATCGATGGCGTCTCCGGGGGAATACGCCCGCGGGCTGCCAACGGGCTACTCGCCGTCGACTGGGGGGCCACGCCGGTCGATCCGGGTGACCGGTAAGCCGGCCCGGTCGGCGTGTTCCCGGATCGCGTCTTCGTCTTCGGCTTGATAATGACACATCGTCCCGGTGATGTTGTCGTCTTCGTCCATCATCACCTCGGATTTGACCCACTGGATGCCAACTCCCTCATCGCGTAACTCCTCGACTGCTTGGCCGGATTGTTCCCCGGCCTCTTCCATCGCTTCGGGCGGCATCGGTTCGTCCATTTCACGCAGGATCAGGAAATCCTCGAGCTCCTGGTCGGGCATCGTTGCCTCCATCCCGGATGTATCAACCAGTAGTCATAAAAGTACATCCAACGCGACGGCTGTGTTGGCTTTCGTCCCATCGACTGTCGTTTCCGTGACCCAGTCGTCACTCTGCAGTCGCTGGAGTTCATCGTCAGCTGTGACGCGTGAGACGGCTGCCCGATCCGCGATCTCCTGCACCGGCGTTGGCTCGTCCAACAGCTCCACGACGTGCCGGACGCGTTCACGCCCACTCATGCTCTCCGTCCACGATCCCGGGGTCGACTCCGTCATCGTACTATGGCGATGGAACCGCTGCTTCCGTCGAGAGTGTGCCCCCGACTCACACTGCATCCGTCCGAGATTCTTGCGGGCATTTTTGCCGATACATCTATACCAATCAATGTCATATGTTCACATACACCAATGCATGTTCTCGTCCCGATGGATGATTCACCACCCTCGCGAGCGGCCTTAGAGTATGCACTCGCCGAACATCCCGACGCCGACATCACCGTCCTCCATGTCGTTGAGACATCCCAGAGCATGAGTTACGGAGAGGTGGGGGACATTGCCGGCATCGTGACCGCGGCGCAATCGCAATCACAGTCCCCCCAAGTGATTACCCGGGCAGAACAACTCGCTGCCGAGCACGACCGAGAGGTAACCACCGAAACCCAACAGGGCGCCGTTGCGCACACGATCACCACCTATGCCAGCACCCACGACGTCGATCAAATCATCATGGGCAGTCACGGCCGGCAAGGCATCAGCCGGTTACTGATCGGCAGTGTTGCCGAACGCACCGTTCGTCGCGCCCCCGTGCCGGTGACCGTTGTCTAGTGAGCCAGCCCCCGACCGCAGGCTGTCGGTAGGAGTGTCGGTCCCAGATGGTCAACGACGCGGACGGTCGTCGGTCACCGCCACGGGCTGGTGTGGTCGCCGTCGGCGGCCATGGCCGGATCGTATTCGATGCGTTCGAGGCCGACCGCACGGGCGTGATCGAGCACCGACTGGTACTCCTCGGCGGTGATACGGCGATTGATCGCCGCGTAGCGCTCCTCGGAGGCCGCTTTGTAGTGGGGGCGGTACTGGGCCATCACGTTCACGAACGTCGCCTGGCTGATCTCGTCGGCGAGAAAGGATAGCACGTCCTTGGCGTTGTCGACGTGTTCGGGCATCACGAGGTGGCGCACGAGCAAGCCACCGGTGGCCAGGCCCTTCGCGTCGATGTCGAGATCCCCGACCTGGCGGTGCATCTCCCGGAGAGAGTCTTTGATGTTCGACCAATAGCCGGGGGCCTTGGAATACTCGGCGGCCGCGGCATCGTCGCTCCATTTGACGTCCGGCATGTAGATGTCAACCACGCCGTCGAGAAGTTCGAGGATCTCCGTGCGTTCGTACCCGCCGCAGTTCCAGACGACCGGGACCTCGAGGCCGCGGTCGCGGGCGATTCGGACGGCGTCCACCAGGTGAGGCGAGTGGTGGGTCGGGGAGACGAAGTTGACGTTGTGACACCCCTTCGCCTGGAGTTCGAGCGCCATGTCGGCGATCTCCTCGGGCGTGGCCGGCTCGCCCTTGGCTTCGTGACTCGTCTCGAAGTTCTGACAAAACACGCACGTCATGTTACAGTGAGCGAGGAAGATCGTCCCGCTCCCGTTGTGACCCCGCAGGACGGCCTCCTCGCCGTGATGATCGAAGTACGAGGCGACGTAGGCGGTGTCGTCGACCCGGCACGCGCCGGTCTCGCCGGCCGTGCGATCGACCCGACAGTCGTAGGCACACAGGTCACAGTCGGCGTACCGGGCCCAGAGCTCCTCGACGCGGGCCTGGAACTCCTCGTCCGGCAGTCGCTGATAGTTCGGGGTCGTCGCCGGGCGAGTGCTCATGGTCGACGGTTGGGAACGATTGACAAAGAGCGTATCGCCGAGCGGGCCCCGATCGGGATCGGTCGCGTGCAGGACTCCGACCCACGGGAGCGACAGCGGCCCATCGCCCCAGTACAGTCCGGCGTCGGCGCCGGTGACGAACAGCGCACCAGCACTCCCGTAGAGAGCCACGGTCGAGCAACGGTGCGATCGCATCCGCCACAGCCCCTGACCCGAACACGACGTCCCCGCCAACAGGTAACACGCATTCTCAATTGTGGTAATTCGGTCAGTTGGTATAAGTGCTCGAACGGCGTGGTAGTCGTATGACAACGCCCGATCGGTCCGCCGCCGAATCCAGCGGTCCCGTTGGCGGGTGCTCCATCGCGCTCGGCGTCGGCCTGCTGGTGGCCCATCACCGTATCGGCACGGGCACGAACTGGTCGTGGCCGGTGGCGATCGGGAGTGGCCGGCTGCTCGCCGGCTCGCTGCTCGATCTCGATGTCCGACGCTCCCAGGAAACCCAGTCCCCGCTCGACCAACTGACCCGCGAGGCGGCCGATCGGTCCCCCAATCCCATGTCCGCGATGCGTCCCGCACGTCGTTCGCGACGACTCTCGGGTCCCACGAGGCACAGATGAGCACCAACCGTCTCCAGACGGACGGGTCGGTGCCACCGCCGACCCACCAGCCCGACGACCGCTTCGATGCCGCCGAGTGGGAATGGGGCGTGGCGACGAACGCATCACCGGAAACCGACGATCACCACGAGACCCCCGACCGAGTCAATCGTGAGGCACACACCGCCACCACCCCAGCGGCTCACGCCTCGAACAGCCGGGGGTTGATCCAGGTGGCGATCGGCCTCGGGTTGCTCCTCCTGGGAATACGCATCGGCATCGAGCCGCCGGGGATCCTCCTCGCCGTCGGGGATGGACTCCTCAGTTATGCGACGGTGACGAATATCGGGGTCGGCTGCTTCGCCGTGGGAATGTTGTTGATATTGTTGAGCAGCCACAACATCTGAATATTACAGCGCCTCATCGAGGCGGGCATCGTCGAGAAAGTCGAACTCCCCGAGGACCGCCGACGGAACGACCGCCCGTACACATTCTACAGACGCAACGCGGAGGGACGTCGATTCCTTGAGGACCACACACTGCTACGCGCCGAGGAAACGCGTCGGGACAGGCGTCCGGATCGAACGCCGATCGCAGGCCGTCTGTGAGCGGATTCGTTATCAGCGTTGATGATCGCGGACACACTCTTAAGTTGTGTTTGTCGCACGATTCAGATATGAGCGTTCACGATGCGATTCAGCGATCGCCCGTCGTCGATCAGCTGTCACCCTATCTCGGGATTCTAGTGACGGCACTGGTGACGATCACCGTGGCGGCGTTACTCGGAACGACGGTCATCGTGTGACATCCTCCTCGCCGTAAACGGCGAGGCTTCCCGTACCGCAGGTTGGGATATTTGCCGGTCTACGATACAACCTGTTCTCTCGTCTTGAACGTCCCGCTCTCGCGGTCGAACAGGTGTACCGATGGCTGTGCCACACAGCCGTTACTCCTATCCTCTCCATGAGGACTCGGAGTTATCTTCTGTCGCATATTCTCCGCCCCGTTACAATCTGCGTTTCCGACCAGCTCACACGATGAGCAGACGTACAGGCCACGTTCGACACGGTTCGACTTCGTGTCGTCACCACACCGTGAGCTATTCCAGGTCGCGGGGATCGATGTGCTCGATCTCCGGAATCTCGGGGAACAGCGTGTCCGTTGAGACGATCGGCTCGTCGAGGACAGCCGCACTGCCGAGATGCACCCCATCGAAGATATTCAGTGCGTCGTACCGTGCTCGGAGCTCACCAGCGGCGTCCAGTGTGTCACTCGTCAGCGGTACCAGCTCGATGTGCTTACTGGCGATTTCCTGGTGCGCCTGGACGACGCGGTCACGCTCCCACTCGGCTTCCATCACGTACTGGAGTTCGATGCCCGTCGCGATCGACGTCTTCGGTTCGTCGATCGAGTCGATATCGACATCACTCGCGAGCCAGTCGTCGGCTTTCAGCTCCGCGAGAATGACGTCGAGATCAAGATACACGTTTCCGGTCCAGCCGCTCTTCGACGTCGTTTCGTGCGCCGCTGTCCGTCTGTTCGTGGAGCCGTTCAAGATGCGCTTCACGAACGACGAGTCGAGCGCCGTATCGGAGCGCCTCCGACCGTGACCCGAAGACGCCGTCCTCGACGAGCCTGTCGAGACGTTCGACGAGTTCCGGTGGAAGTGAGACCGGAACGGACTGTCGGTC
>JAXINS010000086.1:0-12679 GCA_034190395.1 Chewarchaeum aethiopicum (SeqCode)
GCGATTCACCCTCGGGGTCAAGCCCCGAGGCACTCTCGCTGCATCTCTGTAGACCCGAGTTCGGGGGACATCGACTTGCTCGCTAATACTTCGAGCGGTGCCGCTTGGGAGTTGTGTGAGTGCGACGAACGATTTGGCCTCGTATGGTTTGAGGCCGAGCTGTTGTAAGAGCTCTACGGCGGTTTGATTCGGCGAATTGCGTGTCATGATCGCTCTTTGGGAAACGCGTCACTCGGTGATACGTTCCGCGCACTCGTCGCACGAAGAGAAATGGGTGACTGCGAACGGATGATACCGTTTCAAGCAACCCTCACTGTTGGGCTAAACGCATAATATGTGGTGTGTTCCGTACTAGTGGATGGGTTGGGAGACGGAAATGGCTGTGGGTGTTTGGGATTCGGTTTGTAGCTGGAGCTGAAGTTCCCTCGTTTTCAGCGTCACTCCGATTCACGATGGGCGCCCTCCTCTACGTCCTTGATGGCACAGTGTGCTGTGGTCGATGCCAGTCCCCGTCGCCGGCCATCACTCCTGTGGAAACCGAAACCCGACCGTGTCGACCGGCGGTTCGAGCGGGCTCGTGGGGATGTCCGCCGGCGGATCCGGATCGTTATACACCGACGGGGCGGCGTCGTTGGGGGCATCCGGATAAAACGTCGCCGCGAGTGCCTGAATCTGTTCACGGCCCACATCGAGTTCGGTCTGCCCGCCGCTGTAGGGTTGGATATTGCGTTCATGGCAGAACTCGATCGCATCGAGGACACCTTTGACCGAGCCGAATCGCGAGGGCTTGATGTTGATCGCTTCCGGAAGCGTCGGGAGACTCTTGATGTCGTCGACGTGTTCGATCGGAGCATCCCACGTCACTCGGTCGAGTACGTCGTCGAGGATCGGTTCGGTTTGGGCCGTGAACTTCGGGTCCTCGATCAACGCATTGGGGAGTTCCTGTGCGATAAGCCGATAGAGTTCGGGATCGGCCGGTTGATCGACGGTCGTCCCCTCGTATTGGCCCTTGAGATCCGCGACCCGCACGCAGTCGGTTGCCGCCAGCGATCGCACGAACGAACGATCCCACGCCGGGCTCGTGTCGAGTTTGAACTCCATTGCGGGATCGATGTCGAGCCACCGTTCGATCGGGGCCATCGACGGCTCCTCATCGAAGCGCATGCTGTTGATGAACCGAAGCGGCTGGTAGGTCCGATCGAACAGCGCGGGAAAGGACCGGCCGTGTTGGCGGAGCGCGAGATCCAGGATCGCACTCTCGTATCCCCAGCGGCGGTAGTGTCTAAACGACTGCCGTTCGAGATCGTAGTCGGGAAACAGCTCAGTCTCCCCGATGTGGGCGGCGATCGTCTCGAAAGCGAACTCGCCGGTTGCCGATACGGGCGATCCGGCCGCCACGAGCGCGTCGTGAGCCTCGGGTGTGTACGTCACGTCCTCACCACGGCCGGTTTCGCCGTCACCGCTAACGGCGATCACGGTCGTTTTCCGCGTGCCACCGTCGGCCGTCTCGGCTTCCCTGGCTTCCAACGAGTAGTCCTCGATCCGCACCGTGAGATCCGCCACCTGCTCGTACAGCGACATACCATGCTCTTCCCGACTGGGAGTGATAAGTCCGGGTCCTTTCAGCCGGATTGGCACCCTTGTTCCCGGCAGGAACAGCTAAGCTGACAGCTCCCCACTAGAGGGCGATGGCTATCGACACCCACACATCGGACGGCTCCGCCGGACAGGACGAACACGCGGTTCGCGAGCGTCTGGGCCGATTCCTTATGCGGAATTTCCCTCAGATCGCTATGCACGGGGGCGATGCTGCGATCGAACACCTCGATCTCGAGGCCGGCGAAGTTTGGATCCGGCTGGGCGGGGCCTGCAGCGGCTGTGGGATCTCGCCGATGACGATCCAGGCGATCAAACGCCGACTCGTCACGGAGATCCCGGAGATCACCACCGTCCACGCCGAAGCCGGCACGGCCATGCCGACACCGCCCACCAGTTCGGCGGACGATGACGGTGATCCGTTCCCCGACGCGCCGTTCTAGCCCGCTCAGCGTCGCTGCTCACGGCGGTGGCTGCATTCGAAAGAAGGCCGGAGTTGTCGGTATCGCTGTCGTCCCCGGTTGGTGGCGCGTTTATACCGCCGCGATGACCTCGACTTCGACGACGAAATCGCCGGCGAGATCGGCCACTTCGACGGCGCTACGGGCCGGCCGTGGTTCCGGCATGTGTTCGGCATAGACCTCGTTGAAGGCATCGAAGTCATCGATATCGGTGAGAAACACCGTCGCCTTCACGACGTTTTCGAGCGACGTTCCGGCGGCCTCCAGAATGGCGGTCATGTTCTCGAAGACCTGCTCGGTCTGTTCTTGGACGTCATCGCCAACCAGCTCGCCGGTGTCGGGATCCAGCGGTACCTGGCCGGCCACGTAGACGGTGTCGCCGTGTTTGATCGCCTGTGAGTACGGTGATGTGCTGTCGAACGCCTCGTCGGTGTGGATCTGTTCGGGCATTGCAGCCCGTGTTTCACGCCCGGCCCCTATCCGTTTTGCGAGCCCTGTTCGGGCACGCGTAGCGATCAGGGAGCGCGGCTCACTCGCCGCCGAGCAGCCGATCGACGAGTGCCTCGGGATCGAACCGTTTGAGGTCGTCGTATCCCTGTCCAGTCCCCAAAAAGAGGATCGGCTTGCCCGTGACGTGGGCGATCGAAATGGCCGCGCCGCCGGAGGCGTCGGCATCGGCTTTCGTGAGGATGGCGCCGTCGATCTCGACGGCGTCGTTGAACGTTCGTGCCCGCTGGACGGCGTCTTGGCCGGCGACGGCTTCGTCGACGAAGATCGTCAGATCCGGATCGACGACCCGCCCGATTTTCTCGAGTTGGCTCATCAGGTCATCGGAGGTGTGCAATCGACCGGCAGTGTCCCCAAGGACGACATCGATGTCGTTGGCTTCGGCGTATTCGACGGCATCGTAGATCACCGCCGCGGGATCGCCGCCCTGCTCGTGGCTGATCAGCCGTTTGTCGAGGCGGTCGGCGTGTTCCTCGATCTGTTCGTTCGCCCCTGCCCGGTAGGTGTCGCCGTTGGCCAACACCGAGGAATACCCCTGTTCTTCGAGATATCGGGCGACTTTCGCGATCGAGGTCGTCTTGCCGACGCCGTTGACGCCGGTAAAGATGATCACGACCGGTTTCTCGATCTCGGCGATCCGTTCCTCGAAATCGAACTGGCCGACGCTGATGACCGACAACAGCGCCTCCCCGAGGGCGTCCTCGACGACCGACGTGGTGCTCGTCGTGATCTTTCGGGACTCGCCGACGAGTTCGTCTTCGATCCGATCGAGCAGCGCCTCGGCGACGCCCATCTCGACGTCGTTTTCGAGCAACGCCATCTCGAGTTCCCAGAGTGGGTCCTCCAGATCGTCCTCGTCGATGATGAGCTGCCCCCGGGCAAACGACGCTGCCCGTTGACGAAAACCGGGCTGTTGGTCGTCGGTGTCGCCGTGGCCCTCGCCATCGCCATCGCGATTGGGATCGGCCGTTCCTTCGTCGTCGGCATCCGCCGTGGTCGCGCCCGCATCGGCTTCTTGGGGAGGATCCGTCTCACCATCGGCCTCATCGGGCGGTGCCTCTTCGGCCGATTCCTCGACGTCGTCCCGGAATCGGTTCAGCGAATCTCGCAGCTTATCGAACATCGGTTTCGGTTAGCCTCTCTTCGTCGACTGGTGGGCCCACACACCGCGGGTTCTCACTCGTCTTCCTGATCGTCCGCCGGTCCCGATCCGCCAAGCCCCTGTTGTTGCTGGGCCTGCTGTTGGGCTTGTTGCTGGAGTGCCTGCTGTTGGACCTGCTGGGCGCGTTGTTCGAGTTGTTCGCTTTCGGATTCGAGCTCGGCGATCTCGCTGTTGAGTTCCTCGATCCGCTCGTCGATGGAGTCTTTTTTCTGTTCGAGCAGCTCGATCGCTTTCTCCTCGGGCTGTTCGGTGGCGTAGCCGCCCCCGAGGCCGACGATAATCTCGTCGATGTCTTGGACCTCCGCTCGGACGTAGGCATCGCCGCCGATCGGCACCTGGACGATCGAGCCGGTCTCAAGCGTCGAGGCCGCCTCGATGGCCTCGTCGATTTCGGTTTTTTCGGCCTGAAGTTCGGTTACCTCGGCTTCGAGGCCTTCGATCTGCTCTTGGAGCTCCTGGAGCTGTTCGGAGAGCTGCTGGAGTTGTTGCCGACTGCCGCCACCAGCGCCACTCATGCGTTGACCTCCGTGATCTCGATCTGAGTCCGTTTGAGCCCGTGTTCGCTCCCCAACTCGGCATAGACGTGCTCGACGGCCACGTTCTCGTTGACGGCTTCGACCGTCTTCTCGAAGTCACGGGCGTCTCGTCCACTGGTGAACGATCCCCGGACGGTAATCTGACTCATTGGTATCCCTGCTTTGCTATCTGGAGGGAAGAATCTTCTCTCTCGGCGCGCACGCCAGCCAACGTCCCGCGACAGGTGTCCGTGGGCGATGGCACTGCTCGGTTCGGTCCTCTCGGTGTTGCTCGGTCTGCCAACTCCACGCCCGTCAGTCGATGAATCCGAGGGCGTCCTCGATGCGGCCCAGTTCCGGACCGGTCGTCTCCTGGCCGGCGATGTAACCAAAGGCGTTGGCGACCAGTCCCGCCCCGATCAGTGGGCCGCCGTAGTTGATCGTCCCGATGTCGGCCCGGACGCCGAGGGCCTCTTCGATCGCGTCGAGTTCGGCGTCGGTCGTCTTGGGATGACAAAGCACGCCCGTGTTCGTCGCGACCGCGGCCGTCCCGACGGTGGTAACCTCCGCGATGTCGCCGCGAACGGCGTCGACACCGAGGGTGTCCTCGACGGCGGCCAGTGCCTCATCGGAGAGCTCTGGATGGACGTACGCGCCGGTGTCGTTACAGACGATGACGTTGCCGGCGGCGTTGATCCGGCCCGGAAGTGTTGCGACCTCCACATCGATTGCGTCGGTGAGTCGGTCACGCTCGGTGTCGGTCAGCCGGCTGCTCGTCAGCAAGCCGCTGTTGTTCCCACAGACGAGCGCCCCGACGGTGGCCGATCCCCCGATCGTCGTCTGCACCAGCGGGACGTCGAGTTCCCCGCCGACCGCGTCGGCGAAGTCGTCTTCGACGTCCGGCCGGAGCAGGGCGTACCCGTCGGTCGCTTCCGCGAAAACACCGATATACGGGGAACCGAAAACGGTCGTTCTGAGCACGCTCTCTCGCCGTCTACTCCGCGTGTTCGGCCTCGACGATCCGGTCGCCTTCTTCCTCGAACCGGGCGGCCCGGATCCGGAGCTTGCTCGGTGGGTTCCCCCGACCGTTCGCCCAGACGGCCTCGTTGATCGTCGGGTCGAGGCGCACCTCTTCCTCGTCGACGGAGAAGTGTTTGGCGAGGTGCTCGCGGATGATCGACATCGCCTTGTCGGCACGGCGGTGTTTGGCTTCCTGCTTGGCGTCACGGAGCGGTACGGTGATGACCCGCTCCTCGAAGTCGCTGGCGCTCATGATCTACTTACTCGTCGGTGTCGCTACGGCGCCAGTGGCGGCGTTTCGGATTTCGCTGGATGTCGCGGTCGGTTTTGAGCATCACCCAGGCCGGCACGCGACTGTTCTGTCGCTCGAGTTTGGCCAGCCGTTTCTTCTTGGCCTTCGATTTCTTCCCCATAGTAGCGCTCCCTACCGCCTGCCGCGTTAAAATATTGTCCTTTCGGGGACGGCAGCCGCTCCGGCGCCATCGTCGTCACCATCCCCACATGGTACCTTCACCCGATCCGACCGCCGTGGTCGGCGGTTAGAGCTCGATCGCCGTGACCGTCGAGTACACCGGGCCGTCGTCGGTCAGTGTACTCTCCTTGAGGCGGACTTCCTCGACGCTGAAGGAATCGATCGTGGGCGATCGCTCCCGGAGGAACTCCTGGACGCGTTCCTTCCCGCCGGCGTGTTCCATCCGGGCGAGCGTCACGTGGGGCGTGAAATCATGGGCTTCGGCGTCGAACCCGAGACCGACCATTTGGTCTTCGATCGCCTCGTGCAGCCGCGTCAACTCGGCGGTGCCATCGGTAAACCCGAGCCAGACGACCCGGATGTAATCCTCGCTTGGAAAGGCACCGACCCCGCCGACGGTCGCCTCGAACGGTTCGACATCGGCGTCCTCGACGGCGGTTTCGAGGGCCGATTCGATCTCGGGGAGGCGGTCGTCGTCGATATCGCCGAGGAACTTCAGCGTGAGATGGGCCTGTGCCGGGTCGGTGAAGTTCAGGCCGGCGGCGTCCTCGAGTTCGGTCTGGAGCGCGGCGATCGGCTCGGCGAACGACGGCGGGAGATCGACGCTGACGAACGCGCGCATGCTCCATCGATCGGGGTCGCAGGCCTTAACTCCCGTCGTCGCCAATTTCGGCGCATGACTGACCGAGAGCGTGAGGACCGTCGGGAACACCAGTTCTCCGAGGGCGAACGCTTCGAGGACCCATACGAGGGGTTCGATTTCGACCCGGCGGAGCTCACGGTCGATCTCGATCCCGATAAGATCGATCCGGCCGACTCCCACGTGCTTCCGGACCAACTCGACGAGGCCGCCCTGCCACGCGAGGAGGTCGACGCCGAGGCACTGATCGAGGTCGGGCTCTCGTATATGCAGATCAACCGCTTCGAGCAGGCCACCGAGACCTTCGAGCGGGCCGCCCGCTTCGCCGAGGACGACCGCACCGAACAGGAGGCCTGGACGAACAAAGGCGCCGCTCACGCCGAACTCGAGGAGTGGGATCCGGCGATCGGCGCCTACCGCGAGGCTATCCACATCGATGATGACTCCGAGCACGCCGCTACCGCCGAGAACAACCTCGCGTATGCGCTCTGGGAGTTCGGCGAGGACGCCGAGGCGCTCGAACACGCCGAGCGGGCTATCGAGATCGACGAACGGTTCGCCGAGGCGTGGTTCAATCGGGGCTTTTTCCTCATGGAACGGGGGCTGGCTGAACAGGCCCTCGAAAGTATCGAAAACGCCGAACGGCTGGGCTATCGGAACGCCGAGGTACTCGACGAGAAGGCGCGAGCGCTCGAGGAACTCGGGGAGTACGACCGCGCGGAGGCGGTCACCGAGGAAGCCGAGGAACTCCGTGAACGCGCCGAGCAGGAACTCATCGATCAGCAGTGATTCCCACAGCCCCATCGACGTGGTAGCGTGACGACAGACACCGACGAGCCCGCCGTGTTGGTCCGGGAACGCTCCACCCAACAGGGGCTGTTGGTGACCGCATGTGACCGTGATATCCTCGGGGAGACCTTCGAGGACGGCGAGGTATCGATCACCGTCACCGAGGAGTTCTACGATGGTGAGGTGGCCGACCGGGAGACGGTCGTTACCAGCCTCGCCCGGGCACAGGTGGCCAATATCGTCGGGACGCGGGCCGTCCGGATCGCCATCGAAGCCGGGATCATCGAGGCGACGAACGTCCTTGAGATCGATACCACACGACACGCCCAGCTCGTCCGGCTGTAGCTTCCGGCTGTCGCTGTCGCCGTCGAAACGCCGATTGGCGCTGGAATCCAGTCGCTGGTTTTGGCCGACCGAAGAAGTGTTACTCCTCCGGACCCAAACAAGTTGTAATGGGTATTCAGGACACCGAACCGCTTGACGTCGACCGGTTGCGCGAGGACTTCCCGATCCTTGACCGGGAGGTTGCCGACGGGACGCCGCTGGTCTATCTCGACAACGCGGCGACCACCCAGACGGCCGAGCCGGTCGTCGACGCCATCGTCGAGTACTATCACACCCGTAACGCCAACGTCCACCGTGGCATCCATCAGCTGAGCCAGGAGGCCTCGGTCGCCTACGAGGAGGCCCACGACCGGCTGGCCGAATTCATCGGCGCCAGCGGTGGGCGCAAGGAGATGATCTTCACCAAAAACACCACCGAGAGCATGAACCTCGTCGCCTACGCCTGGGGGCTCAACGAGCTCGAACCCGGCGACGCGGTCGTGATCTCGGAGATGGAACACCACTCCTCGTTTGTCACCTGGCAGCAGATCGCCAACCGGACCGGCGCCGAAGTCCGGTACATCCGGACGACCGAGGACGGCCACCTCGATATGGATCACGCCGCCGAGCTCATCGACGAGGACGTCGCGATGGTCAGCGTCCTGCACGTCTCGAACGTGCTCGGGACGGTCAACCCGATCGCCGAGCTTGCCGACATGGCCCACGAACAGGACGCCTACATCTTCGCCGACGGCGCCCAGGCCGTCCCGAACCGGCCGGTCGACGTCGAGGCGATGGACGTCGATTTCTATGCGTTCTCGGGCCACAAGATGGCCGGACCGACGGGGATCGGCGGGCTCTACGGGAAAGAACACATCCTCCGGGGGATGGAACCGTTCCTCTATGGCGGGGACATGATCGAGAAGGTCTCCTTCGAGGAGACCCGCTGGAACGAGCTCCCCTGGAAGTTCGAGGCCGGCACGCCGCTGATCTGTCAGGGGATTGCCCTGGCGCGGGCGGCCGACTATCTCGATGACATCGGCCTGGATCGGATCGCCCGCCACGAGCGGGAGCTGGCGGAGTATACGATGGACCGCCTCTCGGAATTCGACGACGTCGAGATCTACGGGCCGCCGATCGGCGAGGACCGCGGTGGCGTCGTTGCGTTCAACCTCGATTCGGTCCACGCCCACGATCTCTCGTCGATCCTCAACGATTATGGCGTCGCCATCCGGGCGGGCGATCACTGCACGCAGCCGCTTCACGATACCCTCGGGGTCGCCGCCTCCGCGCGGGCATCGTTCTACCTCTATAACACCAAAGACGAGGTCGACGCGCTGGTCGAGGCGGTCGAGGCCGCCCACGAGTTGTTCGCCTGAGCCGGTCTCTTCGTCCTGGTCGGTGCTGTCCCGGTTCGATCGATTCGGCCACTGCGGAACCCTTTTGGTCCGTTTTCGCCTACACAGAGTCAACAATGGGTATGGGCTCGGACATGTACCGACAGCAGATCCTCGATCACTACAAGAATCCCCGCAACTACGGGGAACTCGAGGATCCGGACTTCTCCCACGTCGGTGAGAACACGTCCTGTGGCGACGAGTATACGATCGACGTCATCCTCGATGACGACGACGAGACCATCGAACGGATCGCCTTTCACGGCGAGGGCTGTGCGATCAGCAAGGCGGCCGCGAGCATGCTCTCGGAGACCGTCCACGGCATGACCCTCGAGGAAGTCGAGGCGCTGGATCGCGACGACATCCTCGATCTGCTCGGCGTCGAGGTGACGCCGATGCGGATCAAGTGTGCGGTACTCGCCGAGAAGATCCTTCAGGACGGCGCGAAGATCTACAAAGGCGAGTTAGAAGTTCAGACGACCTCGACCGAGTAACCTCCGAGCCCGGACTGGGCCTGCGTTTTTCGTTCCGTTCGATTTCGTCCGTCTGTGAGTTCGACCGGTGCGGTCTTTGGCGCCTACTCGGGTTTCAATCCGGCCTCTTCGACCCGCATTACGGCTTCGCCGTCCGGCAGGTTCGGCGCGTCGACGAGCCGGACGATCCGTTTGTCGCCCTTCGATTTGCGGAGGTACAGCCGGAACGTCGAGGTGTGGCCGAGGATGTTCCCGCCGATCGGCTGGGTCGGGTCGCCGAAAAACGAGTCGGGGTTCGAGGCCACCTGATTGGTGACGACGACGGCGGTGTTGTGGAGGTTGCCGATCCGCATCAGGTCATGCAGGTGTTTGTTGAGCTTCTGTTGGCGTTCGGCGAGCTCGCCACGGCCGACGTATTCGGCCCGGAAGTGGGCGGTCAGCGAGTCGACACAGACCACCCGGACGGGGCTTTCATCGTCCTGGGATTCGCTCGTGAGTTCGTTTGCCTTCTCCGCGAGGAGGATCTGATGGTTCGAGTTGAACGCCTTGGCGACGTGGATGTGATCGAGGACCGTCTCGACCAGTTCTTCGAGGGCCTCCTCGTCGTCGGCCGACCCGTCGATGTCTCGTTCCTCAAGGAGCGCCTCGATCGCCTCGTCATCGAGGCCACGGACCATCTGATCGATCCGTTCGGGCCGGAAGGTATCCTCGGAGTCGATGAAGATCGCACTGCCGCCGAGTCCACCGTGTTCTTCGGGGAGCTGGACGTTGACGACCAGCTGGTGGGTGACCTGGGACTTGCCGGCCCCGAACTCGCCGTAGACTTCCGTGATCGATTGGGTCTCGACGCCGCCGCCGAGGAGTTCGTCGACCTCCTCGACGCCCCAGCTGAGCTTGCCGATCTGCTCGCGTCGCTGGAGGACGTCAGCGCCGGTCTCGAAGCCGCCGATATCGGCAGCCTCCCGGGCCGCCTGGATGATGTCGGCGGCACTCGATTCGCCGACGTCGGCGGTGTTCGATAGTTCCCCCGGGCTGGCGACCGCGAGGCTCTGATAGGAGTCAAAGCCGGAGTCACGGAGCTTCTCTGCTGTCGCCGGGCCGACGCCCGGTAGATCCTGGAGTTCTTCGGTGGCTGCCATGTGTCTCGTCTCCTCCGTTGGGCACCCTCCCATATAAAAACCCGTATACAGGATAGTGAAAGTGAAAATCCGGCGGGTAATCGACTGCGGGCGGTGGCGGTTCTCGCGTTCACTCCCAGGGATGGCGGCCGGCTTGATCCGGCCAGAGCGGATACCAGTAGGACTCGTCGTCCTCGATGTCGAGTTCGCCCTCAAGGACGCTCCGGAGCTTGAACTCCTGGGCGTTGTCCCGCTCGCTGGTGTCCGTCGGCACGAACGGGTAATACGCGCCCCGACGGAACGAATAGATCCAGTAGCCGGTCTCGCCGCTTCGACTCTGTTCGAATCCGAAGACGGCCGCCAGCAACCGGGAGCCGTAGCCGCGTTCGATGAACTCATCCGCGGCGGCGTGGACGCCGACGACCAAATCCTCGAAATCCGGATCCTCGAGGACGACCCATTTGTAGCCGTGGCTGTCGGTGTTGACGGTCGCGATCGTCCCCTCGTCGCCGGCCTCGATGATCTCTCGGACTTCATCGAGCGAGGCGGCAAAATCCGTGCTGTCGACTTCGGCGAACCCGAGGGCGGCGGCCCCGATCGGCTCGTAATCCAGGTTGGCCGACATCGTCACGTAGGCGGTGCTCATCCCGAAGAGATCGTCGGGATCGGCCGCCCGCGTGGCCTCGGTTTCGGCGCCGAACCCGAACAGCTCACGGATGCCATCGAGGATGCCCATGGGAGTGCTATTCCATGTCCGGGTTAATGGCCCGTCGGTTTCACTCGGTCGGTTCAGGTGTCGCTGATGTCGTGGAAGGTCACGGTCTCGGTGGCTGTATCCAGCGTGACGATCGAACGGTGCTCGTCGGGCACCGTCGGGAAGTGACCGCCCGGGTTGATGACAGTCGTCCCGTCGACGGTTCGGTGTTCGGCCTCATGGAAGTGCCCATAGAGGACGTACTCGTACTCGCCGTCGGCTGCATACTCCTCGACGATCTCTTTGCCCTGATCGCCGTGGAGGACGAAGATCCGCGTGTCATCGAACGTCACGTCCGCATACCGGCCGTGAAGCTGGCTGTCGTTACCCAGATCGTCGAAAAACAGCTCCAGTCCGTCGAGTTCGCCGTCGTTATTTCCCAACACGCCGTGCAGCTCAAACCCCTCGAAGATGGGGAGCATCGGCGGCGCGATGAAATCGCCACAGTGGATGACGGTCTCGATCCCGTGTTCGCTGAAGACCTCGACGGCTGCCTCAGCCGCCGCGACGTTGTCGTGGGTATCGGCGATGATGCCCAGCTGCATAGCCGATCGTTGTGCTGCCGAGGTCTTGATGATTCGCGTCGATAACGCCGGTGGCGATCAGTCGGCTCCGCTGTTGACGTCGTGGATCTCCCGCAGGACGGTCGCGAACTCCTCGCCGACCAACTCGAGGACCTCCTCGCCCTTTTCGGGGGTGGCGACCGTCGGATCGCCCTCGCTGCCGATCGCGGTGTAGGTCTCGAAGTCCCGATAGGCCGACAACACGCCCGGCGTGAACATTCCGCCGCCTTCCGCGTCCATCGGAGCGGTGTGTTCGACCGGTTCCATCTCCCCTTCGCGGACGAGCTCCGGCCGGAGGTGCATGATCAACGCGGTCTCGATCTCGCCGGCGTGGGTCCCGACGACCTCCCCCTCGCGAAGCTCCTCGGCATGGGGTGCGATGAGGTCGAAATACATCATCCCGAGGACGTCGACGTCGGGATACTTCGGGCCGATCGTGTTCAACGCGGCGCCGATGACGGGGCTGTTCCCACCGTGGCCGTTCATGAACAGGATCGCATCGAACCCGTTTGGCAACAACGTCGCTGCCAGGTCCTCAAGCGACCCGAGCATGTGTTCGAAATCGAGGCTCGCGGTCCCGCCAAGCGAGAGGTGGTGTGGGGAAAACCCCGACCAGAACCCAGGCGCGACGACGACCGGCACCTCATCGGCGACCCGGGTGGCACCTCGTTTCGAGACGGCCTCCGCGAGGATCGTGTCGGTGGCGACCGGCAGGTGTGGACCGTGTTGTTCTAAGCTGCCGACCGGGATGATCAAAATCGAGCCGTCGGCCGCGCCGATGTCGCGGATCTCCGGGGCCGTCAGCTCGCCGAGCAGTATCTGGTTTGACGCGTCTTCGGACGTCATGGTCGTTTCGACCGCGGCGACGGTCTTATACTATGCACACCG
>JAXINS010000086.1:12779-24464 GCA_034190395.1 Chewarchaeum aethiopicum (SeqCode)
AACGAACGCTCACAAATCGCGGCTCGTCCATCGGTCAGGCGGTCTCAAGCTCGCGTTCGAGCTCCTGGAGCCGCTCGATGCGTTTTTCGGTCGGTGGGTGGGTGCTGAACAGCCGTCCGACGATGCCGGCCTTGATCGGGATGATGAAGAAGGCGTTCATCTCGGCCTGATCGCGGAGATCCTCGTCGGGGACGCGCTCGACGTTGTTCGAGATCTTCCGGAGCGCCGAGGCCAACGCCGATGGTCGACCGGTGATGGCCGCTGCGCCGCGATCGGCGGCGTATTCCCGGTAGCGCGAGAGCGCCCGGATCAGCAGAAACGAGACGATCCACACCAACAGCGAAACGACGATCGCCACCCAGACGGGGGCTTGGTTCCCCCCACGGTTCCGGCCGCCGGCGAACAGCCAGCCCCACCGAACGATGATGAACGCCATCGTCGAGAGAAACGACGCGATCGTCATGACGGTCATGTCCCGGTTTTTGATGTGGGCGAGCTCGTGGGCGAGGACGCCTTCGAGTTCGTCATCGGTAAGCTGGTGACGGATGCCGGTGGTCACACAGACCGCCGCGTGGTTGCGTGACCGGCCGGTCGCGAAGGCGTTTGGCACCTTCGAGTCGGCGACGGCGACCTTCGGTTTGGGGAGATCGGCCTGCTGGGCGAGCCGTGACACCATCGCATGGAGCTCGGGATCTTCCTGTTCGGTCACTTCCTTGGCGCCCATACTCCAGAGGGTCAATCGGTCGGAGAAGAACCACTGCACCAGCGAGAACCCGCCAAAGAGCAGGGCCATCATCAGGAGGCCGCCCCCGAAGTACGTCGTCAGGACGCCGGCGAAGACAATGAACAGCCCGAACAGCAGGAACATCGTCACGAACATCCGAAAGCGAAGGCCCCAATCCGTTTTCCACTTCATAATCGCGTACCCAAACTTGGGCGCCGACGAGCATTAATCGTTCGTCGATCCCGTCGTCTATTTGCTCACATCCCTCACGGCGGCGGTCCGGTCAGCCTTTATCCGTCACTCGTCTATAGACGCTCAATGAGTGATTCCGGGCAGTTCTGTCCGAACTGTGGCGATCCCGTCGAGGTCGATCCGACTGAGCGGGCCGCCCGTCCCGAGCTCGCAAGCCGGGAGCGCCGGAAGGTCAATGCGCTCTGTGATGCGTGTTATTTCGATCGGTTCGACCTCGTCGACGCACCCGAGCAACTCGACGTGCAGGTCTGTGCCCGCTGTGGCGCGGTCAAGGAGAGCAACCGCTGGGTCGACGTCGGTGCCCGGGATTACACCGATATCGCGATCGAACAAGTCGCCGACGCGTTGGCGGTCCACGTCGACGCCACCGAGGTGACCTGGGAAGTCGATCCCGAACAGGTCGACGCTACGACCGTCCGGATGCACTGTTCGTTCAGCGGGATCGTCCGTGGGACCCCGATCTCGACGGAGGTCACGGTGCCGGTCCGGATCGCCCGCGGGACCTGTCAGCGCTGTGGCCGCATCGCGGGCGATTACTACGCCGGGACGATCCAGCTGCGGGCTGTCGATCGGACGCCAACCGATACTGAGCGTTCACGCGCCCAGGCGATCGCCGAGGAGGTCGTCGCCGACATGACCGCGACCGGTGATCGTGACGCCTTCGTCACGGAGATCACTGAAGTCGAGGAGGGGCTGGACATCAAGGTCTCGACGACGAAGATCGGCGAGAAGGTCAGCCGGCGGCTCACCGAGGAGTTCGGCGGCTCGTATTCGACCTCCGAGACGCTCGTGACTCAAGACGAGGACGGCCAGGACGTCTATCGGGTGACCTACGCGGTGCGGCTGCCGCCGTATACGCCCGGGGAAGTAATCGATCCCGGGGACGGTGACGGGCCGGTGCTCGTCCGGAGCGTCCAGGGCAACCTCAAGGGTCGACGACTCACGACCGGCGAACCCTACGAGGCGGCCTTCGAGGACGGCGATGCCCCCGACGCCCGCCGGCTCGGGTGGGACGCCGACGCCGAGGAGACGACACTCGTGGCCATCGAGGACGAACACGCCATCCAGGTGCTCGATCCCGAGACCTACCAGCCCAAGACGATTCCCCGGCCCGTGGATTTCGATGCCGACGGCGACATCGTCCGCGTGTTCAAAAGCCGGGCCGGGCTTCACGTGCTCCCGGAGGGATAAATGACGAAGTCGACGCTTGCGGCGATCGTCCGAAAGACCGAGGCCGATCCCGTTATCGAGCAGTTACGATCGGCGGGGATCTACGATGACGACCGCCGGATCGTCGAACACGACGCCGACCATCTCGCCGTGCCGGTAACCGAATCGCCCGAATCGATCGACGTTTCGGTGATCGACGCGCCCGACCAGCCTCGACGAATCCGGGGACTGGAGTCGCGGCTCCGCGAACGGGGGTTTACCGACGACGAACTCGAAACCGTCCCCAATTCTTGGGCGGTCATCGGCGATGTCGTGTTGATCCAGCTTGAGGGCTGTTCACAGCCCGACGTCGTCGCCTCGGAGCTGCTTGCGCTCCATGACGCCGAAACGGTCCTCGATCGCAACGGCATCGACGGCGAGCACCGCGAGCCGGATGTCGAAGTCGTCGCCGGTTCCGGGGAGACCGAGACGATTCACCGCGAACACGGCACTGCCTACGCGCTCGATCTGGCGACGGTCATGTTCTCGCCGGGCAACAAGGCCGAACGCGCCCGGATGGGCGAGATCGTCGACCCCGACGATCGCGTTTTGGATATGTTCGCCGGGATCGGCTATTTTACGCTCCCGATGGCCCGAGCCGGTGCCGCTGTCACCGCCATCGAACGCAACCCGACAGCCTTCCGATATCTCATCGAGAACGCCAAACTCAACGAGGTCGAAAGCCGGATTCAGTCCTACCGGGCGGATTGTCGGGACGTCATCGCGTGGCACCACGACCCGGAGATCGATGTCGACGTGACCGCCGATCGGGTGGTGATGGGCTACTACGACGCCTACGAGTATCTCGACGCCGCGTTGCCGGTGGTGGCGGCCGGTGGGATCGTCCACATGCACGCCGTCACGCCGGATGCGCTGTTGTGGGAACGCCCCCGTGAGCGCCTGCGTTCGGCTGCTGCTGATTGTGGGCGTGCCGTCGAGATCCTTGAGGAACGCACGATCAAGACTCACAGCGAAGGGGTCTATCACGTCGTCATCGACGCACGGATCCGCTGAGCCGGCAGCGTCTTAGGTGCCCCAGACGTCCGACAGTGGATGGTCATCGAAATCCGATCCCGACCCCGAGTCCTCGTCCGTCGAGTCGCCGGTCCGGCGCTTGCGGTCGGGTCGGCGGGTCGTCGATCGATCGATGGCACCCGTTCCGTCCTGGGGCGACGGTTTATTTTCGTATGCGGTTAGTGCCGCCGCCGGATCGAAGTCCGGCAGATCGGGACGATCCATGCGATCGACCTGCTCACGGAACCAGGCGGGCATGCTCGCGCCGGCCCGATCGAAGAGATCGAGCAGACTGGTATCGGCGAGATAGGTCACCCCGTAGTCATCGGGCGATCGGACCACTCGGCCACAGGCTTGAATCACCGTCCGCAGCGCCGTCCGGTAGTACCACGCCCACTGGTCGTCCTGGAGGCGGTGAGCGACCCGTGCGTCGTTGGTGTTGGGAAACGGCGCCTTACAGAGCACCTGCCAGCGGGCCATATCCCCCTGGAGATCCAGCGCCTCTTCCATGGTCACCGAGAGGAACACCGCCGGGTCGTCGCGGGCCTGCCAGGCGTCGAGTTCGGCCTCCCGTTCGTCGCGGTCGTGGACGTGCAGCCGATCACCAACCCCCATCTCCCGAAGCCGCCTGGCCAGCCCCGACTGGATCGCATACGAGTGGGCGTGGACGATTCCCTTTTCGTCGGGATGGGTGGCCATCAGGCGAACGAGCAAGCGGGCGATCTTCGGGAGGGTTTCGTCCCGGTTGTCGTAGGTCATCCGACCCCGGGTGACATCGACGAGGGGCCGGTGTTCGATCGGGAAGGTATGGTCGACCTCGACTAAGGCCGTGCGATCGGGATCGAGCCCGACGCTCCGACAGAACGCCGCCTTCTCCAGAATGGTCGCCGACAGGAGGACGAACGTGTTGCCCCGGTCCCAGACGGTGTGATGGAGGTATCTCGCGGGATTGACCGGTTTGATCGTAATCGCCCCACCACCGGCCTGATCGACGAGCCAGGTCGTCGCGCTGTCGAGGTCCCGGGCGTCCTCGATAAACCAGTTTAGTTCCCGCTGGCGCTCGGTGAGCCGGTCACGCGCTGCGGTCTGCTCGGCGGTGAGTTCGTGCGTTCGGCGAAACTCCGTCAGCCGGCGTTCACAGGCGGCGAGGATAGTCTCGGCGGCCGCGACGGCGTCCTCAAGGCCATCGACCGTTGGCACGGTGACGTCCTCCCACACCGGCACGGTATCGGCGTTTAACTCGATCGTCGCGTACATTTCCGCCCACTCGGCGAGCCCGTGGGCTTCGTCGATGACGACGACATCACGCTTGCCGAAGACGTCCGACCCAGCTGTCCGCATGAAATACGCGAGCGTCATCGCGGCGTAGTTCCGGTTGGCGGCGATCGCCCGGTCGGAGAAGTAGGGACACTTGTGTTGTTTCGGACAATCGAAGTCCCGTTCGCGGGCACAGGGTGCCCGGTCGACCGGCGTGTCGGTCTCGCCCGGGAGGATGCAATCGTAGTTGTGTTTCCCTCGGATGACGCTCAGATCGTCGAGGAGGTCGTCGGCCTCGACGGCGTCGAGCTGGGAGACCTGTGGGGTCGTGTAGTAGGCACCGACGACCTCGTGGGCGGCCGCCTCGCCCGGTCGACGGGCCGTCCCCATCACCGCCCGGGCTAGCAGCGATTTACCGCTGCCGGTCGGTGCTCGAACCAACACGACGTCGTTGCCGGCCTCGAAGGCCGACGCGATATCCTCCAAGGCCGCCCGTTGATTCTCACGGAAGCTGGGGGCGGGGAAGGCATCGATGATCCGGGACGGCGTCACTACCCGGGCTCACAACACCCGTCGGGAAAACCTCACTGGTCGCGGCGATCGGTGGTTGTCTCCGTCGTCTCCTCAAGCGCGGCGACGTCCGCGGCGGTCGGCTCCTCCGGGAGCGTTTCGATACAGTCATAACACAGAAAATGCTCGGAGCCGTCCTCGAATTCCAGGGTTAGCCCCTCGGTGCGGTCGGGATCCGTACTCCACAGGTTCGCGATCCCGCCGCCGATCGAAACCGCCCGGCCACAGCCGTCACACGGCTCCCTCGCCATATATCGGCTTCCGTCCGGGCGGACAAAGCCGTTCCGCCGCACCCTTTTTGCGCCGTGCTACCGATGTGCATCCATGGAGGTCGACTGTGAGGGGTGTGCGGGTTGCTGTGTCGACTGGCGGCCCCTGATCGAGGAGGCGAGCGATCACGAACGGCGTGGCCCGCGACGCCCGGTCGATGACGTCTACAACCTGGTGCCGTTGTCCCGGGACGATGCCCGGGGCTTCCTCGAGGCGGGGCTGGCCGACGCCCTGACACCCCGGCTCTGGTACGACGACGACGGGATCGAGATCGACGGCCACCGAATCGCCGCACTCGAGGGCAAGCCTGCGTTCTTTTTGGGGATCCGCAAGCCGCCCAAACCGGTCGGTCCCTTCGATGTCGACCCCGCGTGGTTGCCCACCTGTGCGTTTCTTGATCCCGAGACCCTCCAGTGTCGGATCCACGACGCCGATATCTATCCCGAGGAGTGCGCTGAATACCCCGGTCACAACCTCGAACTCGGCGCCGAGACCGAGTGCGAACGTGTCGAGGCGAGTTTCGGCGGTGACCGCTTGCTTGAGGCGAGCCCGCCGGATGACCTCTCGACGATGCTGTTGGGCCCCCAGGCCGTCGGCCAGAAGATCTTCGTCCATCCCGATCCCGACCGGCTGACCGGCGTCGTCCAGCGAGCCGTCGACGGGACGCTGACCCAGGCCGATCGGGCGGAGTTCGTCGCCGCCGCCACCGCCGGCGCGCCGGGGACCACCGAGACGAACATGGACGCCTTCGCGTCGGCCCGTGAGACGGCACGGACGGCCGAGTCGTGGGTCGGCCAGGCGATCGACGAGTGGACCGCCCGTCGCGAGGACACCGAGCCGGATCCGTCGTTGGGCACGGTTATCGAGGAACAACGGGGCGCGCCGTCGACACCGGGATGGAAGCGTTAACCCCCTTGGGGCGATAAGGATTCGGCATGCGTGTGCTGGTCACCGGTGCCACCGGATTCGTCGGTGGACGGCTGGTCTCGGCGTTGCGTGAGGCGGGCCATGCGGTCACGGCCCTCGTCCGTGACGCCGATCGATACGAGCCGCCGGCCGATGTTCGAGTCGTCGAGGGCGATCTCCTCGAACCGGGGACGATCGCGGCGGCCTTTCAGGATATCGATGCCGCCTACTACCTGGTCCACTCGATGCAGGCGGGTGCCGATTTCGAGGAACGCGACCGGACGGCGGCCCATAACTTCGCCGACCAGGCGACCGCCGCCGATGTCGAGCGGGTGATCTATCTGGGCGGCCTCGGTGAGACCGGCGATCAGCTTTCGCGACACCTCCGCTCGCGACGGGAGGTCGAATCGATTCTCAAAGAGTGGGGCCCACCGGTCACGACCCTCCGGGCGGCGATCGTCATCGGCGCCGGGAGTGCGAGTTTCGATATGATCCGCCAGCTGGCCGCCCGGCTGCCGGTAATGGTCACCCCCAAATGGGTTCAGACCGACTGTCAGCCGATCGCGATCGACGATGTCATCGCGTATCTGGTGGGGGTCCTTGAGGCACCCAGCACGGTCGGTCGGACCTACGAGATCGGCGGCCCGGAAGTCCTGTCGTACGAGTCGTTGCTCCGCCGGACCGCCAACGCGCTCGGCCAACGGTTGTACGTCCTCCGGGTACCCGTGCTCTCGCCATCGCTGTCGACATACTGGGTCGAACTGGTGACCGACGTTCCGGCCTCGGTCGCCCGGCCGTTGATTCTGGGGCTGAAGAACCCGGTCGTCGTGACCGACGATTCGATCACAAACGAGGTCGACGTCGAGCTGACGCCCCTCGATACGGCGATCGAGCGGGCGCTGGCGGCCGACGGACACATCGAACGCCCCGTCTCAGTCGATGCCGAACGGGGGCGGGCGGCCGAATGACCGTCCACACCCCCGACGAGGAGGTCGAGTTCGGCGACGCCTGGGTGTATGAGAGTATCGTCGGTGCCCTTCCGTGGATCGATCTCTCCGACCGGATGGCCGTCGTGCTTCAATTCCTGCTCTTTGAGTTCGGCATCGTCGTGCTCGCGTGGATCTATGACCTCTGGATGGCGGCGCTTGCCGGTTCCGTCGCGGTCCTGGTCGCGACCATCGGCAGCGCGTTCATGCTCAACCTCGGCAACCAGATCCGGGGCCTGCAGGCTCCCGAGTCATACCGACGGCTGCTCTTCGGGTCGAGCATCGAGGTCGTCCTCTCGCTGTTGGCGTACGTCGGGCTGTTGACGTACCTCTTCGTGTATGATCCCCGAACCGGCGGGTCATTACTCACCGAACTCCTCGGCGAACGGCCGCCGCTCCCGGTCGTCTATCTGATGTTGTTGATCCTTTGGGACGTCTGCTATCGGATCGGTACCGGCTGGTGGGCGGCAGTCGCGGCGCTGTTTCGCTCGCTGCAGTACCGCTTCGATACCGATGTGACCGCGGGCTATCGCCGAATCGATCGACGGAACGCGGGCTTTGCGGTCGTCCAGCTATCGCTGGTTCCGCTTGTTTGGGGGTATCCGCTTCTCGTCGGTGCCCTCGTTGGTCACGTTATCGCCGTTCTGGTGGTGGTCGCGGCGTCGCTGTGGCTGCTCGGTCGCTCAGAGCCGCGGGACGTCGACGGGTCTACGTTCCCTTGATTTGTTCGAACTGATCGAGAAGTTCCTCGGCCGACTCGCCATCGTCGTACTCGACGCTGCCATGGAACGAACTTCGGTCGTCGGCAAACTCGGCATCGATCGCGTTCGTTTTCCGCTCCCGACGTTCGTGTTCGGCTTCGTCATAGTCACCCATTGCCATGGTAACCACACACAAATTTACCGGTATATGCCTATCAATGTAACGCCTTCTGTCTTTTCGTCGACACCTTTTCTGGCTGAAAGCGCCCGGTACTTATGCTGTGGCTCGATTAGGGGCGGTATGTCCAACTACGCGGATCTCCATGTCCATACCACGGTCTCGGACGGCGATCTCGATCCGACGGCCGTCCCGGCTGCCGCCCGGGCGGCCGATCTCGACGTCGTTGCGCTCACCGATCACGATCGGTTCCACACGGATTTCCCGGCGCCCGTGGTCCGAACCGACGGCGTGACGTTGATTCACGGCATCGAACTCAAGGTCCAGACCGACACCGCCGGTCGGATCGATCTCCTCGGGTACGGTCTCGAGCCGACAGCCGATCTCCGGGCGGAGATCGAACGTCTCCAGCGTGACCGGATCGAACGCGGGGCGGCGATCATCGAGAACGTCGAAGCCCGGCTCGGTATCGATCTCGACCTCGACGCGACCGAGGGCATCGGGCGGCCACATATCGCCAAAGCGGTGGCCGACCATCCGGCGACCGAGTACGATGTCCAAGGTGTCTTCGATGACCTGATCGCCGATGGCAAACCGTGTTTCGTCCCGCGGGCGGTGACGTCCTTCGAGACCGGGAAACGACTGCTCACGGACGCCTGTGCGATCGTCGGGATCGCCCACCCGTTGCGCTACGACAACTCCGCGGCCGTTCTCGATCTCGCGGGCGAGTTCGATGCGATCGAACGGGTTTACCCGTACGAGGAGCCGGTCGATCTCGCCCCGGTCGATCGGGTGATCGAGGACCACGACCTCCTCGCGACGGGCGGCTCGGACGCCCACGACGACCGGATCGGCCGGGTTGGGCTCTCGGCGGCCGACTACGACCCGATCGCCGCGCATCTGCCGACGCCGGTGGAGGCTGAATTGTCACAGTCGTAGGCTTCAATGCCGGGTGGGTCTAACGACTGCGTATGCGGTGTCACTACTGCGATCGGAAAGCCGCCTTCAGTGCTGAAAAGGAGGGGATCCGGGTCGGCCTCTGCAAACAGCATTTCCGCGATCGATTTCGCGAACTCGCTGACTCCGATGCCTTCGCCGATTTGAAAGAGGAGTTGAACATCGATCGAATGGAGTAAGCGACGCGTCCCACCCGTCCCCGCGTGTTTGTTTTCCTGGCCCTATCCGTCGGTCGTCGAATCCCGCTAAGACTAACGGTTCCGCTCGTGTAGGCCGATGGTATGGTGAACGATCCGGTCAACGAAGCCGATTGTGAGTGGATCGAAGTCGAACGGGGTGCGACGCATTTCCGGCGCAAACGTCTCGGCGCTGCTGCCGGGAGTGACGCGCTGGGCTGTAGTCTCTACGAATTGCCGCCGGGTGCCCGCTCGTGGCCGTATCACTTCCATACCGGCAACGAGGAAGCGATCTACGTTCTTGCCGGGACGGGTGAACTCAGGACACCCGATGGGATGGTCCCGCTTGCGGCCGGTGATTACGTGGCGCTTCCGGCCGACGCCGAAGGCGCCCATCGCGTCCACAACCCAGATGACGATCAGGACGACACGCCGTTGCGGTACTTGATGACCTCAACGATGAACGACCCCGACGTCACCGTCTATCCCGACTCCGAGAAGGTCAGCGTCTTCGCCGGCGCGCCGCCGGGTGGCGACGGCGAACGCGTGCTCGATGAGACGTTCCGTCGGGCCGATGAGGTCAGCTACTGGGAGGGCGAGGAGTAGCTCCACGTCCGACGACACCACGGGCGCGGAGAGGGTTCTCCCTCGCTCCAACAGGACGCTTTTTGCTGGGGCCGATGCAGTCGGTGGCTATGGAGAAAGCCCGTATCGACGACCAGGACCGGTCGCACGGCCCCGCCGCCGACAAGCGACGCCTCACCGATGCCATCGGCGCGACGAATCTTTCGATTAACTACTACGAGCTGGCCCCCGGTGACAGCTTTGCTTTCGGCTATCACGCCCACTCGAACCAGGAGGAGGTCTTCTACATTCAGAACGGCACCGTTACCTTCGAGACCGACGACGGCACGGTGGCGGTCGCTGCCGGCGAGGTCATCCGATTCGCTCCCGGTGAACACCAACGTGGGGTCAATCAGGGCGACGAACGGGTAGTTGCGATCGCCCTCGGCGCGCCCCAGGATTCGGGGGTGCTCGATCTCCGCCGATCCTGTGATGCGTGTGGGGACGAGACCAAACAACGCATCGAGATGGCCGAGGACAAGGAAGCCCTCGTTACTCTGTGTGAACGCTGTGATGCGGTGACCGGTCGGTTCGTCCACGGCGAAGTCGACGACACATCCTCGACGTGACGTCACTCGTGGTGCGGTGATCGGGTTATCCGTGATTTCCGTCGGGATCGCGTGCACTCGTTTCCGGCAACGCCGTCCGCAGTGTTCGGATCCGTTTTCGGATCTTCTCGGCGAGTCGATCGGCACGGGCTGACATGGTGTCCTCGGGGACGTTCTCCTGGAGAAACAGCGCTTTCAGGTACGATACCGCGTTGAGCAACCAGTAGGCCTGGTGTCGCCGTTCGTTTTCGATGTCGATCGATCGGACCGACGTGTATCCGTTCCGAAACGCCCGTCGGATGGTGTCGGGTTCGGTGGTCCCAAGCGGGATCGCCGTCCGCCAGTAATCGTACTCCGGCGGGGCGACGAGAGCGTGTTCGAAGTCGATCACCGACGCGACCGTTTCCTCGTCGACGGCGACGTGATCGGGGAGGAAGTTGCCGTGACACAGCACTGGCGGGTCGGGGTCGGCAACGATCGTCGGATAGTCGTCGAAGAACTCGATGACGGCCGTCGCCGATTCGGCGTACCCCGTCCCTACCAGGTAATCGTGTCGGTCCCGGAGGAGCCACTGTACCGTCTCGACCCATCGGTCGTGCTCGTCGACCGTCAGCGACGTACCGTTCGACCGGGGGACACCGTAAGTTTCGAACCGGTCGGCGGTTTCATTGTGCAACCGTGCCAGTCCAGCACCCATCGTTCGGGCTTTCGATTCATCGATAGCTCCCGACTGTGGCGCGGCATCATCCCACGTCATCAGGACGTGATCCGATCCGATGGCCAACACTGTCGGCACAGGTATCGTCGTCTCTCGCCCGACGTATGCAAGGACACTGCCTTCCGTGGCCGGGTCGGCACGTGCGCCGGTCGCGAGCTTACAGACGGCGCGTCGTCCATCGACCGACGCCTCATAGACGGCGTGTGGCGGTACATCGTGGAGCTGTTGGTGAATTTCGTACTGGTCGGTATGTGATGCGAGGATGTCGTGGATCGATCGGCGTCGGGTCATAGTCGTGCCGTATCACGGACGGCAACCGGCCGGCAGCTGGGTCCTGCAGCTCCGGCCGGGTGACGAGCACCAACCGACAGGTGACACGGATCGATCGTCATCGTTGCGATCGCGATCGTCGATGGCACCCAATCGAAAGGAGAATCGGGTTATTGATAGGCCGCGAAGCCGGTCAGATCCTCGCCGAGGATGAGCGAGTGGATGTCGTGGGTTCCCTCGTAGGTGTAGACCGTCTCAAGGTTCGCCAGATGGCGCATCGGCGAGTAGTCGGTCGTGATGCCGTTGCCGCCGAGCATCTCGCGGG
>JAXINS010000093.1:0-21281 GCA_034190395.1 Chewarchaeum aethiopicum (SeqCode)
CTTCCCGTGGGTTAGTCGGACACGCCTCGGATACCATCGGGATGATGCCCTCTCTACTGTCGTTGCACATCTCACCCGACCACGTACACCTGTTCCTGTCAGCACATCCCAAACACACACCGGGCGAGATTGTACGGACAATCAAGAGCATTACAGCACGAGAGATGTGGCAACGGCACGAACCGCTGTTACAAGAATACCTGTGGGGCGGTGGCTTTTGGGAAGAATCGTACTACGTGGGGACGGCTGGTGATGTTTCGACCGGCACGATTGAACAGTACATCGAGCGAACGGAACACGTTTAGCGGAGCTTACGGTCTTCACCCTCGGGGTCAAGTGGTTCGAGAATCGAAGATTCTCGTCATCACGGAAATCGGAGATTTCCGAACGACCCCGAGGCACTCGGCCTGTTCCGCCTGATGTAGACTGATCCGGCGCGATCACACCGACCCGACAGCAATCGGGTCATCGTTCGTCAAGCCGATACCTCCCGATAGGTCGGTCACTCTACGCGGTGTCGATAGCACAGCCCTCGTGCCCGATTGGCGGGGTTCGTACGACTGGCGACCCACAGATCCTCTCGGAGGACGTCACTCAGGAAACCCGTTGCTTTCCGATCCTCACCCGCGGTTGTGAATATCCGTACTTCCGCACGCCGGACACTGCGTCAACATCCCAAGGGAGGAATGTTCGGCTGTGTCCCACTCATCGCTCCCTGCCGGTGCCTCGAACTTGCAGTTGGAGCATCTGGCTTGCGGAGACATCAGTGTAATATCGGTCGTCGACTCTCAAAATTCTTGCTGGCAACCACTGCATTAAGGCCCACCCACCAGGTGGCTGCGGCCGAGTGTGGCCTGAGAGTCAGTCACCAGCGAGTGTCGGTTCCCTGCTTCATGCAGCGAGACAGGGGTCTCTCTCGGTTGAGCGGTGAGTCCGCCGGGGAGGATATCATACTTCTAGATACTCCGCTTCGTTCTTTTCGGCCGGTGCCCCGAGGATGAGCCACACGTGTTCCTCGTCCTCGGTATCGTTGAGCGGTTGTCGGGGTGTTTCTGGCGGTAGCCGGACGATCGCACCCTCCGGCACATCGATTAGCTCCCCATCGATACGCATCCGACCGGGACCATCGACCATGTAGTAGAGTTCCTCCTGGGCCGTTTCACGGTGATAGGTGATATCCTCACCTGGCGAGAGATACCACATCCGCGCGGCGATCTCCGTGGTGCCGAGCTGGTCGGTAAGATCAATCTGCCGTGTGCCGGCGTCGTCGACATCAGCCGCCGGATCTTCGACATCAACAAGCGTGTAGTCACCGGACATAACTGACGTACCACAACCGAAGTATAAAAGAGGTGGCACAGTCGTCACTGCCTCCGGACAGCCGGTTGTAAGGCCGGGACCGACCGCTCTACCATGGCCCTACACACTCACAATCCTGGCCGTATAGCTATCCGGCAGGGAGATCGATCGTGACGTTTTCAATCGCCGCAATCGATCCGGAAACCGACAAAACCGGTGTAGCGATCGCCTCGGTGTTTCCAGCGGTCGGGGCCGTGTGTCCGTGGGTGAGCGATCGAGTGGCCCTGTCCTCGCAGGCGTGGGATGCCGGGGCGACATACGGTCAACCGGCCCTCGATATGGTGGCCCACAAGCTATCGCTGCCGACGGCCGCCGAAGCATTACTCAAAGAACGGCCCGGCGGCGAAGGGACGCAGTTGCATGGAATCGAGACGAACGGCACATCCTACGGCTATACCGGCGAAAAATGCGAGGAATGGGCCGGTCATACTACCGGTCAACATCATACAGTGGCGGGCAATACGCTCGTCGGTGTCGATGTGATCGAAGCGATGAGTACCGCATTCCAAACGGCTGACGGTCCCTTCGAAGAGCGGTTGTTGACAGCTTTAGAGGCCGGTGAGACAGCCGGCGGCGACAAACGCGGGGATAATCTCAGTGCAGCCCTCCTGGTCCATGGGCCGACACCGAAGCTCTACCACAACCTGCGAGTCGACACCCCTGGTGAACCGATCGACGATCTGTGGGAGGCCTACGAGGTCGCCCGCGAGACCGAAGCCGACGCCGACGAATCACGATTGCAAGAGATCTGGGGGAGCGAATACGACGACTCGATCGTCGAGTTCCCGATCAGATACTGAGACACCGGCTGTCCGGCGATGGATCGCCCGACGTGTGCCGTCGGTGAGAACGTGAGCCGCAGTCCGATACGGCCGGATGCCCGATTCGATGCGGGCGAGTCGCGGATGCACTTTTGCTCGGGGGGACCGTTGCGGGCGCATATCCATGCTCGAACTGACGTATTTCGGCAACGCCACCGTCGGCATCGCCGCATCGACAACGAGTATCCTGATCGATCCGTATATCGCTGAGAATTCGGAGTGTCCGTTCGATATTGCGACGGTCCTTGAAATGGTTGGGGACGGCGAAACAGTCGATGCGGTTTGTGTTACCCATCTGGGCTACGATCACGTCGGCGATGCTGTCACCCTGGCGACGGAGTACGGTTGTCCCGTGATCACCGAACCCGGCACGAACCACTACCTGACTCACCATGGGGTGGCTGACCATCGGATCACTCAACTGACGTCGGGGATGAAGGCGACCGTTGGTGAACTGACGGTCCGAGCACTCGAAGCTCGGCATGTCTCGACCACCACGATCGATGATCGCCTAGTGACGGGTGAACCTCTCGGCTTTCTTGTGGGTGATGGCGGTTCAAGTGTCTATCATCTCGGGGATACATCGCTGTTCAGCGATCTCGAACTGTTCGGTGATCGCTACGAGCCCGATGTCGCCTTGATCGGGGTTGGACAGGCTCATTCCGAGGCCGAGGACGACGGGCCGGTGACGCGAATCCTCCATGAACTGACGACCGATGAAGCGGTGACGGCTGCCCGATGGATCGGAAGCGATCAGGTCGTCCCCATCCATTACCTCCCCGATGAGAAGACGGCGTTTCGCGAGGCGATGAACGAAGCAACCGACGTCCCGGACGTCGTGTCGCTCGAGCCGGGCGATACTCTATCCGTCGAATGATGGCGTCTGTCGCTGAGTGATGTCATCGCTAGTCGTGCTGGTGGACCGGAGATGTCAGTTTGACCCGCGTGGACGTCCGCGAGAAACCGGCGAGATCAAATCAACTCGACACGGAATTATAGGGAGCGAATACTTAGGTCGTGACTGATGCGCAGTCGCTGAGCCCTCATGCAGCTGGACGAGAAACCGACCGGTATGGTCTCCGTCACTACGGCCATGCCATCGGTCCCTATGCCGATCGACGCAATCGATCAGTTGACGGCTGTGATCTCGATATCGAATTCGAGTGTCTCGCCGGCGAGTTCGTGATTGAAATCGACGCGCACAACCTGGTCGTCGACATGGATGATTTCCGCGAATCCGCCCGCTTCCGTCTCGATATAATCGCCTTCCTCGGGGGTTTGACCACCGACCATCTGGCTGAATTCATCGGTCTCCCACTCCCTGACATTGGCTTCGTCCCACGCACCGTATGCCTTCTCTGGGGGGATCGTGACCGACAGGCTGTCGCCTGCTTTCCGATCGCGTAATGCCTCCACGAGCCCTTCGATCACACCGTCGTCGCCGATCTCGATGGTCAGTGGCTCGTACGTCCGATCGGGCTGGGCGGCGGCAAGGTCGGATTCCTCGGCAACCGACTGCTTTGACGTATCGAAGACGGTCCCGTCGGTGAGTCGGCCGGTAAACTCGATCGTAACTGTATCACCAGTAGTAATCGCCATACCCGTGTGCGGGGAGACAGACACAAAAGCCGTTGCATCGCCGTGCATACGCTTTGCGCCGGTTGCGATCGAACGAGGTAACGCATTCGCGAATCTGTGACCCAAGTCGGGAGGTTAGCACTCATGGGACCGGGAGAGTATTACGTCTCCATCGCCGAGCTACAGCCCATAATGGATCGACAAACTCACCGGTGTGGGACTCCGGATCGACGGTTGCCCTGTCGGCAGTGTTGGTTGCGATGAACCCGGATGTCGTGTTACAGCGATGGTTCGAACGGTCGGGGGAGTACTCGCCACGGTATTACGCCCACTATGGCCCCGACGACACCAGCAAGTCGATCCGACAAACACTCACTGCCACACTGGGAGGTGAAGCCGCCATCCTCGAACTCGGCTGTAGCTCCGGGCGCCACCTCGCTCATCTGTTTGACCACGGCTACCGTGATCTCCACGGGATCGATATCAACACCGATGCGTTTGCCGTGATGGAGGAGACGTATCCCGAGCTCGCAGAGGTCGGCTCGTTTTACTGTGATGCGATCGAAAACGTCCTCGCCGAATTCGATGACGGCCAATTCGACGCAGTCTATTCCGTCGAAACGCTCCAACACATCCACGAGGATAACGCCTGGGTCTTCGAGGAGGTCGCCCGGGTGACCGATGACGTGCTCATCACCGCTGAGATCGAGGGCCCTCAAGAGACGGATCCTGCCACCGAGGAGTCGGTCAATTATGTCGACGACGATGTGCCGCTGTATTATCGCAATTGGCGAACGGTCTTTACCGAGTACGGGCTGACCCAGACCGATCGCCAGTGCATCGGGCGGGAGACGATCCGGGTGTTCCGCCGCGAATCGTCATTGAACGGCGATTGAACGGCAGCGTCGTCGACCAAGTGATACTATAACATGGCCCGCGGGTGAGGGGTATATGGACACGACCGATCTTGCGGTGATCGACGAACTCGTCACCGACCGGCGTGATCGACACCTCTCGTTGTTGGCGGCTGGGATGGAACGATCGGTTACGGACCTCGATACATTCCAAGAATGGGTGACGACGACGCTTCGGGAGGCCGCTGTCGATGTGGAGTCGTTTCGGCTGGCGCCGGCTGACGTTACCGACCAGCCAGCCTATCAGCGGACGATTCAAACCACCCCCGACGCCCTCCGAACCGGGCCGAATATCATCGGCTCCAGGGAGGCTGATATCGACGGCCCGTCGACGTTGCTGTTCGCTCATGCCGATACGAACCCGATCACCAACGAACAAGCCGACGACAATCCTGCATTTCAAACCCAGGACGACCGTCTCATCGGTCCGGGAATCGCCGATGATATCTCCGGCGTCACGGCGATCCTGAGTGCGATCGAACTCGTCGATACCTCCGAACTGCGGTTCGAGGGGGAGCTCCTCGTCGGCAGTGTCCTGGGGAAACAGCTGGGTGTTCTCGGTACCTACGGCCTCGTCACCCAGTACGGGCCGACCGATACCGCGATCTACGTCCATCCCGCCGAAACACAGGCAGGCCTCAACGAACTGAAGATCGGTTCGAACGGCATCTGTGAGTTCACGATTCGGATCGACGGCAACCCCCCGGAAACCACTGAGGCAATGCATACCGTCTTTCGGGCGTCGGCGGTCAATCCGATCGAAAAGGCCGCCAGGGTCCAGGACGCGCTCCTCGAGTGGGCCGATACGGCGTCGGAGGAGTATGCCTATCCCCCGCTTGTCGAGCTCGCGGATCGGTCGGTATCGATCATGATCGGCGACGTTGACGTCGCCGCCGGCAAGAGTGTCTATTCGGTGCCACAGAGCTGTACACTTCATGGGACGGTCTGTTTCCCACCGACGGCCGATCTACAATCGATGCAAGCCGCCGTCCGGGGGACGGTCGAGGATACCTTCAGCGACGATGAGTGGCTCGGGGCTTCGACCGTCGAACTCGACTGGGGCGATCACATGGCCGAGTCGGCCGCAACGCCCGCCGATAGTTTGTTTCTCGAACGGACGGCGACAGCGGTCGACCGGTTCGCCGACCGGTGGCCGACCCACTACTACGGCCATACGGCGAGTGATATCCGGTATCCACTGTTGTACTGGGATGCTGACACCGTCGGCTTTGGGCCGCAAGCGGGTAACATGGGATCGCCTGCGGAATGGATCGATACGGCCGAGTATCTCGACACGATCGCGACGATTGCCGCACAGATCGGCACGGTCGAGGATGGTTAGACTACAACCGGAGTTTGGCGTGAGTGGATGGCGATCGGGGGATGTTCAGGAGCCGAATCGACGAACGAACCTTTATTTACTCCAGTGACCCCAACCACATACGATAGCCGGAGACATGGGCTCTGTTGATACGGGTTCTAGCGTTCGCGGAATCATTATCGACCGGCCGGGACTGGTCGTGGTCGGGGCCGTCTTCGCCATCCTTGGTCTCGATTTCGTTTTGAAACTGGCGGGTGCGGCAGTCACCATCGGCGGCGCGCAACTGTTGGGCGGCCAACTGCCACTGCCTCGGCTGTTGACGCTGGTCTGGGACGGGTTGGTGATCGGGCTCGCGATTGGCCTGGCGGGCATCGGGCTTTCGATGACCTACAGCATCCTTTCGTTTGCGAACTTCTCGCACGGTGATTATGTCACCAGCGGGGCGTTCGCCGGGTGGGCGGTGACGTTTCTACTCGCCGGACTGACGAGCAACCAGGGGACGATCGGCTACCTGCTTTCGATCGGGGCCGGGGATGGGCCCAGTTCCGCCCAGCTTGCCATCAACATTGTGAACACCCCCGTGGCACTTTTGGTCGGGCTTGCCGTCGCGATCCTTGCGACGCTTGGGCTGTCGTTGCTCGTCGATCGGCTCGTCTATCGACCGATGCGTGGGGAGGGGGCGATCAGTCTGCTGATCGCGAGCATCGGTGTCGCGCTGGTGCTTCGGTATCTCATCGTCTTCATGTTCACCGGGACGAACCGGGGACTGACTGCCGGCGGCGGCCGGCTGGAATTCGCCAGCGTCGACGGCCAGTTGATCTTCGAATGGGTCATCCGCCAACCCAACCAACCCGACACGGTACTCTTCGACCTTGGCTTGCCAGTCGTGCGGTTCGGAGGGTACACCGCCGAACTGTTGGCGATCACCAGTGCTGAGGCGACACTCGTGGTGATCGCGTTAGTCCTGATGGCCGGGCTCCATGTCGTCCTCCAGTTCACGAAACTCGGGAAGGCGATGCGCGCGATGGCCGACAACAAGAGTCTCGCCCAAGTGACGGGTATCCCGACCGAACGCGTCATCCGGGCGACGTGGATTATCGGCGGCGGGCTGGCCGGCGCTGCCGGGTTCCTGATCGCGCTAGAACGAGGGACGTTGAGCTTTAATCTCGGATGGGTCCTGTTGCTGTTGATTTTTGCGGCCGTCATTCTGGGCGGCATCGGCTCGATCTACGGGGCGATGGTCGGCGGTGTCGTGATCGGTCTGACCGAAACACTCTCGCTTATCTGGATCCCGTCGTCGTTCACGACCGCCGCGGCCTTTGCGATCATGATCCTGATGCTGTTGTTCAAACCTGATGGCCTGTATGGTGGGGTGACGACCGCATGAGCGAGACGTCCCGTTCGTTCCCTGGCCCGGTCGACTCGGTGATCGCCTGGATGCAAACGAGCGATCTCCGGATGATCGTCGGGACGATGGTCGGCATCTATCTGTTGTTTACTGTATTTAGCCTGCTGTTGGTGCCGCTGAATCAGTTGGTGGGTGGGTTGGTGAATACCTTCCAGCGGGTGACCTTTCTCACCGCGGTGTATGCGCTGATGGTGCTCGCGTTGAATCTCCATTGGGGTTATACGGGGTTGTTCAATATCGGGGTGGCTGGATTCATGGCCGTCGGCGTTTATACGATGGCAATCCTGGCCGCGCCGCCGACTGCCAGCCCGCCGGGTCTCGGCGTGCCATTAGCGGTCGCCTCGTTATTCCCGGTGGCGCCTGGGGTCGGTCACTTCCTCGGCTTGTTGCTCACGGTTATCTTAGGGATGCTCGCAGCGGCGGTCGTGGGGGCCCTTACCGCCATCCCGGCGTTCCGTCTCCGGGCCGATTATTTGGCGATCGTAACGATCGCGCTGTCGGAGATCATCCGCCTATCGTTGCTTTCGCGGACGCTACAGACGTTTACTGTCCCGGTGATCGGTCTGGAGCTCGGCACCGGCGCGGGCCGCGGGATCGGCCTGCCGACCAATCCGGTACGGGCGATCTTCTACAACAATCCCACCGACACCGCTGCCGGGGTGACGCCCATCGGGGAGGTGTTATTTGGCATCGCCGATGTGATCGGCGTGGGTGATTCGGTCGTCGTCTCCTGGACGTATACGCTGTTTCTCATCGGTGTGGTCATCGCCGTGTATTGGTTGTTGGTCCGGATCGGCAACTCGCCGTTCGGGCGGGTGCTCAAGGCGATCCGCGAGGACGAAGAAGTCGCTCAGTCGCTCGGCAAGAATACCCGGCTGGTGAAGGTGAAAGTGTTCATGGTCGGCTGTGCGTTGATGGGACTGGCCGGGATCCTCTGGGAGGGATCGAAGGGGTTCACCGATCCAACCTCGACGACGTTTCTCCCGTTGCAGACGTTCTACATTTTCATCGCGCTGATCATCGGCGGCAGCGGCTCGAATACGGGAAGCGTCCTCGGCGGGGCGTTGTTCGCCGGGCTGCTCTTTGAGGGGCCGCTGTTCGTGACGCGGATTTTCCGGGAATACCTCGTCGTCGGCGCGATTCCGGGGACCTTTGCCGCGGCGCTTGGTGAACTGTTCGCGCTCGATCCACTCCCGCTTGTCGCCTACGCGATCAACAACATCTCGCCGTTGCGCTTTGTCCTGATCGGGATCCTGTTGATCGTACTGATGCAACGCCGACCGGAGGGATTGTTGGGCCACCGCGACGAAACGGCCGCCAGTATCGATCTGAGCCACCGCCAACGGCCCGCCGCCGAGCAGGGTGATGACAATGAGTGACCCCGATGGTCGAGGCGTTGCTATGGAGACCGGCGAGACGGACGAGGCTGAATACGCCGAGCAGGCTGAAACAACCGCGGATACCGGTACCCAACCGCTGGTGATCGAGAACTTGGAGAAACACTTCGGGGGCATCACCGCCGTCGATGGGGCGTCCTTCGGTGTCGAGGAGGGCTCACTGACCGGGCTGATCGGCCCGAACGGGGCGGGCAAATCGACGACGTTCAACTGCATTACCGGCTTCCATCGCCCCGACGGCGGCCGCGTAGTATTCAACGGCGAGGATATTACGGGTCTCCTACCAAACGAGATCGCCAATCGAGGACTCGTCCGGACCTTTCAGATCGCCCGGGAACTCGAGGAGATGACCGTCCTTGAGAACTTGATGCTGGGGCCGCGAAACCAACAGGGCGAGAAACTGCTGTATGCGGTGCTGCCGGGCCTTCGTGATCGGGTACGGGCCGAGGAAACCGAGCATCGCGAAAAAGTCTGGGAAATCCTCGAGTTCTTCGAGATCGATCACCTCGCCGAGGAAGAGGCCGGCAACCTCAGTGGTGGCCAGCGGAAGCTGCTTGAATTGGCGCGGGCGTTGATGGTTGACCCCGATATGGCGCTGTTAGACGAGCCGTTTGCCGGCGTTAATCCGACTCTCGAGGAGAAGCTACTCGACCGGATCCACGCCCTCAAAGCCGAGGGGCTGACGTTCCTGTTGGTCGAGCACGATATGGACGTCATCATGGAAAACTGCGAGCACATCATCGTCATGCACCAAGGATCGGTACTCGCCGAGGGCGACGCGGAAACGATCCGACAGAACGAAACAGTCATCGATGCGTATCTGGGGGAAGACGCGTGAGTGAGCCGGACTCGACTACCGATGAGCCACCGTCGCAGGACCCCCAAGCGACCACCGCCGACGATCCCCTGCTTACGGTCGAGGGGTTAGACGCCGGCTATGGCGATCTCCAGATTCTAGATGACGTCGATCTCGTCGTCGAACAGGGGGAGTTCGTGACGATCGTCGGTCCCAATGGGGCCGGGAAATCGACGGTCATGAAGTCGATCTTTGGGTTGACAACCCTCATGGGGGGCCGGATCCGCTTTGATGGAGCCGATATCACCGGACAAAACCCCGACGAGATCATCCATTACGGATTGGGATACGTGCCCCAATCCGAGAACGTCTTCTCCCGCCTGACGGTGCGGGAAAACCTCGAAATGGGTGCCTATATCTTAGACGAGGTGCCGGCTGACCGACTCCAGATGGTCTTCGAGCGGTTTCCGATCCTTGAGGAACGCCAAGACCAGAGAGCCGCCACGCTCAGTGGTGGCCAACAACAGATGCTAGCGATGGGCCGATCGTTGATGCTTGATCCAAAGCTTCTGTTGCTCGATGAGCCCAGTGCCGGGTTGGCACCGGATCTCGTCGACGATATGTTCGATCGGATCGACGCGATCAACGAAGACGGCACGGCCATTCTGATGGTCGAACAAAACGCCAAGGAAGCCCTCCGGCGCTGTGACCGCGGATACGTTCTGGTCCAAGGGCAGAACCGCTTTGAGGGACCGGGTCGCGAGTTGCTCGACAACGAGGACGTTCGCCAGGAGTTCCTCGGTGGTTAATCAAGAATAGTATAACTCGCCGACAAACGGATTCCGTTGGATCTTCGAAACGACGGCGAACCGATTCACTCGTCAGTGAGACCACTTACGCCGAGTACTCGATCTTATCGACGGTGTGGAGGCCCTGCTCACCGTAGGCAAACAGCTCGTAGGTCGCAGCCGCGATATCACCGTTCTTATCGAAGGTGATCGTTCCCGACGCCCCTTGGTAGTTGATCGATTCGCCGTCGGCAGCCATCTGAAGTCCTTCCACAAGGTTCTTCGGCGTGACTTTGGTGCCATCGCCCTGTGCAATGGATCGCATCTGATCGCGGATCGCCGGGCCGCTGTTCTCGCCGGCGGCAGCGTTTGCGAGCATTAGCACCGCCGCTGCATCGTACGATTGGGCTCGGAACGGCGTCTTGGAGGCGCCGTATTCGTTCTTATACTGCTGTTCGAAGAAGTCCCGCCCAGGACCGACTGACAGCGGGGCCGTCCCCATGACGTTCGCCATATTGTTGCCGACATCGCCGGGGAGTGATTCGGATTTGAGCCCGTCCGGGACGATGATGCCCGTTTTGGAGGGATCGTAGTTCGAATAGAAGTCCCGGAAGATCTGCACACCGGATTTCGGGTACCCGACGATCATCAACACATCCGGGTTGTCCTGCATCGCTTCGTTGAGCGGCGCGGTATAGGAAGACTGCTCGGGCTCGAAGGAGACCTTGTTCAGAACCTTGCCGCCGGCTTCCTTGAACGCCGAGGCGTATGCCTGGGCCAGCCCCTGGCCGTAGTCGTTGTTGAGTGCGAGATACGACGTTGAGGAGGCGTCCATACGGTTTTGGGCCACCTGGACCATTACTTGGGCCTGGAGGGCATCCGTTGGCGTCGTCCGCCACATGAAATTGTTGTCGTTGAGATCGGTGATGGCCGGCGACGTGCTCGCGGGCGAACATTGGACGATCTCGTTGGGTGTCGTGACGTTTTTCGACACCTGGATACTCACCGTCGAGGACAACGCCCCCGCGATCATCGGATAGCCCGCCGACGAAAGCGACTCGGCGGCGGAAATTCCGGTATTGGGATCAGTCGCGGTGTCTTCAAACCGGCTGTCGATCGAGAAGTCCGAATCCGCGTCGTTGACCTGTTTCACGGCCAGTTGGGCCGAATCCCGAATCGGCGGCCCGAGTTGTTCGAGACCACCGGTCACGCCCATCAGAATACCGAGTTTGATCTCACGGCCACCACCGCCACCGAGTTGACCGCCGGCACAACCCGCTAATCCCGTCAGACCAGCAGCGCCCAGTCCCTTGAGGACATCGCGTCGGTTGACATGTCGACCATTCCGTGACATGTGCGATTCTATACACTTCATAATATATAAAACCGACTCGAAGATTCCCGCTTCAATCTTAGGTCTATACGTGGCTGGTTCGGACATAGGGGAGCCAGACCACGATTGATACGGAAATTAACAACACCAAGAATCAGTTCACCATCGATGTCATATATAGATTCAATGACACAGCATGATCCGTGCGACCGTCGGCGATGGTTGAGCATCGCCCGGAACCAGTCACGATTAAAGTCGTATAGTCGCTCCTTCCCGACGGTTGGAGCTAACCGCCGGCAAATCGGCCCCGCTGGACTCAGGTATTGACGAGGATATAGTCCTCACCAGCCTCGACGTACGTGGCCGGGATCCGGAGCAGACCGTCGTCATCGACGTCGAAGGTTGCATCGTAAACTGTGTCATCGGCCGGTTCGACGAGCAGTTCCTGCAGGCGGCCGGTTTCAGGATCGATCGTGATGTTGTCGAGCGAGCCAAGCGCTTGGCCGTCGGTCGTCATCACCGCTTTCTCGGGGAGGGTCGAACTCATCAGGGGCGGCATACGGGCGAACTATCGTCAACGGCCGGATAAAAGCTGTCGAAGCCCGACCGAGAATCGATGCTTACCGCCGATGGCGGCGCCACCGTTCATCGAAGAGAATCCGCTCATCGGTCGTGACGGTTGTTGTGAGCGACTGGTGATCGCCGGTGACATCGGCGGTCGCCTCGGCACTGATCGTTTGTTCGGGATACACCAGTTCCATCGTGGCATCAGTCCGGAGCCGGGCTGCGTCCGGATCTGAGGGGTGGGCGATCCCCTCGATTCGCTCCGATCGGCGAAATACTGGGCCGTGGGGGAGATCGACCGTCGATTCGGTCTCAGTTTCGAACGTGACGCTGTTCGTAGCGTGTTCCCGGTTCGTTGCCCACGTCGCATCGCTGCTCCGGATGAACGGCGATGTCAGAGGGACCGATTCGTCGGGTGGGTACATCTCGATTGTGTTCGCGAAGGTCGGGTCGCCGGTGTGGCTCCGACCGGGCAGCGTGACGGTCGAGGGGACATCGGGTGTCGAGTGTAGCGTAAACGACCCATGCTGGTTCGGGGGCCGAGTCCGGGGAAACGCGCTGGCGCCAACGGCTACCCGGATCCGATGGCCGGATTCGAAGACATGTGATTTGGGTTTTAGTGGGATGTCGATCGCGTAGGTTTGTTCGGGATCGAGCCCGGTGGGATCCTCATGGCCTGTCCGGTGGTCCGCCTTGAGATAGCCACCAGTAACCAGTCTGGTTCGTCCCCGTGGTGTCACATCGACCAGCCGGATCGCAACGATGGGATCCGGCGTCGTTGCTTGAATCCGGACCGTCGCCTCGCCCGTTCCCGTCAGCTCGAACGGGTTGCTCAGTGGGCTCGTCTCGAACACGAGCGACCGCGCATCATCGGTGGCCGTTTCGATGCCAGTGTTGATGACGCTCCCGACCCGGTCAAGGGAATCGACGCCAACGGCGTGATCGTATTCGTACTCCCAAGCGAGTGTGCCGTCGGTGGACGCCGGATGCTGTTTCAGTCCCGACGGTGTCAACGCAAACGTCACTGTATCATCATCGGTCGTGGGCCACCTTGGCGTCGTCCGCCAGTGGCCGGCCGCTGTCCAGCCGCCGTCCCGTTCAGTCCAGTAGATCACCGGATCACGCGTCGAGGGCGTCATCGAAGCGGCGTCACCCTTGAGATGTCGATCAAGCCATGCCACAGCTTGTCGACGAAAGTCGATCGCGGCGATCCAGCCTTGTTCGGGCATCGAGTGTTGCCACGGACCGATGATGAGTCGTCGTGGAGCGTCAATCGCCTCGATGAATTCCACCATCGGTCGGGTGTGCACGTCGCGATACCCGCAGGCGGCAAAGGTCGGCACCGAAATATCGGCCGGTGACACTTCCCGGTGCTGCCAGAACGCGTCTTTGGTCGGATGCTCGAGGAACGAAAACAGCCAGGGATCGGCGGATTGCATGGCGTCGAGCCGTTGGTCCCAGATGTCGGCCCACCGGCCCGCCTCGTCACGGCGGCTCGGAGGCAGGGCCTGACTCGCGTACATCGACACCGGCCAGGTCGCGCGTTTGAGGAGGTTGAACGATCCGCCAGTCCAGGAGGAGGCATACACCGACGGAACAACCGATACCGGCAGGATCGCCGCCAGGGGATCGGGGTCGATGGCCGCCACCTGATACTGAGTCCAGGCCCCATATGAGAGCCCGTAGGTTCCGACCGCGCCGGTACACCAGGGTTGTTCGGCGATCCACTCGATAACTGCCGCAACCTCCTGTCCCTCATCGCCGCTGAAGGGTTCTTTCCACCCGGTCGAGGCGCCGGTGCCGAGCAGATCCATGACCACGACCTCGTATCCGTTGGTCGTGAGATACCGGATCGAGGGATCCCATGCGCCGAAGGTGATCCGGTCGTCCTTTCGATACGGTGTCGCAATCACGACGGCCGGATGTGGCCCGTTGGTCGATGGTTCGTACCGGCTGGCGGCGATTGTCTCGCCGCCGTGGTCAATGCGAAGCCCTGGATGGAGGGTAATCGATTGGTCGGGATAGGTGGCGGATCTGTCTATCATCATGCTGAGTCACGATACGAGGTGACGATCGATAGGATTGATCTCCACGGGCGAGGGTGATAAGTCTCCGTCTCCGCCAACCGGTGGTCACGGGTTTTGGTGAAAGAAGGATCCAACGAATCGTATGACAGAGGACTGACGTAATTTCAAGTGAATCACCCCCTACGACCCGGTAATGCGATCGAAAAAGCGCTCGAAGAGCCGATCACGGAACTGGTCAAGGTCCCGGCCGCTTTCGGGTGTCCTTGACCGATTCGAGGACACTGAATCCGGGCGGCGACGGCGCTTTTTCTTCGCGATCGGGATTGCCAACGGGTTGTTGAGTTTGGTTGCCGCTATGACCGCATTGATGATCGATCCGGCGTTCTGGTGGATAACTCTCCTGTTGATCGGGTTCGGGATCTGCTGTTTCGGATTCGCCGGTCATATCGCCACCGGCGGTGCCACCTGGCTCGTCCGTACTGCCGGACCGTCGAGACAACGGTGAGTATGAGGATGTATCGCCGGATCAAGTAATCGAGCTCCACGCCGATTGATGACGGGCCGAAACCCCACCTGCAACAATCTTAGGGGATGACTGTTGCAGGTATCTCTGCAGCTTGTATAACCGTCCTGGCTGCACTCCCCAGGATCATCCGACCAACCGCACCGGTTCCGTGATGACCCATTATGACGTGATCGTAGTCGTTATCCTCGACAATCCGCAGGATATCCTTCCCGACGGCGTTTGCATACCGGGGGTCGGACATCCGGAAATCCGTCACGATCTCGGGATCGTCCAACACATCCGCCTCCGCAAGAATCGAGCGAGCACGGTCCATGATGGTCTCAGTGGTCTCACCCTCGTAGTCGGTGATGTGGACGACATGGAGGTCACCGTTGTATCGCTGAACGAAGTCGGTCGCGAACCGTAACGCCCGGTAGCTACAGTCAGATCCGTCGATTGGGACGAGCACTTTCATACAGCCAGGAGATGGAGGAGCTTGTTAATCAATCCGTATGATACCAACCGAGTCCCGTTACCCGATGGCCGAGGATAACTGTGAACTGCCTCGGAGTCAAGCCCCGGGGATGAAGGCCGTACACCACGATGGTATCCGAGGTGTGCCTGACTAATCTACGGGAAGAAGCCTCACGGGGTTGACCCCGAGGCACTCGGCCTGTATTTTCTGTAAACATCTACCGATAATAAAGGCATCCAAACGGGTGATCAATAAGCCCGGTGTTTATTTATCGAACGAAAACAAGCCGTCACCATGCTGGAGGAAGGGGCCCAAGCACCCGATTTTTCCCTTCAAGGGACCCACGAGGGAACGATCGATACGTACCGATTAAGCGACTATACCGACGCAGGGCAGTGGGTGCTGCTCACATTCTATGCGTTCGATTTCAATCCGATCTGTACTGAAGGGATGTGCTCGCTCCGGGATACCGAATTCTTCCAGTTCGAGTCGGATCTCGGGCTGTTTGGTATTTCCGGGGACGGCATCTACTCTCATCAACAGTTCGCCGACCAACACGACATCAACTTTCCACTGCTGTCGGACACCAGCAAAGAGGTCGCCGAACAGTACGGCGTCATCAAAGCCGATTATGAAGGGATGAAACGAGTTCACCAACGGGCACTGTTTTTGATCGATGATTCGCGGACAGTTCGGTTTACCGCGGCCGTCGATGTCAACAGTCCGGAGGAAATCGATCTCAAACCGGTGGTCGAGGCGATTCGCCGGATCCGCCACTAAACGGGGAGACAAGACGGGTCGACAGCCACTAGTTGTCCGGCTTCAATCACAACCGGTCCCATTCGTTGACACCGACCGCGACACAGTCCCGCCGGGGATCCGGCCCACCGTAATACCGATCATCCTTGATCAGGAGGTTGTTGGCGCTCCCGATCTCATCCGGATCGGTGTCCCATCGATGACCCAACCCCCCCAATTGCTCTCTGACGGTCGCCGGGACAGCGGCTTCCCACTCGATCGGTCCACAATGATCGGTCGTGATCCGGGGCGCCGCCACGGCAGCGTCGATCGACATATCGTATTCGACGACGTTGAGGATGACTTGAGCAGTCGTTTGAGGAATCGTTACGCCGCCGGGTGAACCAGCCGTAAAGTATGGTTCGCTGTCGGTCATGACGATGGTCGGACTGGTCGAACTGAGGGGGCGTTTTCCCCCTGCAACCTGATTCGGCCCACCGGGTTCGGCGTCGAACAGGGACATATAATTGTTCAGCATTACGCCGTACTCAGGAACCATGATCCCCGAACCCATTCCCTTGTTGATCGATGACGTGACGGCAACGACGTTGCCCGCCGCGTCACCGGCGACGAAATGTGTCGTCGCCTCGTCGCCGGGTCGATCGGACACATCCGTTGTCGATCGTCGGTGCGTTGCATCCAATGAACCGGGCGAGACACAGTCACCGTTCTTGTAATCGGCAAGAGTGTCGTCAAGGCTGATCGCCTGCGCCCGGGACTCGATAAATTCCGGATCCAAAAGCGCCGCCAGTGGCGGGTCAACGAACTCCGGATCGCCCAGGTATTCGGCGCGATCGGCCCAGGCAAGCGCCGTCGCTTCGGCGAATAGATGGTACTTCTGCCAGGACTCCGGGCCGTACTGATCGCTGAGATCGAACCGTTCGATCGTCTTGAGTATCCGGGGGACAAGGAAGCCGCCCGTGATGGCCAGTCGTGGATTGTACAGTTCGAAATCGCCGTATTCGCTACAGAGCGGTTCGTTGTGTCGAACCGGATAGCCGCTCAGATCCGCCGGTTTGAGTGCACCTCCGTGGTCTTGGACCGTTGTGGCAATCGCCTCGGCCACTTCGCCCTCGTGAAAACCGGCGGCCTGGTGTTCGCTGATCCGTTCGAACGTCTCCGCGAGCTCCGGCTGGACAAGCAGTTCGCCCGGCGACAACGGCATCCCATTCTTGCTGAATACGGCGCGTGCGGCCGGATTGAATCGGTCCCAGTTATCAGCGATCGCCTCGGCGAGATGAATATCGACGACGACACCGTTGCGGGCGAGATCGATTGCGGGCGTCAGCAACCGCCGCCATGGGAGCCGACCGAACCGATTGTGGGCCGCGACCAGCCCCTTTACTGCCCCGGGGACGGCGACCGCCGCCCCGCTATCGAGCCTTACCTCCTCATCAACCGGCTCGCCATCGTCATCGACGAAGAGTTCGGGTGTGACGCTCCCGGGTGCTCGTGGGAAGAAGTCGATACTGTAGACGGTCTCGTCCGAAGCCGAATAATAGACGAGCGAGCCGCCGCCCCCGACACCGACAGACATCGGATTGACCACATTGATCGCAAAGTGTGTCGCGACGGCCGCATCGATCGCGGTCCCGCCACGCCGGAGGACATCGGCTCCGATCCGTGAGGAGTGGGTATGTCGCGAGACAACCATGCCGTGACGCCCTGTGAAAGCCATCGGGAAACACAATCGACCACCGGTGGCTTGAAGATTACCACGGTGTGGATGGAGCGGTGTCACCGAACGCAACGCCACGCCTTTGACAGGGCTCGAAAAACGAGGCGATGGAGTGACAATCCGGTGCGGACCTCAAGCCGGATGTATCCGACCATGATATCGACCGACGGGAGCTCACAGAGCCGCTCACTGAAAGGCGTATGTATTCACCTTGGATCTGTACCGGAGGACCTGCTCGACACGTCGATCAGCCGGTCGTCGAGTCGGTGTCCGGGTGTGTCAACAATAACAGTTCATCGGGCGTCCGTGCGAGACAGATCGGACTGGTCGGGGCGGTATCAAAGGTTACCGTCGGCTCGGTGGTAACGAACACTCGATCGAACACACGGCCACAGGACGGACACGCATACGCGTCCCGGTTCTGGAGTTGCCAGGAATCGCTGTCCTGTTTGATGAGTTTGAGACCATCACGGTGGGCGTGGACATCGAACCCATCGGTAATGTCGAGCGGTTCCATACTCGGGTATTGATCAGGACGATCAAGAAATATCGGGCTACGTCGCGGATCAGTCACCGGTAACCAGTTGAATCGCTGCTTTCTCTTTGAGCATTCGCAGTCGATCGGCCGAGAACCCGATTTTGCCGGCGAGTTCAATTGGGTTAATCGCTGCAAGGCCATCGACTGACCGGATCCCAGCGGCCTCGAGAGTGACGGCTTCCGATCGTTCGATGGCATCGATCGCCAGCAGTTCTTCAGGCGGTTGATCGATCTCGCTGGCCTCACTGCTGTCGGCCCCAGTGTCGACATCCGGGCTCCTCGTTGGCTCCGTCGCTGCTCCACCCGGCGAGACCATGGTCTTGCTCCGTTCGGTCCGCACCTGGCCCGCAGATGCCTGTTGGATGACTTCCTCCCAGGAATCGTTTTCCGGGCGTGTTGGTTCGTCCTGAAGGATCGCATCGATGCCAACCCATCCACACCGATCGCAGCTCGACGCCTCCCGCTCTCCAAGCGTATACGTTTCGACCGCGCCGCCACACCTTGGACAGTCCATGGTTATGCGTTGAATGTGTTTGTCGGTTGTTGACTGTGGGTTACGACACTGATTGGGATCCGGTGGCCATACCAATCGAAGGGATTGTCACTCGACATGGTCAGGGTCGCTCCCCAACGACTTCCTTGGAATGGGGATTGATCCCCTCGATTTGTCGGGCGATCGTCGCGTACACCTCCGTCATATCGGTTTCCTCGGCGTCCGGGCCGAAAATCGAACTATGAACTCTGAGCGACCGTTGAACCGCTGCTCGATGGCGGATCTCGTAGATCGGACACTTATCGCCGAAGTTGTCCTCGACCCACCGCTCGATTCGCTTTTGTTCGTTGTCGAGCGGATAGTTGACATCCGAAAGCAGGATGGCCCGGATCCGGATGCCGGCCCGTCTCGTCTGTTCGAGTTCGACGATATGATCGACCAGCGACTTGACCGCGTAGACCGAGGCCTCGGAGACTTCCATCGGGACGAATACGTCCTTGATATCCGAGAGTACTACATCCGTATAGGCGTTCTGTGAGGGGGGCATATCGGCGATCACGAAATCATAGTGGCCCTCCGCGACGGCGTTGAAGACACGATCAGTCGCGCCGGCTTGCGGTGAGGCCGTCCCGAGTCCCTGATCGGCAGGGATGAGGTCGAACTCCGGATGACTGACGATCAGCTCCTCGCGGTCAACCTGGCTGGGGCGTTCGAGCGCCCTGCTCAACCCGGCCTCGGTATTCTGGTAGGTTTCGCGAAATCCGAGTGTGATACTCAGATAGCCCTGTGGGTCGAAATCGACCACCAATACCCGGTGATCGCGCGCGGCGAGAGCGCCGGCAATATTGACTGTGTTCGTCGTCTTGCCGACGCCGCCCTTCTGGTTCGCCAACGCGATCGCAAACATCCGCTTGGTTTGGTCACTATTTTACTGGATAATACTATTTTCGCCGTCATAGGGGGTGGCTGGTCTGATGAATCCCTTACGAGTCGACGGCGAAGGTGTACAATGGCCTTGCCCGTGCCAGTCGATGGCATGGGTTTTCCTCGCTGCCACCGATGAACGATCAGGGTGAATGCACGCCGTCAGCGGTACCGAACGCTACCTCGACAGTATTTGAACGACCGGGACCGTTCTCCGATTGTTGTAATCGACGAGCGCTTTATCGAATAGCTGTTCGAACGTTCAGGCATGTCGATCAGTGAACTCAAACAATACGGGCTGGCGGATATGGACGACACGGAGATCCACGATTTTCTCACCAACCAAGGGATCGGAGTCCTGGGCCTACCGACGACGGAGTCACCGTATCTGTTGCCGATGTCGTTTGGATTTGATGGCGACTCAGCTCTCTATTTCACGTATCTCCTTGGCGAGCAGAGTCGAAAAGAGGAATTGAGTAAACAGGCTGACAGCGCACGTTTTCTGGTGTATGATTCGAACTCGATGTACGATTGGCGGAGCGTCTTGTTGGCCGGCACCCTCAGCGAAGTCCCCGAAGACCAGTGGGATAGTATCGAGGAGACGTTGATCAACGCCTGGTATCCGGAACTCCTTGAGTCGGCTGAGCTCTCCCGTGGCATGGCGATCTATCGGTTCGATATCGCGGATCGAATCGGGATCAAACACTCGGGTCTGCCGCCGGGGTTCCGTGGGGAAGCCGAGAACTGAGAGCCTTATCGCCCCGGTGTCGCCCGTTCCTGCCAACCGGGGTGCTTACCAGACCTCTTCGAGTACGCGCATGATGTTGCCGCCGGTGACCTTCGCGATCTCCTCGTCGGTATACCCTTCCTTGACCAGCCAGCGGACGATATTGTGCCAGGCCTCGGTCGGATTTTCCATCCCCCGGACGTAGTCGATATCTCGCTCGACCCATTCGGGGTATTTCGAGTAATCCTTGCCCATGAACCGGTGGATACCGACGTGATCGCCGTAGGTTGAATCGGGCCCGAACGAAACATGATCGATGCCGACGAGGTCTTTGATATACTCGAAATGATCCATCACCGACTCGATCGAGTGGGTTGGGTGATCCGGGGATGCCGTGTTATGGGGGGCGGCCTGGACACCGATGACGCCGCCGGTGTCGGCGACCGCTTCGAGTACCTCGTCGGGATCGAGCCGGCTGATGTCCAACAGCGACTTCGCGCCGTTGTGCGAGAGCATGACCGGATCGTCGGTGACCCCACAGACATCGAGCGTCGTCTGATCGGAGGCATGGCTCGGATCGATCAGAATCCCGAGTTTGTTCATCCGATCGACGGCCTCCGTTCCGAACTTGGTGAGCCCGCCATCGGCGTGCTCATCACGGCCGCCGGTCCCCAATGCGTTTGACTCTGAATAGGTGATTCCAAGCGATCGAACGCCCAACCCATAGAGGACATCGATCCGATCGAGCTCGTTTTCGATCATCATACAGCCCTCGATGCCGGGGATGATCGCGACTTTCCCCTCCTCGTGAGCCCGTTCGATATCCGCGATCGATTC
>JAXINS010000093.1:21381-24277 GCA_034190395.1 Chewarchaeum aethiopicum (SeqCode)
GCGTGTTCGTGTAAGGAAACGATCGTATTGTCGGCCGAGAACTGTTCGGCCCGTGTTTCCTCCTCGGCCGACAACGGTACCTCGTATGGCTCGTCATGGGAGTGGATCGTCTCGGGAAATTCGAACGGTTCGTAGTCCTCCCCGGCCTGGAGATACTCGTAGGGCTCGTATCCGTCGTATTGTTTGTCAAGTCCCATATCTGCGATCATTCCCTGGCCGCCAGATAGTAGTTGTGTGATCGACACACCTCCCGGAGGAGGCAAGCCACCAGCTGACCCGTATAGCTATGGCGACCGGCTGTCCTCTGTTATCGTATGTCCACCAACGAGGCGTCGATCCGGATCGCAGCGGCCGGCGACGCCATGATCACTCGGAAGGTGTCGACGTTCGACCACGAGCGATTCGATCAACTCGTCGAGACCGTCCGGGGGGCGGATGCGTCGATGATCAATTTGGAGGTACTGCTCCATGACTACGAGGGGTATCCGGCGGCGAATGGCCCGGGAACGTACATGCGTGCCCCACCGTGGACGGCCGACGAGTTGACGTGGTGTGGCTTCGATATCTTCGCGGCGGCGACCAATCACACGTTCGACTACTCCCATGGAGGGATGGAAGCGACGATGCGGGAGTTAGAGGACCGCAATATCCCCTATGCGGGGCTTGGTCGCACCCTCGCGACGGCCAGGGAGCCGGCGTACGTGGATACCCCGAGTGGGCGGGTCGCCCTGGTCGCGGTCTGTTCGACGATCACGACCGGCTCGGTGGCGGGCGCCCAGCGACCGGATCTCCAGGGTCGTCCTGGGCTGGCACCGCTTCGATGGGATACCCGCTATGTCGTCCCCGAGGATCGCTACGAGCAACTGCAGGCGATCAGTGAGGGGCTGGGGCTTGAGGCGTTGAAACGACAGATGGCGGAACTTGGGTTTCCGCTCACGGACCCCGACGAGGAGATCTTCCGATTTCTCAACGTCGGCAGTGGGGGACACCCGGGCATCGAAATCGGCGATGAGTATCGCGTGTATCGCGAACCCCGCGAGGCAGACGTCGAGGCGGTCACAACGGCACTCGACCGAGCACAGCGACAGGCCGATTGGGTCATCGCCAGCCTCCATGCACACGAGGGAGCGGGCCCCCGATCGACCGATCAGACGAATGCCCCGTTTATCGAGGAGTTCGCCCGGACGTGTATCGACGCGGGCGCGGACATGTTCGCCGGGCATGGATCACACACGGTTCGGGGTATCGAACTCTACGACGAGAAACCGATCTTCTACAGCCTCGGGAATTTCATCGCCCAAAACGAAACGGTCACGCGGTTACCCGCCGAGATGTACGACCAGTATGGGCTCGATCAGGATTCCTCGCCGGCGGATATCTATGATTGGCGGTTGACCGCCGAGGATGGATCGCCGAGCGGATTTCTCGCCGATAGCATGTACTGGGAGAGTATCCTGCCGGTCTGTGAGTTCGCCGATGGCTCCCTCGATCACGTGAAGATTTACCCGCTCGACCTCCTGCATACGGAGCCACGGCCGCGCCGTGGACGGCCGATCATCGCTACCGGGGACACCGCCGCGTCAGTCTTCGCCGATCTCAAGGCGTTATCCGACCCCTATGGCACATCGATCGATGTCGAGGATGGCGTCGGAATTATCGAGCCCTGAACCGGGATCGTGCCGGCGTTGGTCGATCGATCACGTGCGCTTGTGGCTTCTGGAGGCACCCTCATCGATACTACTAACGTGTGTGAAGCGGTACCATGTCGTATGGTCGATATCGCCTATTTGATGCCCGGCGCTGGGTTAGATGTCGTCGACTCGGACCGACGCGAACGGATCACCACCGAAATGGACCGACGCGAGGGGATCGCCAACGAACTCACACCGCCCCATGTCGACGTCACCGTCGAAAAGGCGATCGGCCCCGGCCCGTCAAGTATCGAAAGCGCCGTCGAGGAGGAGTGGTGTACGGTCGGGCTGATGAAGGGAGCCTGGCGGATCCACGAGGATTACGACGCCATTGTCATCGGCTGTTTCGGCGATCCGGGTATCGATGCGTTGCGTGAACTGGTCGATATTCCGGTCGTTGGCCCCGCAGAAACGACGATCCGGACGGCCGCCCAAATCGCCGATCGGTTTACCTGGCTGACCATCCTCGAGGAATTGGAAAGTGCCAGCTGGAAACAGGCTCACGAACACCACTTGGCACAGAAGTGTACAAGCGTCAGATCGGTTGACGCTCCGGTGTTGGAGATCGATCACGAGGACAACGCGTTGGTCGAACGCATGGTCGAAACCGGGAAGACAGCCGTCGAGGAAGACGGTGCACAGGCGCTGTTCCCGGGCTGTATGAGCCTCTCGTTTATGCAGGTCCACGACGAGATCGAACAGCGTGTAGGCGTCCCATTCCTCGATCCGGCGACCCTCGCGCTCGAACAGGCCGACTCCTGGGCCCGCCACGGGGTTGCCCAGAGCAAAGACGCCTATCCGGCCCCTAAGTTCGACAAACTCGATATGTTGCTTGGCGGGGCCGAACCGGCGCCGGCGGACGACTGATCGATCGGGTCCGTCGGGCGTCGCCGGAGGGATCGAAGATGGAGAAAGGGTTATCTCGGTCGGTGCAGCGGTGTTAGGCGATGATCCAAACGGCGGCCGTGACGGGAGCAGACATCCCGTTAGCGCTCGATTTCCCGACTTCTTACGACGGCGACAGCGATGACGACGCACCCGAAGAAACACAACACGTGTTCCTCCGGCTAGAGACCGATTCGCACACTGGCTATGGCGAGGGATCGGCGTTGCAGAACTTCACCGGGGAAACGACCACGACGATGCGCCATATCGTCAGAGAGGTATTCACCCCGCGGATCGTCGGACAATCGATATCCGATGCC
>JAXINS010000063.1:0-19048 GCA_034190395.1 Chewarchaeum aethiopicum (SeqCode)
GCCTACGAGCTCTGGCGGGCCCGCGAGGCCGAACATCACTGCCAGTTACTCTATACGACCGGCGAGATCGACGCGGGACCGCCTGACAGCGAGATCGTCGCCGGCTCGCTCCGATCGTGTCGGGAACACGACCTCGATCACGAACGGCTCTCGGGAGCAACCGTCAACGAACGGTTCCCGGGCTATCAGTTACCGGAGGATTACGAAGCGGTCTATCAACCCGATGGCGGTTTCCTCGTCCCCGAACAGTGCATCGTCGCCCACGTCAATGCCGCCCACGCCGCGGGGGCGGAGATCCACGCCCGCGAGGCGGTGACCGGCTGGGAACCACGCGGTGACGGCGTCCGTGTAACCACCGAAACAGGCCAGTACACGGCCGACAATCTCGTCGTGACCGCCGGCGCCTGGACCGGCAAACTCCTTCCGACGGTCGCCCCGTTCCTCGAGCCCGAGCGCCAGGTCCTCGCCTGGCTTCAGCCCACTGAACCGGCAGCTTTCGATCGTGAACATTTCCCGGTCTTCATCCTCGAAACGGCTGACAGCCACTACTACGGCTTTCCCGTCTTCGACGTGCCGGGGTTCAAAGTCGGTCGGTTCAACCACCTCGAGGAGTCGGTCGATCCCGACACCATGGATCGGACGCCGACAGACCGCGACGAACAGGTCCTCCGGGAGTTCGCCGAAACGTACTTTCCGACCGGGGCGGGCCCAACGATGCAACTCGCCCCCTGTCTATTTACGAACACGCCGGACGGGCATTTCATTCTCGATCACCATCCCGAGCATCCCCGGGTGACGATCGGGGCAGGGTTCTCCGGGCACGGGTTCAAGTTCGCAAGCGCGATCGGGGAAATCATTGCCGATCTCAGCGAAACCGGCCGAACCGACCATGATATCGAGCGTTTTCGCCTCGATCGGTTCGACGGGCTCGATCAGGCCCGGTGATCACTCGGCGATAATCGAGTTGGTCAACTCGCCGATCGCCTCGATGCGACAGGTGACTGAGTCGGCGTCATCGAGGAACGTGTCCGGATGGGTCGGATCCCCGAGCGAGACGACGTCGTTTGGATCGAGCGGAATAATCCGGCTGACGTGGGCGACCATCTCCGCGACCGTCCACCCCATCTCCGCCGTCGAGGTATCGACGATCTGCTCGCCGTCGATATACGTCTCCATCCGCAGATCCATCGCTGTCTCCATCGAGAGGGAGGTCGCGGATCCGAGGGTCGGCGTGAAGGTCGGAAAGATGTGATATCCTCGACCGACGCGTTCATCGACGCCTTCGTACGGATACGCCGGGAACTCGCCGTAGGATTTGATATCGTTTGAGATCGTAAACCCGGCGATCGCATCGGTGGCCTCGGCCGGCTCGGCCTGCCAGAGCGGCTCGGCGATGACCGCACAGAGCTCCGGGCCAGGAGCGACCTGTTCGACATCGGCCGGGATGCGGATCGGATCACCGTCGGGGACGATCGACGGATCGGGCACCGTCCAGAGGAACGGCCATCGTTGGGTGGCGTCGTAGCGTTTGTGTGCCGAAAACGTGCCACCGAGCGCAACGAAGGTGCCGATCGAGTTGAGGGTGAAACTGTCAGCGGTGACGGTCATATCTCCAGCGTCATCGGCGACCGGTATAGTTCTGGTTACCCGGGCGGGGAGTGACCGAAGCGAGACTATCCTCCAATGATTGAGAAGATGTGTTCGTAACGAAACGCCGGTGAAAAAAGCGACTTACTCCTCGTCGTCGGAGTCAGCGACGTAGTCGCTGACGTTCCCGTAGTTCATCGCGAGGGCCAGTGCGATCGCGATCACGAAGATGATGAACGTCGAGATGGCGTTCATCCGGCTGCCGAGGCCGTATTTGATCATCCCGTACATCTGGGTGGTGACGATCCGGGTGGTCCCCCGCACGAAGAACGCCCGGATGAAGTCCTCGAAAGAACGGATCCACGCAAACAGGAAGCCGGCACCGATCGCCGGCGCGATCAACGGGAGGGTGATATCCCGGAAGGTCTCGAACGTGTCCGCCCCGAGATCCCGGGCGCTCTCCTCTAAGGATTCATCGAAGGAGTACAGCCGGGAGGTCACTGGCAACATCACGAACGGGAACCCATAGACGCTATGCGTGAGCACGACCGTCAGGAACCCGGTTGTGATCCCCACGACCGATCGGAAGAAAATCAGCATACTGAGTCCCAGGATCACACCAGGGATGATCAGCGGGAGGATGCCGAACGTCCGGAAGGTCTCCTTGAACGGGAACTCATACCGGACAAGGCCGAAACTGGCGAGTACGCCCAGGACCGTCGAGATCGACGCCGCGATCGTCGCGACCTGCAGGCTGTTGAACAACGACGCCATCAGGTCGCTGTCGGCGAACGTCTTGGCGTAGTGTGCCAGCGTAAAGCCCTCGAACGGAACGATCGTCGCCGGATTCGCCGCGAACGAAAGGAACGTCATCGTAAACAGCGGGACCCACAGGAACAGCAACATCAGGATCGTGAACCCGTAGAGCCCGTATTTGAGCAGTACGTTTCGACGGTGGTGGGGCAACAGCCGTGATTGGGTCGCCGCCGGGCGAGCCGGTTCGGCCGTCGTTTCGAAGCCGCCGTCGGATCGTTTTTGACTCATATTAGGCACCTCCGAGTTCTTTGATGCCCACGTACCGGAACGCCAGGGCGAAGGCGAGCACGACCGAGACGATGATGAACATCGATCCGGCGCTGCCGTAACCGATAGCGTACATCGTGTTCACCCGAGCGGCGATCAGCTGGCCGATCATCAGTACCTTCCCCTGGGCGAGGAACTCCGGCGTGAGGAACGCTCCCAACGCCGGAACGAACACGAAGACACTACCGCTGATGATTCCGGGCATGATGATCGGGATCAACACATCGCGGAACGACTCGAAGCGACCGGCACCGAGATCCCGCGAGGCCTCGAGCAACGAGAAGTCAACGCCATCGAGGCTGGCATAGAGTGTCAGCAACATATACGGGAAGTACGCGTGTGTGAGGCCGACAATAATCGGAAAGACGCCGTAGAAAAACAGCGGCATCGGTTCGTTGATGAGTCCGGTCCACGTCAGGAATTTATTGATGTTCCCGCTGGGGCCGAACATCAGGAACCAGGAGTACGCCCGAACGATATACACCGTAAAGAACGGTAGCAAAACGAAATAGAGGACGATCTTGAAGAACTGGCCGGACCGGCGTGCCAGGAGGTACGCCACGGGAAACGTCACCGTAAGCGTCGTTACCGTCGTCACGCCGGCGATGAAATACGAGATCATCACCGACTGGAAGAACGACGATTCATAGAAAACGTCCCCACCGGTCGAGAGGAGTTTGGTGTAGTTCTCAAGAGTCGGCTTCCAGATGATCTGGTAGGTTTCCTGGCTCGTGATCGTAAAGCTCACTGCGATCAGGAAAATCAACGGTGCGAGCATCAACAGCGTCAGCCAGATGAGGCCTGGACCGATCGTGATCGCGGTACGTGCCCGTTGTGTGGAGAACAACTGGAGGAACCGCTCGCGGGCGGTGGCATCGGTTTCTGTGGTGTCAACTGTCTCAGAACTCATATCGAAGTTGGTGAACTGGGTGATTTACGAACGATTCGATCTGTGATCACGGACAGCGCCGATCAGGCGCTCTTGACTTCCTCCCAAGCACTGATCCAAGCGTCCTCGTTTTCGACGGCCTTGAACGGGATCATGCCGTTGAGTCGTTCGGGGCCGAACCCGAAGAGTTTCTGGAGTTTCGACGAGAGGTTCTTGTTCGATTCGGGATTACAGCTCGGCGTTGAAGCGGCTTTGGCGAACTCGGCACCGACCTCCGGGCTGATGTACTCGTTGATGACCTTCCAGGCCATCTCCTGGTTATCCGAATCCTTCGAGACGACCGCCCCCTCGAACCACGCGAGTTCACCCTCCTTGGGTTTGGCCATCCGGGCCCAATTGTCGCCGGCCCGGCGCATGTCCATGATCTCGTTGCGGCCGGACTGCCCGACGACGTGGTTACCCTGTCTGAACGACTTGATGTACGTCGAGTCCGGTGCGATGTACCCCTGGATCAGCGGTTTCTGATCGAGCAGTTTCTGTTTGACCTTCTCGATCTGTTTCTTCGAGAGGGTGACGCGTTTCCCTTTGAATGCATCCTGGTAGCCGAGCAACAGCGCCGTCGCGGCCATCGCCTTGAAGTGGTTGTCGTACATTACGACGTTCCCCTTCATATCGACACCCTCGTAAGTCTCGGAGAACAGCGCCTTGTAGCTCTGTTCGTGACTCTGTGGGAGTTTCCGGGAGTCATAGGAGTAGCCGTACCAACCGAACCGAATCGGCACGCCATACAGTTTGCCGTCGACGGTAAACTGCCGGTTAGCGAACTCCTTGAATTTCCCGAAGAGATCCTTGTAGTTCGTGACGACGTCTTTGTTCACCGGTACGACAGTGTCGGCGTTGGCGAACTTGACGACATAGTTGTTGTTCGGCACCGTAATGTCGTACTGTTTGCTCTGTCCGGCTTTGAACGCCGAGAACATCTTCGCCGAGGAGCTAGTAACCGTCGCCTTGATGTTGACATCAAGTTTGTCCTCGATGAGCTCCTGTTGTTTCTTGTAGTCATCCCACGCGAAGATGTTGATCGTCGTCGGACTCGAGCCACCGATCCCCCCAGCACAGCCAGCCGTCGCGGAGACCCCGATCGCCCCAGCTGCCCCCGCGGATTTCAGGAACCGGCGCCGAGTGTTGTTCAGACTCGATGCTCCATCGTCCTGTCCCGTGCCATCACGTGGCATACGATTGGAATTACTAATCGTGACTATTAAACGTTCTCTTATATGCCAGGAACGAGGCAAATAGTGCCAGCCGTTACTCGGTTATCGATCGGCGAAACCGGTCGGTTAAATATGCGTGTGAATAATCATACTCCGGTGGGGCACCGACGTCCGTCGGTTCGACCGCACAATCGACGAGCGCCGCACCGTCGACAGCAAGCGCTTCCGACAGGGCCGATTCGAAGCCCGATTCGCTTCGCGCTGAGAACCCGGCCAGCCCGCAGTCCTCGGCGATCGCCGCGAAATTGACCCCATCGGCGAGGCTCGGTTGGCCACCGGTCGTCCCGAATTCGGCGTTATTACAGACGACGACCGTCAGGTTCGAGGGATCGTACTCCCCGGCGGTCGCAAGGGCGCCCAGTCCCATGAGCAACGACCCGTCGCCATCGAGGACGATCACCTCGTCGTCGATCGCGAGGGCAAGCCCAAACCCCGTCGGTGTCGTCGAGCCCATGCCACCGCGCATGTAGAAATTCCGGTCACGATCATCGACCTCGGCGAGTACCCAAGACGCCACGCCGAGGTTGGCGATTACAGCCGCGTTCGGGGCCGCCTCAAGTACGGCTGCCGTCATCGCGTACTGATCGATCGCCTCGCGGTCGTCGCTCATTATTTCCCCCCCGTGAGCTCACGCTCAAGCAGCATAATGTACGGATCCGCCGTCGAAAACGTCGTCTCGATGGCCAGCTCGACCGACGAGCCCACGTCAGTCGAGCCATCGAGGCTGGTGTTGCGGACCCCCATGTCATCGAGCAGCCGGGGCATGTTGTATCCGGCCGGAATCTGGGCGAAGTTGTGATCGCCCAGTCCGCCCCGCCGGGTTACGAGGCCGAGAAACGGGATCCCGGCGGGTTTGACGTGCGAACCGATCGCGTTGAAGCAGTTCGCGAGCCCGCTGGACTGACAGATCAATGCACCCCGGCGACCGCCCAGCCAGGCCCCCGCGAGGATGCCGACTGCCTCTTCCTCGCGGGAGACACGGATCGCCTCGATCGATTCGTCGGCCTCGATCAGGGCGACGAGATCGTCGAGGATCGAATCCGGCAGATACGCCACGGTATCGACGCCGGTTTCGTTGAACGCATCAACGACGGCGCGTTCCCAAGACATGACCGCTCGATTAGCCCCATCGGTCTTTATTCTACTGTTTGAGGCACCATTCGTTCGACGGCCAACCGATCGGCCGTTGTGTCGCTGGGACGGCATGTCCATCAAGATTAATGTCGGTAGACCGCCGATATCCGGCCATGTCAAGCGGTACCGAGGCGATGGTCGAGCTCCGGGACATCCGAAAAGAGTTCGGTGATATCGTCGCCGTTGATGGGATCGATCTCACCATCAAGCGTGGCGAATTCTTCTCGTTGCTCGGTCCGTCGGGCTGTGGCAAGACGACGACGCTTCGAATGATCAGCGGGTTCGAACGACCGACCGCGGGCGAAGTCATTCTCGATGGCCGGCAGGCCAACGAGATCCCGCCAAATCAACGCGATACGAACCTCGTCTTTCAGCACCTCTCGTTGTTCCCGCATATGACTGTTGGCGAGAACGTCGGCTACGGACTCAAGAAGGCAGGTGTGGACAAACAGGAACGTGATGAACTGGTCTCACAGTATCTGGAACTGGTCGATCTCGGTGGTTTTGAGGATCGTGATCCAACGGCACTGTCGGGCGGCCAGCAACAACGTGTCGCACTAGCCCGAGCGCTGGTGAACGAGCCAAGCGTGCTCCTGCTTGATGAACCCCTGGGCAGCCTCGACCGGAAGCTCCGCCAACACATGATGGTGGAACTCCGAAAGATCCACGAACAGGTCCAGGGATCGTTCTTCTATGTGACCCACAATCAGGAAGTCGCTATGACGCTCTCGGATCGGTTGGCGGTCATGCGGGACGGGAAAATCGAACAGGTCGGCACGCCTGAGGAGATCTATCGGGAACCCGCCACGGAGTTCGTCGCCGACTTCATCGGCGATACGAACCTCTTCGATGGCAGGGCCACCAAGCGAAACGGGACCACGACGGTCGAAGTCGGCGGCGACGACGGGTTTAGTTTCGACACCCAGACGACCATCGACGGTGACGAGGTCACCGTCTCGATCCGACCAGAGGAATTCTACCTCGAATCCGACGGTGACGGGATTCGCGCCCAGGTCGTCGAGCGATACTTCCAGGGCGAACGAACCGATTACGTCGTCGAACCGGCCGACGACGAGCTCCCATCGATCGAGGTCACCGAGGCCGGCCAGGAAGCCCAATTCAAACAGGGCGACGAGGTCCGAATGCACTTCGATAACGACTCGCCTGTTATCTTCCAACGATCCTGAGCGCCACACCCCGATCGCCGGACAAGCATCGTGCGGCAATTACTGGGGCGGACGACGGCGTTCCAAGCGATTGACATGGCCCTCGAACTCCTCACCCGACTCGACGCATTTTTCGCCCGGTTTTCCCGGCCGTGGCTCGCCGGTATCGCGGCAGCTGGCGCCGTCTGGTTGGTACTCAGTTTCCCGATCGGCTTCCTCGGATCGGTCCATCCGTTGTTCAATCTCTTTGGGGTCTTCCTCCATTTCCTCGGGCTCGGTACGCTACTCGCAAGCGGCGTCATTTTCGCGATTCTCTGGTGGCATCGTTATCTGAACGAGAAATTCTTCTCGGAGTGAATTGAGCGGCGAGCCGGCAAGCGTTCAGAGAATAAATCGACAGCGGCAAGCGGGCAAGCGTTAACCCGTCCCTCCCCGTGCGTCAACCGGACCAATGCGACTCGAAGACCGGACAGCCATCGTGACCGGCGCAAGCACCGGTATCGGCCGTGGGATCGCGCTCGCGTTCGCCGAGGACGGGGCCAACGTGGTTATCGCGGATCAACAACGCGAATCGAAGTTCGAGGACGAACGCCCGACCGTCGATGTCATCGACGAAGCCGGCGGGACGGCGATGTTCCACCGGACCGACGTAACCGACGAGGCGGCCGCCGAATCATTAATAGCGGCGACCGTTGAACGATTTGGAGGCCTCGATATCCTCGTGAACAACGCCGGTGTCACCGGGACCGGCGCCGTCGATGATGAAACCGCCGCGGAATGGCGTCGGATCCATGCGGTGAATTTGGATGGGGTCTTTCACTGTTCGAAACACGCGATCCCCGAACTCCTCGAAAGCGACCACGCCCGTATCATCAACATCTCCTCCCAGCGAGGGCTCCGCGGGGGTGCGACGAACGCAAAGGCCGCCTACGTTTCCTCGAAGGGTGCGGTAACGAATCTGACCCGCCAGATGGCGATCGATTATGCGCCGGAAGGGATCGCCGTCAACGCGATCTGTCCGGGACCGGTCGAGTCGAACATGACCCGGATCGAAAGCGAGGCCGACCGCGAGCGGTTGCGCGCGGGCGTGCTGACCGACTTCATCGGCCAACCCGAGGATATCGCCGCGGCGGCACGGTTCTTGGCGAGCGATGGCGCCCGGTTCATCCACGGCCATAACCTCGTCGTCGACGGCGGCTATCTCGTCAAACCCCCCGGCCAGTGATGAGCCCGCGGTCGGTGGGAAGGTTTTACCGTCGGCTCAGGTGTAGAGCCACGGGAGATCCATGTATCACACTGACGGCGTACTCTTCAAGAACGCGTTCGGTACCCCGGCGATGCGGGAGATCATGTCCGAAGCGCGGTTCGTCGAACGGTTCCTCGATGTCGAGGCCGCCCTCGCCCGCGCGGAGGCGGACATCGGGCTAATCCCGGAGGAGGCGGCCGCCGAAATCACCGAGAAGGCCAGCCTCGAGTACATCGACTTCGACGATATCGAACAGAACGTCGCCGACATCCACCTCTTTACCATGGCGATCATCGGCGCCTGGAAGGAGCAGGTCGGCGAGGCCGGCGAGTACATCCACTGGGGCGCGACCAGCCAGGATATCTCCGATACCGCGATGCTCCTCCAGCTACGGGAGGGCTACGAGGAGCTCATGGACGATCTGACGGCCATCCGATCGGCCCTGGCGGCTCTGGCCGAGGAACACGCCGACACCCCGATGATCGGTCGTACCCATCACATGCATGCGATCCCGATCACCTTCGGGCTGAAGGCCGCGACTTGGTTGGACGAACTCGATCGGGGGATCGATCGGCTGGAAGCCGTCGAGGATCGGTTGTTCGCCCTCGAGTTCTTCGGAGCGACCGGGACCCTCGCCTCGATCGGCGAACCCGGCCTCGAAGTCCAAGAGCGGATGGCTGACGAACTGGACCTCGACGTTCCGGATGTCGCGTGGTACGCCGCCCGGGACCGCTTCGCCGAGCTGGTATCGGTATTGGCAACGATCGCGGGGACGCTCAGTCGGATCGCCCGGAACGTCCTCATGATGAACCGCCCGGAGTTCGAGGAGGTCAAAGAGCCGATCGCCGAAGGGAAGGTCGGCTCGAGTACGATGCCCCACAAGCGCAACCCGGTCAAAAGCGAGGAAACCGTTGCGCTGGCGCGGCTCATCCGCGGACACGCCGATGTGATGCAGGAGCTGATGGAACCTCACGACGAACGGGATTACTCGACGTGGGTCGCCGAGTTCGCGGTCCTGCCCGAGACGTTCCTCTATACCTCGCGGATGTGTGCTCACATGAAGACGATCCTCGAGGATCTGATCGTCAACCCCGAGCGGATGGCCGAAAACCTCGAGATCTACGGCAGCCTCGTCACCTCGGAGGCGGTGATGATGGCGTTGGCCGAACGGGTCGGCCGCCAAACGGCCCACGACATCCTCCACGAGGCCGCGATGGCCGCTATCGATGAAGGCGAGGACTTCGCGGCCGCGCTCCGCGACGACGACCGGGTGATGGAAGCGCTCTCTGAAGAGGAGTTAGCCGACCTCACCGATCCGATGGCCTACACCGGCGTTTCGGCGGCGTTAACACATCGTGCCCTCGATCGAACCGAGCAGTAAGGAGGCTGCTTCGATTATTCGGGCACCAGCGTCGCCCGGTTGATCTCCCGGGCATCGGACGCCTCAAGCGCCGCATCGGCCGCCGAAAGCGGGTATTCGGCGTCGACCAGCCCGTCGTAGGGATAACTGTCCTGGTGGTCATCGAGGAACGTCAGGGCCTTGCGGAGGTACCACGGATCGTACCGGATGGCGGCCGTGATGTCGATCGCCTTCCGCGTGAGCAACCCCGGATCGAACGCAGTCGTATGGCCGGGGGTGACGTTGCCCATTTCTAAGTACTCGCCGCCCTTCCGGACATGGTGAATCCCTTCGGCGAAGGCGTCGGGAACGCCCGCGACCTCGATCGCGGCGTCGGCGCCGGTGCCGTCGGTCAGTTCGGCGACCCGATCGGCCCGAGCTTCGACGCTGTCGTACTCCCGAAAGTCGATGACGTGATCGGCATCGAAGGCGTGTGCACTCTCGATGCGGTGATCGGTCCCTTCGATGACGATCGTCTCGGCTCCGCGTTCGTTGGCGACGGCGATGGCGTTCAGACCCAGTCCGCCGGCGCCCTGGATGACGACGGAGTCGCCGTAACTGATCCCGGCCTCGTCGATCCCATACAGCACCTGGGAGAGCGCACAGTTGGCCGAGGCAGCGACGTTCGCATCGACGCCGTCGGGGACCTTGTAGAAATACTGGTCGGGATGAATGTAGTAATGAGTCGCCCAGGTGCCCCGGAAATGGGGATATTCGTCAGGTGATTGGGTCCAGTGGACGTAGGCGTTCTCACAGAGGTTGAAATCACCTGCCTGACAGGCGTCACACCGGCGGCACGTGATGAAATACGCCGGCGCGATGAGATCGCCGGGTTCGATGGGCTCCCCGGCGAAGTCGGTGTCGACGCCCTCGCCGAGATCGCGGACGCGGGCAACCGCCTCGTGGCCAAGGACGCCTTCGTCGACCTCGGGGTGGTCCCCCCGCCACATGTGCAGCTCCGAGCCACAAACGTTCGCCCGTTCGATCTCGGTGAGGATACCGCCCGGACCGGCCTCGGGGACATCGTACTCCCGAGCCTCGATCTCCTTCGGTGCAGCCAGATACATGACGGTGCCACGATCGGTCATGGTCGTTGATGGCCCCGGGACGGTCTTCAACCTTGCCGGCCGTCGACCCGCTGGAATCGTGATCGTATTTCGGCGCCCATCAGAAACACTGACCCAGCGGATATATCCCCCCGACAGCGGGGTCGACACAGCACATGGCGGAACTGGCTCCGGCCTCCGGATCAGCAAACGGATCGTCGATGGCCACGGCCGGGAGAGTCGAGTGAGCGAAAGCATCGACGGCGGACCCCGATTCGAGATTACGGGTGTCGAGTGTGACGGGAAGGGGAACGACACGTAGCTTCAAACGGGCCGACACGCAAGGAGAGGACACCGCCGATGTCACACCGCCGCCGTCAGTTCCTCGCGACGCTTGGGGCCGCCACGTTCGCCGGGTGTGCCGATCGATTAACCGGTCAGCCGAGGACCACAACCGCGACATCACCGGCCGAGCAACCGACAGTCTCGGCGATCGATCCGTCGGTCGCCTACCCACACCATCGACCCAGCGGGAATCGCGTGGTCGACGGGACTGGTGCTATTCCGAACAGTGATCCGATCGATATTGATCTCGGTCTCGATCAGTCGCCCGCCTGGATTGTCGGGTTATCGACGGAACAGGGTCCACTCTGGGCAGTCGTCGGGCAGCAGGGCACAACGGCCGGCTATCGCCAAACGACGGCGGGAATCGAACCGATCAATATCAATCCGTCACGGCTGCCGGCCGGCACACCGCCGGTGTTGGTGATCGAAGACGGCCGGCCACGACTCCTTGGACCGCCGACAGCGAACGCCTCGGAACTCACCCATCCACTCGTCCTTGCCGACGGTCGCCAACTCATCGTCGAAGAGGACGGCAGCGTCGTCCTCTGGCAGGATGGTAATATCCAGACCCGTCTCAAGATCGACGCACTACTCGATGCCCGTCCCGTGCTCGGCGATGGTCGGGTGGCGGTCCTAACGGGCGCGACGACCCGGTATAGCCACGGGGCACTTGGCGATCCATTGGAGGCGGGTCGGATCACGGTACTCGACATCGATGACGAACTGGCCGTCAGCGAGGAGATCACGATCGAAGACGAAGCCGTCGTCGAGGGGATCGCCCCGATCCTGGCCGATCTCGTCGGCGAGGGACAGCGAGACATCCACGTCACGGTCAGCGACGACCGAAGCGGTGCCCGCCAGGTCGTCTACGGCATGGATGGCACGAAGCGGGCGAGCGGGCCGGGGATCGGAAGCGGGTTTCGTTGGCGCCATCAACTCGCGGTAGCGCCGTTCGGGCCGTCGGGCGAGCGGGAACTCGCCGTCGTCAAGACGCCACACATCGGTGGCGTCGCGGAGTTCTACCGTCCCGACGACGGGAGTCTCTCGATCGCCGCGACACGAGAGGGATACTCGACACACGCGCTCGGATCGCGGAATCTGGACGGCGCATTGGCAGGGGATTTCGACGACGATGGGCGGGTCGAACTGCTCTTGCCGAACCAACAGCAAAATGCGCTCGCCGGACTCCGTCGAACGGGAACCGGCGTCGAAGAAGCCTGGCGCCGGCCCATCGGTGCGGCCATGGCGTCGAACTTCGCGGCAGTAACCGACGCCGACGATCGGATCACCGTCGCGGTGGGCCGGACGGACGGTGTCTTGCGGCTCTGGCCGTCGGGGAAGGATGGCTAGCGGGTCCGCGGCCGGCATGACGCCGCTCAGCCGCTATGACGGTCGCGAGGGATCATCCATTGAATGATCGGTACCTACTGGCTCGTCGTATGGGTCCCAACTCGGCAATCGAGATGCGCCCAAGAAACGACGGGCGGCTAAAGGGCTGTCGGGAACCGTCCCCGATCAAGTCGGTTTTCCGGGGAAGTTGACATACCGGTCGAGCTTCTCGTCGGCGGCTTCCAACACCGAGGAGCCGTGATAGACGAGGCCAACCTCGAAGTCGTACGCGAGCAGTCGTTCGAGGTTTTCCTCAGCCTGGTTGAGGTCCTGGGAATAAACGGCAGGTGGCAGATGGAAATGCCCCGCCGGCAACCCCCGCTGGTCGGCGCCCGAGACGGCATCGCCCATCACCGCGATACCGGCGTCCTCGTCGATCAAAGCGTGATTATCGGGTTCATGCCCCGGGACATGGACGGCCGTAAACCGACCGATCTCGACACCGTCACCGTACCGGTGATCGGGCGCGTGTTCGGTGTCGACATCCGTCTGTTCAGGCACCCACGTCTCGACGTCATAGCGATCGACCACTGCATCGAAACCCGCCATGTGATCGCCGTCGCCGTGCGTGATGATGAGCCGCTCTGGCTCGACACCGATCTCGGCGATGCCGTCGAAGACCGCCTGTGTCGTATCCTCGAGTCCAGCATCGAGCAACGTCGGGGTCCCAGCCGTCGTCAGAAAGACGCGGTAGCGTTTCCCGCTCGGTTCCTCACGACACGTGATGTCGTACACACCGTCGAGTAGTTCCGTCGGCATACCCACCCTATCGTCATCCCGGGCGAAAAAGCTGACTCGCGTCGATGGTGGACCGACGCAACGCTACGTCGGCCGAACGAAGCATCGATGAAACTGGGACGAACCGATCCGACGAGCACACATCGAGGACGGATCCGGCCGTTCGTACCCGAGGAACAGGCGATTGTCGGGACAAGCCCTTAACCTCGAAGCAACCGGATCACCTCATCAGTCACCGACGCTTGGACGGCCAAGATGTACTGGACACCCGGTTCGAGGACCGTGTCGGCAACCGGGAACTGACCGGTTCGTTGCTCGGCGACGACGATCGCGCCACGAGGAAAGGACACTTCGCTGAGTGTCTTGCCGGCCGCCGGCGCATCCTCGGCCACCATGATCTCGATGAGTTCCAGTTCATCGCTGACTTCCTCGATAGTCCGGACGCCACCGTCACTGACATCGATAATATCGTTTGCGGCAGCGTGAGCGGCTAATTCCTCGGGATACACGGCAGCATCGACCATCTCCTCGTATTCCTCGTCGTCACCGTGGTCGATCCGGGCCACCGTGTTGATTTCCGGTGCGATCCGCTGGGCGGTCATGCAGATCCCGAGGTTCGTCATCGCCCCATAGCTCGTGAGGGCCGCGATAACGTCACTCCGTTCGAGTTGTGTCTCACGAAGGATGCTTGGACGTCCGCCGTCGCCTTGAATAACACTCGCGATGTACTGCTCGTTGAGAAACTCGACGCGGTCCTCGTCTTTCTCGACGATAACGACATCGTGTCCGCGATTATCGAGCCTTTCTGCCGTATGATAGCCGACGTGGCCACCGCCGACGATCACGATCCGCAGATCTTTGCTCATGAATGATTGCCTCTTGGGTGCGTCCCGACAGTGGATGTTTTGGTATGAACTAACATGGATTAATCTTCCTTACCGGCCTCGGTCGTCGCGGGGTTGTCACCGACGCTGTCAGGTGTATCAGTGTCAGTATTCGACCGCTCTCGGTAGAACCTTCGAAGCGTCTCGCGGTTCAACAGCCCATAGATGCCGACGCCGAACACCAGCCAACCGATAGCAATGAGCCATGTTCGGGGCGAAATAAACAGGGCAAGCAGGAGATTGAACACACAACCGAGAACCGGTGGCACCGGATAAAACGGGATTTCGAAGGGTCGCGAGAGGTTTGGTTGGTCACGGCGGAGTTTGATTACCGCGAGGTTCACGACGATGAACCCAAGCAACGAAAACAGACTCGCCAAATTGCCGACGACCTGGATCGGCGCCATCGCCGTCGCCAACAGCATGATAACCGCACTGGCGATGATGGCGATGAACGGCGTCCCGTACCGATGGTGGATATTACCGAGTCGCCCTGGAAGCTGACCCTCCCGGCCCATGGCAAACGCGACACGACTGGAGCCGATGACAACGGCGTTGAGCGCACTAATCGTCGAAAAAACGGCACCGAAGGCGATGAGTGCGGCCCCAAGTGACGCCCCGAAGACGCCGATGTCGGGCATGAACCCGATCGCGGCTTGGGCAACGGCGGTCTCGCCAGCGGCACCAAGCCGTTCAGGACCAAGTGTCCCGATGGCGATCCCGACCACTAACAGGTAGATGACAACGGTCACGACGAGACTCAGCATAATCGCTCGCGGGATGTTCTTTCGAGGATTCTCGACTTCCTCGGTCACGGTGGCGATGAGGTCGTACCCCTGAAAGGCGATAAACGTCAATCCCATCGCCGGGAGGACCGTCATCGCTCCGCCATCGGCTGGAAAGAGCGGCTCAAATTCGCCGGCATTGACGGCCCCGATCCCGAAAACGATGAACACGCCGAGAATAACGATCTTCACGATCGTGACAGCCGTTTCGGCGCCCCCGCTTGCCTCCGTGGAGAAGGCGTTCAACGCGACGAACAGGACGACCGCCACGAGTGCGTAGCCCAATTCCCACTCCGGAGAGGCGGGTAATCCCGCCCAATAGAGGTGGACGAACTCCACGAAGTTCGAGGCAAAACCGAGCGCGTACAGCGCCCCGGCTGACATGTAGGTGAACCATCGCGTCCAGCCCATGACGAACGAAACGGGATCCGCGAATGCCTCATAGACGTACGCGTAGCCACCGCCGTTCTTCGGAATCGCGCTTGCGAGTTCAGCGTACGAGAGGGCTGTAAACGTCGTAACCCCGCCGTTGAGTGCAAACACGATGATGGCGCCAGCTCCGGCCGTTTCGGCGGCCAGCCCGGTCAGCACGAAGATACCGGCACCGATCATCGCGCCGATGCCGACCATCGTCGCGTCCAACAGCCCGAGGCTTGCGGCCGGTGATCGTTCTCCCTGGGACATGTTCAGCCACACAGGGGAGGCCGGACGGGATCGGTTGTATCGAGCTCGAGTGCGGGCCGAGAAGTGTCGTTGCTGACAATCCCTCTCGGGAACCCATCAAGCAAAGCATAATCGATCCAGTAGTGGTCGATTACTGCGGCGTTACGGCCAAGGGTATCGAGGGTGATCGCCGTGTTGGCATCGATTGGATCCCCGCCAACAATGAGGGCTCGCTGTGGCATTCGTCTGCGTGGTCATAGCTGAGAATTTGCTTACTCGCGGGGCGTGGCCACCGCGACAGTTTTTGCCGCCAAGGGGCGGGGGATGAAACGGATGTGCATTATCGACGGGGAAGCATAATCTTTGGGACCGGGTGAGATTCCGGTAGCTCATCCATCGGTGACAACGAAGGCAGGATCGTTGAACAGCCTCGTCTCAACGAGATGCGAGCCATTCCACTGGCGAGGACACGATCAAGTCTACTCCGACGATCGAATATCCCGATCGTATCGATCGCGCCGGATTCCGACCGTTTCAGTCGGGTGCGGATCCGACCGACTGACAATCCGGTGTGCTTGCCCGATGATATACTGGAGGATGATACCTGTGCCGACACCGATCCCAACCGACGGGTAAGCGATCAACACGATGAGGAGGGTCGGAACAAGGACGAACAAGACACCACTCACCAGGAGCCCGCCCCAACTGATCGGGACAACCGGCCGCCAGTTACCTCGCATCCGATAGGCGGTATCAGTCATCGGTACAGAGAGTTAGCCAGCACATCGAAATCGGTGTCACTCCTCGTATGCGGGGTGGATTTATGTCGTTCTGAGCCGGCCGTTCGTGTGCTTCAGCAACAGTGTGGCCCGTCGGAACCATCGACCAGCCAAACGCGTTCACCGCCGGTGTATCGAGACCCAGTATATTGGGCATAATTCTTTATTGTCGACCGATCGAAGGCGGTGGTACGATGCGCGAGGCACTCGTAAGCATCAACGAATCGGAGTTTGCCGCCCTCGGGATCGAAGAACTCGTCTCCTTGTTCCAGACGGCGGGTATCCGTGAGTTCGAGGCACTCGCGTGTCACGGCGATAGCGCAATCATCCAAGTCGAGGTCGAAACCGAAGTCGACGAACGCCGACTACAGTCCCTCGACTACGTCGACGAGTGGGAACGGCTGTCCGAAACGACCGACACCCATCTGTATGTCATCGCATTCTCCATCCCCGACGTATCAGAGGATCTCGCTGAACACGTGACCGAGCTGGTCGGGACGTGTGAGCCGGAGGTCAGTGAGAACGGCGCGACCATGTCGCTGGTCGGCTCGCAAGAAACGATCGCCGGTGCACTCACCGAATACGAAAAGGAAGGAATCTCGCCGACGCTCCGTAAGCTCGGGGAGTATCACGGCCGGACACGGCCGCTCGATGAACTGACCGACCGCCAGCGTGAGGTGATCCAAACGGCTTACGACATGGGTTATTACGAGGTGCCACGTGAAGTCTCGACCGAGGCGATCGCGGCCGAGTTGGACGTCGACCCCTCGACGGTCGCCGAACACCTCCAACGGGCGGAACGAAATCTCCTGTCCTACCATCTCGCCCCCGAATAGCGATCTCGGCGGCGACGATCACCGCGTAGTCGGTATCGCGTCGAGCGAAGAACAAACATCGATCCATCGGCGGATCGACGGTCGATGCCGAATAACCCGAATCCAACCAGGGAACGGGACCGTTACTGAGCGATGCGGCCGAGTGCCCGGGCTAATTCGAACGTATCCTCCAGGCTCGTCGCCATCGTGATGGCATCGACATCGGCCGCCCAGGTTTCATACTCCGCATGCGACGGGAAGGGGTGACCGTACGGACAGAACCGGCTGTACGCGAGAATCGGGCTTGGAAGGTCATCGGGCGGACCATCGACGTCCTCGGCGACCCCGAAGGACATCACGACGCTATCGGGATCGGCGGTGATCGCCGATTCCGTCACCGTGAGTTTGATTGGATCGCCGCTCACCGGACTCTCGGTCTCGATCTCGACGGTATCGATATCGTCAGCGAGGAACGGGAGGATGATCGGATCCTGGACGCATTGGTAGTGTTGGGTTCGGCCGTCGAACCGCGCCGTGTGGGGAGAGTCCTCGACCGTACAGAGGGTACTGGGCCCCAGCTCGATGTCGTCGCGGTCGGCGATGGCGGCCATCGCTTCGACCCAGTCGCCGAACACCGCCGGACGGGTCTCCAGTCCAAGCGCCAGTTGCAATTGATTCCCGAGTGATGTCGGAATCTCGGGACCACGATACGCCGGTGTGGGATCGGAATCGCTCATACTGTGAGCCTCCGATTGTCGGTATGCCACCGGCCCGGGAGATCATTGCTCCCAACAGTTGGGAGGGGTTTTTACCGGCCGATCCCCACGGCGGTGAGCGAGTAACTCAAACGATTGGTTGAACCAGCAGTGTGCCTTTGTGGCACTCCAGAGATGCTTGAGGGGAGACCGGAAGATGACGGTAGCAACGCGGTGGAATCGGCTCCGCTATCGGCTGTACGCCCCCGTCTATGACTGGGCGGCAAAACCGCTGGAACGGGGACGACGGCGGGCGATCGACCGACTCGCTCCCAGCGAGGATGATCACATCCTCATCCTCGGCTGTGGGACCGGCATGGATCTCGAGTATCTCCCCGCGCAAGCACGGGTGACCGCCATCGATCTAACACCCACGATGGTCGAACGAACCGCGGCTCGGGCGGCCACGCTCGATCGCGAGGTGGCCGTCGGGATCGGCGACGCACAGTCGCTGCCCTTCGCGGATGAGACGTTCGACGCCGTCTTGCTGCACCTCGTGCTCTCGGTCGTGCCCGAGCCAACAGCAGTCGTCACGGAGACGGCACGGGTCCTTACCCCGAATGGACGCGTGTCGATCTACGACAAATTCAGTCCGCCGGATGGCTCCCCGTCGTTTCCCAGACGGCTGGTCAATCCCGTGGCACGACGGCTGTTTGCCGATCTCAACCGCCCGCTCGAACCGATGATCGCCGGGACGACGCTCGATATCGACTGTCGGGAGACGTTCTTGGGTGGCCTCTACACCGTCACGATCGCCCGCCCGAGCGATACGGAAGTCGGAAAAGACCGGGTGCCATAGCACCGGGAATCACGTCACCCTGCCGGCTTATCGCCCCGAAACGGCCGACGATATGATCGTAAAGTCCTCGGAATAGGTCCGGAGGATCGCGATCGTCAAACCGACGGCAACGACGCCAATGGCGGCGATCGTCAGGAAGGTTATCCGAAGACCCGCCCGTTCGATGAGCGCGCCGAAAAACGGCGGCGCAAAGGCGTTGCCGAGCATGATCCCGATGGTGATCGTCGCGAAGTTCTTCCCGAGGTCGGTCCGGGCCGACAGTCGATCCGTGA
>JAXINS010000063.1:19148-23938 GCA_034190395.1 Chewarchaeum aethiopicum (SeqCode)
GTGATCGTCGCGAAGTTCTTCCCGAGGTCGGTCCGGGCCGACAGTCGATCCGTGAGTTTCGAGCGGGCGGGACCTGCGAGGCTTCGTGTGCCCCCGATCCCGATAGCACAGGCCACCGCGATCATCCCTGGGATCGTCAGCGACCCCAGTACGGCGACGATCAGCGCCACGATCGAGTAGGCAACGACGATCACCGGGCCGGCCGAAAAGCGGTCGGTCAGTTCGCCGCCGATGAGGATCATCACCGCGCCCGCGAGGTACATCCCCGAGAGCGTGAAGTTCGCGAGGCTCAACTTGATGCCATAGCCGTCGGTCAGCAACACGACCACATAGGAGGTGATCCCCCAACTCGCCGTCGAGGTGACCAGTGCCAGGGCAGCCAACGCGAGGATAGCGGGCGAGCTTGTCAGGGAGGCCAGCTCCGTTTTGACCCGTTCGGCGATCGATCGGCGTTCGGTCGTCGTCGACTCAGGGCTGGGCAGGCGAACCTCGGCACTGACGAACCACCGGAGCACGACGATCGCGAACACGGCATAGCCGGCACCGACGACGCCGATGAGACCCAGGGCGTGACGCCATGTCAGCCCCGAAAAAGCGATGATCGCGGTGATGATCGTCGGCGGCGCGGCAAAACCCAAACTGCCGGCAAAGCCGTGGACGCTGAACACCCGCCCGCGGATCGATTCCGGGCTTGCATCCGCGAGCAGCGGGTAGTGAGAGGGGTGATGGCCGGCCACGCCGAGCCCGATCAACGCCTGGCCGACCAGCAACCAGACGAACGATGGCGCCAGCGCGATGACCAACACACCGGCGGCGCCGAACCCCAAACAGACCCCCAACGTCAGCGTCCGGCTGTGATTGTCCGAGAGGTAGCCATAGGGGAGTTGCATCACGGTGTTGATCGCCCCTTGGAGCCCCATTGCAAAGCCCAATGCAGCAAGCGTAACGCCAAAATCGCCCGACAGAATCCCCAGAATCGGTGGCAACAACACCAGATACATGTGGTTGACGAAATGCGATCCGCTGATCAATCCGACGACGATCGACGTTTCTGCCGGCAGGGCTGCTACCCGTCCGAGTGGCCCGACGGCCGGGATCCGACTTCCCGTCACGCGTTTTTCACACCGTCGGTACTCGTGATCCGGATATAAATGAGCCGACCTCGGCAAGGTGTCGATCCCGTGTGGCGCGTGTTACTAGTCGCCTAACAGTCGGGTCTGTGGGCGGCTAGCGAACCAGCGGGTTTCAGCCCCGCATCAGGTTCATGACCTCGTCGACGACATCCGGCTCGACGGCAACGACATACCGCTTGCCCGGATCCAATGTCGTGTCCGGTCGGGCGATGTGATTGCCGTCGTCATCGGAGATGACCAGCGTGCCGGCGGGGAATCGAACCGTCGACAGCTCTCGACCGGCCGCCGGTGCGCCTTCTTCGACACGGATCTGCATGATATCAAGCGTACCGGTGACGTCCGCGATCGTCTGGACGTCACTCCCGACGATTTCATTGGCCGCCGTCCGCGCACCGGCCCGTTCGGGGAAGACAACGGCGTCGACGAACCGGGTATAGGCGTCGCCTGCGGCACGGTCGATCCGCGCGACCGTCCGGATCTCGGGCGCCAGTTCCTTTGCAGCCATACAGACGGCGAGATTCAATCCCGTTTCCCCGGTGAGGGCGGCGATCACATCCGTCTCAGAGACGCTCGCCTGTTCGAGGATCTCTGGATTCGAAGCATCGCCCTGGATGACCGTCGCCACCCACTCGTCGGCGATGTCGGCGACGATGGTTTGGTCCTGTTCGATGATCGTCACGTCGTCACCGCGGTCGGCGAGCAGTTCGGCCGTCTGGAAGCCGACGCGTCCGCCACCCGCGATGATGACATCGAGTTTGCGTGTCATGGGTTAATCATCCTCCGCAGCCGCTGGTGGTTGTGCACTCCGATCCTCGCCGATGCCCCGTGATGCTCGGAATCGATTCAGCCCGTAATAGACCACGACGCCGAGCACGATCCACGCCAGGCTGAGTCCCAGCGCCAACGGGTCCGTGCGGATGAGGAACATCACCAGCACGCCGGTCAACAGGAGATTCAATACGATCCCGAGGATCGGCGGGATCGGATAGTAGGGGAGTTGATACGGTCGGTTCATGTTCGGGCGCTCCCGGCGTAGCTTGATGACGGCGCCGTTGACGACGATAAACGAGAGCAAAAAGAACAAACTCGACATGTTGCCAGCACTCTTGGTCGGCAACACCACCGACCCCAACATGACGATCGCACTCGCGAGAATGGCCACGAAAGGCGTCCCAAAGCGGTGATGGAGCTGACCGAAACTCGGGAGCAATTGGCCCTCGCGGCCCATCGAGAAGGCGACCCGTGAGGAGGCGATCACGACCGCGTTCAGCGCCGTCAGCGTCGAGAACACCGCCCCGAAGACGATCACGGCGCCGCCGTTTTTGATTACCGGCAGGCCCGTCGGCATGAACTCCGTCGCCGCCTGGGCGATGCCGGCCTCCCCGGCCGCCGCAAGTCCGTCCGCACCGAGCGTGCCGATGGCGACCGTGACCACCGCCATGTAGACGATCACGGTCGCGGCGAGGCTCACGAAGATCGCCTTGGGGATGTTCTCGCGTGGGTTTTTGACCTCCTCGGTGACGGTCGTGATGAGGTCATATCCCTCGAAGGCGATGAACGTCAACCCCATCGCCGGCAGGATCGCGAACACCCCCGACGATTCGGGGAACAGGGGCTGGAACTCCGCCGTTGAGAACATCGGCGAGACGGCGCCAAACCCGACGAAGATCAACAGGATCGTCACCTTCGTCGCCGTAAAGATCGTCTCGACGCTCCCGCTTGCGGCCGTCGAGGCGGCGTTCAACGCCACGAAGAGAAACACGGCGGTAAACGCGAGTCCGAAGCCGGCCGGAACCCCCACATCGATAACGGGGAGCCCGACAGCACCGACCTGATCGGGCGGTGGAACGAGCTCATAGACGTGGAGCAACTCCAGGAAGTTCGGGGCGAATCCCAGCGCGTACAGCGCGCCGGCGATCATGTAGGCGAACCACAGCATCCATCCCATCAGAAACGACGGCAGATCATCGAATACCTCCCGGACAAAGGCATACCCGCCGCCGCTTTTGGGGATCGCCGACGCCAGTTCGGCGTACGACAGTCCCGTAAACGCCGTGACAACGCCGTTGAGGATGAACACAAGCAGGGCCGCCGGTCCAGCGATCTCGGCGGCCAGGCCGGTCAGTACGAAAATCCCGGCACCGATCATCGCGCCCATCCCGATCATCGTCGCGTCCAACAGCCCGAGTTCGGCCTCCGGACTCCGTTCGCCGTGACTACTCATGATTGGTGATCACGGATGGTTGTTTTTGTCCAGGCGGGGCCGGTATCGAATCCGATGTTATCGCGGTGTTCGAACCAGCCGCGCAGACCGCATGTCGTCGGTTGGACACACCGTCGCCATCATATTCAATACATCGAGCGCCACTGATCGATCGCGGATTCGGACACACCTGTTGGTGCTACCATCGGCCACATTTAGGCATGTGTGGGTTTTACTCAGTCCCGAGAATCGTACAGGTGGTTTAAATAACCGACGTCGATGCCGACGGCGTCGAAGTGTTTTACTCGCCGCCAGCTGGTGACAGTGATATGTTCGGGACCAGCGGTATTCGCGGGCCGGTCGGCGAGACCGTCACCGCGGAGCTGGCGTTGACCCTGGGTCGTGCGCTTGCACCGGAAGCCGATCGGGTCGTGATCGGCCGGGATCCCCGCGAGAGCGGTACGTATCTCGCAGACGCGGTCGCCGCCGGCCTCCGTGAGTGTGGGACCGATACGGTCCGATTAGGCCAGGCGGCCACGCCGACCGTCGCCCGGAGCGTCGCCTGGCAGGACGCCGATGCCGGCGTCTCCGTGACGGCCTCACACAACCCATCATCGGACAACGGCCTGAAGCTCTGGCAGCCATCCGGTCAGGCGTTCGACGATGCCGGCCGCGAACGGATGACCACGCGAATGGAGGCGGCCGAGCATGAGCTGGTTGGCTGGGATGCGATCGGTGAGGAACGCGAGTGGGCGGGCGCTCGTGATCGACACGCGTCGGCGTTGGCCGAGACGGTCGATGGCGAGCTCGACCTGTCGGTCGTCGTCGACCTCGGCAACGGTGCCGGCGGCGTCACCGTCGAGGCCCTCACCGAACTGGGCTGTTCGGTCGAGACGCTCAACGCCCAGCCCGATGGCCGGTTCCCGGGGCGACCAAGCGAACCGACCGCCGAACACTGTCGGTCGCTCTGTGCCCTCGTCGCCAACACCGATGCGGATCTGGGTATCGCCCACGACGGCGATGCCGACCGGATGCTCGCCGTCGATGAAACCGGTAGCTGGGTTGGTGGTGATCTATTGTTGGCGCTGTTCGGCCGGGCGGCGGCGAGCGCCGACACGGAAATCGCCGTGCCCGTCGATACGAGCCTCGTCGTCGCGGACGCCGTCGCCGAGGTCGGGGCCGACGTCAGCTACACGCCTGTCGGCGACGTCTACGTGGCCGAACGGGCCGCAGCATCCGATGTGACCTTCGGTGGCGAGCCGAGCGGGGCCTGGATCTGGCCCAAGGAGACCCTCTGTCCGGACGGGCCGTTGGCGGCGGTGAAGCTCTGTGCGATGGTCGCCGAACAGGGGCGACTGTCCGATCTTCTCGATGCGTTCGACCCGTATCCGACCCGCCGAACGAGCCTCGAAACCGACAACAAAACGGCAGTGATGGAGCGGCTCGCCGAGACC
>JAXINS010000055.1:0-23536 GCA_034190395.1 Chewarchaeum aethiopicum (SeqCode)
AAATACGTTCCGACTTATCGCCGGACAACGACGTGTTTATCCATGTCACACCGCTAGTTTCGTCAACGCCGTGGCGATCACCGATAAGATCTACGTCAAAAACCACCGCCAGATCGGGGCCCAATTAGAGCGCAATATCCCCAAAAGCGCCTTCAGTGGGGCGACGCTTGACCTCCTCTTTCAGGGGGAGAATCTCCAACAGCTCGACGAGGCGACCCGTGAACGCATGCTCGATTTCGCCGAGGACTTCCTCGATTGTGACTGTGACAGCAATCCCTATTGTGGCCATCCCGAGGAGAAGTTCATCGAGTATCTCCTTGAGCTCCGGGCTCAGGGCCTCGGTCCGGAGGCGATCGTCGACGTGATGACCGATGAGTATATGTTGTATGCCTATCCCGGGGATATCCTCTCGTTTCTCGATGACGCCGTTCGGACGCTTGAGGCGGCCGAGGCGCTTGCGGGTGTCGATGGCCATCCCGAGGTCGAGCGGGCGCTCACCGAAGCCCGGGACGAGATCGTCTAATCCGAGACGGCGTCGACCAGAAGTTCAGTTCAGCTGGACGGGATCGTCGTCGGGGTCGTAGTCGATGTCCTGGCTGTAGTCGCGATCGCCCTCCCGTTCCCGCTTGCGGCGTTCCCGTTGTTCATCGAGTTCCTCAAGGTGGATGACGTCGTCGTCGGTTTCGGCGGTCTCGAGGCGTTCCTGCAGCTGGGCGATGTATTCTTTGTGCTCTTCGAGCTGTTCGCGGAGGTGTTCGGCCTCGAGTTCGAGGCGTTCGTGATCCCGGACGAAACTGGTGGGCACCTCGACCGTCGGGGGGAACTCCCCGTCGGGGTCCTCGAGGCTGTCCTCGGGGACGACCCGGACCCGACCGTCGTTGGCGACGAAGGTGTCGACGTACTCGCGAAACACCGCCGACAGCGAGAGGTCCCGTTCCTCGGCGATCTCCCGGAGGGCTTCGAAGGAGTCCTCGTTCACCCGAAAGGAGACGGTCTTGTTTTTGTTGCCCATACGTTGGGTGTTCATCCCTATGGGGTCGCGATTCACTTAACGGTTCGTCAGACGAGCGTCGCTCGTGGCGGTCGCCATGCAGCCGTCCCCGTCCATGGGTTCGAAAAAACCGGTACTCAGTGACGATCGATCGTAATGATCCTGATCGTCAGTGTCGACTACTCGACGGGGGCTTCGATGGTCTCGGCGTCCTCGTCTAAGCTCTCGAGCGCCGAGACGACCGTCTCTTGGTAGGCACGTCCGGTCGTCTCGTAGCGTTCGCGGGCCATCCGGCCGTACTCGTTGGTCTCCTCGTCGAAGCGGTCGATTCGCTCTAAGGTGCGCTCGGCGGTTTCGATCACCCACCGATCGCGGACGGCGGCGTCGACCGGCGTGATCGACTCCGGACGGATCGAGACGTTGACGGTGCCGTCGTCGGTCTCGTAGGTCCGGGGCTTGCCGACGACCGCAACGTAGGCCGGCGGGTCGAGTTCCCGGAGGATGCCCGCCGCTTCGGGCTGATACTGGCCGGCGTAGACGAAAAACGTCCCCGTCGGGTCGACGATCCGGCCCCGCCAGTATTCTGAGTCGTCGCCGATGTCCTCGGTTTCGGTGAGGGTCCCGACGACGAACACGCGGTTGGCCCGGTCGCCGGTCGGCAACAGCAAATACACCGGGGCCCGCTCGTCGTCGGATTCTTTGAACGTGTAGCTCGCGTCGTTGAACTCGGCGGCGAAGACGCGCTTGGCGACCTCGCGCATGGGGGTTTCGGTGGCGCTCATATCACATCGACCTCGCTTTGATCAGGACCGCTTCAGCATCGGCCGGTGTCTCCAGCGCCTCGACGGTCTCGGCGAGGACGTACCGGTTGAAGGTTGGGCCCTCCACGCGGTAATACCGGCCGAGGGTGGTGGTGCGCATCTCGTCGGCGACGACGGACGTATCGAGGGCGTCCATCGCCATGTCCTTGGCCTCCTCGAGATCGATCCCGGTCAGCTCCTCGGTGGCGGCCTGATCGAAGATCACCTCGTAGACGTCGGTCCCGTCGTCGATGACGCCTTTGATCCGGAGGTCGAACTCGCCGTCGACCTCGCCGTGTTCGGAACACCGACCGTTCTGGAGGACGCGGGTGCAGTCCTCCTCGGGACAGCGTTTGATGAGGCCGCTCCCGCTCTGGATGGCCACCAACGCGCCTTCGATTTCGGCGCTGTTGTCGCCGATCTCCTTGATGTCGGTGTCGAGCTCCTCGATCGTGGTCGTCCGGTTGAGTTTCACCGAATACCGCCCCTCGTATTCGTCGGTGACGACGTTGCCGAGCCGGTAGACGGCCCCTTCCTCCAAGGCGGGGAGGTCGGATTTCGCCCACTTGGTGAACTTGATCGTCCCGGTTTCATCGCCCAGAAGCCCGACCTGATCGATCGACTCGCTGCGGGGCTCCCACAGCTCGACGACCTTCGCGGTGATATCGACCCACTGTTCGGGCTCGTCGATCTCGGCGAGCTTGGCCGCCTCGTTGCCGCCCGCAAGCGCGTCCCGCTCAATGCCGGCCTCGTCGAGGTAGTGGTTGACGACGCTCCGGCGGGCTTCGCTGAGGGGGACTTTGTATTCGTCGACCAACGTCTCGAGGCGGTCGACGATCTCATCGACGGACACGTCGAGGTGGTCTGAAAACTGCTCGTGTATATCGTCTGCGTGGGTACGCAAATCGCTCTGACTCATGGTCTACGCTCACTGTCTCCGCGTTGTTTTCAATGGGAGACAAGCCAACCTTGGCCGTCTTCGCGTATAAACCCTCGTATACCACGGTGAAAGTGTTGCCTGCTTCGGGTTTCGTCGTCCCGGTGTGTGTCGATCGGGACCGTTTTTACCACGGGTGGTGGCGTGGCTGTATGGACCGACTGCTCGCCGCCGTCGTCATGGCCGGCGGCACCGGGACCCGCCTCTATCCCGCCAGCCGGTGCGACCGCCCGAAACAATTTCTCGCCTTTGGCGGGGACCGTTCGTTGTTACAGCGGACCGTCGACCGGGTTGCCTTCGCGGAGACGGTCGCCGTCTCGACACGGGACGCCTTCGCCGACCGCGTTACCGATCACGCCCCTGGAGCCGAGGTGCTCGTCGAACCGACGGCGAAAAACACCGGCCCGGCGCTCGTCTATGCGGCCCATCGGCTCGCCGATCGTGACGGGCCATCACCGGTGGTGCTCTGTGTGCCAAGCGATCATTACGTCGCCGGCGATTTCGAGTCGGTCGCCCGATCGGCGGCCTCGATCGCGGCCGAAACCGGCGATCTCGTTACCTTCGGCATTGAACCCACGCGACCCGATCCCGGCTACGGATACATCGAACCTGGATCGCTCGTTGATGGCTACGCCCCGATCGAGCGGTTCCACGAGAAACCGGACGTCGCGACGGCCGAGACATTCCTCGAAGACGGCTGGTACTGGAACAGCGGGATGTTCGCCTGGACGCCCGAGGCGCTGCTCCGGGAGGCGCGCGCGACGCCCCTTGAGCCATTGGTCGCGGCGCTCGATCGCGGCGATCCCGAGGCCGGTTTTGCCGCCGTCCCATCGATCAGCATCGATGAAGCGGTCATGGAACGGACTGATCGCGCCGTCGTGGTGCCGGCGACCTTCCGGTGGGACGACCTCGGTACTTGGGACGCGGTCGATCGCGTTACGGACGCGTCTCTGGCGGACACCCTGACCATCGACGCCGCGGACAACGTACTCGCCAGCGACGATGCCCACATCACCGCTATCGGCGTCTCCGACCTCGTGGTGGCTGCCTACGACGATCGGGTGCTCGTCGTGCCCCGCGAACAGACCGACCGCGTTCGCGAGGCCGTCAGTGCCCTCGACGATGAGGGATTGTTTTGACCCGGCTGCGGCGCTATCGGTGTCGATGATGTGGTCTTCCGCCGCGTCGTCTAAAACTATGGATAAAACCGAGATTGCCGTGGCTGCCCGCCCGGTGACGGCCGGTTAGCCGCCCCAGAAGTTGTCCCGACTCCCGAGCTGCGGTTCGGGTTTGCCTTCGTCGTCAGCGTCCCCGTCCTCGTCTTCGTCGGTCGTCTCGGCCTCGACGTCGGTCGGATCCTCCTCGGCGTCGTCGGCCGTCGGTTCCTCTTCGGGCTCGTCGGGGAGTCGTTCGAGTTCGCGCCCGCGGGCGTGATTCGATTTGACGTTCGTGATTTCGACCTTCGACCGGGCGGGCGGCAGGACGCCGTCGATGAACACGACGAACCCATCGTCGGTGTGCCCGACGCCGGCACCGCTTTCGTGGATGTCGGTGACGTCGACCTCGACGACCTCGCCGGCTTTGACCGGCTGTTGTTTCAGGTCACTGATCGGCATGTCGTAGTGGTTGCACCACTCCGCCCCACCCCGGTTGCCGTAGTGTTGACAACCGAGACCTTCGATGCGTTCGGAGAAGCTCGGGCAGTCATCGGCGAGCGGGCAATCCGGCATGCCTCTCGGTAGAGAGCCACGCGTCTAAACGCTTGCGCTCTCCCCGCCATTCGGCCGAATCGGGGGCGCTGTCGGCTGGTTCGGACGGCGGGAGTCGACGATCGGCGTTCGGATGCCCGAAAACAGTTAAGCCACGCTCACGTACGGTTTCGGTGATGCTGTTGGTCCTGTGTGTGGACCTCGATGACGATCTGGGCCGCAAGACCGGCATCGAGACGCCGGTCATCGGCCGGGAAGCCGTCCGTCGGGCAGCGGTTGCGCTCGCGACCGCCGACCCCGAGGATTCGGATGTCAACGTCCTCTTTCAGGGCCTGCATATCTACGATCGCACCGAGGACGACGATGTCGAGGTCGCGGCGGTGACGGGAACCGCCGAGGGTGACGTGGCGGCCAATCGGGTCGTCGGCCGGGAAACCGACGAGGTGCTCGCCTCACTGTCGGCCCGAGATGATGTCCGGGCGGTCGTCGTGACCGATGGCGCCCAAGACGAGAGCGTCATTCCGGTGATCCGGTCGCGGGTCACCGTCGACGGGGTCAGTCGCGTCGTCGTCAGACAGGCCCAGAACCTCGAATCGATCTACTATACGATCAAACAGGTCCTCGATGACCCCGAAACCCGCGGGACGATCCTCGTCCCCCTCGGTATCCTGTTGTTGATCTATCCGCTTGCGATCGTCGCCGATTTCTTCGGGCTGCCGGGGGCGGTCCTCGGTGTTACTTCGGCGTTGTTGGGACTGTACGTCCTCTTTCGTGGTCTGGGCTTGGAGTCGACCTTCGATCAGGCCGCCGCGACGCTTCGCCGGTCGCTGTACGCCGGTCGGGTGACGTTGGTTACCTACGTCGTCGCCTTCGTGCTCGTACTTATCGGTGGGGCCGAGGGGATCGAGTTTCTCAATACCATCCAGACGACGAGGCCATCGGCCGGACCGCTCGACGTCTTGGCGGCGTTGGTGTTCGGCTCGGTGCGTTGGATCGCCGCTGCCGGCATCACCTCCAGTTTCGGCCAGATCACCGACGAGTATCTCGCCGATCGATTCCGCTGGCGATACCTCAATGCCCCCTTCTACGTTCTCGCGATCGCCACCGTGCTCCATGCCGTCAGCGGCTTTTTCCTCGGCCGGGTGCCGCTTGCGTACCTCGCCGGTGCGCTGACCGCCGGGACGCTCATCGGTGTGCTCAGCACCCTCACGTTCGCGATCGTCGAATCCCACCGTCACGAGGGCCGTGCCGCTGGATAATCCGGAAACAGGGCGTTATCGAACCTGTGAAAATCAGTGTTCGCGGGTCACGACGAATTCGGCGAGGTCCGCGAGATAATCCCGGGCGGTCTGATCGGTGATGGCGACCTCTCCGAGCGCATCGAGGGCCGCGTCCGCCTGGGCACGCGCTCGGGTGTTGGCCTCCTCGGTCGTCAGGTCGGTGATCCTGACCAACGAGGGCCGTTCCATGATGGCGTCCTGGCCGGCGGGTTTGCCGATCGCCTCGCTGTCGGCCGTCGCATCGAGGACATCGTCCCGGATCTGAAAGGCAACCCCGACCCGTTCGGCGTACTGGCCGACCGCCTCGATCGAGGCGGTATCGGCGCCGCCCGCCAACGCGCCGAGCTGGGCGGCTGCGCGGAACAGCGCGCCGGTCTTGCGTCGGGCAAGCTCCATGTACTCGCTTTCGTCCTCCGGCATCGCCGCCAGCTCGATCGCCTCGCCTTCACCGAGATCGACCATGCCATCGGCGACGATCTCCATGGCCCGGGGATCCGGGGAAAACAGCGCGAACGCTTCGCCCAGGAGCCCATCGCTGGCGACGACGGCGCCGCCGTGACCGAAGGCTGTCCAGGCGCTTGGAACCCCACGCCGGACGTCGGCCTCGTCGATGATATCGTCGATCACTAACGAGGCCGTGTGCACAAGTTCGATCCCCACGGCGAAATCGACGGCGTCCTCGGGGTCACCGCCGACGGCCTCGCAGGCAAGCAGAGTGATCGTCGGTCGGACGCGTTTGCCCCCTGACAGCGCCGTCTGCTTGACTTTGTCCTCGAGTTCGGCGGGTTCGACCCGGTCGAGCACCGTCTCGAGTCGATCCTCCACGAGGGCCCGCCGGGTCTCGAGGTAATCCATTACCGAAATTCGGGTCTCGGAACGCAAATACGTGGCGTTCTCGGGTCATTCGCCACCCGGTTATCGGTATCCGATATCGCCGTTTCCCGGCCAGTTGAGCGACAGACGAGGTCCATCGTGGCGCGTGGTTCGATTCCGATCGCAATGTAGACCGACGACTTATCGCGGGGGAAATATCGGCTCACACCGGTCCTCGAAAACGCCCGTCCGGCGTTAGGCGAATTCCTCGATGAGCTCCGGAACGACCTCGAAAAGATCGCCGACCACGCCGTAATCGGCGAGATCGAAAATCGGCGCGTTCGGATCGGTGTTGATCGCGATGATCGTCTCCGACCCCTTCATCCCGGCGACGTGCTGGACGGCCCCGGAGATGCCGATCGCGATGTAGATTTCGGGCGTGACGGTCTTGCCCGACTGGCCGACCTGGCGGTTTTTGGGCAGCCAGCCGTTGTCGACGATCGGCCGCGAGGACGACACTGTCGCATCGAGCGCGTCGGCGAGATCGAAGATCAGATCGAGGTTGTCTTCCTCCTCGATGCCCCGACCGATCGAAACGAGCACGTCGGCGTCGGTGATATCGACGTCGCCGCCACCGGCCTCCTCGTAGCCGGTGACGGTCGTCCCGATGGCGTCCTCGTCGATGGCGGCATCGAACGCGGCGATCTCGGCGTCGCCGGTCCCCTCGGCGGCCGGCCACTCGCCGCCACGGACCGTCACGATCGCCTGCTCGCCCTCAACGGCGACGGTCGTCTCGACCTTCGAGCCGTACATCTCCCGGGTCGCGACGAGCCCGCCGTTGTGTTCGATATCGATGGCGTCGGTCACCAGCGGGAGATCAAGCGTGTTCGCGACGGCCGGGGCGTAATCGAGCCCGTTGACGCTGTTTGGCAACAACAGCGTGGTCGGATCGACCGTCTCGTAGAGTTGCTCGACGACCTGTGCGTAGACGTTGTGGTTGAACTCCTCGCCGTAATCGACGGTGTGGATCCGGTCAACGCCGTCGCGATTGAGCGCATCGGCGTACTCCTCGACGGTCCCGCTGATGACTGCGAGATGGAGGTCGCCACCCGTGGCGTCGGCGAGCTCTCGGCCGGCGGTGATCAGTTCGTAGCTGATGTCACGCAGGGTACCGCGGCGGTGGTCGGCGACGGCGAGGACGTCGTCGCTCATTCCGCCCCCACCCCCCGTTCGCGGAGCAGGCCGGCGAGTTGCTCGGCCTGTTCGTCCGGTTCCCCATCGAAGTACGTCGCGTCGCTTTCGGTCTCTGGTTCGTACATGTCGGTGAGATCGAGGTCGCCCGCAACCGCCTCCTCATCGAGGCCGAGATCGGCCAGCGTGTGGGGGGCGATCTCCTTTTGTTGGGCCTGGCGGATCCCCCGCAGACTGGCATAGCGGGGTTCGTTGATCCCGGTTTGGATCGTCAGCACCGCCGGTAGCTCGACATCGGTCAACTCCAGGACGCCGCCTTCGAGTTCCCGGTGGACGTGTGCGACCCCTTCATCGGCGGCCAGATCGAGGTTGTTGACGACCGCGGCCCACTCGAAGCCGATCGCGTCGGCCAGCGAAACGCCCGTCGCCCCGAAGGCGTCGTCGTTGGCCTGGACGCCTGTCAGGATCAAATCGGGCTCTTCCTGCTCGACGATCGCCTCGAGGATCGCGGTCTTGGCACCTACATCGAGGAGATCGACCGCCTCGAGTGCGTCGTCCCAGACCCGGATCGCTCGGTCGGCCCCCTTCGCGAGTGCCATCCGGATCGTTTCCTCGGCGCGTTCTGGGCCGATCGTTGCCGTGACGACTTCGACGTCGTCGTCGGCCTCCTCGCTGATCTGAACGGCTTCCTCGACTGCGTACTCGTCCCACTCGTTCAGATCGTACTGGATGTATCGATCGGCCACCTGTGTGCCTTCCAACTCGAAGTCGTCCTCGACTTCAATGACCTCTTTGACCGTCACGAGGACCTTCATGATCTGTGTGTTCCCGACGAATATGATAAACGTTTAGAAAACGATGTCCGCGCGGCCGTTCACCGGCCGTCGTCGGATTCGTCGGGCAACGAAATGAGGTTCTCGCGGCCGATACGGAGCTTCTCGATCCGGCCCGTTTCGGCCATCCGCGAGAGCAGCTGGGACACCTTCGCGTTCGACCAGTCGGTCTCATCGACGATCGCCGCCTGTCGCATTCGCCCGTCGTTTTCCTCGAGCAGTCGCTCGACCCGCTCTTCGTCCGACAGCAGGGTCAAGTCCTCGGGGTCGTCCGTTGGTTCGGCTCCGTCGGACGGCTCGTCCGTCGTGTCGGTCGACGCCGATGCCGTGTCAGTCTCGGTTCCTTCGGGGGTTTCGATCTCGGGACCGCTGTCCGGCGTCGGCTCTTCGTCGGGGATCCGACGACGTCGCAAAAGGAGATACACCACCGCTGCGCCGGCGACGGCTGCCCCGCCGATTCCAGCGACGATCGGGAACTGATTGGTGTTTTCCTCCCCGTTTGGTGCGATCGGTTGGAGTTCCACCGACGGGTTCCCTGGTTCGAACGTGGCGGGGCCAGTCACCTGCATCGTCCCCGGTGCGATGATCTTCAATCCGCGCGAGGAGCTGACCGGCTGGTAGCCCTCTGGGAAGACGATAATCAGCTCCTGTTGGGCCGACAGTCGTGGCAGCCACGTCCCGCCGCCGGCGTTCGGCCCGCTCTGGAACACATCCCCGAGTTGGAGCCGGTCGCCCGATCGCTGGGAGAAATTCGTCCACGTGAACGTCATCGAGAGCCGCCCCGTGTCATTGATCCGGCCGGCCGTATAGCCGACGTTCGTGATTGCCATTGGCCGACCGGTGGCGGCTTCGGCCTGTTCGGCGGCGCGAACGAACGGTCGTGGTGAGAGGGTGTCGGCGTCTCCGTTTCGGTGAGCCTGTGCCAACGCCGCGAATGCTGCTCGATCGCTTGAGGTTTCGAGATGGTAGCGCGTCGTGATGTTCCAATCGGCGTTGCCGTTAGCCCGCAGGTGAATCCGAAACGTCGTGGTGGCCCGATCGGTCGTGTTCGTCTGCTGTGTGACCGTTGTCGTACTCTGTGGCTGTGGCATTGGCTCGGTATCGACTGCGCTGATACCGGCCGCAACCGGGGTAAGCAACAGGAGGAGGGTGAAGGCGGCGAGGGCGGCCACTAACCGCATATAATTTCCTCTGGAAGGGCTCAGCTGAAAACGCTTTCTAACGGAAAAGGTCCTCCATCACTCAGTGGCCGGTTTCGTTGTCGTGGCAATTGATCCGCCTGCCCAGGATTGATCACCACGGCGGGTACACCGATCGGACGGGTTTTAGTAAACCGACGGTATAGGTAGCGCTGATGCGACCCGTCCCCGTCCTGTGTGCCCTGGTTGTCCTCCTGTCCGTTCCTGGGGCCGCTGTGACCGTCCCAACGGTGGCCGATCCGACCGCCACTCCGGCCCACCAACGGACGTCGCTCGACACGGTTTCCGATACGGCCGTGTTGGCCCTCGATGGCGACCGCCGATCGTCGTTCGTCAGTCCCTCCCTCGACGTCGCGACCGCCGTGCAAATACAGCGCACGCGAACCGTCGCCGAACTGGAAACACGATCGCTTGAGACTGCAGTGGGTGCCCAAGACGATCGGCAGGCGGCCCGTGAACTGCTGTTACGCTCGCTTACCCGAATCGAACTGCGGATCTCGGATCTCATCCAGGCAGCAATCACCACCAGAGAGGCCTATATGAGCCGGTCGATCTCGACGACGATATACATCAACCGCCTGATTCAGATCCAAACCGAGGCCAACCGACTCGAGACACAGTTGACGACTGTTCGCGAACAGGCCAATGAGGTCCCCCGGTTTACCGTCCGTCCCCGTGTCAACCGCCTCAAATCGTTGCTGGTTGGGTTCCAAGGACCGGTTCGGACACAGCTGCGAGCCGCCCTCCGAGGGGCGCCTGCCCCGCCTGATCGCATCTACCTCGAAAGCTCCGCGAACGGACTCGTGTTGTCGATGTTTCTGAACAACGAGCATATCCGGGAAGCCTACCGGCTCGACCGACGGAATCTGGAAGGTGGTGCAGCCATCGGCATCAACGAGGCCATCGTCCAGGCCGAACAACATTACAACGATAGCTCGCTTACCGGGATCACCGGCATCGGGGGTGGCGCCTACCAGATCACGGCTCAAACAGCGAGCGGTCGGTTGGTTGCTTATCTCGATGGTGTTAGCGAACGGATTTTCTATGAAGTGCAGTATCGCCGATTGCCCGCCTATCGACCCGACACAACCGTCAGCAAGACCCAAAACGGCGTGACGCTCACGGTCAACCGGACGTTCGCTGGCGGTCCCCTCCGGATTAGTGTCCGGGATGTCGATGGCGATCCCGTCGTTGCGACGATCCAACTCGGTGATCGATCGATCGGCGAAACGACCGAAGGCCAACTGTGGACGCTCGCGCCACGTGGGGGCGGCCAGATCACCGCCGTGACTGACACCGGCAACGTCTCGGTTCGCTTCCGCCCGGTCCCATTGCAATCGGGCAACGAAACGGCCACGCCATCAGGCTGAGACGACGAGCCTTCCTCAGTCGTCACTGTCTTCCGAGAGTTCAAGACCGAACCCGCGACCACGGGCGGGTGTGTCTCGAGCCTCCCGTTTCTTTCATCGTTCTCGGAGGAGATGGGTCGATTCACCCGATCGTGGCACGTCGCCGGTGGTCGGATTGGTGTTGCTGGTCGCCCTGACGACGATCCTCGCGGCCGTGGTCGGTGGGACGCTCCTCCGCATGCCCGCCGACATCCAGACGACCGCTCCGTCGCCGGTCGTTCTCTCGGTCACGGTCGATGCCGACCGGCAGACTGTTCGCCTGATCCATGACGGCGGTCGACCGCTTGATGTTCGGACGCTCACCGTTCGACTTACTATCGACGGAACACCGCTACGGCATCAACCGCCGATTCCGTTTTTCGCTGCCCGTGGTTTTCAGGCCGGACCAACCGGCCCGTTCAACAGCGCTGCCGATCCGATCTGGACGCCGTCGGAATCGGTGTCATTTCGCATAGCGGGAACGAATCGTCCGGCTATAACGACCGAGGCAACCGTCGTGATCGAAATCTACCAACGTGATACCCGGATTGTCCGGCTCTCGACGACGGCGCAATAGTACTCCAAGTGTGCTTCGGCGAATATCGGACGCTCCGATTCTGCCTAACAGCGGTCCGATCACACTACAATGATCGTCTTGGTTGTTCCGTCATCCCGATCCCGGCGCCTTCGCCAGCGTGGTGATCGCGATCTCGGGATTGTAGGTGGGCCCCATCAGTCGGTGTTCGATCTCCTCGAAGCCCGCCTCCCGGAACATCCGATCGGCCTCCTGTTCGTCGTAGAAGAGCATGATCATGTCGGCGAGTTTCTGGAAGAGCGACGAGCGGGGATAGTTGGGCCCAACGACGAGTACCTGCCCACCGGGTTTGACTACCCGGCGACACTCCGCGAGGGCGTCGACCGGGTTCGGCCAGTATTCGATCGAGCCCGACGACCACACGATATCGAAACTGTCCTCCTTGAAGGGAAGCCGTTCGGCGTCCCCCCGGTAGAACGACACCGGATCGTGTTTGCCGAGCTTCGCCCATGCCTTTTGGAGTTGGTGGACGCTCTGATCGAGCCCGTGGACATCATCGGTGTACTCCAGGAGTGCTTCCGTGCCGTAGCCGGTCCCACACCCGACGTCGAGCACCCGGTCGCCGGCGTCGATATCGAGCATGGCGACCGATTCCGCCCGCATCTCGTCGGTCCAAATAAAGGGGTTGATGGTGTCGTACACCTTCGAGAGGTATTTGTAGAACACCCGCGCGCGGCGCTTGTCCTCCAGCAATCCCATTACCGATCCGTTGGTCCGTGAATGGAATAACTCCCCGGATTCGGCGCCAGCAGGCCGGAGGATGCCACTCGACCGAGACTTCGCAACTACCAAATAGCCGCGTTGCCGACTGACGCACATATGGCGAGGCCAGAGGTTTTAGATCGGATCAAAGAGGCCGAAAGCGAAGCCGACGAGATCGTCGCCGAGGCCGAATCCGATGCCGAGGAGACGATCGCCGAAGCCCGCGAGGAAGCCGCCGAGATCCGCGAGGATGCACACGCGGAGGCCGAGGAGTTGAAGGAAGACCGTCTCGCCGAGGCCGAAGCGGAGATCGAAGCGGAACGCGATCGGATCATCGAGGAGGGCAAAGCCGAGCGCGAACAGCTCGAGGCGCGTGCCGAAAACAACCGCGAGGACGTCATCGAGTACGTCCTCGATCAGTTCGCGGAGGCGGTGCATGCTCAGGCCTGAGCGGATGAGCCGGGTCTCGGTGACCGGGACCAAACGAGTGATGCCCGACGTCATCGAGGCCGTTCATGGACTGAATCTGCTCCATCTTTCGGACTACGATGGATCCTGGGAGGGCTTCGAGAATGGCGATCCGCTCGAGAACGCTGAATCAGTCTCCGAGAAACTCGTAACGGTCCGGTCGATCGAAAGTATCCTCGATATCTCCGAGGAAGATGCCGGTCCGGCCCGGATCGTCACCGACGATGACCTCGACGACCAACTCGAGGAGATCCGCACCGAGGTCAACGAACTCGACGATCGACGTAACGAGCTCCGCGATGAACTGCGGGCCGTCGAGGAACGTCTCGAGGCCGCCGAACCGTTCGCGGCCCTCGGATTGGATCTAGATCTCCTTTCGGGGTACGACTCGTTGTCGGTCCGTGTCGGCGAGGGCGATCCCGAGGCCGTCGAACGCGCATTGCTCGACGCCGACGGGATCACCGCCGTCGAGACGTTCAGCGCCGACGGTGTCGTCGCGGCGTTTAGCTATCCGGCCGACGAGGATGCCATCGAAGAGGCTCTCGTCGGGGTCGAATTCACCGCCCTCGAGATCCCCGACGCCGAGGGCGATCCCGAAACCTACCTTGAGGAACTCGAACACGAACGCGAACGTCTCGAATCGAAGCTCGACACCGTCCAGGACGAACTCGACGATCTCAAGCTCGATGCGGCCGGCTTCCTGTTGGCCGCCGAGGAGACGCTGGCCATCGAGGCCCAAAAGAAGGAGGCCCCACTCCAGTTTGCGACGACCGAGAACGCCTTCGTCGCCGAAGGATGGGTGCCATCCGATCGATATCCGGAACTGGTCTCGGCGGTGCAGGACGCCGTCGGCGATCACGTCGAAATCGAGGAACTTGAACGCGCCGATTATGAACCGCCCCACGACCACGGTCATGGCGGCGATCATGGCGAGGGTGAGGAAGCCGTTGCCGACGGCGGTAGCAACGTCACGATGGGTGGGGACGAACCGCCGATCATCCAGGACAACCCGAAATTCGCCAAGCCGTTCGAGCTGCTCGTCGAGACGATCAATCGACCACAGTACTGGGATCTCGATCCGACGGTCATTCTCTTTCTGACTTTCCCGGCCTTCTTTGGGTTCATGATCGGTGACCTCGGCTACGGTGCCCTCTATCTGGCTATCGGCTACTGGCTGTGGAGTTCCTTCGACAGTCAGGGCTTCCGGAGTCTCGGTGGCGTTGCGATGTGGGCCGGCGCCTTCACGATGGTATTCGGTATCCTCTATGGCGAGATCTTCGGCTTTCACCTCATCGCGACACACTTCTGGGAGGGACTGCTGGGCCTGCACGGTCCGCCGATGCACAAGGGTCTCCAGCCGGCCGATCTCAAATACGCCCAGACATGGATCGTTACCGTGCTCCTCGCCGGGCTGGCGCATCTATCGATCGGGTATATCTTCGGGTTCGTCCAGCTGACACAGGGTCACGGCCTCAAGGACGCGATCCTCGAGAAGGGCTCGTGGCTGACGCTCATGCTCGGCGTCTGGATCTGGATCTTCAGCCGGCAGGCCGCGGGTGCCAAACCGGATTTCCTCTTTACTGTCTTCGGGACCGGTGAGAAAGCGGCTTATGCACTCGGCTTTACCGGACTGGCGCCGTCGGTCGGCACCGGCGGGCTGGCCCTGGCGGCCATCGGTTTCGTCCTGTTGTTGGCCGGCGAGGGTGGCCGCGGACTAATCGAGTTCCTCGACGTCGTGGTGAACGTCCTCTCGTATGCCCGGATCGCGGCCGTGCTGTTAGCCAAAGCCGGGATGGCGTTCGTCGTCAATCTCTTGACCTTCGGCGTCTACGTCACCGGCCATGGCAACAAGGCCGAGTGGCACTTCGGGCTCGGCCACATGCCACACGTCGGCGATATGGTCCACGGCCATGAGGTCACGGGCATCCTCTTCGGTGGCCTGTTCCACGGCGGGATCGCGCTGGTTATCGTCGGATTGCTCGTGCTCGTCCTCGGTCACCTCATCGTCCTCGGACTGGGGGTTACCAGCGCCGGCCTGCAGGCGTTGCGTCTCCAGTACTACGAGTTCTTCTCGAAGTTCTACTACGAGGGCGGCGGCGGCGACGCCTACGAGCCGTTCGGTCGTGAACGGCGGTACACAACCGAGGAATAGGACCGATCGTCCACGGCGATCCATCGGGAGTTCGTTCGTTTTCCGGCCGGTAGCAACGCGTCCAGAATGCCCGAAACGAGCGGTATCAGCGCGGTTTGGGAACCTTTATGAGGATACTGCAGTGAAACTCACCTGTTCGGGTACATCAACCGTTACCCAGGTGCAAGTAAATCATGTCGGAACTCATCACGTTCGTTAATCTGTTCGCAAGTGTCGTACTACAACAAGGAGCGCCGGCCATTCCGAACGCCCCATCGGCGTTCGCTGCGCTGGCGGTTGGTCTCGCGGCGTTCGGTGCGGGAATCGCCGAGCGCGGTATTGGTTCGGCTGCTATCGGCGCCATCGCTGAGGACCGCGATCTCTTCGGGATCGGGCTTATTATGACGGTGCTGCCCGAGACGCTCGTGATTCTCGCGCTGGTCGTCGTGTTCATCGTCTAAACCTCCTCCTTTCTGTATCAATGAGCCTCGAAACGGTCGTTGAGGACATCCGGGAGGAAGCCCGCGCGCGTGCGGATGAGATCCGCGAGGATGCCGAGGCGCGGGCCGAGGCGATCATCGCCGATGCCGAGTCGGACGCCGAGGAGATCATCGCCGACGCCGAACAGGACGTCGAACAACAGATCGAACAGGAACGCGAACAGCGGCTCTCGAGTGCGAACCTCGAAGCCAAACAGGCACGCCTCGAAGCCCGTCGGGACATGCTCGAATCGGTTCGGGATGCAGTCGAAGACCGCATCGAATCCCTCGAGGGGGACCAGCGGCGGGACCTGACCGCCTCACTCTTGGAGGCGGCCGCCCCCGAGTTCGATGACGTCGATTCCGTGTCGGTGTACGGTCGCGCCGACGACGCTGACCTCATCGAGGATCTCTGTGCCGACTACGAGGGCTTCGAATACGCCGGCGAGTACGACTGTCTCGGTGGCGTCGTCCTCGAAAGCGAGGGGTCACGACTGCGTGTCAACAACACCTTCGACTCCGTGCTCGAAGACGTCTGGGATGACTCGCTGCGGGACATCTCGGATCAACTCTTCGAGTCGGACACTACAGGGGAGCAATGATCGCGACCGGCGACTCGAACTACGAGTACGTCACGGCCCGCGTCAGTGCCCGTCGAGCGCGCCTGTTCGAGGAGGAGGACTACCGCAAGCTGATCCGCATGAGCCCGGGCGAGATCGCCCGGTTCATGGAGGAGACCGAATACGACCGGGAGATCAACGCGCTTGGCTCCCGTCACAGCGGGGTCGACCTCATCGAATTCGCGCTGAATCGCAACCTCGCCCACCACTTCGAGGATATCCTCCGGTGGGCCGACGGACAGCTCTACGAGATGATCGCCCGGTATCTCGAGAAGTTCGATGCCTGGAACGTCAAGACGACGTTGCGGGGCATCTACGCCGACACCGATCCCGAAGCGATCCGGGAGGACTTCATCTCGGCGGGGACCTTCGACGATGCGATGCTCGAAGCACTCGTCGCCGCCGGCTCGATGGAGGAGGTCGTGACCGTCCTCGAGGGGACGATGTTCGGCGAGCCCCTCGATGCGGCCTTCTCGGATTACGAGGATTCGGGCCTGCTCGTCCCCCTGGAGAACGCGGTCGATCGGGCCTATTACGAGAACCTGCTTGGGGCCGCCCCCGAAGACGAGGGCCCGGCGACCGAGCTCTACGTCCAGTTCCTGCAGGCGGAGATCGACTTCCGGAACGTCCGTAACGCCTTGCGGATCGCCCGCAGCGGGGCGGACATCAGCGCGGCCGATTACTTCATCGCCGGCGGCCGGTTGTTCGACGCTCAGGAACTCGATCAACTCGCCAGCAACGTCGACGAGCTGATCAACCGCGTCCGGGAGAGCACCTACGGCAACGAGCTCGCCGACGCGCTCGATGAGCTCGAACGGGCCGACAGCCTGATCGAATTCGAACGCGCCCTCGATGTAGCGCTGTTGGGCTATTCCGATCACCTCTCGCATCTGTATCCGCTGTCGGTTTGTCCGGTGTTGGCCTATGTCCTCGCGAAGGAACGCGAGGTCGAGAACATTCGGGCGATCGCACGCGGCCGGGAATCGGGTCTCGATCAAACCGAGATCGAAGAGGAACTGGTGATCCTATGAGTCAGCGACAGGACGAAAGCCAAGGCCAGGAGATCGCCGTCGTCGGGAGCCCGGAGTTTACGACCGGATTCCGACTGGCCGGCGTCCGCAGGTTTGCAAACGTCGCCGACGAAGACAAAGACGAGGAGCTCGATGAGGCTGTTGAGGAGATCCTCGCCGATGACGGTGTCGGCATCGTCGTGATGCATGAGGCCGACCTCGAGTACCTCTCACGGAACGTCCGCCAGGCGGTCGAGACCAGTATCGAACCGACCGTCGTCACCGTCGGCGGCAGCGGGACCCAAAGCGGCCTGCGCGATCAGATCAAGCGGGCCATCGGAATCGACCTCATGGACGAGGACGATGGCGAATAAGAGTAGCATCAGGACCAACAACACACGCACAGCCAGGAACTATCAGCAAGAATGAGTCAAGCGACAGAAACCGAGACCGTCCGCGAGGACGGCGAGATTCAGACCGTCAGTGGCCCCGTTGTCCAGGCGATCGATCTCGATGCGAAGATGAACGATGTCGTCTACGTCGGCGAGGAGGGCCTGATGGGCGAAGTCATCGAGATCGAAGGAAACGTTACGACCATCCAGGTGTACGAGGAGACCTCCGGCGTCGAGCCGGGCGAACCGGTCGAGAACACCGGCGAGCCGCTGTCGGTGGATCTCGGACCGGGCATGCTGGACTCCATTTACGACGGCGTCCAGCGTCCCCTCGACGTGCTCGAACACCAGATGGGGTCGTTCCTCGACCGTGGCGTCGACGCCCCAGGGATCGACCTCGATCAGACCTGGGAGTTCACGCCGACCGTCGAGGCCGGCGATACCGTCGAGGCCGGCGACATCGTCGGAACGGTTCCCGAGACCGAGAGCATCGAGCACAAGGTGATGGTCCCGCCTGATTCCGAGGGCGGCGAAGTCGTCGAAGCCCACGAGGGCGAGTACACCGTCGAGGAAACCGTCGTCGAACTGGACTCCGGCGAGGAGATCCAGATGCACCAGGAGTGGCCGGTGCGTGAACCCCGGCCGGCCGACGAGAAACAGACGCCGACGACCCCGCTTATCACGGGCCAGCGCATCCTCGATGGGCTGTTCCCGATCGCGAAAGGCGGGACGGCGGCGATTCCGGGCCCCTTCGGCTCCGGGAAGACCGTCACCCAACACCAGCTCGCCAAGTGGGCCGACGCCGACATCGTCGTCTACGTCGGCTGTGGCGAGCGGGGCAACGAGATGACCGAAGTCATCGAGGAGTTCCCCGAGCTCGAGGACCCACAGACCGGCAAACCGTTGATGTCCCGGACCTGCCTCATCGCGAACACCTCGAACATGCCCGTCGCGGCGCGTGAATCCTGTGTCTACACGGGCATCACGCTCGCGGAGTACTTCCGCGATATGGGCTACGACGTGGCGCTGATGGCTGATTCCACCTCGCGGTGGGCCGAGGCCATGCGGGAGATCTCCTCGCGGCTCGAGGAGATGCCCGGCGAGGAGGGGTATCCGGCGTATCTGGCTGCCCGTCTCTCGGAGTTCTACGAACGGGCCGGCTTCTTCAAGAACATCAACGGCAGCGAGGGCTCGATCTCGGTCGTCGGGGCCGTCTCGCCGCCGGGCGGGGACTTCTCCGAACCGGTGACCCAGAACACCCTCCGGATCGTCAAGGCCTTCTGGGCGCTGGACGCCGACCTCGCCGAACGCCGCCACTTCCCGGCGATCAACTGGAACGAGTCCTACTCGCTGTATCGCAACCAGCTCGATCCGTGGTTCGTCGAGAACGTCGAGGAGGACTGGCCGGAGCTCCGCCAGTGGGCGATCGACACCCTCGACGAGGAGACGGAACTCCAGGAGATCGTCCAGCTGGTCGGCAAGGACGCCCTGCCGGAGGACCAGCAGCTCACCCTCGAGGTGGCCCGCTATCTCCGCGAGGCGTTCCTCCAGCAAAACGCCTTCCACGACGTCGACACCTACTGTGAGCCCGAAAAGAGCTACCTGATGCTCGAGGCGATCAAGACGTTCAACGACGAGGCCTTCGAGGCGCTCGACGCCGGCGTCCCCGTCACCGAGATCCAGAGCATCGATGGCGCTCCACGGCTCAACCGTATCGGCACCGCCGAGGATTACGAGACGTTCGTCGAGGACCTCGAGGCGGAGATCACCGAACAACTCCGGGAGCTGTACTAAGAACAATGAAGGAATACCAAACGATTACGGAGATCAGCGGCCCGCTGGTGTTTGCCGAGATCGACGAGCCCATCGGATACGACGAGATGGTCGAAATCGAGCTCGGCTCCGGCGAAGTCCGGCGGGGACAGGTACTCGAATCGACCGACGAATTCGTCGCCATCCAGGTCTTCGAAGGCACCGACGGGATCGATACCAAATCCTCAGTGCGCTTTCTGGATGAGACGCTGAAGATGCCCGTTACCGAGGATCTCCTCGGGCGGGTGCTCAGCGGGTCGGGCCAGCCGATCGACGGCGGTCCCGACATCGTCCCCGAGGAACGACGTGACATCGTCGGCGCGGCGATCAACCCCTATGCCCGGGAGTTCCCCCGGGAGTTCATCCAGACCGGTATCTCCGGGATCGACGGGATGAACACCCTGGTCCGTGGCCAGAAGCTGCCGCTGTTCTCGGGGTCGGGCCTGCCACACAACGATCTGGCGCTGCAGATCGCCCGCCAGGCGACCGTCCCCGAGGAAGCCGAGGGCGACGACGAGGAGGAAAGCGAGTTCGCCGTGATCTTCGGCGCCATGGGGATCACCCAGGAAGAGGCCAACGAGTTCATGGAGGACTTCGAGCGAACCGGCGCCCTCGAGCGATCGGTCGTCTTCCTCAACCTGGCGGACGACCCCGCCGTCGAACGGACCGTCACGCCGCGGCTGGTGTTGACGACCGCCGAATACCTCGCCTTCGATAAGGGGTATCACGTGTTGGTCATCCTGACGGACATGACCAACTACTGTGAGGCCCTCCGGGAGATCGGCGCGGCCCGGGAGGAAGTTCCCGGCCGCCGTGGGTATCCGGGCTACATGTACACCGACCTGGCGACCCTCTACGAGCGGGCCGGCCGCATCGAGGGGGTCGATGGATCGATCACCCAGATCCCGATCCTGACGATGCCCGGCGACGACGACACCCATCCGATCCCGGACCTGACGGGCTACATCACCGAGGGCCAGATCTACGTCGACCGGGACCTCAACAGTCAGGGCATCGAACCGCCCATCAACGTCCTGCCGTCGCTGTCACGGCTGATGGACGAGGGGATCGGCGAGGGCCTGACCCGCGAGGACCACGGGGACGTCTCCGACCAGCTGTATGCCGCCTACGCGGAGGGCGAGGACCTCCGTGACCTGGTGAACATCGTCGGTCGGGAGGCCCTCTCCGAACGGGACAACAAGTACCTCGACTTCGCCGATCGGTTCGAACAGGAGTTCGTCCAGCAGGGCTTTAACACCGACCGCGACATCGAAGAAACCCTCAGTATCGGCTGGGAGCTCCTCTCGATGCTCCCCAAAGAGGAGCTCAACCGGATCGACGAGGACTTCATCGAGAAATATTACATCGAAGACGAAGCCGAGACGGACGCTGCGACCGAAACCGAGACCGAGGAAGCCGTCGGCGACTGAGACGACCGGTCGCGTCGCCGACCGTCGAGCAGGGTTTGCGTTTTATTGGATCGTGTTTTCCCGCCGTTCGTCCCATGAGCGCCGTCGCCGTGGTCGATGGTCGCCGCCCTCGGCCGTTCGACTGTCGGCGTCCGACGTCGGGAAACTGTAAAAGATTATCCGGCTGGGTCCGTAAGCCACCAGCAACGAGCACATGGCCGAAGACGTCAAACCAACCCGCAAGAACCTGATGCAGATCGAGGACCGCATCGAACTCTCCGAGCGGGGCCACGACACACTCGAACAGAAACGCGACGGCCTCATCATGGAGTTCATGGACATCCTTGATCAGGCCCAGGACGTCCGGGACAACCTCGAGGACGACTACGACCGGGCCCAGCGAAAGATCGACAAGGCCCGCGCGATGGAGGGTGACATCGCGGTCCGAGGGGCCGCGGCCGCGCTCAAGGAACACCCCGAGATCACGACCGAGGCGAAGAACATCATGGGCGTTGTCGTCCCCCAGATCGAATCCACCCGCGTCAAAAAGAACCTCGATCAGCGTGGCTACGGACTGCTTGGCACCTCCGCCCGGATCGACGAGGCCGCCGAGGCCTACGAGGAACTCCTCGAGTCGATCATCCTCGCCGCCGAGGTCGAGACCGCGATGAAAAAGCTCCTTGAGGAAATCGAGACGACCAAACGCCGGGTCAACGCGCTTGAATTCAAGCTCCTGCCCGAACTCTACGAGAACAAAGAGTACATCGAACAGAAACTCGAAGAGCAGGAACGCGAGGAGATCTTCCGCATGAAGAAGATCAAAGCCAAGAAGGAACGCGAAGAGGAAGAAGAGGAAGCGATCGCCGCCGCTGAGGCCGAAGCCGAGGAACCGGTCGTGGCCACCGACGACTGATTGGCCCCACTCTCTGTCTCTGCTCGTGGTCTGTTCTTGCGATCCCGATCCGATCCCGTTTTCGGTGCCCGAGTCGCTCCGTTCGCATGCACCCGAGGCAGCCGAGGCGATGGCTATCTGCCCGCGCTGTCTCGAACTGACGGCCGTCGATGCGACGTCAGCACCCGCGGGTTCGGACGCGGCGTTTGCTCGGCTCAGTGACGCCTTTCCGACCGGCGAAGCCGGTGTGGCGATGGCACTGATCGTTGGACAGCTTGATTCGGTCGCGATGAACCGCCCCGCGATCGAAGCACTCGTCGATATCGTGAGCGACCGGGGTACCGATCCGTGGCTGGTCCTCGAACGCCTTGCCCGGGCCGGTAGCGTCGATCCCGATTTCGATCTCGATCGTCGACGCCGCCAACTCGATCAGTTACTGTCCTGATCACACGCTCTTCATCCAGCCGATTTTCGTCGAGCGGGTGCTCGATCGCCCCCCTGTGACGCGACAATCACCGTCGGAAAATCCGGTAGCATCGGGGACGAACGCGCCATATATACCGCTCCCAGTCGAACATGTCAACAGATGAACGATCCAAGCGAACGTACGTATGAGGTTATCGTCGTCGGTGGCGGGCCGGCCGGCCTGACGACCGCGTTATATACGACCCGACTGAGCCATGACACCGCTGTCATTAACCGCGGCGGTGGCCGAGCGGCGATGATGCTCGATACCCACAACGTCATCGGCGTTCCCGAATCCGTCTCCGGCAACGAGTTCCTCCAGACCGCCGTCGAACAGCTCAAGCACTACGGAACGGACTATCATCAGGATTTCGTCACCGATATCGAGCGCCTCGATAACGGTCGCTTCCGGGTGACTGCTACCGATGTCACGGCGACGGCCGATCGCGTTGTGATCGCGACCGGCTTCAACGACAAGCGGCCGGATCCACCCCTCCCCAGAACCGGAATGGGCCTGCATTACTGCCTGCACTGTGACGCGTATATGTTCATCGACGAGCCGGTGTACGTGATGGGCCACGACGATTCGGCGGCCTATGTGGCGATGATCATGCTGAATTTCACCGACGAGGTCGACCTGCTGTTGCGCGGCGACGAGCCGACTTGGAGCGAGGAAACCGGCCGGATGCTCGAAGCCCACCCGATCGATGTCATCGACACCGAGATCGCCGGGATGGACAAGGCTGAGGATGGTTGGCTCGAAGCCTTCGAGTTCGAGGACGGGACGCGCCGCGAGTACCGCGGTGGCTTCCCGATGTACGGTTCGGAGTACAACACCGCACTCGCCGAACAACTGGACTGTGATCTCAACGACGACGGCACGATCGATGTCGACGATCACGGTCGGACGAGCGTCGATGGGGTCTATGCGGTCGGCGATATCACGCCAGGACACAACCAGATCCCCGTCGCGATGGGCCAGGGCGCCAAGGCGGGTATCGCTCTCCATATGGAACTGCGGTCGTTCCCGCGCTCGCTCGAGGAAATCGAATCCCAAGGGCCGGTGACGCCCGATGAAACCCCGGGCGTGTCGGCCTCCCTCCGTGATCGGGCGCTTACGGCCCGGACGGAGGGTGTCGAACCGCCGATCGAAGCCGACGACTGAGTCGACGTTGGGCTCTAGTTGCCGGCGGTCGTCGCTCCCGTTTTCAATCCAATCGCTCTTTGACGGCTTGTGGATCGTACGTCAAAGAAAGCTCGCGTGAGCGCCCCCGGCCTTCGACGGTGGTGTAATTCGCGTCGATGATGTCGAGCTGATCGAGTTTGTTGACAATCTCCGAGTAGCGGGTGTATCCGAGGTCGGTCCGGTCATGAAACGCCTCGTAAACGTCGCCGGCCCGATCGCCGTTGTGGTCGGCGA
>JAXINS010000114.1:0-23046 GCA_034190395.1 Chewarchaeum aethiopicum (SeqCode)
CTAACCGCGATTACGGGCTCACGGTCGAAGGGATCATAACCGCTGGTCCTGAGAGAGAGACATGGGAAACGACCGTCCATCGGACTCACTGGACGCCACGGATACTGACGCGGGCATTTCCCTCGATGTGATCCCCCTCCACTCGACGAATCTGCTTACCGTCCTCGATGCAGATGGTGTCATCCAATTCGAGAGTCCGTCGATTGAGCGGATTTACGGCTTCGATCAGGACGAACTGGTCGGTGAGCAGGTGGCCGAATATTTCCATCCCGCGGACCGTGAGGCGGTCGTCGACGCATTTCGCACCGTCGTCGAGGGCGAGGGGAGTACGATCGAAGCCGTGGAATACCGACACCGGGTGGCGGACGGTTCATACCGCTGGGTCGAATCCGTCACCTCGACCAACACCACGCCCGACGGCCATTATGTCGTCAACACCCGTGATATCTCGGATCGGAAGGCCCGCGAGGAACGACTCAAACAGACAAACGAACGGCTCGATGAGTTCGCGAGCGTTGTCTCCCATGACCTCCGAGGGCCACTAAACGTCGCGTCGGGCCGGTTACGACTGGCACAGGACGACTGTGACAGCGATCATCTGACTGCTGTCGAACGAGCCCTTGAACGCATGGAGTCGTTGATCGACGACCTCTTGACGCTTGCACGTGCCGGCGAGCGGGTTGCCGAGCGGGAATGGGTCGATCTCGAGACGCTTGCGACGACCTGTTGGCGAACCGTTTCCACAGGTGGCGCCTCCCTTGTGACCGATATTGACCGGTCCATCTACGCCGATCGGTCCCGATTACGACAACTGCTGGCCAATCTCTTGGGCAACGCGGTCGATCACGGTGGCGAAGCGATAACGATCACGATCGGGGAGGTAGACCGCGCATCGGGGTTCTACGTTGCCGACGACGGCACCGGGATTCCCGCGGATCGGCGTGACCGCGTGTTCGAGGGTGGCTATTCGAGCAAGCAGGATGGGACCGGACTCGGATTGACGATCGTCGAGGACATCGCCACGGCCCATGGTTGGGAGATCGTCCTGACTGAAAGCAACCGCGATGGAGCCAGATTTGAGATCATCGACGCCGAGCTCCGATAAACGATCGATCCGACGGATCGCCGGACACCCTCCGGCCGATCGACTGTCGGACCGTTGTCGTCTTACCCAGTTCTGCTCATCCTCCCGTTTCCGTCACGAGCCTCTAACTCGAGGGCTCTATCGATGATCTTCGCCTCCGCTTTCTGGAGGTGTTCCGAGATCGTGTGGGGCGTTCGATCGAACTGTTGGGCGATATCCTCGTGTGTCGCCTCGCGTGGATGTTCATAATACCCCATCTCGAAAGCCATCAATAGGACCTCGCGTTGGCGATCGCTCAGTCCCGACATCGGATTTTCCCGCTGGCGCGTGAAATCACCGACGGCCGCGATCTGAAACTCGATGGCCTCCGGCAGCTCGCTGATAGCCGCCTGCAACGTTTTTGCACTCCCCACGATCCGGGCCCGTACCTGTCGATCCCGGTAGACGACCGGCTTCGCTACCACGATGCCTCGCTGAGTTACCGCACTGAATACCTCCTCGAACAGCGGCACCTCGTCGGGCTGTAGAACGGCCAGCAGCGTAAAGCGATCATCGGTCACCGGTGTCGTGTCCACAGATCGGATCCCGGCGATGTCGCTGGTCGCCGCTTTGAACTGATCGAGCTCCCCGTCTACCTCGAACAGTGCTGATACCTCTCTCGTTTCAACGGGATTCCAATCGTACAATCGTGTTTCCGTAATATACGACGCCCCGGCGAGTATTCGGAAAAACTCCGGCACCCGCTCCCAGGACGGTTTCGCCACGGCTTGAATGTATTTCATGTTCGTGATTATCCGGTCTACATTTAAATATCTCGACTATAGTCGGCATAATTGGTTATTGAGTCTCTTTCGTAGTGTTGTGTATCCGGTCTTACCATCATGCCTCGATACCAACACCTCGTGATCGTCGTCACCCTGCTGGTCCTGACAGCGGGCGTGGCTACGGCAGCTCCTCGAGGTGAACCCTCGCTGAGTGTTCACCTGCCGAACGATCACGTCACGCCTGGTGAGGAAACAACGTTGCAACTCTTCGTGCTCAACGGGGGCGAACTCGAAACTGGCGGGCGTCCGAGCGACGAACAGCGGGTCACGACGGCCCGAAACGTCCGGGTGACGTTGACAAACGGATCCGCGCCGATCGAAATCAACACCGATACGCAACCGGTCGGAAACGTACCTGAAGGCTCGGTTGGGCCGATCGACTTTGCCATCTCAGTAAAGGACACTGCCGAGCCCGGAACGTACCGGCTGCCGGTTGAAGTGGAGTATACCTACACGAACGCGATCGTCCATGCCGATCCGTCGATTCCGGACCACCAGGAATCGTCACGGACCATCACCACCTACGTGACGCTCCGGATCGAGGAGACCGCTCAGTTCGACATCAAAACGGCGTCGTTGACACGGATTGTGGACGGCACTGGACAGTTCGCGGTTACTGTTCGGAACGTCGGATCCGCTCCTGCTCGGGAAGCCCAGCTTACCGTTCGGTCGCAGGATTCCCGGCTTACGTTCGGACAAACCGGGGAGATCCGGACGTTCGCCGGGAAGTGGGAGCCGGGGGAAAACCGGACGGTCACCGTCGAAGCCGACGTTGCCGACGGCGTCGACGATCGTACCGTTCCGATCGCGCTCGATGTCGCCTACACGGACAGCGACGACGTCCGTCGACAATCCCAGCGGCTCACAACCGGGGTCACGATCGGTTCGCGATCCGATCGGTTCAGTATCCAGCAAACGGGAACTGACATCGCTGTCGGCGATTCCGGCGTCGTCACGCTCACCATGCAACATACAGGTGACGCGCCGGTCCGTGACATCCGGATTACAGTTCAATCGACCGACTCCACGCTCACGTTCGGTGGTAAACAGCGAGCCGAGACGTATCTCGGCCGCTTGCAACCCGGTGGATCCCGCCAACTCGTCTTTGAAGCCGGGATCGCGGCGACGGCCGATCTTCGATCGTATCCGATCGCTGTCACTGTCTCGTACCGTGTTGCCGACGAACGGCGACAAACGGATCAACTCGTTGCCGGTATCGCCCCACAAGCCGAACGGGTGTTTCGGATCCGGAACGTGACAAGCGAACTCTATGTGGGCGAACAGCAGTCAGTCCGACTGACCGTGGTCAATACCGGGTCCGATCCCGTTCGGGCGGCGTCGCTTCACATCGAGACGCCCGATCGTATCGGACTCACGGTTCGTGAACACGAACAGGCGCTTGGCACCATCCCACCGGGTGGGGCACGAACCGTTTCGATCCCGGTGACCGTTGACGGCGACGCCGAGCCGCTCGCCCATCGTCTGACGGCCCATATCGAGTATCACACGAGCGGTGATGATCCGGAGGTCAGCAAACCGTTCCCGGTGACGGTCGAGGTGTTGCCCGAGCGCGATCGGCTCACAGCGACCGGGATCGAGACCAACGTCTCGATCGATACGAGCAACCGACTCGTTCTCTCCGTTCGGAATCGTGCCGAGACGACGTTTCACAACGTCTCCGTCCGACTCTCACCCACGCCGCCGTTTTCGAGTGTCTCACCGACCGCCCACGTCACCGAACTCGCCCCCGGCGAAACGGCGACGGTGACGTTCGAACTGAGTGTCGCCGATGACGCCGTTCCCAGCACCCACGGCATCGGAGTCGTGATCGCTGCCGATGAACCAGACGGTGATCGATACCGCAGCCGTGGCGAGCAGGTGGTCGTCAGGGTCATGTCCCAGGGCGTTTTCGAACAGGAGTGGTCGGTCGTCGTGATCGGGGCCGGTGCTGTCATCGTGATTCTCGGTCTCGGCTACTGGTATACGACCTATGGCTCACGGCAATAACCCCTCGCTGGCGACCACCGGGTTACGCAAGGAGTTCGGCGCCATCACGGCCGTCGATGGCGTGGATCTAACGATGGACGGGCCACAAATCGTCGGCGTTGCTGGCCCGAATGGCGCCGGCAAGACGGTCCTTCTCAAACTGCTGCTCGGGCTCATTCGCCCTACGGATGGGACCTCCCGGATCAACGGCGTCCCCTCGACTGAGCTGGGCCCAAGCGAGCGGGCACAGATCGGTTATATGCCCCAACATACCGCCCTGTACGACGACCTGACGGTCCAGCAGAACGTCGCCTTCTTCGCCGATCTCTACGACGTCTCCGACCGGCTGGCGGCCGTTCGCGAGGTGTTGCGGTTTGTCGATCTCTGGGATCGCCGCGACGACCGGATCGGCTCGCTTTCGGGCGGGATGATCCGGCGGACGAGCCTGGCAGCGGCGATCGTACACGATCCGGCGGTTCTGTTTTTGGACGAACCGACGGTCGGCTTGGATCCGAAACTCCGGTCGGCGATGTGGGATTCCTTTCGGGACCGACGGGACGCCGATACGCTCATCGTGGTCTCGACGCATTACCTGGGCGAGGTCGATCGCTGTGATCGGGTGCTCTTTCTCCGTGATGGCACCGTCCTTGCATTCGACACGCCGGAGGCGTTCTTAGAACGGACCGGGACCGATGATCTCGAGGGCGCGTTTCTCGCACTCCTCGAGTCATCGACACCGGACAGTGAGGCGTCGACCCGGCAGGGTGGTGAGACATAATGGCCGGCGTGTGGCCGATCACTCGACGGATCTTACTCGCCATTCGTGGGGATCGACGAACGCTGGGGCTGGTGCTTTTCGTTCCGGTGTTTTTGATCTATCTGGTCAGCGAAGTGTTTGCGGATCCACAGGAGGTGGCGGCGCCGATTCTGGCCGTCTTGGTGTTTATCCTCACGTACTTGCTGACCGCGATCGGGTTTCTTCGCGAACGGCAAGCGGGCACCCTCGAACGGGTGCTCGTCGCTCCGGTCTCGCGCACGAGCATTGTCGTCGGCTACTTCTCGGGCTATGGGCTCTTAGCGACCGTACAGGTCACCGTCCTGTTGGGGGCGGCCATTGTTTTCCTTGAGATCGACTTCGCACATGGGATCGGGTTGTTCTTCGTGCTCGAAATGCTCGGAGCGGTCACCGCGATCGGGGTCGGCATCTTGCTCTCGTTGTTCGCCGAAAACGAGTTCCAGGCGGTGCAGTTTATCCCGCTGGTGATCTCGCCGCAAGTCATCCTCGGCGATGTGTTCGTTCCCGTCGAGGAGTTACCGGTGTATCTGGAGATCCCTGCCCGAGCGATGCCGATCACGTATCTCGTTGACGGCATGGACTATGTCATCCTGGGCAGTGGCCATCGCAGTGATCTCTGGATCGCGATTTTCGTGTTGCTTGAATTTACGGTCCTTGCGGTGGGCATCGCCCAGTTCGTCGTCAAACAGTCGTCCTGAGGTATACTCTCTTGATGTCGTGGACGAGGTGATCGCCCCTCATATTGTGGACGACGTCGACGGAATACCTACAGCCCCGACACTGTTGTCGGATCGACCCCCAAGTCATCGAATCGCTGATCGAGGCGGTCGACCCGGTCGGCGAGCGAACCCGGATCGTGGCTGTCGGAGCCGGCGACGAACGGGACGTCCCGTGCACACAATAGCTCGATGAACTCATTGGCGGGGTGAAAGGCGCCGTACTCCTCGAGGATCCGGCCGGCGTTGAGTTCGGGGATCGTCCGTGATTCCACCAACGCGTCGGCGACACGCCGGTAGTGATCCGTCGTCGCGATCCCACGGAGCGCCGGGTTTCGCTCGGTCAGATCGAGGTGGGCGGCGATGTCGAACCGGTCCGATTCGATCAACGCGACGACGCGGTCGAAATACGTGTCAACGACGGCGGTCCGCTCGGTGGGTGACAGTTCGGCGAAATACGTCTCGTCGTGGAGATTGACGTCATCGACCGTATGGACGCTGCCGAGCGAATACTCGAAGCCGGCACGATCGAGAAACGCGTCGATGGCGGCCTCATCGGCGGGATGATAATCCACCTCGACGGCGTCGTAGATGGCGATGTCGAACCGATCCCGGAGCGTCTCGATGGCGCGACGACGCCGCTTGTAGGTGATATCGAGGTTGAATCCGAACTGTCGGCGGGCGTCCTGGAACACCTCGCGGTTGGTGACCATACAGTGATCGGCGATCCCGACCCCTGCAAGCCCGGCCTCGGCGGCGGCACGGACCATCCGGGGGAGATGTCGGCCGTCGGAGTACGTCGAGTGGACGTGGTAGTCATACTGTACCGCCGTGGTTCGGTCCGGGATCGATTCGGTGTCAGTCATTCCTCGAAAAGCCCCTCGACGTCGGCTTCCTTGCTTCGCCGGCGTTCGACGTGTTCGCTGAGTCGCTGATAGACGATCCCGCGCTGGTCGGGTTCCGTAACGAAATCAAAGAGGAACGTGACGAACTCGTTGGTGTCGTTGTCGGCGATCGCCGATTCGGCATACCGGACGGCGTCGTCGATGATCGCCGCTTCGTATCGCTCGCTTTCCTCGGCGAGGACGTCGGCGGCGACGGCGACGCCCGCGAACTCCAGGTCGCCAAGCTCGATCGCGGCACCCTCGTAGGTCAGCGCGATCGGGGCCGTCCGTTCGATGTACTCGGGGTCGCTCGCGAGTGCTTCTAAATACCCACACACAGGCCCAAGATCGACGCCCCGATAGGGATCGGGCAGCCCCGTTAGATACTCCAAGGCGCTTTCGGCTAACCCCTGGAGGCCGCCCCAGTTTGCGTGCTGGCCGTGATGGACCGCGGCGGTGAACTGGATCAACCCGTGGAGAAACCGTTCGTCGTCGGTGCCCGACTCCAGCTCCAGCCAGTGGTCCTCCCAGGCATCGTGGGCGGCGTGATAGCCCCCGGCGTTGTAGACGGCGATCCCAGCCCGGAGGTGTGCGTCCATGGCTGGCTCGGAGCATCGATCGCCATCGGGGTATGTACTTCGACTTCGCGTCCGGACGGGAACACCGTTTTGCCGATCCAGCCCAAGGGATGACCGACCGCAGATGCGGCTCCAGCCCCGCCCCCGGCTCGTCGACTGGTCGATCCTGCTGACCGTCACGGCCGCGGTCGGCTCGGGGATCGTGAGCCTCACCGCCGGCCGGCCGGGCGATTGGCCGATTTTCGTCGCCCACGGCGTCGCCGGGATGATCCTGGTCGTGTTGTTGGGCTGGAAGTTCCGGCGGGTGGCCTCGCGGGTCACCGATACCGACCAGTGGACGGCCGCGACGGCGGTGTCGGTGGCGACGGCGACGATGGCGATCGCCGCCCTGGCGACGGGGCTGTACTGGGTGTTCGGCGGCAACTTCCAGGTGTTGCTCTGGAACGCGATGAACATCCACATCCTCTTCGGGCTGTTGGTGGTCCCCTTGTTGTTGGTTCATCTCCGGGATCGGTTCCGGCTCCCACGGACCGACGATTTCGAGGGCCGCCGGACGGCCATTCAGTACTCGCTGTTGCTCGGCGGGGGTGTCCTCGCCTGGCGGCTCCAGCAGACGATCGTCTCGTTGTTGGATACCGCCGGGGCGGCCCGCCGGTTTACCGGCTCGAAACCCCAGGGAGGAGCCTCACCCAACGACTTCCCGATCACAAGCTGGGTTGCCGACGATCCCGAGCCGATCGACCGCTCGTCGTGGTCGTTGACCGTGACGGGCGCCGTCGAGACGCCCCAGTCCTACGCGTACTCGACGCTGATCGAGGGGACGTTGGATGCACGAGAGGCGACGCTTGACTGTACGAGCGGGTGGTATGCGACCCGCGATTGGCGCGGGATCCGGGTCGGTCGCTTGCTCGATGCCGCCGGCGCCACGGCCGATGCCCGCTGGGTGAGCTTCCGATCGGTGACGGGGTATCGTTTTAGCCTCCCCATCGAAGAAGCTCGGGGGGCACTGCTGGCCACCCATGACGGACCCGAACCGCTGACCCACGGTCACGGGGCGCCGGCTCGGCTCGTCGCTCCCGGTCGTCGGGGGTTTCAGTGGGTCAAGTGGGTCGTCGCCGTCGAGGTTCGGACCACGCCCGACTACGGCCAGTGGATCGCGATCTTCACGAGCGGGTTTACCGGCGACGATGGCTGAGTTACGGGGACGGCGCTCCGCCGTCTGCACGGCGGCGGACGTCTTTCATCACCAAACACGCTTGCCCGACACTCACCATATCTCAGGCGCTGTCAGCGGCGAAATGGAACGTCGTCTGGCTCCCATCGGCAAACATCAGCGTGACCGTAATGTCCGCACTCCCGGCGTCGGTGAAGCCATAGATCGTGATCTTCTCGCCGAATTTCTTGATCTTCACCGTGGCGGTCGTTCCACTGTCGATCGTCTTGGTCGTGTTGAGGGTGTACGTCGTGCCATCGGTCGGATACCCCGACGGCGCGTCGGCACGGCCGGATGGGCCGTTGCCGGTGATCTTCACCTCGTCGTTGCCCGTTACTGATGACAGCGTCGAGAGATTGTTGGCGGTCGTGATCGCGAACTGTTCGACGGTCACCGTTTCGCTGGCGGAGACATCGAAGGTGAGTTTCTTGGTGTTCGTTGCCGCGGCGCTGCCGTCGACTTGGGAGACCGCATTCGCACTCGTCGTCGCATCTTCGGCCGTGACGGTCGTTCGAAACACCACCTTCTGTGATTCCGTATCGTATATCCGGACCGTGATCTCCTCGCCGCCCTCGAATCCATCGAAGCCGCCGGACTGATTGTATTCCCAGCCCGATCGATCGGTCGTCCAGTCGATACGGTTGTTCCCGTTGATATCGTCGAGATCGATCGTGGCCCGTTCGCCGGCCGTCAGCGTCGTCGATACCGACGTCGGCTCGAACGTCGTTTCGGAGCCGTTCCCGTCGACGACGATCCGGGTGTGGGCGGAATCGAGTGCCTCCCCCCGCTTGTGTTCGATCGTGAGGTTGTTCGCGTTGGTGTCGGTATCGACGGAGAGCACCGTCCCCGGAGCGGGCTTGAGGGCCGCGATATCGGTATCAAGAATGACTACGCCGGTTGTGATGATCAACACCAGCGTCAACGCGACCATGAAGAAACTGCCCACCAGTGTACTCGCCGCTTTCGTCCCCTCCACGAACTGCCGGACACGGTCCTTCCCCATGGATCAATCGGCGTACGCCCCGGGGAATGATTGCGTTAGGCAAAAACTACCCGTTCCAATTATCACAGCCGATACTTGTCTTGTCTTGGTTGAGCTCGGACATCCATACTGCTCACGGGGAACCAGCTACCAGATCGGCGTCGCCTGGATCGAGTGATCGGAAAATAGAGCCAATCCGGCTGTGAGCGTCCTGTCGGAGATTTGAACTCCGGTCACAGGCTCCGCAAGCCCGTAGGATAGTCCACTACCCTAACAGGACTCATCCCATCGTACAGCGGTTGCGCTAATAGGGGTTGCGATCCAGCTCCACTACTCTGTTGGGTGATTTTGCTCATTCGGATCGCAGTAATCGTATTCTTCAACAAAAAACAGCACTCACGGGCTTCCAGCCTTGTTGAACGATGCGAGTCGAGAATTGCTGAAAATAAACACCTGCTCGCAATCGTGATACTCTTGCTGTATACAGCGCATCATGGAGCCGTTCACAAACTCGGTTACGATCATGCAAGTCAAAGGAAGAGAGCGTGCCTTTCGAGAACCGATCCCCAGAGGAAGCCAAAGAAAGGTTACCGACATTACGATGTGAACTTGGTTGCGGTGGCGGGGAAGTGATTGAGATTGAATCGGAGACTGAATAGGTTAGAGCACAAACCCATCGGCAGGATGAGGTTCGACGGTCTTCGGGTTAATGCAGTGAGCTCAATCGTTAACATTTAGTGCTAGATACATGACACAGTTGTGATTAGACGGATCGATGGCCCTCGATTATTGGGTGATTCTGGGACTTGTTGGGGCAGTGAGTGGGGCTGCGTTTCAGATCTATCAAAAACAGATCGTTACCGAGGTGTCATCGATTAAAATCGCTCATCAGAGTAATTTGATCGCGGTACCCGTTGCGGCGATCGTCGTCCCGTTCGTATCATCAACGACGTATCTTATTCCTGGGTTGGCGCTTGTTGCTGTGACGATCTCTGGGGCGATCAGTGGGTTTTCCTACTGGCTGTTAGCACGCGCCTATGAGACTGAAGACCTCAGTACTATCTCCCCGTTACGGGCGCTTGTTCCGGTGATGGTTGCAGCGGTTGAGCCGTTGTTTTTTCCGGAGGGCTACAATTTTTGGATCCTGTTAGCTGCCGCCTGTAGTACGGTTGGGATCTATTCGATACTGATTGAAGGCGATTGGCTCTCACCGGTCCGAGGGATTACAAGATCTGGGGTGCAGCTTGGGCTGTTGAGTACGGCGTCGCTTGTGTTTACGATTTTAATCAATCGAACCGCGTTAAACGTCTTTGGTGCTGCACCGGCGACCTATGCGGTTTATTTTCTCTTCTTTACGGCGGTCGCAACAGCCGTTATCTCGGTCGTCAATGGCGGTGTCGTTGAGATGATTGACACGGTCACCCCGACGTTGCAGACAATTCCGCTTGGGGTGTTTCGAAGCCTCCTTATCGTAGCGGGACTCGGTGCGCTCTATTTAGCGACGGGAACGAAGACATCAATTCTTCTCCAATCCGGCGTTCTCTTAGCAATTATTTTCGGGGGAACATTTCTCAAAGAACAGTATCTCTATCGGCGGATCGTGGGTGGCGTAGCTATTGTCACTGGCGCAGTCTTAGTCACTGTTTTTGGCTGAAGTGAACGGTGATTTGTCTTCTTGATCATCATCAACGATCCGATGGCTGTTGGAATGCCTTGGCGTGAAACTCGCCATCGTCCCAGCGTTCAGTATCGCTCATGCCGATAATTCGTCACTTGACGTTAATCGTGACAATCTAGCCGCTCGTACGTACTCTCTCGGTGAGTTCACAACCAGATTACGAATCATCTGATTAAGCGTTCAATATTGTGCTACCGTCTACGCTCCTACCTCAACGTGCAACCCATCGAGGGGGTGCAAAGCTGATACGATCTGAGGGTGATCATGTAGAGAAACCGGTCTCTTGGGCCAGCCTGTGAAGTTTCTTGTAATCAGCTTGGGTGATTGGCTGGCTTACGTCGAATCGTGCGATGTCGCTAGAGAGATCTGTTTGCAGTCGTTGCATCCGATCATGTAACTGTTGAACCGGTTCGGATTCATTTGTATCGACTGTATTTGCGTCTTCGAGAGCAGTTTTTTTGGCGACAAGTCGAAGAAATTCCCGACACCGCTGATCGATCGTTCCACGAACTGCGAGCAGTTCGACGGCCTCTTGAAGTTCTTCCATATCGATAGGCTTGGTGAGATACTCATCGAGTGACAATCCGATAATATTGTGATCGGGCTTGACTGCTGAAATCATCCCGACCGGCATATCGTAGCCACGGTCCCGAAGCAGATGTAACGCCTCGTCGCCGCTCATCCCGGCTATTCGACGATCTAACAATACGACATCAACCGACTCATCGACTTGTGTCAGCGCCTCTTTTCCATCCGTCGCCGTCTTCACTGCACACGACCCCGACAGGTATTGTTCATACACCGCAAGAATAGACGGTTCGTCATCTGCGACTACCACTGTCGGCTTCTCACAGTGATCAATCACTAATACGTATTAATGATCGATGGGAAAGAGACCATCGTTAACTCAGATAATAACGAACAAGAGACGACTTCTTACGAACGGCCTTGGAATAAGCAAACAGCACTAATTCTGTGGATCAAACTGAATCCATATTTTTGCTCTGTTGATCATATAGCCAAGTAAAGCTCCGGCGGATCGACTGCGGGGCAGACAAGGAATATTGATTATAAAACGTCTGATAGGAATTTGCTGTGGCCGATTCTCCTATCCCAGCCGATCCAATGCTTCTCTTTGGCTACTCGCGGGGATTGCTGATGTTCTCGAACTCGCCGCCACAGTTCGAACATTCCAACGGTTGACTGTCCGCCGTCACCCGCTTTCCACATTTCAGACACTCGTACTCGTATGGCGGTTCGGTCTCGGGGGAGACGTCCTCCACCATCGCTCGTTACTAGCGACTTGAGCCTGTTGAGGTTTGGGTGCACCCGCAGTGATCCGCCAGCGTGATGGGACCCGTTCGGGCTGTGATCGATGCGATGGCCGGATCGCCGGCTGAGTTTGTCGACCCACGGAGCCGGATGATTAAATTACTCGGTCGTGACCACCGGCACATGGGCACAACGATCGACGGCACGCAGGTCCAGTCGTGGCTCGATGATGAACTCGTCTCGGAGATCGAACAGATCCCCGACGAGGCGGCCGTATTCAACATCGCTATCGAGATGTCGAACCTGGTTATCCACGTCGTCCAGCGACAGCCGGGCGGACCGCTCGTCGTCGGCCAGCAGATCGAGTACGGCGAGGAAATCCGTTCGCGCATCGAAGCCATGGCCGACGCCGATCGCAACGAGCTGGTCGCCCGGATCAGAGAGACCCTGACGGCGACATCGGTCATCTACGGGTTCCACGACCGGGACGGCGCCAACGTCCGGTTTCGGGACGTCCACCGGGTCCTCATCGAACACCGGATCTACCCGGCGGCGGCGACCCAACAAGCACTGATGGACGGGCTGATCGACGTCTGGAAGGCGATGCGGTATCTCGATGACATCGTCACATTGATCGACAGCGTCCAGGCCTGATGTGCATTCCTCACCGGATCATCGATCCCTATGGTGGTTTCAACGATCCGGACACATCGGTCGACGGTCGACACGGGCGCCAGCAATGGTAAATCGATAAAAAAAGCACGCTGGTGTCGATATTTGCCTAATTTTAAGTGCACACGTTGCCGGGTTAGCGGTAACACTCGACAGAGGTGGACGCTATCACTAATTTCGGCTTCGTCATCGACAACCGGCGGTGCATTGGATGTCATGCGTGTACCGTCGCATGCAAGACTGAACACGACGATCCCATCGGCGTCAACAAAACCTGGGTGAAATACATCGAAAAGGGCGACTTCCCGAACACGAATCGGGGCTTTTCCGTGATGCGGTGTAACCACTGCGATGATTCGCCGTGCACGGACGTCTGTCCGGTCACCGCTCTCTGGGAACGCGAGGACGGCATCGTTGATTTCGATCCGGAACGCTGTATCGGCTGTAAGGCCTGTATGCAGGGCTGTCCGTACGACGCGCTCTACATCGATCCCGAGACCTCGACGGCCGCGAAATGTAACTACTGTTCCCATCGCGTCGACTCCGGCCGGGAGCCCGCCTGTGTCACGGTCTGTCCCGAGGACGCGATCATCGCCGGCGACCGGGAGAACCCCGAGACGGAGATCGCCGAGACGATCGCCCGCCAGGAAGTCCAAACACGCAAACCCGAGAAGGGAACCGAACCCTCGTTGTTCTACGTCGACGGCGACGAGGCAAGCGTGACCGCCGGGGAGACCGCCCGCGAGGAACACTACATGTGGTCGGACGCCCCCAATCAGGTCGAGACCCACGGCGCCGCCCGGGAGGATTTCGATCTCCAGCGGGCCGCCGAATCGCTCGCGAACTCCGACGTCGATCTGGGGACCGACACTGAGGAACGGCCGCGGGCCGACGGCGGGACAGACGACGTGTGTGGCTGTGGCGGCGACTGTCGCTGCAAGACCGACGATCGGATGGCCTCCGACGGTGGGACGGACAGTCGAACGCGTACGGACGCCAGTCAGGCCGACGAGGCGACCGAAACCGGGGCGAGCCGGACCGAACGCGCCTATGAACTGCTCAACCAGGAGGCCAAACGCGTCTACGATGTCGGCGAGAGCCACTACGTCTCCTGGGGGTGGGAAGTCTACTCCTATACGTGGACGAAATCGATCGCCGCGGGCGTGCTCATGCTTCCGGCGGTGTTCATGCTGGCCGGGCTATTGGCGCCGAATCCGACGACCATCGGCGTCGCCTCGCTGGTGAGTCTCGGCTTCCTCGGGCTCACGACCGTCCTGTTGATCCTCGATCTCGAACAGCCGACCCGATTCCACTGGGTGTTGTTGCGGCCGAACTGGAACTCCTGGCTGGTGAAAGGTGGCTACATCCTGACCGTGACCGGCGCCGCCCTGACGGCGCTGCTGGCAGGATGGGTGCTCGGGCTCGGATCGCTCGTGACCCATCCGGTGACCCTCGCTGTGAGCGTCGGTTTGGGCGCCGCGACGGCCGTCTACACTGCCTTCCTGTTCAGCCAATCGAAGGGCCGTGATCTCTGGCAGAGCCCGGCGATGCCGATCCACATGCTCACTCAGGCGGTCGTCGCCGGCAGCGCGACGACGGCCGTGTTGGGGCTGGTCGGGATCGCTGGGTTCGAGGCAATGGTTGGGCTCTCGGGACTGGCGCTTGCCGGTGGGCTGGTTGCCCACCTGCTGATCGTCGCCTCGGAGATCTTCACGCCCCACCAGACCGAGGACGCCGAGGAGGCCGCCGCCCGCATCACCCGCGGTCGGTTCAAGCGGGCCTTCTGGCTCGGCGGGGTCGTGATCGGGATCGCCCTGCCGCTCGTGGCGCTTGGGGCCAGCGGGGCACCGTCCGTGGTCGCTACCGCCGGCGTGTTGGCGCTTGTCGGTCTGTTCGCCTTCGAGTACTGCTGGATCACCGCCCCCCAAACCATCTCACTCGCCTAACTATGGGACACGGATACGACCTCAGCCGGATCGAGAAACTCGCCGAACAGCTCGGGCTGCTCTCGAACCGCTCGACGGCAACGACCAAACAACGGCAGGGATCGAGCGGGGCGGTCGACCGGCTCACCGAACCCGGCCGGCTCGATGACTACCCGGATCCGGCCGACTGGGACGACTGGACGGAGTACGATGCCTCGGGTGAACCGACCGATTACTCGGTCGTGCCGACGGCCTGTTTCAACTGCGAGGCCGGCTGTGGCCTCCTGACCTACATCGACAAGGAGACCGGGGAGATCACCAAAATCGAGGGTAACCCCGAACACCCCGGTTCCCGTGGCCGCAACTGTGCGAAGGGGCCGGCGACGATCAACCAGCTCACCGATCCCCAGCGCATCGAATATCCCCTCAAACGGGACGGGCCCCGCGGCAGCGGCGAATGGCAACGCGTCTCCTGGGAGGAGGCTCTCACCGATATCGCCGGCGAGATGCGGACGGCGATCCAGGAGGATCGGGGCAACGAGATCACCTACCACGTCGGCCGCCCCGGCCACGAGGACTACATGGACCGGGTGATCGACGCCTGGGGGGTCGACGGCCACAACTCCCACACCAACATCTGCAGCGCCGGCGCCCGGACGGGCTATGGCCTCTGGCACAAGTACGACCGGCCCAGCGCCGACTTCGCGAACGCCGAGTTCATCCTGCTGTTGTCGGCCCACCTCGAGTCGGGCCACTACTTCAACCCTCACGCCCAGCGTATCATGGAGGGGATGCAGGAGGGCGGCCAGCTCGCCGTCATGGATCCCCGCCTGTCGAACACGGCCGCGATGTCGGATATCTGGATGCCGACCCAGCCGGGCAGCGAGGCGTCGGTGTTGCTCGCGATGGCGAACGTCATCCTCGATGAGGGGCTGTATGACGCCGAGTTCATGCGCAACTGGGTCAACTGGCAACAGTTCCTCGATGAGGAACACCCCGGCCGCGAGCGGACCTTCGAGACGTACCTCTCGACGATCAAAGACACCTATGCCGAGTTTACGCCGGCGTTCGCCGCCAACGAGAGCGGCGTCGACGCCGCAAAGATCGAGAAGGTCGCCCGGAAGATCGGCACCGCCGGCGACCGGTACGCCAGTCACATCTGGCGGTCGGCCGCCGCCGGCAACGAGGGCGGCTGGCAGGTCTCCCGGACGCTGCATTTCCTCTCGGTGCTCACCGGCAGCGTCGGCACCAAGGGCGGCACGTCACCGAACGGGTGGCACGTCTTCGAGCCACACCTCCCCAACGAACCCCCACGCCAGACGCTCTGGGATGAGATCCAACTGCCCGCCGAATATCCGTTCGCCCACTACGAGATGAGCCAGCTGTTGCCGTATTTCCTCAAGGAAGACCGGGGCAACATCGCGGTGTATTTCACCCGGGTGTTCAACCCCGTGTACACCTATCCGGACGGCTTTTCCTGGATCGAGGCGTTGACCGACGAGGAGAAGATCGGCCTCCACGTCGCGATGACCCCGACGTGGAACGAGACGGCCTATTTCGCCGATTACGTTCTGCCGATGGGTCATTCCCCCGAACGCCACGACATCCAAAGCCAGGAGACCCACGCCGGGACCTGGGTCACGTACCGCCAACCCGTCCTGCGGGAGTACGCCGAACGCGAGGGCGAGGACATCGAACACACCTACGAGGCCAACCCCGGCGAGGTCTGGGAGGAAGACGAGTTCTGGATCGAACTCTCCTGGCGCATCGACGAGGACGGCGAGTTGGGCATCCGCGAGCACTTCGAGTCGCCCTACCGCGAGGGCGACGGCGAGGCGCCGGCGAAGATGACCATCGACGAGTACTACCGCTACATCTTCGAACAGGAGGACGCCCTCGTCGAGCAGGCCGAGGCCAAGGACATGACGCCGCTGGAATATATGAAACACCACGGCGCCTTCGAGGCCTCGACGAACGAGTATGAACTCCACGAGGAATCCCTCGACCCGGCTATCCTGGACGAGCCGGACGTCACCGTCGACGAGTACGGCACGATCCGGCGTGGCGACCCACCCGAGGTGTTCTCGGAGTCCGACGGCTCGGAAGTATTGGGCGTGATGGTCGACGGCGAGCCCAAACGCGGGTTCCCGACGCCGACGGGCAAACAGCAGTTCTACTCGAAGACGATGGCCGAATGGGGCTGGGACGACCCCGAGTATACGATCCCCCATTACCTCAAGTCCCACGTCCACCCCGAGACCATCGACTACGAGGACGGCGAGATGGTGTTGGTGCCGACGTTCCGCTTGCCGACCCAGATCCACTCCCGGTCGTCGAACTCGAAATGGCTCGAGGAGATCTCCCACAACAACCCGGTGTGGATCCACACCAAAGACGCCGACCGCCTCGGCGTCGAGACGGGCGATCTGATCCGCGTCGAGACCGAGATCGGCTACTACGTCAACGAGGTCTGGATCACTGAGAGCATCAAACCGGGCATCGTCGCGATGAGCCACCACATGGGCCAATGGAAGATCAACCGGGAGGATGGCGACGGCGACGTCCAGGAGGGCGGCGATCCCTACGGCAAGGTCACCGTCGATCTGGACAACGAGGCCAGCCAGTGGGGGATGCGCCAGGTCGACGGGATCGGCCCCTTCGAGAGCGACGACCCAGACTCCGAGCGGGTCTGGTGGACCGACGGCGGCGTCGCCCAGAACCTGACCCACGCGCCCCATCCCGATCCGATCTCGGGCATGCACTGCTGGCACCAGACGGTCACCGTCCGGCCGGCCGAAGACGACGACTATTACGGCGACATCTACGTCGACACCGAGAAATCGTTCGAGATCTACCGGGAGTGGCTCGACCGGACGAAGGCCGCCCCGGGCCCCAACGGGCTCCGCCGGCCGAAGTGGCTCAAACGGCCGATCGCGCCGCCGAGCGACTCGGATGCGTGGTACGTCGATGGGCCCGTCGGGCGGTCCGAACGGTGGGATCCCGCCTCGCGAACGACCACCGACTCCGACACCGCCCCGGCCGACGACGATTAACCCGCCGACCGCGTACTCGCCGGTAATCGCCCCTGATTCGAATGGATCCGGACACCCTCGATGACCGCCGCCGTGCCATCCAACGGGCGTTGAGCGACGCGGCGATCGGCGACGACCTGCTGCCCCGATCGCTCACGGCGCTCGATGGTATCGGTCGGGTCCGGCTGGAGGGACCGACGGCGACCGTTCCGGTAACCCTCCCGATCCCCTCCGAGGAAGCCCGCACCCACATCGATCGCGAGATCACTCAGGCCGCGCTGGCTTGTGACGGGATCGAGGCCGTCACCTGTTCGTTCGAGCCCTGGGTACCCGATCCGGGCGCACACGTCGAGTTGATCCCCGAGGTCAAACACGTCATCGCCGTCGCGTCCGGCAAGGGCGGGGTCGGCAAGAGCACCGTCGCGGTCAACCTCGCGGCCGCGCTCGCGACGACCGGCGCCGCGGTCGGCATGCTCGATGCCGACGTCTATGGCCCAAACGCCCCCCAGATGCTCGGCCTCGGCGAACGCAAACCCTCGGCAACCCAGGACGACCGGATGGTGCCCCGTGAGGCCCACGGCGTCTCGGTGATGAGTATGGGCTTTATCGCCGAGGAGGACGATCCGGTAATCTGGCGGGGACCGCTGGTCGATGACTTCCTCCAACAGCTCTTCGATGACGTCGAGTGGGGCGCCCTCGATTACCTGGTGGTCGATCTCCCGCCCGGCACCGGCGACGCTCAACTCTCCTTGGTCCAGCATCTCCCGGTCACCGGCGCCGTCATCGTGACGACCCCCCAGCCGGTCGCGGTCGACGACGCCCGACGGGGACTCGAAGGCTTTGCCCGCTATGAGATCCCGATCTTAGGGATCGTCGAGAACATGGCTGGCTTTCGCTGTCCCGACTGTGGTACCCACCACGATCTCTTCGGCACCGGTGGGGGCGATAGCTTAAGCGCGGAGTTCAACGTGCCCGTCCTCGGACAGATCCCGATCGATCCGCGCGTCGGCGAACTTGAGGATGACGACGACGAGTCCGCCGACCCGCCGGGCATTTCGATCCCCGGACTCGGCCGGCTGCAGCTGCCCCGAACGCAGGCCGAACGGGAACGCGCCGGCAGTCTGCCGCCGATGGTGCGCCGTGAGGACGGTGGCGAGACTCGACGCGCCCTGGAGTTGCTCGCGGCCCGAACTAGCGCCCGGATCCACGCACGCACGGTCGACGAGGACGCCGCCGACGGGGCGTGAATCGGGCACGGTGAAAGGGGCCTTTGTGTCTTCCGTGGGGTTTTGCCTCCCCGGGCCCTTCAGTGACCCATGAGACGACGTACGTTCCTCCGTGGGATGGGAGTGGCCCTCACAACGGCCGGCCTCGCCGGCTGTACCGGGGCCGGAGGCGGGCCGGGTGGCTCGACGGCGACCGAGACGGCATCCCCGTCGCCGTCGCCCGAACCCTCCCAGACGCCATCCCCGACATCGACACCGACGGCGACCGAACCAGCGCCGCCATCGGGGGACTGGCAAACGACCGAGATCGACGGCGGGACGGTTCGGCTCCGCGTCGCCAACCGCGAATGTGGACAGGGCACGGACGCCGCGACGGTCACCTTCGAGGACGACCGCGTTCGCGTCAACGGCACGCTCAGCGGGAGCAACACCTGTGCGACGGCCACGCTCGCCGACGCGGAACTCGCCGACGGGACGCTTACCCTGACGATCGAATCCGTCCAGGAGGAAACGACCGGAACGCCCGCCTGTGGCCAGTGTATCGTCAATATCGATTATCGGGTCAAATTCGATCCGGCCGACGACCTCCCCCAGTCGGTGACGGTCGTACATATCGGGACCGACGGCCGGACTACCGTCGCCGAGACCGCTAACTAACGACCCGTTCGCGTTTCCGAAACCACCGGCAGGCGTCCTGCCCGACGATAATGCTAATCCTTATCCTCGGGGCCGCTAGTCACACTATCCAGCGACTATGGGCGCGATCGAGGACATCTACGACGATCTCGACGCCGACATCTCCGAAGAGGAGTTCCGTGCGGCCGTCGAGGAGAAGGTCGAACAGCTGGGGGGCCTCGCCGACGAGGAGACCGCCGCGATGTTGATCGCCCATGAACTGACCGACGAGGAGATCAACGGAATCGCCGACATCGAACCCGGCATGGAGGAGGTCCAGTTCCTCGGGAAGGTCGTCTCGATCGGCGAGCTTCGGGAGTTCGAACGTGACGACGACGAGGACGAACCCGGCCGCGTCGTCAACGTCGAGGTGGCCGACGAGACCGGGACGGTTCCGATCACCTTCTGGGACGACCGGGCCGAAGCCGCTGTCGACGAACTCGAAACCGGCGCTGTCCTTCGGATCGAGGGCCGACCCCGCGATGGGTACAACGGCTTAGAGGTCAGCGTCAACCGCGCCGAGCCCGAACCCGATGCCGATATCGATGTCGATCTCACCGACGAGTACACGATCGAGGAGCTCGCGCTCGGCCGATCGAACGTAAACCTCCGGGGGAAGGTCCTCGCCACCGAGAGCGTCCGGACCTTCGATCGGGACGACGGCTCGGAGGGACGGGTGTCGAACCTCGTGTTGGGCGATGAGACCGGCCGGATCCGGGTGACCCTCTGGGACGAGATGGCCGACCGCGTCGAGACGCTTGCGGAGGGCCAGTCGATCGAGGTGGTCGACGGCTACGTCCGCGAGCGCGACGGGGACCTCGAACTCCACGTCGGCGACCGTGGGACGATCGAGGAACTCGACGAGGACGTGACCTACGTGCCCGATTCGACCCCGATCGAGGCCGTCGAGATCGATCAGACGGTCGACCTCGCGGGCGTGGTCCGGTCGGCCGACCCCAAACGGACGTTCGACCGGGACGACGGGTCAGAGGGCCAGGTGCGAAACATCCGCGTCCAGGACGATACCGGTGACATCCGGGTCGCCCTCTGGGGTGAGAAGGCCGATCGGGAGGTCACGCCGGGCGATCGGGTCCAGCTTGCCGATGTCGAGATCCAGGACGGCTGGCAGGACGACTTAGAGGCGTCGGCCGGCTGGCGGTCGACGCTGACGATCCTCGATTCCTCGGCCGAGGCGGCCAGTCCAGCCGAGTCGGGTGACGAGACCGATCCGAGCCTCTCGTCGTTCGGTGGCGACGACGATCCGGCCCCCGACTCGACGGCTGACTCCGACGACGCGGCGTCGACGGCCGCCCAGCCGAATCTCGAGGAGGTCGTTGCGAACGAAACCGTCGGTGACGACGAGCCCGCCGCCACCGCGACGACGGCCGACGATCCGCTTGCCCGCGAGGACGAGGGCCCGATCGAGTTCACCGGCGTGGTCGTCCAGGCGAGCGATCCGGTCGTCCTCGATGACGGCGAAAAGACCGTCAGCGTCGATACCGACGCGCGGGTCCAACTCGGCGAGGAGATCACCGTCCGCGGTCCGATCCGCGATGGCCGTATCGACGCCGCCGAAGTGCGGTGATCCCTCCGGATTGCCCGTAGTGTCGACCGTGCTCGTTATCGACGGGCGGTGTGGGCGGTCGTGACCGAAAAATTAAGACTGTGACCTCCCCCGAATGTGTGTATGAGTGTCGAGCTGCCGTTCGCGCCGGTGGATACCATCATTCGACGACAAGCCGGTTCCTTACGAGTGAGCGCGGACGCCGCCGAGGAGCTCGCACGGCGCATCCAGTCCTATGGCGCCGAACTGGCCGTAGACGCCGCTGATCGGGCCACCGAGGACGGCCGCAAGACGATCATGGCCGAGGATTTCGGCGTCGAGACGACCGTCGATGACTCGGAGCTGACCCTTCCGATCGCGCCGGTCGATCGGATCGCCCGACTCCGGATCGATGACAGCTACCGGGTCGGCATGGATGCCCGTATCGCCCTGGCAGATATCCTAGAGGATTACGCGACCAACGTCGCCGAGTCGGCGGCCATCCTCGCTCGACATGCCGGCCGCCGGACGATCCAGGCCGAGGATATCGAGATCTACTTCGAACTCGTCGATTGAGCACGCCCCATGAAATTCGGCTACGACGAGGCCTGTCTCGATCACGATCCCGGTGACCGCCACCCGGAGTCGCCCGACCGACTCCGGGCGATCCGCCGGGGGCTCCAGCGTAAACACAACGTCGAGTACGTCAGCGCTGAGCCGGCCTCAATCGATGCCATCACGGCGGTCCACGATCGGGCGTACGTCCGATCGATCGAGGACTTCTGTGCCGACGGTGGCGGCAGCTGGGATCCCGACACCATCGCCGTCGAGGCCACCTGGACGGCCGCTCGCCAGAGCGCCGGACTTGCCCAGTGGGCCGCCACTGCGGCCGTCGAGGGTGCCGACGGTCGTGAGACGCCGTTTTCGATCGGCCGACCGCCCGGTCATCACGCCGTCGCCGACGACGCGATGGGGTTTTGTTTCATCAACAACGTCGCCGTCGCCGCCGAATCGTTGCTCACGGATCCCGACAGGGACGTCGATCGGGTCGCGATCTTCGACTGGGACGTCCATCACGGCAACGGCACCCAGGATATCTTTTATGACCGTGGCGACGTCTTCTACGCCTCGATTCACGAGGCCGGCCTCTATCCGGGAACCGGCGAGCTCCAGGAACTCGGCGAGGGCGACGGACAGGGCACGACCCTCAATGTGCCGTTCCGGGCCGGCGCCGGGGATGCCGCGTACCTGGCAGCCCTCGATGACGCCATCGCCCCGGCGATCGAACGGTTCGATCCGGACGTCTTTCTGATCTCGGCGGGGTTTGACGTCCACCGGCACGACCCGATCTCCCGGATGCGGGTGTCGACCGAGGGGTTTGGCCACCTCGCCGATCGAGTGCGGGCGATCGCCAACGCTACCGACGCCGCGCTCGCGTTCGTTCTGGAGGGCGGCTACAGCCTCGATATGCTCGCCGACGGGGTCGCGATGGTCCACGAAGTGTTCGATGGATTCGATCCCGGACCGGTCGATGAAACGCCCGATGAGACGGTCCAGGACCAAATCGCGGCCGTCCGCCGGGCTCACGGACTCGGGTCGTAGTAGCGAGCGAGTTCGGTTCCGAATTCTTCGGTCAGTTCAGTGAGTTCCGTATCGACCAACACGGTATAGTCGGTCGTGAGAGCGCGCTCGATGGCCGGTCCGAGCCGGGTCTCGAGGATGGCTTCGGACTCAAGAAATTCCACCGCGTCGGTAAACGGCCGTTCGCGTTCGACGACGTACCGATCGTCGTCAATGAACGGACCATAGATCATCGGGTCGTCGCTGTCGGCGTATTTCTCGTAGAACCCGGCGGCATGGTCGCCGACGTGGACGGGCGGCCCCTCATGGCGTTCGATGGCCGGGCGGGTGGCGACCGCGAGTTCGATCAACAGGACGGTACGGTCGTTCGCGAAGCTGG
>JAXINS010000073.1:0-23001 GCA_034190395.1 Chewarchaeum aethiopicum (SeqCode)
ATCAACCTCACTTTGCGTCTCCTAAGACTCCCCTCAACAGTTACTATTCGATGAGCCCTGACTGCTTGTGACCGACGAGCTTTGTTAGATCAACAATCCGGGTTCGATATCGCACTATACACTTTATCGGTTATATACCCCTTATATATCCTGGCTGCAAACAGGAAGAACACAGAGGGGAACGGCTGATGGATAAACGATCGCCACAGCGGACCGAAACCGATCGATGGGACGAACAAATCAGTATGTTCAATTGAGTGGATACACGAGAAATCGATATGGCCCTGGAGATCGATCACCACTGCCCAGCCTGTGAGGCGGATCGTACCTTCTACCGGGCGGCCGCCACGAACCTCCATCTCGGTGAGAAAGAAAAGTGGGGCTGTACCGAATGCGATTTCGGGTTCGTGACTGTCGACGGAATCGACACCGCCGAGTAAGGTTAGTCTCTACCGATACCGTAGTGATCAACCGCCAGCTCACCCCGATCGGCGTCTCGACCACACCCCCGCAACGCCGATTCGATCAGTCTTCGTCGTATGGGACCATCCGGATCGTCGAGTGAACGGTTCTTCAGAGAGCCACGTCCGAAGTTTAGCCGAACGGGCAAAATCACGCAGTATTCGCTGGTAGAGCCATTTCCGACCGTATCTAACCAACAAAATTCGATCAACAGGCCGTCATCTAAATGCTATGTTACTATAGCAAATCCCCGGCACCCGATCCATGAGAGGTCGGTTGCAGACAGCGCACGGAATGGGCGTTTGCGTGTCCGAACCTCACCTACGGCAGCCACTTACCCGACGGTCGATCGCTCAGACGGGCACCAACAACACGGGGACTTCATGCGTTTCTAAGACCGCTTGGGTCATACTGGCGTGGGTAAGTTCCTTGATCGATCCACGATCGATATCACCCATCACGACGTATTCATAGGTCTCAGCACCGGCGACGATCGCATCGGTCAGCCGTTTCTGTCGGGAAACGTTGGTACGGTCGGAAACGTCATCGCGAGTATCGATCTCGATCTCATACACGACATGAGGATCCGTTCGCTGAACCACCCGTTCGATCTCCTTACGGACGGTGTCGACCGATTCGGTCGTCGACTCATGGACGTGATAAACGAGAAGCTCATAGCCGCTAGCCGCCGCCTGTTCGACGGCGAACGCCAGAACGGTATTGCGATGATCGCCCCCACCGTAGGCAACGAAGATCGTGCTCATAGATCGGAATCGGTGGCGATACCCTTTAGCGATGTGGCGACGGCTGGATACACGCGGAGCAAACAGTCGTTGGCAGGAAAAGGCCGGAGATCCGCCTAAAGATACCAGCGTGCGATACCGGCGCGAAAAGCCACGGGGCGGTGGACGGTAGCGCTATTCCTCGTCGGACAGATGTTGCCAGGACAGCTGTGGGTTCCGGTCGGCCGACGCCTGGTCGATCCGTCGAACGCTCGTCTTGTTGGGCGCGTCCGCGAGGGTCGCGTCGTCCTCGTTGCGGACGGTATTGAACGCCTCGGCAAGCTGATCGAGCGTCGCCTTGCTCTCGGCTTCGGTCGGTTCGGTCATCAGCGCTTCAGGAACGATCTCGGGCCATTTCGTCGTCGGCGGATGCACGCCGTAATCGAGCATCCGTTTGGCGACGTCGGTGGCATCCTGATCGCCGGCCGTCGCGACGAACTCGTGATGCACCGGACCGTAGGGAACCTCGTAATCGACCTGTTCGGCGAGGTAGGACGCATTGAGCACCGCTTTCGCGCTCGCGTCCGCCAGCCCCGTATCACCCAGGCGCATGATGTACGCCAGCGTCTTGATGATGACCAGCCAGTTGCCCTGGAAGCCGTGGACCTTGCCGATCGACCGTTCGGGCTCGTACTGTTCGTACCCGTCGTCGGTTGCCCGAACGTGGGGGTTCGGGAGGAACTCCGTGAGGTCCTCGACCACACCTACCGGACCGGCCCCCGGACCACCACCGCCGTGAGGGGTGGCAAACGTCTTGTGGACGTTGTAGTGCATGATGTCAAAGCCCATGTCGCCCGGTCGGGCGCGGCCAAGGAGCGCGTTGAGGTTCGCCCCATCGTAGTACAACAACGCACCGGCGTCGTGGATCATGTCCGCGACCAACGAGATTTCACGTTCGAAGAGTCCGAGCGTGTTCGGGTTGGTCAGCATGAGGCCGGCCGTCTGTTCGGAGACCGCCTCGTCGAGGGCCTCGACGTTGACCCGGCCGTCGTCACCGCTTGGGATCTCGACGACGTCGTACCCGCCCATCGCCGCGCTGGCGAAGTTGGTGCCGTGAGCGGTGTCGGGGACGATGATCTCGGTGCGCTGGTCGGCCTCGCCGTTGGCCCGGTGATAGGCGTTGATCAGTCGAATGCCGACGAACTCCCCGGCAGCACCGGCCGCCGGCTGGAGGGTCACGGCGTCCATCCCGCCGATCCGGGCGAGGTAATCCTGGAGCCGATCGTAGACCTCAAGCACCCCCTGGACGCTCTCGTCGGACCGATCGGGGTGGACCAGCCCGGCCGGATCCATGGCGACGTCCTCGATGAACTTGGGGTTGTACTTCATCGTACAGGAGCCAAGCGGATAGGGGCCGCTGTCGATCCCGTAGTTCATCTGGGAGAGTCGGGTGTAGTGGCGGGCGAGTTCCGGCTCGGAGAGTTCGGGCAGCTCGAGGCTGTCCCGGGTCAGCGAATCATCGAGCCCCGCGGCATCGGCATCGATCGAAACGGCCGTCTGATCCTTTTCCGAAAGCAGCGGTTCGTTGGTCTCGTCGTCGTGTCGGTAGCGTGCTTGGTCGTATTCCATGTCAGGCCACCTCCTCCATGGCCGCAACCAGCCCATCGACGGCGTCGGCGTTGGTTTCGGTCACACAGATCTGGAGTTCGTGTTCGCCGATCGCATGGACCGCATACCCCTCGTTCTCGAGGTCCGTGGCGATCGCCGGGGCGGGTTGGTCGGTCCGGGCGACGAACTCCCGGAAATGCGGTCGGTCGTGAACGGGTGCTTTGACGCCCTTGATATCGTCGAGCCGGTCGGCGACCTCCGTGGGGAGTGTGGCACACGTCGTCGCGAGATCGACGAGCCCCGACGGCCCCAATGAGGCGATGTGCATCGCCGTCCGGAGCGCGACCCAGGCCATGTTCGTACAGATATTGCTCGTCGCCCGTTCCCGACGGATGTGTTGCTCACGAGTCTGTAACGTAAGGGTGTACGCACGGGTGCCCGTCTCGTCCTCGGAGACCCCAACCAGCCGGCCGGGGGTGCGCCGGAGATAATCCTCCCGACAGGCGAACAGTCCCAGACCCATGCCGTAGGCCGTCGGCATGCCGAGGGTTCCCGCCTCGCCGACGACGACGTCGATCCCCTGATCGGCCGGGATTTCGAGCATCGACAACGCGACCGGATCGCTCCCCAGACACGCCAGGGCATCGTGGTCATGGGCCAGGTCGGCGACCGCCGGAATCGATTCCTCGAGGGTCCCACGCGTGGTGGGGCTCTCGACGTAGACGAGGGCAACGTCTTCATCGAGGGCATCCCCAAGCCCGTCGACGTCGACGTTAGCATCGTCGGTCGGATAGGTCTCGACGGTGAAGTCGGCCCCGTCGACGTAGTTCTTGAGAACGCTCATCCGCTCGGCCCGGAGGATGTCGGGGACGAGGATCCGATCCCCGCTTGCATCCCGCACCCGGCCCGCCAGGAGGGCCGCCTCGCCGAGCGCAGTGGCGTGGTCGTACATCGAGGCGTTGACGATCCCGAGGCCGGTCAGTTCGACGAACATCGACTGGTACTCGAACAACGCCTGGAGGAATCCCTGGGTCACCTCGGGCTGATATTGGGTGTAGGAGGTGAGAAACTCGGATCGATCGGCCAGGTGATCGACGAGCGAGGGGACGTAATGGTCGTAGTGGCCCCGCCCCAGAAATTCCGTGAGATCGTCGTTGGTCGCGAAGAGCTCGCTGAACGCCTCACGTACCTCCCGTTCGGAGTGAGGGTCGATCCCAAAGTCACCGTCGTATCGGATGTCGTCCGGGATGTCGAACAACGCCTCTTCGTCGTCGGCGCCGACGGCCGATAGCATGGCGGCCGTCTCCGCCTCTCGGTGGGGTGCAAACGGGCTTCCGCGCTCCTGTTGTGTCATAGATGGCAGTATGTATAATGAGGAAGGCAAACACCTTGGTTGGTTCGGTCGGGGCTTTCGCCGACGGGGGCGGATTACTCGATCTGGTCGCTGTAGGCCGACGGGTCAAGCAGGGCATCAACCTCGCCCTCGTCGCTCAGTTCGATCTCGATCATCCAGCCGTCGTTGTACGGATCGTCGTTGACGAGCTCGGGGGCGCTCTCGAGTTCCTCGTTGACCGCCGTCACCGTCCCGCTGAGGGGCGAATACAGGTCCGATACGGCCTTGATGGACTCGATGACGCCGAAGTCGGCCTCCTGTTCGAGCTCGTCGCCGACCGCCGGCAGCTCGACGAAGACGATGTCACCCAGCTCGTCCTGGGCGTAGTCGGTGATTCCGATGCGGGCCGTGTCACCGTCGATAGCGGCCCACTCGTGCGATTCGAGGTAGTACAGGTCGTCTGGTACTTCGAAGGTCATGGTGGTTAGTCGGATAGGAAGGGGAGGGGCTGTATCTTTGCCTTTTTGGGTTGGTCGCGGATCACGACGTGGATTTCGGTCCCCGGGTCGGTGTACTCGACGGGTACGTAGCCGAGGCCGATCGGTTCGCCGAGCGTCGGGCTCATCGTCCCGCTGGTAACGGTGCCGATCTCGGTGCCGTCGGTGTCGGTGATCGAATATCCGTGGCGAGGGACGCCCCGCTCGGTGAGGGTAAAGCCGACGAACTCCTCGTCGACGCCCTCGGCGGCCTGTTCTAAGGCCTCACGGCCGACGAAATCGGCGTCTTTCTCGAGATCGACGGCGAACGACACGCCGGCCTCGTATGGATTGCGGGGGTTCTCCTCGGGATCGAAGTCCTGTCCCGAGAGCAGAAAGCCCGCCTCCATCCGGAGGGTGTCGCGTGCGCCGAGCCCACAGGGCTGACAGTCCAAGGCGTGCCAGACGGTCTCGGCGTCGTCCCACGGCAGGACGAACTCGAAGCCGTCCTCGCCGGTATAGCCGGTTCGACCGATCCAACACTCGACGCCCTCGACGGTGCCAGTACGGGCATCGAACCGCGGTAGTTCGTCGAGCGGTTCCGCGGTGACCTCCGCCACCAACTCGGGGGAGTCCGGTCCCTGGACGGCGAACATCGCTCGTTCGTCGGTGACGTTCTCGACGGTCGCATCGAGCTCCCAGCGGTCACGGTGGTCGATCCAGCGGTCCTCCATTTGTTTGTCGTGACCGGCGTTCGGGATGAAGAGAAACGCGTCCTCACCCTGCCGATAGATCACCGTATCGTCGAGGATCACTCCGTTCTCGTCGGTGATCATCGCGTACTGAGAGCCGCCGACATCGAGGGCGGCTACGTCGTTGGTGGTCAGGCGGTTGAGCAGCGTCGTGGCATCCGGGCCAGTCACCTCGATCTCGCCCATATGCGAGACATCGAAGATACCGACTGACTCACGGACGGCCGTATGCTCCTCCCGAATCGAGTCGAACTCAACCGGCATGTCCCACCCACCAAATTCGGTGAAGCTCGCGCCCCGATCGTCGTGGACGTCGAACAACGGCGGCTTCCGGGTTGCCATACCCTGATCGACAGTCGGCTGCTCATAAGGCTTTGCGGTCGGCGACGAAAACCGCCGGCAGAAACAGTTGATGATCCAACAAAACGCGGTCGGACGGAAAACGCCCCGCATTAAATAAAAAAATGAACCAGCCGGTCAGCCGATCAACCGTCGATCAGTTCGACTTCCCGGGAATCACACTCCGAACACGTCACCCAGTGGTCGTCCGGATCGATGTATGATTCGAATTCCGTCCCACAGTCCGTACATTCGTAGGTGTGTTGTTCCGGGCCGTCGCCGATGAGATTCTTGAGTGATTGGATCACGCTCATACGCTGTGTGGTGGTTACGACAGAAGGTACTTCAAAGGTCAAACGTGGTTTCAATAGGCGAAAAGGCCGAACAGCCGCCAGTGACGCCGGATAAGAACCGCCACGGCTATCCCCCTCTCCGGTCTACGAAAGCCCAATGTGGTCCCGGGTCATCGAGCGCGTTCGGGGAACGATATCACCGTCGCAAGCGCAGTCGGTCGCCGTCCCAGCGCCCGCGGCCGGCGTGGCCCTGCTCGTCGATGGGCCGAACGTGCTACGAAGCGAGTTCGGCGTCGATCTCGATGACGTTCGCGACGCCGGTACCAAGCTTGGGCGGCTCGCGGTCGCCCGGCTGTACGTCGATGAGGACGCGACACCGGGACTGATCCAGGCCGCCGAAGCACGCGGGTTCGAAGTCGTCATCACCAGCGGCGATGTCGACGTCAAGCTCGCCGCCGATGCGACGGCACTGATCTGTGAAACCGGGATCGAGACGCTCGCGATCGTCTCGCGGGATACCGATTTCAAACCCGTCATCGAGATCGCTGGTCGACGTGGCATCCAGACCGTCGCGATCGCGCCCGGGAAACACGGCCGTTCGGATGCTCTCGCGAACGCCGCCGACGAGGCGATCGTCTTAGAGGAGTGACGAGACGGGTAGTAGCCGTTTTGCCATGGGCTGTATAAGCTATGGTCATGTCGCCACCGACACCCGTGCTCGATAATCACCTCCATTTGGACCCCGATCACGGCCGTGGACTGGACGCTGTCGACGATTTTGCCCGGAGTGGGGGTACGCATCTCCTGGTCGTCAACAAACCATCTTGGCAGCTGGGCATCGAGGCCGAAACGGGTGGGGACTTCCGCCCGGTGTTCGAGCGGACGATCGAGGTCGTTGAGGCCGCAAGCGAGCGCCTCGATGGCCGTGCCTGGCCGGTGTTGGGGGTCCATCCAGCGCTGATTTCGCGGTTGATCGACGATCGTGGCCTCTCGCCGGCCGACGCCCGGGAGTTGATGTGTGCCGGACTCGACTGTGCCGCCGAATACGCCGCCAACGGGCAGGCGGTTGCACTGAAGTCGGGACGGCCCCATTACGACGTCGAGGATGCGGTGTGGGAGGCCTCGAACGCGGTGCTCAAACACGCCCTCGAGCGCGCCGCCGAAACCGACGTCGCCCTGCAGCTTCACACCGAGGCGACCGAGGACCTCACCGAGGTCGCCGAGTGGGCCGAAGCCGCCGGGCTGGCGCCCGACCGGGTCGTCAAACATTACGCCGGCGGACGGCTCGCCGGTGTCGTTCCGAGCGTGATGAGCCGGAAAGACGAGCTGGAGACGGCCGCGAGCAACGACGATCCGTTCCTCATGGAGACGGATTTCCTCGACGATCCAGAGCGACCGGGAGCAGTATTGGGCCCCAAAACCGTTCCCCGCCGGGTCGAGTGGCTCCGGGAGAACGGCCACACCGAGGCGATCGAAACGGCCCACATCGAGACGCCACGCCGAGTGTACGGTATCGACACCGAGGCGACCCTCGGGTGAGTGTGAGCCCCTAAGGGCCCGTTCACGGCGGGGCTCGATCGAACCGAGAGGCGATCAGCCCCCGGAAAGAAAGGTCTTTCAAGCCTCCACGGTACCCTCTGTGTATGGATGAACCCCCGGAGGAATTCTATTCGGAGGAGCGATGGCAAAACTGGATCGGCCGGGTTCGGGATACCGAACTCGATCCCGAAGAGGAGGATTCGGCACGGCTGTTGTTGAATCTCCAGGACGACGTCGCCATCGCAATCGCGAAGATCATCCGGGCCTACGAAGACACCGAGATGGGTGCCGAGGAGGCCCTCGGGGAGATCGACTCGATCCGTGAGATCGTCCTCGCCGATCCCGATATCAGCGACGAGGACACCGCGATCTTAGTCGATGGCGTCCAGACGAGTCTGGTGTGTGCCCTCTACGCCGCCGAACAGTACATCGACGATGGAGTCGCCGACGAGACCGATATCGAGGGATATCTGCGTGCTGCCGCCGATGCGGAAGCCCAAGAGGAGTTCGACCGGGCCCTCGGGTTGGCGGCGTGTGCCGGCACCCAGATCATCGATGGGGAGGAACTCGACATCGCGATCACCGAGGAACTCGAATACGGGCTCGTGACCGAGTGGATCAACGGCCTCGACAGCCTCCAGAGTGCGTTATCAGATCCCGAAGTCATCGAAGAGGAATGACGGCGGGCGGCCGAACGATCGCATAGCCACCGGGATCCATACCGAAGAAGCCGACTCCGGAGGGGGGTTTTCCGACTGTTTTCGGCGTCTCCAGCCGGTCGGGAGTGTTGGGATCGCCAAACCGGCGATGTCGGCGAATATTCGACGATTGACGAACGTACTATCGACAAAATAAAATGAACGGTCCGAGAACCCAGTGGTATGACCAGCGTCGGGATCGATGCAATCGAGATCTGGACGGGGAAACTCAAACTGGATCTGGCGAACACGTTCGCGCCGGAGAAAGACGAGGATCCCGGAAAGTATACCAAAGGACTCGGCCTGTACGCGAGTTCGCTCCCTGACGCCCACGAGGATATCGTGACGATGGGGGCCAACGCCGCGAGCCAGTTGATGGACCGCAAGGGGCTCACGCCGGCGGATATCGGCCGGATCGACGTGGCCACCGAAAGCGCGTTCGATAACTCCAAGCCGGTATCGACGTATATCGCAGGGTGTCTCGAACAGCGCTTCGAGGGGGACTTCCATCACGCCAACAAAGGCGAGCGGAAGTTCGCCTGTGTCTCGGGCACCCAGAGCATCGACGACGCGTACAATTGGATCCGGGCCGGCCGCAACCGCGGGAAAGCCGCCCTCGTGATCGCGACGGACACGGCGCTGTACGCCCGTGGCGATCCCGGTGAGGCAACTCAGGGCGCCGGCGCCGTGGCAATGCTCATCGATGAGGATCCAAACCTCGTCGAACTCTCGGTCGAACAGGGATACGGCAGCGCCGACGAGACGGACTTCCTCAAGCCAAACCAACAGTTCCCCAGTGTCGACGGCAAGCGCTCGATACAGGTGTATCTCGCCCGGATGCGCGAGGCCCTCGAAGACTTCGAGAGCGTGACCAACCGCACCCATCCGGATCAGTTCCGGTTTATCCCGTTTCACACCCCCTTCCCGGGCATGGTCCGCAAGGCCGCCCTGTTCGGTTTCCGGCACATGATCCGGGACACCGAAATCGAGGACGAGCTCGCCGACTCGATCGGTCGACAACCCCGCGAGGCCGATTACGATGATTACGACGATTACGAGGAAGCCATCCGGGCCTACATGGACGATCTCAAGGAAACCGACCGCTATCAGGCGTGGTACGACGACGTCATCAACCCGACGCTTGATATCTCCCGGGAGGTCGGCAACTGGTATACGGGTTCGGTCCACATCGCTCGGGCAGCCGCACTGAAATACGCCGCCGACCAGGGCGAGGACATCGCCGGCCAGCAGATGCTCGTCGGCTCCTATGGCAGCGGCGCTCAGGCGGAGATCCACGCCGAGACGGTCCAGGGTGGGTTCCGCAACGAGATCGACCAACTCGACATCGATACCCAACTCGAGAACCGCTATGACCTCTCCTTCGAGGAGTACACCCAGATCCACGACGTCCACAACCACGAAAAGGACGTCGAGGTCGAGGACTTCACCGTCCCCGAGGGCGAGTTCGTGTTCACCGGCTGGGGTCGGATGAACGAACGCAAATACGATTACGTCGAGTGAGGCCGCGTCCTCACAGCGACGCATCGACGGCGACAGTTTTTGTTCGGGTTCGACGGTTGCCGATATCCGCAACGACGTTCCTTCGAGGGGTTGCCGGGGCTCATTTCCACTCGCGAAGCCGCTCGAGTAGCTGGTCGATCGGCGTCTCGACGACACCGAGGGAAAACCCATCCATGGACGCCAGTCGGGGCGCGTGATCCCACAGATCCGCCTCACTGAGGCCATGAAGGACGACAGCGTTGGGGGTTGGATTGACGACCCGCATCGCGACCAGCGGTGACTCCCCACGGGAGACGTTCGTAAAGATCAGTGCACGGCTGGTACTGCGACCGTAGAGGCGGTAGAACTCCTCGGAGGAAAGTCGCGTGATCGCCTCGATACTGTCGATAACCGTATGTCCGGTGATGCCTGATGGGCCGGGGACGATCTCGGTACCACCGACCCGTTCATAGAAATCAACGAGCGAGCGGGTCGTCGGATACTCCTGAAGATCGAGGACGATATCGCTGTCGAAACCGGCCGAGAGCACCCGGGCGTACTGTCGAATCCGATCGCCGCCGCGGCGTTCATCGATATCGAGGAGGGCCGAGACCAGCCGTCGGATCACCCCGATGCCGGGACTCTCCCGACGGCCGCTTTCATAATCGGAGATCACCGACGAGGAGATCTCGAGCTCGCCGGCGAGTTCGGTCTGGGACACCCCGAAATCGGTCCGCCATTTCCGCAACGTTGCACCGGGTTCGCCCGAGAGCGTAATCTCGCCGGCGATCTTCTCGGCGAGGTTCCGACGCGCATCGGACCCGGTCATGCATACAGCCTCCAGCCCCGCCGCGAAAAGGGTATCGAAGGCACGAGCGACCATCATCGCCAGCGGCCGGACAGAAGGGTTTTGCTGACCCAACCCCATCCACGGATACGTACCGACCGATGCCATCGACGGTCGTCCATCTGGCGCTCGGGGGTTTGGTAGCGTCGGCACTGCTGACCACTGAGTTCGACGGCCGGGCGTTGGCGGCGATCCTCGTCGTGACCGCGATCCCGGATCTCGATACGTTCATCGGCCTTCTCGTTCCGGGGACTCACCGGGCGGCCTTACACACGCTGGTGGTCCCGATCGGGCTCGCTGGCCTCGTTTTCTACGACACTCGGGTTCGCGAGCACTCCCGGCTTCGGCGCGTCGCTGCCGACCGCGGTGTGATCATCGCGTGGACGGCGATCGTGGCCTACGTCCTTGCCGGGATCGGCCCGGATCTCTTTTTCAACGGTGTCAATCTCTTCTATCCGCTCTACGATCGCTTCTATACGATCAGTGGAAACATCCTGCTCTCGAACCAGCAAGGGCTGGTCCAAACGCTCTGGCAGCCGGCGAAATCCGTCGGTGGGACCACCGCGAACACCCACTACTACACCGGCGTCGATACGGCCCGTGGCGCCGATCCCAAAAACGTCGAACGGGTCTTCCCTATCGCCCGTGGCGGGCTCCAGGTGTTGTTGATCCTCCTCTCGGTGACGATCATAACGATCCGGCTCTGGCGACACCGACGGGAAACACGAAAGGGGTAACACGACTCCCATCGACCCCCGCGTATGGACATCAGGCCCTACGACCCGGAGGTGGATGCAACGGCGCTGTGGTCGCTCAAGCGGGATTTCGAGCTGGGATTGGGAACCGGCACCGGCGATGAAGCGAAGAAAACGAAGTACGCGGGGAAAGTAACCGACGACTACCGGGATCGCTATCTCCAGTGGGTCGATCGCTGTGTGACCGACGACGAACGGTGTGTGACCGTCGCCGAGCATCCGACCGACGGCCTGATCGGCTATGTCTTCGTCCTGCCGGAACGGCTCGCGATGATCTGGGACGCCGCCGTCCTCAACGAGATCTACGTCGATCCCGACCACCGCGGCAGCGATGCGGCCGACGAGCTGATGGCTGCCGCGCTCGGCGTCGCCCGGGATCAAGAACTACCCCTTGACCGGCTCGTCCTCGATGTCGATCGGGAGAACGATCGCGCCCAGGCCTTCTACGAGCGCCACGGCTTCACCCACTGGGGGGAGATGGTCGCTCGCGAGCTGTGATCGCCCGGGTGAGGAGGCCACCGATGGCGCCACAGACGGCCGGATAGACGAGGCCAGCGAGCAACACGGCGGTGACCGGATCCGGTGCGATCGAGATATCGGCACCCTCGACACCGTGGGTCGAAAGGAAGGCACCGATGGTAGCAACACTCCCGTATCCGAGCGTGATCATCGCCCCAGTGAGCGCATCGGTTCCCACCGAAGAGCCCGGCTGTCGTCGACGCGCCGTAAAGACAGCGCCGGCACCGACGAGCACCACCACGACGAGGAAATACAGCGCCACCAGATTCGGATCGTCGGCCGTCTCGATGAAATCGATACGCTGGCTCGCGCCCCCGATCGACGGCAACTTGATCGCGACAAAGTGAGCGCTATAGTACAGCCAGGCCACCCCTTTCCAAGTGGGAATCGCCTCGACCCCGAGGAGCTGGGCCAATACGTTAATCCCTTGGAGGGCATCCGCGACGGCGGCGGCCTTCCAGAGATAGGTGATCAGATAACCGAGAAGATAAGCGAGGACACCGGCGACCACACCACCGAGAACTACCCCACGATTCACCCCATCCTGTTCCATCGCTGACGACATGGACATCCGGATCGATTACTGGGGGATGGAAAGTGCGTTGTGGCTGGACGATGGTGAGCGACTACCAGAGGTCCGGGCGAGTACATACCGTGTCGTCCAATCCGGCACGGCAATCACGACCAACGGGCCGAACAACTGCTCCGCAATCACTAAACACGCCTCCCGCTAACCAGCTATCAATGGCCGATTGGACGGAGAAATACCGCCCGAAAACACTGTCGGAGGTGCGGGGGAACGACTCGGCCCGCGACGAACTCAAAGAGTGGGCCGAGACCTGGACGGAACACCGCGAGGCGGTCATCGTCCACGGGAGCCCCGGAGTCGGGAAGACCTCCGCCGCCCATGCCCTGGCTGCCGATCTGGGCTGGGAAGTCATCGAGCTCAACGCGAGCGATCAACGAACGGCCGACGACATCGAACGGTATGCGGGCCGGGCAGCCCGAAACACCGCCCTCGGCAGTGGGGACGGCCGCCAGCTCATTATCGTCGACGAGGCCGACAACATCCACGGCAATGCCGATCGGGGCGGCTCCCAGGCCGTCTCGAACCTCGTCAAGGACGCGGGCCAACCGATGGTGCTGATCGCCAACGAGTTCTATGACATGAGCCGAGGATTGCGCAACAACTGTCGGGAAATCGAGTTTCGGGACGTCTCGAAGCGATCGATCCTCCCGGTCCTGCGGGACATCTGTCGCAAGGAAGGGATCGACTACGAGGACGCGGCGCTCGAGGCGCTCGCCGAGACCAACAGCGGCGACCTCCGGTCGGCGATCAACGACCTGCAGGCCATCGCCGAGGAGACGGACGTGCTCACTGCCGATGACGTCGTCACGGGCGAGCGAGACCGCTCGACGGATATCTTCGATTTTCTCGATACGCTTATCAAGGAGGCGGATGCCGAGACGGCTCTCCAGGCGTCCTACGATGTCGATGAGACACCCGATGATCTCATCAACTGGATCGAGGACAACATGCCCAAGGATTACGCAGGGCGGGAGCTGGCCGACGCCTATGGCTTTCTCGCCCGCGCCGACCGATGGCTGGGCCGCGTTCGGGCGAGTCAGGAATACAGCTACTGGCGGTACGCCTCGGATAACATGACCGCCGGCGTCGCCGCCGCCAGGCAGGAGTCGAAGGGCGGCTGGACGCGGTATGGGCCACCGAGTTTCTGGTCGAAGCTGGGACGGACGCGGGGCTCGCGTGAAACCCGCGACGACGTCGCCCGAGCGATCGCCGAAACGAGCGGCGTCAGTATGGGAGCCGCTCGACGAGAGATCATGCCGTTTCTCGCCGCCATGACCCATCACTGTCGAAACCGGGAGCTCACGGTCCAAATGGCGGCGACGTACGAGCTGTCAGCTGAACATGTCTCGTTTCTCACCGGCTCGGGCGAGGATACCAACAAGGTCCAGGGCATCGTCGAGGACGCCCAGGATCGACGGACCGAGGCGACGGTCGATCATTCGGAAGGCGCCTTCGAGGGTGTCGCCTCGATAGAGGTCGATGATGAACCCGAAGGCGAGAGCGAGAGCGGAGACAGAGCCGAAGCCGATCCACCCGACATGACAGCACCGACGGCACAGGCTGAATCAAGCGGTGGTGGCGCCGTCGATAATGAGACCACAGCCGATGAGGACGACGAAAACGAGGACGACAGCCAGTCCGGTCTCGACGATTTCGTGTGAAACGGTCGGTGCTTAGTGCTCAGTCGTCGCCGGTGATCCGGTCCTCGGCAGCGGCTGGCGTCGCCATGTCGGTCTGTACCGACGAGGCGCCACGGGCGTTCTCATAGGCCCACAGCGTGCCGGCAACGAGACACGTGAACAGCAAAACGCCGGTGCCGTAATGGGCAACGCTGATCAGCGGTTCGATGACTAGCCGGGTCTGGACCGTAAAGAGTCGTGCCTTCAGCACGGTCAACGCGCCGAGGCCAGCCTGGACGGGCAACAACAGGAGGGCGCCACCAACCGCACGCGTGATCCGGGAGCCACGGCCGTACTCGCGGATCGCCCGGTAAACCGTCCAGATGATCAACAACCCGACAACCAACGCGATCAGCCGATGGAACCACTCCACGAAACTCGCCATGTTCGCCGGAAAGAGCCCGAAGACGCCCCCGTCACACAGCGGCCACCGCATCCCACAGGTCAGATCGGCCCCGACCTCTTTGGTATACACCCCGAGCAGGAGGAGGAAAAACGTCAGCCCGGTCGTGCCAGCGAGGAGGCGGCGAAATCTCATACCCGACGGTTGGCTCCGGCGATATTTGAATGTGTTCGAAAACATGTTCCGGGGTGGCTTACAGGGATATCATCGCCGAAGACGCCGATGGGTTCGACGGTTGTCGAAAACCATGATCGACAGTATGGTTAGCTTTTTGGTCATCCTGGAGGTTGGTTGTAGTTATGGGTCTGGATGAGGACGCCCTTGAGTATCACCGATCCGATCCGCCGGGCAAGATCGAGATCGCAACGACGAAATCGACTAGCACCCAACGCGACCTCAGCCTCGCGTACTCACCCGGGGTGGCGGCGCCCTGTCGGGTTATCGCCGACGATCCCACGGAAGCGTTTACTTACACGACCAAAGGCAACATGGTCGCCGTCGTCTCGAACGGGAGCGCGGTGTTGGGCCTGGGCGACATCGGTGCGCAGGCGTCCAAGCCAGTGATGGAAGGCAAGGGCGTGTTGTTCAAACGCTTTGCCGACATCGACGTCTTCGACATCGAACTCGACCTCGAGGCACCGGGCAAAATCATCGAGGCCGTCGAAGCCATGGAGCCGACGTTCGGGGGGATCAATTTAGAGGATATCAAGGCCCCGGAGTGTTTCGAGATCGAGGAAGTCCTCCGCGAGGAGATGGACATCCCGGTCTTTCACGACGACCAACACGGGACCGCCATCATTAGCGGGGCGGCGCTGGTCAACGCCGCCGAGATCGCGGGCAAATCGCTCGATGAACTGGAGGTCGTCTTCTCAGGTGCCGGCGCGAGTGCGATCGCCTCGGCCCGCTTCTATGAGTCTCTCGGTGTTCGCAAGGACAACATCGTTATGTGTGACTCCTCGGGGATCATCACCACCGATCGCGCCGAGTCGGGGGACATCAACGAATTCAAACAGGAGTTCGCTCGCGACGTTCCGGAGGGCGGGTTGGCCGATGCGATGGCCGGCTGTGACGTCTTCGTCGGGCTGTCGGTCGGGGGGATCGTCTCCGAGGAGATGGTCCAATCGATGGCCGACAACCCGATCATCTTCGCGATGGCCAATCCGGAACCCGAGATCGGCTATCATGAGGCCAAGGCGGCCCGCGATGATACCGTGATCATGGCGACGGGCCGGTCGGATTTCCCCAATCAGGTCAACAACGTCCTTGGCTTCCCGTTTATTTTCCGTGGCGCATTGGACGTGCGGGCGACCGAGATCAACGAGGAGATGAAAGTCGCCGCCGCCCGAGCGCTGGCGAACCTCGCCAAGGAGGACGTTCCCGACGCGGTCGTCCGGGCCTACGGCGACGAACCGCTCCAGTTCGGTCCCGATTACATCATTCCGAAGCCGCTTGACCCCCGCGTTCTCTTCGAGGTCGCGCCGGCGGTCGCCGAGGCGGCCATGGAAAGCGGGGCCGCCCGGTTCGACATCGACCTCGATGACTATCGCGAACAGCTCGAAGCCCGGCTGGGCAAGTCCAGAGAGATGATGCGGATCGTCCTCAACAAGGCCAAAAGCGACCCCAAACGCGTGGCTCTCGCCGAGGGGGATGACGAAAAGATGGTGCGGGCGGCCCACCAGCTCAACGAGGAAGGGATCGCGAAACCAGTACTGATCGGCGATCGCGAGCAGATCCACGCGACGGCCCAGGAACTCGGGCTCCGGTTCGATCCGGATATCGTCGATCCGGCGGCCGATGGCGGCCACGAGGAGTACGCCGAACGGCTGTATGAGCTCCGCCAGCGTGACGGGATCACCAAAAGCGAGGCCCAAGAACTCATCCGACAGGATCCGAACTACCTCGGCAGCGTGATGGTCGAGTGTGGGGACGCCGACGCAATGTTGACCGGCCTGACCCACCACTACCCACCGGCACTGCGACCGCCGTTGCAGGTGATCGGCACCGCCCCGGATACCGACTACGCCGCGGGCGTGTACATGCTCACGTTCAAAAACCGGGTCGTCTTCGTCGCCGACGCGACGGTCAACCAGGACCCCAACGAGGAGGTACTCGCGGAGATCGCCCGCCACGCGGCGAACCTCGCCCGCCGGTTCAACGTCGATCCGCGGGTGGCGATGCTTTCGTATTCGAACTTCGGGAGCGTCGACACCGAGGGGACGAAAAAGCCACGGCGGGCCGCCGAAATGCTCCGCAACGACGCGGCGATCGACTTCCCGGTCGACGGCGAGATGCAGGCCGATACGGCCCTCGTCGAGGACATTCTCAACGGCTCGTATGAATTCGCCGAACTCGACGAACCGGCGAACGTGTTGGTGTTCCCGAACCTCGAGGCCGGCAATATCGGCTATAAGCTCCTCCAGCGGCTGGGTGGGGCCGAGGCGATCGGGCCGATGCTCGTCGGGATGGACAAACCCGTCCACGTCCTCCAGCGGGGCGATGACGTCAGCGATATCATCAACCTCGCCGGGGTCGCCGTCGTCGACGCACAGGAAGACTGACGCCTCGCCCGATAGCTGCGGTATCGCGGACTATGGGGACATAAGCGAACGAATGAAGAGCGACAGCGGCGTTCCGAAAGCGTCGGTTAGTCGCCTGCGTGGCGATCGGCCCGCGATGGCGGGGGGATCTGCTGATCGGCCGTGGTCTTCTCCGGCAGGAGACAGCGACCGGGCTGTTCGTTGACGTGGGCGTACTGCTCGGGGGCGTTCGCGAGCACGTGGGCAGGGTTGATGTTGCTATCGATACAGGCCGCCCGGACGTCACCGAACCGGCTGAGCCGGGCTTCGATACCACGCCACTGGTATTTCGTCCCCGACGGGACCGATACCGGGAACGGCTCGCGCCACTCCGGTCCACGCGAGCCGATGACGGTCGCGTTGATGTTCCCGGCGAGGTCGTTGTGATCGACGAGAACGCCGACGGTGGCCCGATCGGGGGCATGAGCCGCCAGCGCGTCCAGCCCCAGATGGAGGGCGCGATACTCCGCGACGTTGTTATCCGGGGCGTCATCCGGGATCGCAAGCCGGAGGAGCCGTTCACCGTCCCATGTTTCGATGATCACACCGAGCCCACCGCCGTCGCTGACGAACGAGCCGTCAGTAGCGACATAGAAATCGCGACGGTGGCTGTTTGGGGGATGGGCAATATGTGGCGTCGGGGCGTCATCGAACGTGTCCCGCAACGTCGGCCGGCCATAAACGGCCATACCGACCGTTATTAACCCACTGAACTTAACCGTGTTGCACGGTTTCGCCACGGCCGCACGACCTCCTCCGTCGGTCGGGGGATCGAATGGCTGTTCGTCAACGACGTCGGCCAAATCAACAGGTAACGGCAGGGCTTTATCGATCGGTAGATGTAGATCCGGTAGTGACATCGGATCTCTTCAGCGAACTGCAGTTACGGGAGACGACGGTACCGAATCGCGTGATGGTCTCGCCGATGTGTCAGTACTCCTGTGAGGCCGGCGACGGGGTCGCAACGGACTGGCATCACGTTCATCTGGGGAGCCGGGCCGTCGGCGGCGCCGGGATCGTGATGAGCGAAGCGACGGCCGTCGAGCCACGAGGGCGGATCTCCCCGGAGGATCTGGGGCTCTGGAGCGAGGAACACGCCACGGCGCTCGCTCCGACGGCGTCGTTCATCCGCAAACACGGCAGTGTCCCTGCGATCCAACTCGCCCATGCGGGACGGAAGGCCTCGAAGACCCGTCCCTGGGAAGGCAGCGAGCCGCTCAGCCCCTCGGAGGGCGGTTGGGAAACGATCGCCCCGACCGATCAGCCGTACCCGTATGACGGCGATCCACCGGCCCAGCGTCGGATGACACAAGCCGACATCGAGACGGTGATCGATGCGTTCCGTCGTGGCGCGAAGCTCGCCGACGACGCGGGGTTTGAGATCGTCGAACTCCATGCCGCCCACGGCTATCTCTTCCATGAGTTTCTCTCGCCAGTGACGAACACCCGCGAAGACGATTACGGGGGGGATTTCGAGGGACGGATCCGGCTGTTGCTCGAAACAGTACAGGCGATCAAGGAGGTGTGGCCGGCCGAAAAGCCGATTTTCGTCCGAATCTCCGCCAGCGACTGGCTCGACGATCGGCCGTCCTGGACGGTCGAACAATCCACGCGACTCGCCGACCGCCTCGGCGAGGCCGGCGTCGATCTGTTGGACGTGTCCTCGGGCGGGATCCATCCGGATCAGGATCTCCCCCACTCGGGACCGAACTACCAACTGCCGTACGCCGAACGGATCCGGAACAACCGGACATCGGATATCGCCGTCGGAACCGTCGGCGGTATCACGACTGCCCAACAGGCCGACGCGATCATCCGAAACGATCGAGCCGATATGGTCATCATCGGCCGGAAACATCTCCGGGATCCCTACTTCACCCTCCATGCCGCCCGGGAACTCGACGTCCCCGACCGCGCCGAACCCCCAGTCCAGTATCGGCGTGGATTCTGAGCGCGAAACGACTCTGTAGTTGGGCGTTCAAACGACCGCGGTGAGATCGGGTTACCACTGAGTGCCGACAATCGCCGGTGGAAATGACGACCGGGAAAGGAGGTCAGAGGGACCGGGCGTCAGCGGGAGAACCGATGAGAGAGGCGGGGAGTATGAATCGACGGTGGACGTGAGGACCTATGCGTACAATCGAACTCCCCTGAGGGTATTTCGCGGTTAGCACGGATATATAACTGTTGGTTATTCACCGATCAGAATTTTCTACGCGTCTGTCGCAATTCCACTGTAAGTGGAAAATCCCGAAGGTACTGGAAACCATCCGAGAGCAAACTATTTTCACACCCACCCGTCTTATGGAGGGGAGATGACAACGGACCCGTCGCTGATCGATTACGTTATCGGGTCCTCGGTCCGTCGGGCCGTGCTGCGACGGATCGGTCGGAACAAACAATCGACCGCGAGCCTCCTAGAGAGCCTCGAAGCGAGTGAATCGGCGATCTACGATGCCCTCTCGGAACTCGCGGCCGTGGATCTCATCGATCAAGAGGAAAACGGTGAGACGTGGTATCTCACGGGAGCCGGTCGGATCGTTCTCGATCGGATCAGAGTCCAGAATCGGACGAACCAACTGCTGGAAATCGATCGGGCGTACTGGCGAAACCACCGAATCGACGTCCTGCCAGCATCGTATCGCCGTGAACTCCATGTATTGAACGACGCGGAGGTGCTCCGTGCAACCGGACTGGACCCGAACGGACCGATCCGTGAAGTGGCCGACACGATCGAGACGGCCGACCGGATCGATCTGGCGGCTGTCGTGTACAACCAACGGATCGGCGAGGCATTCCTACAGTCGACAGCGGACAAGCGGCTGGTGTTGAACACGACGCTCGTCGAGGAGTTCCTGCTGGAAGAAGGCGAGGAGGATCTCACCCAACTCAAGGCGGCCGTTCGGGTAACGGATGTCTCGACGGCGATCGCGCTCACCGATAACACGGCCTTCGTTTCATTACCGCCCCGGGACGGCCTGTTCGATCCTCAAGCGGTCCTCCAGAGTGAAAGCGAAACGGGCCGTGAGTGGGCTCGGCGACTCTTCGATTATCTCTGGCGGGATGGTATGCCGATCACGGAGTATTTAGCGCAGTGAACCGGGCGATCGATTCACGAGCCACCCGGTGGGGATTCGGGGATCGATTCGTCCTCCGGTGCTGCCGCAACGATCGTAACCGGCTGGGACCGGCCGGCTCGATCGAAGGCCGCAATCGATTCACGGGACCAGGGAGGCACGGCGACGAGGACGACGGCGTGGAGATCGTCCTCGCGGGAGACACCGAGATGGCCGTCGGGATGGGCGATAAACCGACCGTGGGTCCGTCCCGGTGAAGTCGCGAGGTCGACGCCGAACACCGCCGAGACGGATCGGCCCGCGGTCGGGAGATAGACATGGGTAAACACCGGCGTGTCCGGATCGAGCCTCTCGAGTGCTCGTACATCCCCCGCCGTAGCCGTGGTCGCGGTGAGTTCGCCGGCCGGTGTCGTGGCGAGCGCGGCGGTGAAGTCATCGGGATCGGCGTCAGCAGCATACTCGAGAAGGATTTCGACGAGGCCCTGGGTGATGTACATTGTCGATCAAGTGGATACTATGGCACCATCGCGCGGATCTACCGACGGATCGGTCGTCGCGGCCACACGGAACGTACGTCACTCCGGCACTTAGATGCTCGCCACGCTATGGCCGGGTGGAGCCGAGAGCATCGACGAACGACAGTATCAGTACCGAGGGGGCCATCGGATCCAGTATGCAAGCCCGCGACATTATGAACCGCGATGTCGAGTCAGTAGCACCCGATGACGAAGTCAGTGCGGTGCTCCGGAAGCTCGCCGGTGTCGATTACAGCGGGTTCCCGGTCGTCGACGATGACGGTATCGTGGTCGGGATCATCACAGAACACGATCTGGTCGGCCTCTTTGAACCACAGGACCGGACGTTGTGGATCCCGATCGGCTTTCCCCCCGTTTCTGGAATCGATGACCTACGGGATCGACATTTCCTGGGATGAACTCGACATCGGCGTCGACCTGCTCCGGACAGCCTCGAAACCGATCGAGTCGGTGATGTCGAGCCCGGCGGTGACCGTTAGCCCGGAGACGGAGTTCGATGAAATACTCGAGCTACTGGCCGATGAGGACCGGGATATCAACCGGTTGCCGGTCGTCGAGGACGATGTCCTATTGGGCATCATTGCCCGCCAGGACGTTCTTCGGGCACTGACGAAACAGAATTAGACGAAGCACACGCCGGCGAACCGACCGTCGGTAAACAGTGGACGTGACGATTATTTCGCGTCGGCGAGTCGCTCGAACTGGTCGTCGGTGAGCTCGACGTTTGAGGCGGCGAGATTCTCGTTGAGCTGATCGACGGTCCGGGCACCGATGATCGGGGCGGTGACCTGCTCGTGATGCATGAGCCACGCCAGGCTGACCGCGGCCGGGGTGGCGTCGACCTCGTCGGCGACCGCCCGGATCTCGTCAAGGAGGTCGAAGTTCTCGTCCGTGAGATATCGATCCCGGAACCGTTCCGATTTAGCACCCCGTGATCCGGCCGGCGGGTCGGCGTTTCGTTCGTATTTCCCGGTCAGGAACCCACCCCCAAGCGGACTCCAGGGAACGACGCCGATATCGTAGTCCCGGCACATATCCAGGTAGTTCCCCTCGATCTCGCGGTTGGCGAGGTTGTATCGTGGTTGGGAGAGTTTGAACGGTTCGTATCCTCGCCGATCGGCGATCTCATTGGCTTTGGCGATCTTCCAGGCGTTCGGTTCGAACGTCGAGGTCGCGAGGTAATTGACCCGGCCGTCCTCAACGAACCCGTTTAGCGTTCGCATGAACTCCTCGGCCGGCGTGGTGTCGTCCCAGCGGTGGGTGTAGAGTACGTCCAGATAGTTGGTATCGAGTCGATCGAGGATGAGATCGATCTGCCGGCGGAGGTGGCGGCGATTTAACCCTTGGGCGTTCGGATCGTCGTCCTTCGTCGACCAGTAGATCTTCGAAGCGATGACGAAGTCGTCCCGATCGCGGTCCTGGAGCCACTCGCCGATGTAGCGTTCGCTGGTGCCGCCGCCGTAGACGTTTGCGGTGTCGATGAAATTCCCGCCGGCTTCGGCGTACGCATCGAGCAGCCGATGGGCCTGTTCGCGATCGGTTTCCAGATCGCCGTTATCGGTTTCCTTGCCGAATCGCCAGGTACCGAAGACGATCTCCGAGACCTCAAGCCCAGTTGGGCCAAGCGAGACGCTATCGAGTTCCATATGTGAGGGAACACCGGTCGGTGTGTTAAAGGGCGCTATCTCGAACGGAGGACGACCGGTAGATGGGGAAGGGGATGGAGGGCTCGAAACCGGTCACAGGGGAAGCGATCAGTCGCGACGGTGGGTCCGGCCGACGTACAGCGAGACGAGATGGATCGCAAAGAGGCCCAGAAAGACCAGCAGATCGTCAACAGAGTCCAATCCAGTGACTAACAACGGGAGGTAAAGCGCTGGGAGGGCAATCGCGCTCCAGAAGCCAAGCGCGGAGATCGGTTGCATAACTGACCGCTTCGATCGGACCAGCACGTCAGCGGGGTTGAGCCGATCGAGCTGGGCGTCGATCGCGGGCGGCGAGGCGATACGACGGCGGAGGTTTGAACGCGTTCGATCCGACATGGGGAACACCAGGGGGAACCTATCCTATTGTACTGTCCGATACCCCCATATAAGGGTAGGAGCCTTAGGGTTGATTCAGTACAATTTACAGTGTTCACCCTGCCCGCCGACCTTTTACGCCGTCGCTATAATCGCCGGATTATCTTTTACAATCGATTCTAATCAGCGTAGAAATTTTATTTAGGTTTCTCAGACGGTTTCGTCACCTTCTCCGCCCTGAAGGGCGGAGCTTGTCAGTGGACTCCCGGTCAGGCCT
>JAXINS010000123.1:0-22495 GCA_034190395.1 Chewarchaeum aethiopicum (SeqCode)
CGGGCGCCCCGCGGATGGCGAACTCACCGTCCTCGAATTCGAGATCCTCCTCGGCAGCTTCGAGTTGGTGGGCAGCAATCTTCCGTGCCTTTTCACGGACATCGACGGAGCTCTCCCGGATGGCACTCCCACCGACCGGCATCGCTCGGCTTCCACCGGTCCCGTTACCCTCGGTGACCATCGCGGTATCGCCCTCAATGACTTCGATGTCTTCGTAATCGACGCCGAGGACAGCGGCAGCGATCTGGGTGTAGCCAGTACGATGGCCGGTACCGATCTCGGCAGTCCCGGATTTGAGAACCACGTTGCCCGATGGTTTGAACTGGACGGTGCCGGTCTCCGGCCAGCCCGGGGCAGCGCCACAGGCTTCGACATAACAGGAGATACCGATCCCCAGATAGCGGTCCTCCTCGCGGAGCTCCGCCTGGCGTTCACGAACAGCCTCGTAGTCGACGTGATCGAGGGCGACGTCGAGCGTGTTCGCGTAATCACCGCTGTCGTAGGTGTGTTCGAAGCCGGTCTCGTAGGGGAAGTCCTCCTTAGGGATGAAGTTCTGCTTGCGGATCTCGACGGGATCCATGTCGAGTTCATTGGCCGCGACGTCGACGAGTCGTTCGATGAAGTACGTCGCCTCCGGCCGACCCGCCCCGCGGTAGGCCGCCAACGGTGTCGTGTTGGTGAACGTCCCGGTCATCTCGACGTAGCCGGTCGGGATCGCATACTGTCCGGAGAGCATCAACCCGAGGTTCTGTGGCACGCCCGACCCACCGGGGGCGATGTAGCCACCCACGTCGGCGAGGCTCTCGGCTTTGACCGCGAGGATGTTGCCCGCATCGTCAAGCGCCGCCGAGGCGGTGATATCCTGATACCGGGAATGGACCATCGACTGACAGTCGTCTGATCGTGTCGAGACCCATTTCACCGGGCGTTCGAGCTGGGTCGAACACCACGCCGCCAGTAGATGTCCCGTGTACGGCTGGAGTTTCGCCCCGAATCCGCCGCCGACGTCCGGCGGCCGAACCCGAATGCGGTTATCGGGGATATTGAGGACGTCCGAGAGGTCGTCCTGGACGGTGTGGGGGTTCTGGGTCGACATCTCGACGGTCAGTTCATCGGTCGAGCCGCGATACCGGGCAACGGCGGCCCGGGGCTCCATCGCCGTCGGAATCACCTTGTTGATCTCGAGATCGAATTCGACGGTGTGATCGGCGTCTTCGAACGCCGCCTCAGTGGCCTCCTTGTCGCCGTTTTCCCATTCGAAGGCGACGTTGTCAGGGGCGTCCTCGTGGATCGTCGGGGCGTCATCCGCGATCGCCTCCCGGGGCTTGGCGACGGCATCGAGGCGTTCGTATTCGACCTCGATCGCGTCGATCGCGTCGTGGGCCGTATACCGGTCCTCGGCGACGACACCGGCGATCGCCTGACCCTGGTAGGTGACGTGATCACGGGCCAACAGCGGTTGCTCCGGGGAGGTGCCGTTGTCCGGGGAGTCCGTCCGGACGGTGCCGGAAGCACCGCTGGCCTCGACATCGTCCTGCGTGAAGACCCCGACGACACCGTCGATCTCCTCGGCCGCACTGGTGTCGATTCCGTTGATCCGCGCATGGCCGTACTGGCTACGCAGGATCGCGAGGTGGGTCTCCTGGGGATACTGGATGTCGTCGGTGTACTCGGCATCGCCGCTGATGAGGTGGGGATCCTCTCGTCGCTGGACCGACGAGCCGACCATTTCGCTCGGGCGCGCTTCATCGGCATCGATCGCTTTCCGGCGTTCGTGATCGAGTGATTCGATCGACATCAGGAATCACTCCGTGATCGATACCGGCAGCCGTTGGTCGTCACCCGGTCACGGGGCGACACAACCAAGTCGAAATCAGCCGATCCTGTCATTGGCTCTCATCCATGTGGTGTCGTCCCGTGTACATGTAATTTCGTACTCCCGGCCAAGGTTGCCACAGCTATCCTGATCGACGACCGATCGGTCCACGCCGACCGGCAAGCCCTTTGAGCGATCCGTCCGAAGCGGTCGTATGCCCGAGTACGACGAGTTGCTCACCCGACGAGACGCGGTCGGGCGGGTGCTCGATCTCCGCCAGGAGACGCTTGACGACCGCCCGACCGAGTCGGTCGAATTGGATGCGATTGCCGGCCGAACGCTCGCCGAGCCGATCATCGCCGAGGAGGACATGCCACCATACGATTACGCGACGATGGACGGCTTTGCGTTCGATGCAACCGAAGGCTATCCGTTGACGGTCGTCGATACCGAAGTGTTTCCGGAGGACGACCCACCGTCGATCGACGCCGGCGAAGCCATCCGGATCGCGACGGGTGCACCGTTGCCGCCGAGTGCCAACGCCGTCCTCAAACGCGAGGAGGCGACCGTCGACAACGGGATACTGACCGGCACCGAGCTCGATCCGGGGACCTACACCTACGAACGAGGGAGCAACGTCAGCGCCGGCGAGACACTCTTCGAGGCCGGCGAACAGCTGTCGCCGAAGGACGCGATCCTCCTGCGGGATCTCGGCATCGAATCGGTACCCGTCCGCTCACGGCTGTCGGTCGGGGTACTGGCGACGGGGACCGAGATTCACGAAGGCCGTTCGTCGGATCTGGATTCGCCGATGCTCATGGGACTGGTGCGAAGCTGGGGCCACGAGCCGACGTTTGCGGGCTCGGTGCCCGACGAGTACGAACGGGTCGAAACCCGGATCGGGAAGCTCGCCGACCGCCACGACGTGGTGATGACGACCGGCGGGACGAGCGTCGGCAAGAAGGACTATACCATCCGAGCGCTCGACGCCCTCGGCGAGGTGCTGTTTCACAGCGTTCGGCTCCGACCGGGCAAACCGATGGCCGTCGCCCACCTGTCCGAGCACGACGCCGTCGTCTTTGCGATCCCAGGCAAACCCGTCGGCGCCCATACGATTACGTCGACGATCACCGGTCCATATTTCACTGGCTCCGCGACGCTGCCGACCGAGCCGGCGACGCTCGCCCGGGATGTCGGGATTCCCACGGAGGGGTTCGAATACGCGATCCCGGTGACGCTCAAGCCGGACGAAGACGATGAGACACCCCCGACGGCAATGCCGCTTGGCCACGTCGACTCACCGCTCGAGATCTACGAGTCCGTCTTCGATGCGAGCGTCGTCTCCCAGAGCACGCGAGCGACCCGGGCCGACGGCGTCGTCCTGACCGAGACGGCCATCGAGGCCGGCGACCGTGTCGCGGTCGTGCCCTATCCAGTGCTCGAATGAGCGACGACGAACTCCCGATCGTGGACGGGACGACTATCGGCTCACCGACCCGGGACGGGACCGGGACCATCGCGGGTGTGTTGCTGGCCGCAGGAACGAGTTCCCGGTTCGGCGACCGGAACAAACTCTTGGCCACCGTCGACGGCGAACCGATCGTCGTCCACGCGGCGCGGACGCTCTCGCGTTCGGCGGTGGAGACCGTCACCGTGGTCGTCGGCCACGAGGCCGAACGCGTCCGATCGGTCCTCGACCCGTTCGACGTCGCCATCGTCGAAAACGAGGACTACGCCGGTGGACAGGCGACCTCCGTACGAACCGCGATCGAAGGGATCGAACAGACCGATCCAGCAGTGGAGGCCGCCGTCTTCGCGCTCGGCGACATGCCGTTCGTGACACCGACGACGATCGATCGGCTGGTCGATGCCTTCAGAGCGGAGGTCGGGACGGCACTGGCGGCCGCCTACGGGGGCCAACGGGGTAACCCGGTGCTGTTCGGCGCCGAACACTTCCCCGCCCTCACGGATGTCGATGGCGACGTCGGTGGGCGGGGAATCCTCCTCGAACACGGAACGTTGATCGACACCGACGATCCCGGCGTCGTCACGGATATCGATACACCAGCGGATCTCGATCGACTGTGTGATCGCCACGGCGAGTGAGCGCCGTGGCTACTCTGCCAACCGAAAAGCAGCGTTCGCGAGCGTGTTCGCCGCCGCATAACAGTCGTCCCAGCTGGTGTACTCCTCGGGTGAGTGGCTCTTGCCGTCCTCGCTGACCGCGAACACCATCCCCGTATCACAGACCTCGGGCATGTGGGCGGCGTCGTGACCCGCGCCGCTGTGCATCCGCATACTGTCGTAGCCCAGCTCGTCGGCCGCCCCCTGGACGGCCTCGACACACCGGTCGGCGAAATCGGTGGGGCGGGACCGCATCCGGGATTCGATATCGTATTCGACACCTTCGCGCTCGGCGGCTGCCGCGGCCTCCTGTTTGATCTGCTCGGTCGCCGCCTCGATGATGGCATCGTCGCGATCACGAGTATCCCAGGTGACGGTTACGGCCTCGGGAATGATGTTGATCGAGTTGGGGTCGGCCTCGATCGCGCCGCTCGTTGCGACGGTTCGTTCGCCCAACGTGCCGGGCGTGCGTCGGATCCCGGTGATGAGATCCGCGGCCGCGACCATCGGATCGCGCCGGTCGTACATCGGCGTCGGGCCGGCGTGATCGGCTTCGCCGGTGAAGGTAACCGATCCCCACGAGAGTCCGACGATCCCAGTGACGACGCCGACCTGTTTCTCGTTGGCCTCCAGATAGGGCCCCTGTTCGACGTGGAGTTCGAGATAGGCCTCGTAGTCCTCGGGCGGTTCGGCCGGTTCGGTGCCCTTATAACCAATGTCCTCAAGGGCATCCTCGAATCGGACGCCGTCGCCGTCGGTGTGGTCGTAGATCTCGTCGCGGTCGTGGACGCCCGCCCAGACGCCGCTTGACATCATCGCGGGCTGAAAGCGCGTCCCCTCTTCGTTGGTCCAGTTGACGATCTCGATGGGGTGGGCCGTCCCGATATCGGCGTCCTCGAGGGTTCGCAACAGTTCCAGGCCGGCGACGACGCCAAGCGGGCCGTCGTAGATTCCCCCGTTGGGCTGGGAGTCGAGGTGTGAGCCCACCAGGACGGGCGGGGCGTCGGGATCGGTACCGGCCCGTCGCCCGAAGATGTTGCCCATCTCGTCGATACGCACCGACAGACCGAGCGCCTCGAGTTGCTCGACGAACCAGTCTCTGATCGCACGGTCGGCATCGGTGAGCGCGACACGGTCGAGCGCCCGCTCGCCGACACTGCCGATGTCGGCCTGCGCTTGCATCGTCGCGACGAACCGATCGTAATCGAGGTCGATCGTCATGGCCGGACCACCGACGGCCGCCGATAAAACGTTGCGGTGGTGTAGAGGGAATGGATTTTAGCCCCTCGTCGGCGCGACGGGTGGTATGGACACCGACGCATCGATCGAGCCGAGCACCGACGAATCGGCTGCCGCGGACCTGCTCGCCGACCTCGTCGCGATCGACACCCAGAACCCCCCGGGCAAGGAGGCCGCATGTACCGAGTTCATTTATGAGACACTGACCGAGTGGGGGGTCGATTCCCGCCGTATCGAGGAACCCTTTACCGAACGGCCACAGGTAATCGCCGCGATCGGCGAGGGCGAGCCGGACGCCGGGACGCTCGTGTTGAACGGCCACATCGATGTCGTGCCGCCGGGCGATCCAGAGAAATGGACCGACGACCCGTTCTCGGGGACCATCCGCGATGGCCGGGTGTACGGCCGGGGCGCAAGCGACATGAAAAGCGGCGTCGCGGCCGCGATGCTGGCGGCCAAAGCGGTCGCCGACGCCGATCGGACCCTGGCCGGGGAACTTGTGCTGACTTTCGCCGTCGGCGAGGAAACCGCCGAGCCCGGCACCAAACGGCTCCTCGAGGAACCCGAGGCCGCCGACGCCGACTACGGGATCGTCCTCGAACCGACGGAACTAGTCGTCGATACCGCCGGCAAGGGACTGGCCTGGTATACCCTGACGGTCGACGGCGAGTCGTGTCACGCCAGTCGCCCCCACCTCGGCAAGAATGCCCTCGGAGGGATCCTCAGCCTCGATGGCCCGATCGCCGAGTATCAAGACCGGATCGCCGACCGGACCCACGAACTGCTCGGTACCTCCCTCTGTACGCCGACGATGGCCGCTGCCGGCGAGAAGGAAAACATCGTGCCCGATCACGCCGAGCTTCGGTTTGACCGACGGTTCCTCCCGTCGGAGGACGTCGAAACGCTGGATGTCGAAATGGACGACCTCGCCGCGTCACTGCGCGATGACGGGTTCGAGGTGACCGTCGAGCGGACACGGACCTACGAAGCCGCCGAAATCCCGACCGACGCGACCATCGCTTCGGTGATCCGTGAGCATGCCGCCGCCGTTGCCGGTGTCGAGACGGCCCCACACGGCAAGGAGGCGGCCACCGATCAGCGTAACTTCGTCAACGATGCCGGAATCCCGGCGATTATCTGGGGCCCCGGGACGCCTGCCCAATCACACACGGTCGACGAATGGGCCCGAACCGACCTCCTCTATCAGTCAGTCGATGTGCTCTGTCGATCGCTGGATACCCTCTGTGGTGTGCGGGAATGATCGTGTGAGGCCGCCACCCCGGGAGAGCAGTATCGTGAGCCGGTCTGAGTAAGTGAGTGTGCCGTCGGCGTCAATCCCCGGAGATGCTCGATCGCAACAACGAGCCCGAGACTTCCTCGCGGGTCGGGATCGCGTCCTGAGCGCCCTCCGCAAGCGTCGACAGCGAGGCCGCGACGCTTGCGATTTCGACGGCGTCGCGGAGCGATTCGCCCTCCGCCAGCGTCGCCGCAAGGTAGCCATCGAAGACATCGCCGGCCCCCGTCGCATCGACCGCGTCGACTTCAGGCGGGGTGACGGTAAAGGAATCGCAGTCCGTCGTTTTCACGACGATCTCTTTGGCACTACGGGTGTTGATAATCGTCCCGTCGAAGGCCCGGAGGGCGTCCTCAAGCGCCGCGTATTCGTTTTCGTTGGGGACGACGATATCGAGGCTCTCGTGATCGAGCAGCGTCTCGGCGCCCTCGACGGGGGCTGGATCGAAGATGATCGAGGGGCCGTCCGGTTCGGCATCGAGTTTGTCCAACAGATAATCGAGCGTTCGAAGCGGGATTTCGTTTTGGAGCAACAGACAGTCGGGTGCGCAGATCCGGTCGAACTGCCGGTCGATATAGTCGGGATCGACCTCGCCGTTTGCCCCCTCGATCACGCCGATCCAGTTTTCGCCGTCCTCATCGACGTAGATGTAGGCTTTGCCGGTCTCGACGTCGGAGACGCCGATATGATCGATCTGGACGCCGGAACGTTTGAGCGATCCGAGAACATCGTAGTCGGTCTGGTCGGTGCCGACCTTCCCGAGCAGGGCCGTCTCGGCGCCGGCGCGGCTGGCGGCGACGGCTTGGTTGGCGCCTTTGCCACCCATGAAATTGCGATACGGCCGCCGTTCGAGTTCCTCGGGGACGCCATCGATCTTGACCGTCGCCCCCGGATCAGGAAACCAGTCGTATCGGTTCTCGAGTTCAGCGATCTCCCCGGCCGTGAGATACTGGACACGGTCGACGTTAATACTCCCCAGACTCACCACAGCGGCCATGCTATCAGATAGTGGCGAGCCCGGGGGGTTAATTCTCTTCGTCTTCGGTTTCGATGGCGAAACAGCCATCGGGCGTGAGGATACGGCGGATCAGAACCCGATAACAGCCTATCGGTGAACTGATATGTTCCATGGGACCATTCCACGAACATTTATACTAACGAGGCGGGATCACTCGGACGGGTATGAGCGGTCAAACAGCAACCTCAGGCGGGTTCGTGGAGCGTATACGCAACGACTTCACCACGGTCGCGTGGGTACTGATCCCGGTCGGCGTCGGGATCAACGTCGTTGGTGGCACGCTCGTCGGGGCACTCCGGATCCCACTGTTCCTCGACGTGATCGGGACGATCCTCGTTGCGGTACTCGCGGGACCGTGGGTGGCGGTCGTCGCGGGCGTCCTGACGAACATCATCCTCGGCTTTACCAAATCGCCGACGATCATCCCCTTCGGCATTACCAACGCCGCGATCGCGATTACAGCCGGATTAATGGCACAGCGGGGCTGGTTCAGGATCAAGGACACGAAGGAGTATTGGAAACTCCTTGTCGTCGGGATCGTCATCGCGCTGGTGGCAACGATCGTCAGCGCCCCGATCTCGGTCGTCCTCTTCGGCGGGATCGCCGGCGGACCAACGAGCGTCGTGACGGCGTTTTTCCTCTCGACTGGCCGGAGTATCATCGAGAGCGTGCTCGCGACCGGGTTCCTGATCGAGCCGGTCGATAAGACGGCAAGCGCGGTCCTTGCCTACTTCATCGCCAAGAACGTCCCCTCGCGGTATCGGCCGGGACGCGCACAGGAAGCACTCGACGGCTAACCGAGCCGATTCAGCGGACCGTCCTTTTTTGAGCGATTGTACTGGAGCCGTAGTGTAACCACCGGTACCGGCACCGGTGCGACGGTATGTCCTTCGGATCACAGTTCCCACGTGACCGGGCGAGACGTCATGAAGATCGGCGTCATGGACCGCCCCCTGTCAAATCGTAAACCGACAATGTGGCCGATCAGCCGCCAGCCGACGGGATTTCGCAGGCCGATAGCCATAGCAGGAACTAAAACCTCCCAGGATCCCATCTCATTAGACAAGGGCCATGAGTTCTGCATTCGATGATGAAATCGATCTCCGAGCGTTCCTCCGCGACTCGGCGACCGAAACCGGCGGGATCTTTCGGTATCAACCAGGGGACAGCTTCCTCCATCGGATCCATCCGGTAACGAAGCTGGTACTGAGCGTTGGGTTGGTTGTGATCGCGTTCCTCATGCCCTCGTTTCACGTCCCGCTTGCGCTGACGGTCGTGACGTTCGTGATGGCCATGTTGGCCGGACTCCATCGCAACATCCTGCCGGTCGTTCTCGGGATCGGGGTGCCGCTTGCGGTATCGATCCTGCTCATCCATGGGATGTTCTATCCGGGCAACGAAACACGGCTGTTGACGATCGCCTCGCTGCCGGTGATCGGCAACATCGCCTTCTGGGAGGAAGGTGTCGCGTTTGCCCTGCTTATTCTCTTTCGCGTGTTGGTGTTGATGATCGCGCTGCTCTCGACGATCCTTTCGACACATCCGCGCGAACTGACGATCGCACTCATGGAGAAGGGCATGCCGCGGAAGCTCTCGTATGTCTTCATGGCGGCCTTGCAGTTCGTTCCGGACATGCGCGACCGAGCGAACGCCATCATGGAGGCCCAACAGGCCCGCGGCCTCGATACGGAGGCGAACCTCCTGCGGCGGATCAAAGCGTTCATCGCATTGATGGCACCGCTGCTCATCGGGACGCTCATCGCGACCGAGACTCGCGCGCTGGCGCTTGAGTCACGCGGCTTCGCCAAAACGGGGCAGTCGACCCATCTCTTCGAGGTCGAGGAATCGATACTCGATCGCGTGCTACAGGGCGGGATGGTCATCGCCGTCATCGCCGTCGCGGTGTGGGCGGTGGTGTTATGAGCCTGATCGACGTCGAGGACGTCTCGTTTACCTATCGCACCCAGCCCGATGAGGCCGCACTCACCGACGTCTCGGTGTCGGTCGAACAGGGCGAGTTCATCGGCATCACCGGCCCCAGCGACGCCGGGAAAACGACGCTCTGTCGGCTGTTTCCGGGCTACATCCCGAACTTCTTCGATGGGGAATTGACGGGCACGGTCACCGTCGACGGCACCGACATCCGCGAGACATCGATCGGCGATATGTCGAGTCAGGTCGGTCTCGTCTTCGAGAACCCGTTCGATCAGCTGACCGGTGCGAGCATGACCGTCCTCGAGGAGGTCGCCTTCGGGCTCGAAAACATGGGGCTGCCCCGCGGGGAGATCATCGATCGCGTCCACGAGAGCCTCGAAACCGTCGGGATCGAGGACCTCATCGGCCGGAATCCACAGGAACTCTCGGGCGGCCAGTCCCAGCGGCTCGCGATCGCGTCGATCCTCGCGATGCAACCGGACATCCTCGTACTCGACGAACCGACCTCCCAACTCGATCCCAAAGGCACCGAGGAGGTCTTCGAGGTCGTCGCCCAGATGGATCAGGAGGGATATACGGTGATCCTGGTGAGTCAGGACCTCGAACGGCTGGCGCCCCACCTCGATCGGCTGTGGGTGTTCGAGGACGGTCAGCTCCAGCTCGACGGCCCCCCACAGGAGGTGTTGACCTCCGACGATCCGGCCTTGGATTCGGTGACGATCCCCGAAGTCGTCGAGATCGGCTCGCGGCTGCGCTCGTCGGGGCTCGTCGATGGCGACACGCCCGTGCCGCTCTCGCTTGGGAACACCGTCGAGGAACTGCGGCCACATATCACGCCACAGCAACGGGCCAACGGCGGCGCCGAGACGGCAACGACCGCCAGTGCAACGACGACGGGAACGAACGACGCCGAAATCGAGATCGACGACATTCACTTCTATTACAACGACGAGATCCACGCCCTCCGTGGCATTTCGCTGACGCTGCAGTCGGGGTGTATCTGTATGATCGGCCAGAACGGTGCGGGCAAGACGACCTTCGCAAAACACCTCAACGGTCTGCTCGAACCGGACGAGGGCCGGGTCGTCGTCAACGGGATGGATACCCAGGACCATACGGTCGCGGAACTCGCCCACGAGGTCGGCTTTAGCTTCCAGAACCCCGACGACCAGCTGTTTCACAGCAACGTCCGCGAGGAAGTCCAGTATGGGCCACGGAACCTCGGCTACGACGAGGAGACGATCGAGCGGCTGACCGACGAGGCGATGGATGAACTCGATCTCACCGCCGTGGCGGAAAAGAACCCCTACGATCTCGGCCTGCCCCGCCGAAAACGGGTCGCGGTCGCCTCGGTGCTCGCCATGGACACGCCGATCGTCGTGCTCGATGAACCGACCGGCGGGCAGGACGGCCCCGGCAATCAGCTGCTCGGTGCCGTCGTCGAGGACCTCGTCGCCGCCGGCAAGCTCGTGATCGTCATCACCCACGACGTCTCGTTCGCTCGGGACCACGCCGATCGTGTCATCGCACTCGGCCAGGGTGAGGTACTCCTCGACGGCGATCCCCGGACGGTCTTCAGCGAGGAGGCCACCCTCGCCGAAACGATGGTCGAACCACCCAAGGTGACCCGGATCGGGAACCGTCTCGAACTGCCCGAGACCGTCCTCACCATCGACGAGCTGTTCGCCCACGTCGGGTGAGGCGATCGCTTCTCCGGCCAACCAGCACGACGTCGTTTCGAACCGGAGCCGGAGTTACGTTTCAGAGTCGTGTTCCAGCCGTGTTTTGAGGTTCTCAAGCGTCGTGCGGAGCTCTCGTTCGTTGTAGCGGCTGACGAACGGCCCGGCGAGGACCTCTATAATCCGGTTTGGCATCTCGTATGTCGTCGCGTAGGTCATCCGGGTACCCGCATCGGTCGCTTCGAACTGCCACTCGATCGTCCCGGTGAGATCGCCCGTCATCTCCCAGCGGATGAACTGGTCTGGCTCGTATTCGGTGGCCTCGAGTTCCCCTTCGAGATCGAACCCGGCGATCGTATACGTATAGGCCACGCGCTTGCCGCCGTTGGGCAACGTTGCAAGCGTCTCCGCACGAGTGAGGCTCGGTGAGATCTCCAGTTGGTTCGTTGGCTGGTCCATGTACGCGAACACGTCGGCGACCGGTGCCTCGATCAGGATCTCCTCGCTGATTTCGTCCATTGTTCTTATCGCACCCTTCGAGACGGGGAGGCATACACATTACTCGTGACACGTCGCAGCCGGGGAAAGGACAGGTCGAATCGGCAGACGGAAGGGGACGATGACGGGATGAATCGGTTATAAACGCTTAATTGGAGACCGGCTGGAGCCCACGCATGGCACAACAGCTGTTACTCGACGTGGATCCGGGGTGTGACGATGCGGTCGCGCTGTCGGTTGCGGCGGCGAGTCCGGCGATCGATCTGGTCGGCGTCTCGACGGTCGCCGGGAACACGACGATCGACAACGCCACCCGAAACGCGCTTGCCATTCTGGAATACGTCGAAGCCGAGGACATCCCGGTTGCGAAGGGTTCACACCGGCCGATTGCCGACGAGTTAGAGACCGCCGAATGGGTCCACGGCCCGGGGGGGCTCCGGGGGGACATTCCGGACCCCGAGGAATCAACGGTCTCGACGACGGGCCCCGAGTTCATCGTCGAACAGGCCCACGAGTACGGCGAGGAACTGGTAATCGCCGCGGTCGGTCCGCTGTCGAATCTGGCGGTGGCCCTGGCGCTTGAGCCGGACCTCCCGGAGATCGTCGACGAGATTTACTTCATGGGTGGCGCCGCGTTCGTCGGCGGCAACGTAACGCCGATGGCCGAATTCAACATGTACAACGACCCGCCGGCCGGCGAACGGGTCGCCCAGGACGCCGACGCACGGATGGTCGGCCTCGACGTCACCAACGACGGGACGCTCACCGGCGAAACGATCGTCGATCTCGGGGCGAAAAGCGAGACCCTCCGAACGGTCGCGACCTGGCTCGGATACGCCGACACCCTCGAGGAGAGCGAACTCGAGGACAACCCGTCGATCCATGACGCCGTCGTCGTCGCCGACCTCATCGGTGACGTCCTCACCTTCGAGGAGTACTACGTCGAGATCGACACGACGGGCGGTCCCTCCCACGGAGCGGTCGTCTGTGATCAACGCGGCGTCATGGACGAGGAGCCGAACACGACGGTCGCAGTCGACATCGATGTCGAGCGGTTCCGCGAGATCGTCGTCGACGCCCTCGAACGGTACGCCTGAACACGGGTCGGCCGTCACACCGTTTTTCGCCCGACAAACACAACTTATTTGCTGGGATTGGCCGACCCACGGGACCGTATGACCGATTGGATCGGCGATGTCTTTACGAGTGATACCGGCTGGGAGCATCTCGAACGGCTGGTGAACCTCCCGAATCGAATGCCGGGCAGCGAGGGCGAACGACGGGCAGCAGCGCTGACCCGGGACGCCTTCGAGGCCCAGGGCGCCAGAAACGCCCGCATCGAGCCATACGAAATCCACGGCTGGACGCGCGAGTCCAGCGCTATCACCCAACCGGACAGCGGTCGATCGTATCGGCCGTTTGCGCTGCCACGAAGCCCGAGCGCGACCGCCGGTGGCGAGTTCGTCGACCTCGGTCACGGAATGCCCGAGGACTTCGAAACGACGGATGTCGAGGGCTGTGTCGTCATGGTGACGATGGGGGTACCCGAGTCGGCCGACCGGTACGTCCACCGTAACGAGAAGTACTACTACGCCGTCGATGCGGGCGCGGCCGCGTTCGTCTTTCGCAACACCGTCGACGGCGATCTGGCGGCCACCGGCAGCGTCGGCATCGGCGAGACGCCGATCGGGGAGATCCCGGCCGTCGGTGTCTCGAAGGAGACCGGCTTGCGCATCGCCCGCCAACACGAGGGCGAGGATCTCGTCGTCACCGTCGAGGCCGATAGTCAGATGACAGACAGCCGTAACGTCCACGCCGAGATCGGTCCCGACACGGACAAGCAGATCATCCTCTCGTGTCACATCGACGCTCACGACATCGCCGAGGGCGCGACCGACAACGGCGGTTCGACGGCGGCGCTCGTTGAGGCCGCGGGCGCTCTCGCCGCCCGGGAGGAAGAACTCGATACCCGCGTCCATCTGATCGGGTTCGGCTCCGAGGAGATCAACCTCGTCGGCTCGGAGTACGGCGCCGATCGGATCGATCAAGCGACGGTCAAGGCGGCCGTCAACACCGACGGTCTCGCCCAGAGCCGGGCACTCCAGTGTCACACCCACGGGTTCGACGGCATCGAGACGGCGATCGCCGACGTCGGCGAGCGGTTCGGTCATCCCATCGAGACCGACGCGGGACTGGTGCCGTTCAGCGATCACTGGCCGTTCGTCAAACACGGCACACCGGGGTGTCTCCTGACCAGCGAGACCGAAAACGCCCTTCGTGGGTGGGGCCACACCGCCGGCGATACGCTCGATAAGGTCGATCGCCGTGACCTCGTCGAACAGGCGATCCTCCTGACGGAGTTCGTCGTCGCCCTCGCCGATGCTGACCACCGGACCGAACGGAAATCCCGTGAAACGATGGCCCGGACCCTTGAGGAAGAAGGCCAAGCCGAGGGGATGAAAGTCATCGGCTGGTGGCCATACGACGATCTCGATGGGATGAATGGACAGTAAGACAACGGCCGGTGTCGATCACCCGATGACGACGTCGACGTACTCCATTTCCCGGACGTCTACGAGCCCGTTGTTCGTCAACCGAAGTTCCGGAATCACCTCAAGCGAGAGGTTATCCAGTTCCATGATGCCGCCGTCGAGCGGGACGCCCAGCTCACGGACGGCCGCCTGGACGGTCTCGAAACACTCGTTGACCGTCTCGACGGGATCGTTGGCCATCAGCCCGGCAACCGGCAGTTCGAGCGCGGCGATCGTCTCCGCGGTAGTCTCGCCGGCGGCCGGATCGTAGGCGGCGATACCGCCGCCGAGCTCGCGAACGTGGTTGGCGAGGTGTGCCATCGCCTCGTGATCGGCGCCGACGACGACGAGGTTGTGCGCGTCGTGGGCGACCGTACTCGCGATGGCGCCCCGTTCCATATCGAAGCCGTGGACGAAACCGGTCCCGATCCCGGCCCCTTTGCCGTGGCGTTCGATCACCGCGGCCGGGAGGATATCCAACCCGTAATTCGGCATGAGCCGCCCGTCTTCGGCGGTGACGGTGGCAGTCATCTCGCGGGTGATCCCGCCGGTGTGATCGATCACCCGAACGGTGTGATCGCCGTCGTGTGCGGCAGAATGGGCCATGTCCGGAGCAGTAACCGGCTCGAAGTGAACGGTATCGCCCGCCAGCGCGATATCCGGCGAGTCGGTGACGCCCGCCGTCGGATCGATCTCGCCGTCGATGATCACGTGGTCGACGGTCCAGGACTCCAACTCGTCGAGGAGGACGAGATCCGCCGGCGCCCCAGGTTTGATCCGGCCGAACGGGAGGTCATACTGTTCGGCGGGGTTGATCGTCGCCAGCTGGATCGCCTCGACCGGATCGACGCCATCGGCCAACAATCGCTGGACGATTGCATCGATCCCGCCGTGGTCGACGAGGTCATAGATATAGAAGTTATCCGTACAGACCGACAGTCGGCGGGAATCGACCGCGTCGATCAACGGTAGTAGCGCATCGAGGTTCTTGCTCGAGGATCCCTCCCGGAGTTGTATGTGGAGGCCGGCATCGACCTTCTCGCGGGCGTCCGTGAGTTCGCGACTCTCGTGTTCGGTGTCGAGATAGCGGGCAGCCTCCTGGAGGTCGTCGCCGGTGATCCCCGAGAGGTGGCCGTCGACCGTCAGTCCACGTTCACGGGCCGCTTCGATTTTGGCATGGACCGACTCCTCACCGGCGACGAGAGCCCCGATCTCCATGACCTCCGCCAGGCCGACGACGCCGGGTGCATCGAGCAGTCGGTCAACCGTCTCGGGACCGATCGTCGCACCAGCGTCCTGCAGTCCGGAGGCGGGCACGCTCGAGGGGACGGTAAAGCGGGCTTTCAGCGGCGTTCGGGTGGCGTCTTTGAGGAGGGCCCGAACGCCGTCCTCGCCGAGGACGTTCCCGATCTCATGAGGGTCGGCAACGACGCCGGTCACGCCCCGAGGAACCACCGCCCGGGCGTACTGGGGAAGCGTGACCATCGTCGATTCGACGTGCATGTGGGCGTTGATCAGCCCGGGAGTGATGTACTCCGCCTCCATGGTGGTTCGAGCCGGCCGATCGGCAAGGGCGACGATCTCGCCGTCGTCGATCGCGATCGCCCGATCCTCGAGGGTGCCGGTGAGGACGTTGACCAGTGTACCTTCAACGAGGAGGTCGACTTCCGAAGCCATCGGTGACTGCTCCGCGATTGCGCCGATGATGGCCTAAGCGTTCTGGTCGGCCGACCCTACCGACCGCGTCCGATCAGGCGAGCACGGCATCGATCGACGATCGGAAGGCGTCCCGAAAGGCCTCGACATCGATATCTAAGGCGACCTGGGCATTCGGCTCTTCGTCCATGACGCCGTGTTTGTCACAGACGACGGCACCGTGACACGGGCCGCCCGTCGTGTCGATCTCGAGGTAGAACGGCTCGAACCCGAGTACGTCATCGGTGAGATGGGCGACGACGGCGGCGTCGTGGATCGCGTAGCCATCGGCGTCGACGAACTCCGTGATCTCGGGTGGGTACTCGAGCCACGCCCCGATCACGGCCTCCGCGGCCGTTCCATCGAGGTAGGCATCGGTCGTCTCGGTTGCGACCGTCGCCTCGTTGGTGACGTCGAGGCCGACCATCCAGGGATCGGCGTCCTGGATCACCCGGGCGGCCGCATGGGGGTCGTTGTGGAAGTTCGCCTCGGCCATCGGTGTGGCATTGCCCGCGACCAGTGCGGCGCCGCCCATCAGATAGATCGCATCGACGATGGCGGGTAGATCGGGTTCCTTAGCGAGAGCCAGCGCCAGATTGGTCAGCGGTCCAACGGCACAGATCGTCAGGTCGTCGCCGTGCTCGTGGGCCTGCTCGACGATGAAATCCGCCGCGTGGTGGCCGACCGGCTCGATCGATGGCTCGGGGAGATCACCCCGGAGGCCGTCGGGACCGTGGACCCATTCGGCGGTCGCGAGATCATCGATCAGCGGCCGCCCGCAGCCTTTCGCGACGGGCACATCGGGTCGATCGGCGAACTCCAAAATAGCGAGGGCGTTCGTCGTCGTATTCTCGATCGTGGAGTTCCCGGCGACGGTCGTCAACCCCACCACGTCGATGGCATCGGCTCCGAGCGCCATCGCGATCATGATCGCATCGTCACAGCCGGGATCGACATCCAGGAGGACTTGTCTCGACATGTCGTCGTTCTTGGTCGGTCCCGGTCTTAGTATATCAGGCTCCCGACGCGCGGTGAGACACCCGCTCGGTCCGTAGTCGATATCCGCTCGGTAGCGACACCCCTGCCTGAAGAGGGGAACCCAATCGAGTCGGCGAGAATCGATGGCGTCGGCTATGTGCGACGGGTTCGAACGGTGATGTCGCCCGCCTCATCGATCTCGACGACCGATTCGAACAGTTGGATGAATTCCTCGATCGTCGACTGATCGTGGGCCGTCGGATCGAGATAGGCGTAGGCGATCGCGTCCGCATCGTTGACCTGCGTGATCAACAGCCGCGCGAACCGTCGAGCCATCGCCATGTCGACCCGGTCGAACAGCGGCGTCAACGAGTCGAATTTGATGACGATCCGGCCCTCCTGTTCGCTCCACTCGTCGAGTTTAGCGCGCATATTCATCCCCAGCGCCGTGAGATCGGAGGAGTGGACGGAGGTAACGCTGAACTCGTCGATCGCATCCGAGGACCGAGGAGCGGTATTGGCATCCTCGGTCGGGGCATCGTCGAGGCGGATCAGATGGACCTGGCTCGGGAAGGCGCCCGCTCGGTCGCGCCACTCGCGGAACCACTCGTCGGCTGTCACCTCGTAGGCAACCGCCAGAACCTTCATCGACGGCGAGTAGGGTGGCAGCAGTTGCCAGCCGGCCGTCTCGGCGGCTTCGGAAAACGCAGGGGCAAGTACGAGGGTCGCCTGGGACTCCTCGACCGGGATCGGCGAGTCGATCTCGCCATCGGTGTCGTCGACACCGGCGAGCTCACAGGCCGTGCCCCACGAGCCGAACCGATCGATGTAGACCTTCGCGGAGAACTTCCCGTACTGTTGCATCGCCGTGACCGTCGGAGCTTTACCCAGCTCATCGGCCAAGCGATCGAGCTCATCGAGCAACTTCGCATCCGAGATCGGATGATAGCCCGGATTGGGCTCGAGGCCGGCTTCGGCAACCGCCTCGTTCCAGGACCCGAAGTGTTTGATATACGGCGACGAGGAGTACTCACCGTACTGTTCCATCTGGGCGATCGTCGGCGTTTCGCCGAGATCGTTGGCCAGCCGTCGTAATTCGGCAAGGAGGTCGGCCCGGAAGCGGCCGTCTTTCGTCTCCGAGTTGTTCACGAGCTGGCGGAGTTTCTTCGCGAGCGATTCGTCCGTGATCGAGGCATATCGATGGCGATTGAGATCTTCAGGATCAAAGCCCGCACGTTCGACTGCAACCTCCCACGATCCGAACCGTTCGATATACACGATCGGATCGTAGGCCCCCTGGCCATCCATCGCCGCCTGCGTCGGAGTCCGTCCGAGCCGTTCACCAAGCGACTCGAGTTCCTCAAGCAAGGCGGCGTCCGTGAGTTCTGATTCGCTCATGCGTGGGACACGCCGGACGAGTGTTGTATGATGCGATACGTTATCTCGACTCGACACGGTCGGTTACTTGATGCAGCGGCATAACGCTAATGGCGGTATTTTAACCCATGATAATTACGGCCTTTGTCATTCATAGGTGAGCACACGGTTCGGCTGAGCCATCGCAAGATGGATCGAACGTGCTACCGGACACGAACAATCGATACCGAAACGATTGTCAAGGGCTCGATCGATCAACGGGTAATTAGAGGAATCGGTGATGCAAGACACACCCTCAGCCACCGTCGACAACGCCACTGACACCGAGGCACGACCCGAGAACAAGGGCGGCCATCGACGGACGAATGGGGGTGAATAAACGGTGGACGTACCGCGGCTCCTCGGCGCCGGAGTCGTCAGCCTCACCGGCATCGTCCTGATCGTCCCGACGGTCGTCCGATTGCTCAGTCGCGGTGAGCCCCTGCTTGGGGTGTTGTTGGGCGGGATCGCCGTTGCCGTCGGGACGGTGTTGATCCTCGCCGGTGGCTGGCTCTATCAGGGCGATTTCACGACTCAAAACGTGCTGCGGGTCGCCGGATGGAACACGTTGGGCGTGGTGGTCCTCGGGGTCATTCTGACGTTGGCATTGCGGTATCAACCGATCGAGACCCCGCTGTTGTTGGTGGCTAACGTCGTTGGCGTGAGCGCGGCGGCACACGTCCTGATCGGGATCCACGACGCCCGCCGGATCCGAGCCGAGGAGCTGGCTCGCGAGCGCAAGAAACTCGCCGTCATCAACCGGCTCGTCCGGCACAACCTCCGCAACGACGCCCAGGTGTTCACCGGGTTCGCCAGCGAACTGGTCGATAGAACCGAAGACGAATCGCTCCAGTTTCTGGCGAAACGCATCCGCGAGAAGGGCGATGCGATCGGGGCGATGAACGAACACCTCAAACAGTTCCAGCGGGCGATCGATCGCGAGGCCGATACGCTGGGGCCGATCGATCTCCGATCGCTGGTGACGGACACCGTCGACGACCTCCGTGATCGCTATCCGGAGGCGACGATCACGGTCGATATTCCCGACGGACTCCTGGCGACCGGCGACGATCAGCTCGGGATCGCGGTCGAACAGCTCGTTCGGAACGCAATCGAGCACAACACCGGCGACGATCCGCGCGTCGAGCTCACCGCCCGGACGGCCGACGCCCGGTTTCAGACGTGGGTCGAGCTCACGGTCAGCGATAACGGCCCGGGCATCCCCGACAGCGAACGGGCGATCATCACCGACGACCGGGAGATCACCCAGCTCGAACACGCAAGTGGGCTTGGACTGTGGGTCGTCCGGGCGATCGCGGAATCGTACGGTGGCAAGCTGAATATCGAGACCGACGAGCAGGGATCGACGGTGACGCTCCGGCTACCACGCAGTGAGTGATCGGAGCCGACATGCCCCGACCGGGCCACGCCGGGTGAGGTTATTTGGGCCAGCGGCTTCTCGCCAGTAGGCATGCGCTATTATCGCGTCCCCGACAACGGCGACAGCCGATTGATCGCCATCCGGGGCACCGGCGATGAGGCGACGGCCGCCGATCTCTCGGCCAGCGAGCCGACGGTCACGTCCGTCGCGGATCTCGCGGCCAGGGACGAAGAGCTCGATGCGGCCGCCGAATCGTTGTTCGAGACGGCACCACGGGTCGATCCCGAGGGGGTCAAGCGGCGGGCCTTGACCGTCGGGGCCAGCGAGATCTGGGCGGCGGGGGTGACCTACCAGATCAGCGAAGAGGCCCGGGAGGCCGAGAGCGGCATGCCCGACCTCTATCTCGACGTCTATGAGGCCGACCGCCCGGAACTGTTCTTCAAGGCTACACCCAGCCGGACGGTCGGCTCGATGGATGCGATCGGGATCCGGGCGGATTCAGGCTGGGACGTCCCGGAACCCGAACTCGGGATCGTCCTCGTCGAGGGGGAGATCGTCGGGTACACGATCGGCAACGACGTCAGCAGCCGATCGATCGAAGGCGAGAACGCCCTCTATCTCCCCCAGGCAAAGGTCTACGAGCGGTGCTGTGCGATCGGTCCCTGTGTCGCCTCGCCCGCAACGGTCGGTGATCCCCACGATCTCGAACTGACGATGACCATCGAACGCGACGAATCAGCCGTATTCGAGGGGACGGCTACGACCGACGACATGGTTCGGACGGTCGAAGAACTCACCGACTACTTGACGCGACACAACGTCCTCCCCGAGCTGTGTGTCCTCCTGACGGGAACGTCGCTGGTCCCTCCCGAGGAGTTCACCCTCGAGCCGGGTGACTGGGTCACCATCGATATCGAGGGGATCGGCACGCTCGAGAACACCGTCGTGACGGTCTGAAGCCGTCAATCGGAATGGCGGTATAAGGAAACGAGGGTCAGGCGTCCGGTGCGAGCGCTTGCAGCGTTGCGTCGATCTCCTCGCGCTCGGCGCCTCGGGGGAACGAGATCGCGATAGCGTCGACGCCGTCGATCGACGCGAAGGTATCGAACTGCTCGGCGACGTACTCGGGCGTGCCGGCTACCCCGAGCTGATCGAGGAGATCGTCATCGATGGCGGCGGTCGCCTCCTCGCGATCACCGGCCTGCCAGGTATCGTGCACCGTGTGGGCCGTCTCCTCGTAGCCCTGGCGGGCGAGTGCGTCGCGATAGAACGTCCCCATCCCGCCGATGTAGAAGGCCAGGTGTGACCGTAATAACGACCGGGCCCGCTCGCCGTCCGCGAGCGCACAGCAGTTCACGACGGCGGTCGTCTTGACGGCATCATCGGGGCGATCACCCAACTCCATCCCCCGACGGAGATCGCCGATCCGGTCACGGAGCCCGTCGGGCGTGAGGAAAAGGGCGTGCCAGCCATCGGCGAACCGACCGGCCAGTTCGACCGCTTTAGGCCCCATCCCGGCGGCGTCGACCGGGGGCAACGGGTCGGGCGGCTCGAACCGAAGCCGGAATCCGGCCAGATCAAGGATGTCGCCGTCGTAGTCGACGACCTCCCCCGAGAGGATCCGTTTGATCACCTCGACGTATTCGCGGGTGTATTTCAACGGCCGTTCGAAGTCGACACCGTGCCAGTTTTCGATCACGGCGGGGCCGCTGGGACCGAGACCGAGCCGGAACCGGCCGTCGGAGGCCTCCTGGAGGGTGGCGGCCGATTGGCCGAGAATCGCCGCGGAGCGGGAATAGACGGGAACGATACTGGTGCCGATCCCGATCCGGTCGGTCCGTCCCGCGAGCCGGGTGAGCGTCGTGACGGCGTCCCGGCCCCAGGTTTCGGGGAGCCAGGCGCGGTGATATCCCAGCGATTCGGCACGTTCGCCGAGGGCGACGAGGGCATCCAGGGACGGCTGGGCGGCGACCGGCATGTGGACCGAACGGTCGACGACAGTCATGATGATCTGTATTCACCGATTCGAGGGACGCCTTTAGCCGTGATGGTTTCGCCGATGAGATACGAGGCGGCGGGGCTGGCGAGGAACTGTGCGACGTCGGCGATCTCCTCGGTTTTGCCGATCTGACGATCGACGGCCTCGCGGTCGATCTCGTCGGCGGTGATGCCCATCTGGCTCGCGACGCCCGGCGTGGCAACGAGCCCAGGGGCGATACAGTTGACCCGGACGCCCGCCTCGGCCCACTCGGCCGCCAGTGTGGTCGTGAGGTTGATGATCCCGGCCTTAGCGGCGCCGTAATGGCTCATCTCCGGGGAGCCCCCCTGACCGGCGGTGCTGGCGATATTGATCACGGTCCCGCCGCCGTCCATCAGCTGGTCGGCCGCGGCGTGGGTACAGTGATAGGTGCCCGTGAGGTTGATCTCGACGATCGTCGCCCAGCCGTTTGGCGAGATGTCCTCGAACGGTGCCATGAAGGTCGCGCCGGCGTTGTTCACGAGGATGTCGAGCCCACCGAAGGTCTCGACGGTCGCCTCGACGAGCGCCTCGACGGCGTCGCGATCGGTGACGTCACACTCGATGGCGAGGGCGCCGCCCGGCCGATCACTGTCCTCGATGGCCTCGGCGACGGGATCGACGTTTGCCTGTTCGCGCGAACAGATGACGACGTCGGCACCGTCGGCAGCGTATCGCTCGGCGATTCGCTTACCGATGCCGCTTGAAGCCCCGGTGACGATCGCGGTCTTGCCCGCGACGCTGTATTGGTCGGTCGGCATTAGCGATCCCCCGTGTGGTCGATCAGTGAACGCATCGATAGCATGGAAAGACCATTCGCGGCCTCACCTGCCCGCGGCATAACAGTTCGGTCAACCGATCGATCAGCGTGGAA
>JAXINS010000004.1:0-22414 GCA_034190395.1 Chewarchaeum aethiopicum (SeqCode)
GCTTCATGTGGAGCACGCGGTCGAACTCCTTGTTCGTGCCGGGCTCGCCGGTCTTAGCGGGGTTCGAGATCATCGCGCTCTCGATGAACAGGTCCGAACAGTCAGACGCCAGCCCGGAGTCGAACTCGGCTTGAACCGTCGCCGAGAGGTCCCGGCCGTTGTTGGTCGCCGGGAAGACCGTATAGCGGGGTTCGTTGTAATCCCGCCAGTCGTAGCCCTCGTCCCGGGCCATGTCACAGAAGATCCACGTGTATGGCTTGTGCTGGAACCGTTCGAGGCGCTCGTCGTCCTTGTAGACGACGACGTCGGCCCCGTAGGCGATGGCCTCCTCGGTGAGATCCTCCATCTCGTCGCCGATGAGGACCGCGACGACCTTCTCCTCGGCGTCGTAGTCCTCGTTGTACTGGTCCATCAGCTCGCGGGCCTTCCCGAGCATCTCCTTTGAGACGTCGATGAGCTGGCCCTGCTGGGTCTCACAGTAAACCCACATGTCGCCGTAGGTCCCGTCATCGAGCGCCCGGACGTGGCGTTTGTCGTTGGTCGGGTGATCGAGTTCGGGGTACTTTTCCTCGGGCGGGAGGTCTTCCTGTTCCTCGTCGGATTCCTCGCTGCCCTGGACCGACTCCATCCGGTTTTCGATGACGTTTTTGACGCTCGAGCGGTCCTCGGCGGCCTTCTCGGCCTCGAGCAGCCGTTCGAGTTCCTCGATCTCGTCGATGTCACGAACGAGGTTGCCCATCTCGGCCGGGCTGTGCTCGCTTGGATCGAGTTCGTCGACGTCGACTTCCTCGTCGTCTTCGGAGAACTTCTCGATCCGGCTTTCGATGAGCTGTTTGGCGCCGACACGGTCCTCGCCGGCTTCCTCGGCAGCCAGCAGCGCTTCGAGGGCGTCGACGTCCTCGATATCCTGGACTTTCGGTCCGAGCTCGGAGATGTCGAACTCGTTTGGATCGAACGGGGGTTCTGCATCAGCCATGCTCAATCACCTGCCGCTTCCTGGCTTTGGCCACCGACGGCGAACGGTTCCATTTCCTCGAGGATCTCCTCCATGCCCTCGCTGTCGTCGGCGTCGATCATCGTTGCCTCCCGTTCGGCCGGCGCCTTCGGGATCGGGTCGACCGACGAGACGATCGTCGGGGAGCCATCGAGCCCGATGTAGTCGGGATCCAGATTGAGGTCCTGGTGGTCCCAGACGGTGAGGTGATCCTCGTAGTCGGCGGCGCGCTCTTGGGTCTGTTCGCGGAGGTCCTTCCATTCGAGTCGGTTCGAGGCCTTCCGGTAGGTCGGCTCGAACTCGGGATCGGTGACGATGACCGCCGGCAGCTCGGCCTCGACGGTCTCGATCTCCTCGATGTCGCCCTCGACCAGCCGTTTCGCCCGCACCGTCCGTTCCTCCTCGTCGATATCCAGGGAGATGACGTGGGTGATCAGTGGCCACTGGAGACACCACTGGGTCTGGGGGCCGGTGTGGCCCGTCTCCCCGTCGGCGGTCTTAAAGCCCGCAAACACGAGGTCGGGTTCGGTTTCGAGCTTTTCGATGCCGGTCGCGAGGGTGATCGCCGTCGCCCACGTGTCGGCGGCGGCCATCTCGCGGTCCGAGAGCAAATAGAGGTCGTCGGCGTACACCGACTCCATCGCCTCCTGGAGCACCTCCTTGTACCCCGGCGGGCCCATGCTCATCACGCTGACATCGCCGCCGTTGCGGATCTTCGTCTGCAGGGCGGCTTCCAGGGCGAACTTGTCGTTCGGGTTCATCACCGTCGGCGTTTTCCCCCGCTCGAGGTGGCCGTCCTCGTCGAAGGAGACCTGCCCCTCACGGAAGTCGGGGACGCCTTTCGTCAGTACGACACTATGCATGTGTGTGAATCTCTCCTAGGGACATCTCAGTGTTCTTCCCTGTTCACTCCTCTGATTTGCGTTCGTCGAAAAGAATCGCCCGATCGGGCGCCCGTCGGGTCCATCAGCCGGATCAGGCCGGCCAGAGACGGCCGATTGATGCCTCCCGCTTAGATCCGTCCGGCCCGTCCGGGATCGACGTCGATGGCGTCGACCGGACAGACATCGACACAGAGCATGCAGTCGATACACTGTTCCTCGGCGATCGGATCGGCCTTCAGCTCGGATTCGGGATGGTCCGGCGTGTCGGTCCACTCGAAGACGTCGACCGGGCAGTCCTCGAGACAGGCGCCGTCGGCGATACAGAGATCGAAATCGACCGCGACGTGGGTCCCGTGGATGCCCAGTTCCTCGGGTTCGTTCACGGGCCCCCAGACCTCGTGGCCCTCGTGGTTGTCGACGATCTCGCGGTTGTCTTCGAAGTTCGGGTCGATAGGCATCGTTGGTCTACCGCGAACGTCGGTCGGGCACGTACTTAACTGATTTCCTCCCGGGTTTGGCCCGCCAATTCCCCGCCAGTCGTCGGGATCGCCGCGGACGCAACTTCTTTGACGGTGCCGGGGCCCCTACCGCCATGACGTTACCAGCATCCGTCATCGGCAGCGCACACACCAGTTCGTACTGCTGGGAGCTGTTCGAGGAACTCACCGAGATCGGCAACCGCATGGCCGGCCAGGACGGCGAGGCGGCCGGCGCCGAGGTGATGGCCGAGGGATTCGAACGAGCGGGGCTCGACGACGTAACCGTGGAGGAATTCGACATCCCGGTCTGGTATCGTGATCATACGTCGCTGACGATCGAGGGGCCGTGGACCCGGACCTTCGAGGCACCCCACGACGTGATCGGTCTCCCCGGTTCGCCGGCCGACGAGGTTGCGACCGCGATCGTCGATGCCGGCTCGGGGACGCCCGAGGAGATCGCCGATCTCGATCTCGACGGCAAGATCGCCCTGGTTTCCAGCCAGAACCCCCACGACTACGGACGAGCGATCAACCGCATCGAGAAATACGTCCGGCTCGCCGATGCCGGGGCGGCCGGGTTCGTCTACTACAACGATGTCGCCGGCGCGATTACGCCAACGGGAGCGATCGGATTCAATCAGGACGGGTCGGGCCCGATCCCGGGTGTGGGGGTCAGCAACGAGGTCGGTCGCCGGATTCACCGCTACCTCGAGGACGGCCCCGTCGAGGCGACCCTCTCAGTGGCGTGTTCGAACGAACGATCGACCAGCCAGAACGTCTCGGCGACGGTTGGCCCGGATACCGACGAGGAGATCATCGTCAACGCCCACCACGACGCCCACGATATCGCGGACGGTGCCCGTGACAACGGCGCCGGCAGCGTTCTCGTCGCCGAAGTCGGTCGGTTGCTCGCCCGGATGGCAGACGATCTCGATACCCGTGTTCGCTTGGCTACCTTCGGCGGCGAGGAGACCGGGCTGTATGGCTCCTACGAGTGGGCGCGTTCCCACGACCTGGATGCGGTCAAATGCCAGATCAACCTCGACGGGATCGGGTACTCGCGCAACCTCGGAGTCACGGGGTTTGACTCGGTGACCGACGCCTTCGAGACGGCCGCCGACACGCTGAACACGTCCGTTCGAACGGGCACGCGGATGTATCCGTTCAACGACCAGTGGCCCTTCGCCGAACACGGTGTCGCCTCGGCCACGTGCCGGTCGGCCCCCGAGGAACGGGGCCGGGTCGTCCGCTATGGCCATCTGGAGTGGGGCCATACCCACGCCGATACCATCGACAAGATCGATCCGCGAGACATGCGGGATTTGGCGATCCAGATCGCCGGTGGCGTCGCCGAACTCGCGGCGAGCGACTACGAAACTCCAAATCGGTCGCCGTCGGTGATCCGCGAGCTCGTCCACGATGACGTCCTCGAATACCTCGAACTGTCCGGCCGTGCTGATTGGCCGGATCGATCGTAACCTGGATTGGGAATCAACCTCCAGCGATCCGGCGTCCGCTCGGCGTTGTGACGTGGTTTTCGAGCGCCGGCCTCGCGTTCAGGGCGGCGAGCATGCCAACAGTAGACTGCGCGTGCCGTCAGCTGGCCGGACGACTTTCGACGTTGGTGAACTCGATCCGTGTCCCTCCACCGCTGCTCTCCGTGACGGCGACGTCCCACCCGTGAGCAACGGCGATCTTTTCGACGATGTGTAGCCCAAAGCCCGTGCTGTTGTCCACCGAGGAGTGGCCGGCCTCGAAGACGTGTTCGCGCTGGTTTTCGGGAATCCCGGGCCCGTCGTCGGCGACGTAAAACCCATCGTCGAGGTCACCGACCGTCACTGTCACATCTGGGCCGCCGTGGTCGATCGCGTTGCGAAAGAGGTTCTCGAAAAGCTGTTTGAATCGGGAACGATCGGCCTGGATCGTCCGGTCGGTTTCGATGCACAAGTCTGCCGCCGCCGTCTCGACGGTCCGCCAGCTTTCGTTGACGGTGGTCGCCAGATCGATTGGCTCGGTTCGCCCGAGCTGTTCGCCCTCGCGTGCAAGCCGCAACAGGTCCTCGATCAGGGTCAAACTCCGGTCGACGGCGTTGGTTGCGTCCTCGAGGTGTGCGTCGTCGTCATCCAGCTGCGCCAACTCGAGTCGTCCCCGAGCGGTTGTCAACGGGCTCCGCAAGTCGTGGCTGACGATGCTTACGAACTCTTCGAGCCGGTCGTTTTGTTCTTTCAGCTGTTGTTCTCGCTTGACCCGACTCAACGCGCTGTCGGTGTGGCTGACCAGGAGTTCGGCAAGCGCTCGATCGGATTCGGAGAACGCGCCTTCTCGTTTTGCCACCGCCTGAAAGACGCCATGGTCGCCGATCGGAACACTGATGGCTGACTCGTATTGTCCCTGAGAGGTGGCCACCTCGTGGTCGGCAATCTCGTCGATCAGGAACGATTCGTTCGTCCGGTACGTTTTGCCGGCGATCCCCTCGTCGGTCGACATCGTCGTCAGTCGGTCTGCCGGCAGCTCAGTCGACGCCGCCCGCTTTTCGAGCTGGCCCTGCTGTTCGATATCGATCGCGCTCAGATCGAATTCGAGGATCGTCTCGCTGGCCTCGATGGTCCGTTCACAGATCCGATCGACCGAATCGATCGTGTCGAGATCCGCCGCCACGTCGTGAAGCGCCGTGAGCTTGCGCTCGTGTTCCTTGCGCTCGGTGATCTCGATCGAGACCGCCATCACCTGCGTGATCGTTCCGGTAGCGTCCCTCACCGGCAGCGTCCGGATCTGATAGTGTCGACCGTTGTACGACTGTTCGAAGATTTTCCGATTTCCATCGAAGGTGGATCGCAGGTTCGCCTCGATCTCCTCCGCGAGCTCCGCCGGATATCGGTCGCTGGGACGTTCCCCCTCGACATCCGCCGGCGTGAGCCCGATGTCGGTCAAGCCAGCCCCGCCTGCCCGCACACATTCGAGGGCCTCATTGTAGAGAAAGACGCCTCCGTCGGGGAGGTTCTCGACGAGGGTGCGGTATTGTTCGGCTTTGACCGCGAGTTCGGATTCGAGCTCCTTTCGCTCGGTGATGTCCTGATGGACGCCGACCATTCGTTCGCTGTCACCGTCGTCGACGAGTCGACCCCGGACCGCAACCCATCGAACATCTCCCTGGTTGTCGATCATACGAAACTCCGTCTGGTAGGTGCTGTCGGTATTGATCGCCTCATCGAGCTCGTCTTGCACCTTCGGCAGGTCCTCCGGGTGGACGAGTTCGATGAATGCATCGAGGGTGCCATCAAAATCCCCGGGATCGAATTCCATCACCCGTTCGAGGGTGCTGTTCCAGACGACCTCGTCCGTCTGGAGATCCCATTCCCAGACGCCCGTATCGGTTGCCTCTAAAGCCAGCTCCAAGCGGCGTTTCGTTTCTTCGAGGTCGCGTTGGCGCTCCCGGCGGTCGGTGATGTCCTGAAATTGTGAGAAAATCGCGACGACAGCCCCGGTTTCGTCCGTTACGACTCGGTTGTGCCACTCGCAGATGATCCGTTCGCCGTCACGGCGGACGTTCTCGTTGATGCTGTGATAGCCGCCCTTGTCCGCAAGGAGGTTCGAGACGACCTCGCCTACCATCTCCTGATCGGACTCCGGGACGATCCGTTCCCAGGACTCGCCGGCCAATTCTGCTTCGGGATAGCCGAGGATCTCCTCGGCAGCATCGTTCACCCGTGCGACGTCAAAACACTCATCCCAGCGGATGACGCCAAGCGGCGATTGTTCGAAAAACAGGTCAAGGCGTTTTTCTCTGTCCGCCAGTTCGACCTGAGTACGGTATTTTTCAACCGCGTTCCGGACCCGGTTTGCGAGAACCGTATACTGGCCGGTGCCGCTTTCCTTTTGCAGATACTCCGTCACGCCGGCCGAGATCGCATCGCTGGCGACCTCCTCGCTCCCCTTGCCGGTGTAGAGAATGAAGGGGAGATCCGGGTAGTCTTCCCGGACCGTCTGCAGGAACTCGAGTCCATCGGTCTTGGGCATCTCATAATCCGAGATCACACAGTCGAAGTCACCATCGAGGAGTTTCGCCTGTCCATCGCTGGCGCCGGTCGTTGTCTCGATGGTAAACCGGTCGTCCTCACGCTTGAGGAAGGTCCTGGCTAACTCGAGGAAATCGGGATCGTCGTCGACATGGAGGACGCGTACTTCCTCGATCGACGTGTCAGGTGTACGTCCGCCAGTCATTCGATGTCCGACCTACTAGATCGGGAGTGGTCATAGCCTTTCTGCTGGACGCCATCGGACCTGTCATTAGCGGTTCAATAACGTCGCTGTCTCTCGATGGACTGCCGTTTGGTGGTTTCGCCATTGCCGATCGATTACCCAGGGAGACACGGACACGTAGTGTAGCTGGTGGTTGCTGTCGTGGTGCTCTCTCCCTCGCATCGATTCGCTATCCCGACATACGGTTTATGCCGCCGAGACCGGGGGAGTCGCTTTCCCCGAGCAGTCGCCGTCGGCACTGGCAGGGTGCTGGCGTCGCTGTTTGGCGTATCGGCGTCGAAAAACGCGGAGTCTTCGGTGTCGATCCGATCGTCGGCTTATCGCTTGCCGCTTGGCCGGCTGTGCTCGGCGCCTTTCCCGCGGTTCTGGAGGCCTCGACCGCGCTTGCCGGCGCTGGTCTGGCCGCGGAACGCCCGCCCCTTCTGGGAGTCATCGCAGATCCAGTTGAGGTCATCGTCGTTCTCGATTGCCGGGTGGTTGGGATCGACGAGGATGACTTCGAACCACTTCTGGGAGCCGTCTTCACCGACCCAGTAGGAGTTGAGCACTCGCAGGTTCGGGTACTTGCGTCGGCTCCGTTCCTCGGCGATCCGCTGGCGGTTTTTCGTCCGGGTGACGCGGTTGACGCCCTGGCGTTTCGAGCGCCGGCCGGCCCTGTGGCGCTGTTTGCGGGCCGTCCCTTTGCTGACGCTCATGCGAACGACGATGATGCCCTGTTTGGCCTTGTAGCCCAGTTCGCGGGCCTTATCCAGCCGGGTGGGCCGTTCGATCCGTTCGATGGCGCCCTCGCGTCGCCACTCTTGTTTTCGCTGCCACTGGAGCTCCCCCAACATGCCGTCGTCGGGGTCCTTCCATGCCTCTCTGATATGGGAATACGCACTTCGTGCCATGGTTCTCACCACGGGCGTTGGTGGTTCAGCCCCCGAGGGCCACATCCCGACCCGCAATGCGGGTGCCCGCTGGTGCCCGTGATCCAACGAGTCTGCTCCAAGGTTGGCCAGTTGCGTGTTTAAGCGCTTCGAACTGGTCGAAGGACGGTCCAGCCGGGTCAGTCGCTCGAGAGTCGCGCCCGTTGGCGGGCTTCCTCGATGGACATGCCATCGCGCTTGAGCGCATCGACGAAGAGTTCGCCGGCCTTGTACGACGACCGGACCATCGGCCCCGAGGCACAGTAGAGAAAGCCGAGTTCCTCCTCGGCGACCGCCTGCCAGGTGTCGAATTTCTGGGGATGGACGTATTCGGTGACTTCCAAATGTGAGGGGCTGGGCCGGAGGTACTGCCCGAAGGTGACGATATCGACGTCGTTCTCCCGGAGATCGACCAGCGTCTCGTAGACCTCGTGGTCGTATTCCCCCAGACCCAACATCAGGCTGGTCTTGGCGTAGGCGTCGGATTCCTCGCTGACCTGCCGGAGCACCGACAGCGACTGTTCGTATCCCGCTCGGGGATCCCGTACCGGTCGCTGGAGCCGTTCGACGGTCTCGACGTTGTGGGCGATCACGTCCGGCTCGGCGTCGATGACCTTCCGGACGAGTTCGGGTTCGCCCTGAAAGTCCGGAATCAGCGATTCGACGAGGATATCGGAATCCCGGCGTTTGATTTCCCGGATCGTCTCGGCGAAATGGCCCGCCCCTTGATCGTCGAGGTTATCGCGATCGACGGAGGTCAACACGACGTAATCGAGGCCGATCTCGGCGACCGCACTGGCGACGTTTGCCGGCTCGTCGGGATCTAAGGGCTCCATGCCGCCGGTCTTGACGTCACAGAAGTTACAGCCCCGCGAGCAGCGATCGCCCATTAGCATGAACGTCGCCGTGCCCGGGCCGTCCCGGCCGCTCCAACACTCCCCGCGGTTCGGACAGGACGCCTCCTCACAGACGGTGTGGAGATCGTGTTCCTGTAGCGTCGAGCGGATCTCGCTGAACCGGTCTCCGGCCGGCAACTGGCTTTTCAACCAGCGTGGCTTGCGGCGTCCTCGCGAACCGCCGTTGTCCTGGGAACCGCTCATTGATCCTCGCTACGGCGCCGGCGTGAAAAATGTACGGACGGCGGGGATTTCTGCGTCCCGCTCCGACCCTTTCGGCTCACAGCTCCGGGGCTTCGCGGTTTCGCGTCCAGGCGTCGGTGCGGTATTTCTCCTCGGCGATCGTCTCGGCGCGTTCCCGTTCCCGCTCGGTCCAGCTGTCGGCCTCGGCCCCACACCACTCCGCGAGGGTCGTTTCGAGCGTCTCGACGGCGCGTTCACGGAGGCTGTCGGTCGGTGGCTCACCGCGTTCTTCGGCGATCCCGGTGACCCGATCGCGGAACTCCTCGGGCGTCACGCCGGGGTCGGCAAAACAGCTGAGGTGTCGGTCGGCATCGACGCGAAAGGACAGCGAGCCGTGCTGGACGATGGCATCCCGGGTCCGATACTGGGCGTTGCCCGCGATCTTCCGGCCGCTGTCGCCGACCATGTCGTGGGCTGGGTGGAGAGCCCGGAGATAACACGCCGGCTCGTGTAACGCCGGTTGCTTTTCGTCGGCGAACTCGGCGTCGATCCCCAGTTCGCGAAACGTCTCGAGGATCGGTTGACAGAGGATCCCATAGGAATCCATGAGATCGTCGGGGAGTTCCTCCGCCGGCGCGATGATCGAGTACGAGAGGTCGCCGGTGTGGTCGTGATAGATCGCCCCGCCGCCGGTCTGGCGGCGCACGACATCGATCCCGTTCGTGGCACAGTACTCCCAGGCGATCGTGGACGGATCCTGCCGGTAGCCAAGCGAGAGCGTACTCGGGGTCCACCGATACACCCGGACGGTTCGCGGGCCGCCGTCGGCGGCTGTCTCGGCGGCGACCGTATCGAACGCCATCGCCAACGCTCCGGGGAGTCTCTCCTCGGTGATCAGTCGCCAATCTCCATCTGGAGCCCCGTCAGTCATGCTTCCGGTTGTGGTCGGCGATGGCTAAAACGGCCCGGTTGCGGTGAGTCACCGAAACTACTCGTGTCGACTACGGCTCGACACTGGCCTCCACGGAGGAGAATTCGCCGGCAGTAATCCGATCAGCAACGGTTGAGGCATCGATTTCAGGTACCTGGCTGGGATATTTCCGGCTGAAATAGCCGATCAGGTTCTCGATGTCGCGTTCTAAAAACTCCGCGGCGTTTGGGTGGTCGGTCTCGACGGTCTGGGGCCAATCGAAGATCGTCACGCCGGAATCGTCGATCCAGACGTTGTACTCGCTCATGTCCGCGTGGACATATCCCGCCGCGTACGCCGTCGCCAGTTCGTCGAGGATCATATCCAAGACGGGCAGCACCTGCTCGTCGGGGAGTTTCGAGCGACCGAGCTCGACGCCTTCGAGTTTCTCCATGACGATCGCGTGGCGGTTGTGATCGATCGGCTGGGGCACCGAGACGTTCGGATACAGCGCTTCGAGCGCTTGATACTCCCGTTCGGCGGCTTTTCGGGCCGTATACATCCAGGAGACGTGCTCGCGGTCGACGGTGTAGTCGCGGTCTTTCATGACCTCACGGAAGTTGGTGTATCCCTCCCGGTGGTACTTCAACGCGAGCGGTTTGTACGATCGGACCTCATAGACGTCCGATTCCTTGCCGACGCCAAGCGATGCTCCAAAACCGTTGATAGTGTCGCGTTCGGTAAACGCCCGCAAGGCAAGGGCATCATATCCCTCGAACTGGAGTTTATATCCCTCATACTGGATGGTCTTGCGCTCGATCAACTCGAAGTCCAGACACCGATCGATCCGGTAGTCGACCTCCTCGGCCGTGAGTCGGGAGAATTCCGGAAGCTTCTCGCGGCTGACCCACTCCGAGAACCGCATCCCGTGTTCGATCCCCGAGAGCAGATAGAAGTCCTCGGGATCGAGTTCCGGAAACCGGTCGGCGACGTTCTGGACCATTATCCACGCGTAGCCGCCGGATGCCTAAAAGGCCGCCGTGTCGGTCATCGGCCGGGATGCGGCCTGACCTACTCGATAACCCCTGATCGCCATCACGTCGGGTGGTTTCATCGAGTCGGCTGTGGACCCCGTACGCCCGGCAATAAACTCCATACCACGATATCGAATCGGGGACACACCCTCAGCTGATCGGACGCCGACGGCGATCAACGGGTAGCTGTCCGGTCGCTCACTCACACTGGCCGGACGTCGTTCGATCCACACGACTCACAGGCCACGACGGCCGTTTCCGATTCGGCCGTCTCAAACCGTGCATGACAGACTTCACACTCGTACTGATGGGTCTCTGTCGTGGTTTGGCCACCGAGACCGAGCAATCGCTTGAATCGAGTGGCCAGTGTCATCGGATACTCCCCCTCCATCGCACGATCTGGTTGACGATGTGGCGATACACCCCACACTGATCGGAGATTGCGCACTCCCACGTGCTGACCATACGTGCTAACGATTAACAAGAACCGAATTAAAATTATTGGCGCCGAGCGTGTCAGGGGTCACAACGGATCCGGAGTGGTGTGTCGCCGTTTCGACAATATCTCACTCGTCGCCGGCAGGTGTCGATAGAGGCAACAAACTTCTTTGATGCGTGCGAGCTAACGGTCTAGATGACGCGGTATGGGATTCATTAACAGAGTGCGCCAGTGGTACCGTCTCAACTGGGGGATGGGCAAACAAATGCGACAGGCGGGGGCGACGATTCGCCAGTGTCCCCATTGTCAGGAGCCGACGCCGGTCTTCGAATCGGAATACGATACTGATGATGACCCGATTACGTTCACCGTCTGTCTCTGGTGTGACGGATTGATCGAATACCGGCCGGATGTCAGCCAGCCGTATCCGCCGTATGCGAGTCAGGAGCTCATCAACGAACTCATCGAACAGCAACGCCGGCAACACCTTTCACGCAACGAAGCCCGTATTCCAACCCACACTCAGTCGATCCGCCATCACCACGCGCCGAATACTGTCTGGGGTCACGGTCCCGTCTAAGGTTGCTCTTGAAGCCCGCCACGAAACTCCCATCCGCCGGTTGCACCGGTCAGGTGTTCGGGACCTCCCCCGGCTCGTTCAACGCTTGGCACTCACTTGACCTGGACGCTCCCCGTCATCCCGGAGCTCTCATGGGGAATACAGAAGTACTCGTATGTCCCGGATCGTTCGAAGGTGTGTTCGAACGTCTCACCGGCCGCGATCAACCCGGCCGTCACGCGCTGGCGAGCGGTCCGTTCGGACTCGAAGCCGCCGCTGGCGAAGTAGGTGGCACCATCCGGAATCCCGTCGGCGTAGGCCGTGACTGTATGGCCGACTGATCCGACGTTTTCCCACGTAACCGTCGTGCCCTGTTTGACGGTCACCGATGCCGGCTTGAACTGCAGATCGTCGGTCATCTCGACGGTTCGACTCGTCGACGCCGAGCCGCTACACCCCGCAAGCGTCAACGAGAGAGCCCCCCCGAGCGTTCTGAGTGCTCTCCGCCGTGATATCGCGTTCCCCGCCATGAACGTTTCCGGCTGATCGGTTAGAGACCGACCAGCAAGTCAGTTGCGTACATGATCACGAGTCCGATGAAAAACGCCAGCAGGTTCGTCGCGCTTGCCACGCGACCACCGGCGTTGCGGACCATGCCGGCGATTTCCCAGTCGACCTGAAGGATCGCGCCCACGCCGATCGCCAGGAAGAGCGCCCCGACCGTCGGCGAGTATGCGAGGCTGCCGATCCAGCCCCCAAGGATAACGGGCGCGCCGGCGATGACGCCAAGCAGGACGAAATGCCACCAGGCCGGCCGCTCGTCGCGGGCGACGGGGGCGACAACTGCCGGGCCTTCGGTCACGTTGTGGATCATAAAGCCGATCACGAGGAACGCACCCAGCGATACCCGCCCAATCGCAAACGAGCTGCCGATCGCGAGCCCTTCGGCGAGGTTGTGCAGCCCGATGCCGAGCGCGACGAGATAGGCGACCCAGAGGCCGCTGCTGGCCCGCGTGTCGCCGGCTTCGACCCGACCCTCCCGCCAGGCACTCACCGCTTGCACCAACAGGAGGGCGCCGAGAATGCCGAGCACGACGAGGGCGGTCCCATCGAACGCACTGGGGACCTGCTCGGCGAGTTCAAGCGCCTCGAAGCCGGCATCGACGGCGAGGAAAGCCAGGATACCGGCCGCAAACAGCAACACCGCGTGCAGCCACCGATCGCTCATCGAGCGGATGTAGGGGAACCAAAGCATCCCGAGGGCGACGGGGATCACCCCGACGAACAGCCCCACCAGCGCTAGCGTCCAGAGGAGATTGAGGCTGAATCCGGGGGTCGGATTGGCCGCCACGATCGTGTGATGGAACGTCGCCCCGTCGGCGTTAACCAGCGCGATCTCGTAGTCGAAGCCGGGCGTCGTGTGATACGGCAGGACGATACGGGCGCTTTGCATCGGCGCCAGTGTCCGATCACCCCCGGCGCCTTCCATCCGGAACTCCCAGTAGGCCTCGTCGACCAACACCTGTGAGACGGTGACCGGGTCCGGACCGTTGTTGACGACGTGAACGACCATGATCTCCGTGTTCGGAATCTCGACATAGGAGATCGTCAGATCCGGCAGTGGTTGACCGGACTGGACGCCTGCCAAGGGGTTCGTCGCGACGAAGAGACCAACGACGAGTGCCAACAATACGATCGGCAACACCGCCGTCACCCATTGTGGTAATCCCAACGGCTGTGCCGGATCGCTCACCGGCTCCTCGACGGTTCCCCCGTCGGTGGTCGGTCGCTGGGTTTCGTCGGTCATTCGTCCACCACCTCGAAGAAGCTCATCCAGCCCAGTTCCGCAAACTCCGAGATGTGGGCATGAAACATGTAGAGTCCCGGCTGGTGATCGGCGTAATCGAGTTCGATGATCCCGCGCTGTGCCTGGGCCTGCATGATCGTATCGATCGTCTTGTGGGTCGGCATCAGGGTCGTCCCGTGGTCGTAGTAATCGAAGAACTGCGAGTGCGTGTGGAAGGAATTAATCAGATCGAATTCGGTCGTATTGACCAGATAGATCCGCTGGCGCTCGTTTTTGTTGATCCGGATCGGATGGATCGTCTCGCCGCCCGACCAGCTCCCCTCGCCGTCGCTTTCGGCCAGGCCGTAGGCGAACGCCCGCGTGTTCGCGGCGTAGACCTCATTGCCGCCATCGAAGTTCGTATCGAAGGAGTTCATGACGATCACCATCTCGTTGACGGCGTCGTTTTCGGGGTACTCGTGGTTGCGGCTCTTGGCTTCGGCGACGAGTCGGTCGCGATACTCGGCGTCGATCGGCCCTTGGTAGTTGACGTAGTCGTGGGGGTTTTCGGCGACTCGCTCGGGATCCGGATCGACGATAATCACGCCGTAGAGTCCCCGATGGATGTGGTCCTTTAGCGGGAGTGAGTGACAGTGATAGAGATGGGCGCCGGCGGGTTGGGCGATCCACTCGTAGGTGAAGGCATCGTCGGTCGGATCGATCGTCCCGGGCCCGTTCGATGGAATCCCGTCCATTGCCGGGTTGAGGTTCTTGAGATGGGGATGGATCGTGTGGTCGTGGGCTCCCAGGTTGTTGAAGGTGATCCGAATGAGATCGCCCTCCTCGGCCCGGATCGTCGGTCCCGGCACCTGGCCGTTGTATGCCCACGCGGCGAACTCGACGCCGGGTGCGATCGTAATCGTCGTGTCGACGGCGGTAAACTGGAAGTGACGAACTGTCCGGCCGTCTTCCTTGTACACTTCCTGTTGGACGCTTTCCTGGCCGTCCTTGCCCGTGTTGAACGTCGACAGAAATTCGTGGGGGTTGAAGTCGAGATCCCGGTATTCGCCCACCTCGGCGAAGTGACCGTTCTCATCGAAGCCGTACGACTCGCTCCCGGAACCGTGGGTGCTACTGGCGGTTGCGGTCCCCATCGTCGCGGCGCTGCCGGCGGCAAGCCCGCCGAGCCCCTTGAGGACGGTTCGCCGGTCGAGATCGGCGTCGAGTCCCTCGACGAGCCGTTCTTGGAGATACTGTGTCATCTCCGCAGCACGGTCGTACTCTATCGGTGGCATCGGTCCCACCCCGCGACCGTATGTCGTACCATGACATACTTTTGACTGACTCCATACTTGAATTTGATGCATCTAAACTTTGGATGCGCTGGGACTAATTCATGTCATCGAACTAATCCATTGTCGTCGATAACCCCGTTATTCGCCAGGATCCGCCGAGGTGTCCTCGTCGAGTAGCGATTGATCGGCGTATTTCTCGCGGAGGGTTTGCTTCGAGAACTTGCCGGTCGCAGTCTTCGGGATCGCCTTGATGAAGACGAACGTATCGGGGACCCACCAGTCGGGATACTCCGCTTCGACGAGTTCTCGGAGTTCGGTCTTGAGCGTCTCGCGATCGACGGTCGCATCGTCGGCCGGTACCACGAACCCGGCGGGTCGTTCCTGCCACCGCTCGTGGGGCACGCCGATGACGGCCGCCTCGCTGACGGCCTCGTGAGCCATGAGTGTGTTCTCGAGTTCCTGTGAGGAGATCCACTCGCCGCCGGATTTGATGACGTCTTCGGCCCGGTCGACGATCTCGATGTAGCCGTCCGGATCGACCGTGACGATGTCGCCGGTTCGCAGCCACTCGCCGTCGAACGCGGCTTCGGTCGCCTCGGGATCGTCGTAATATTCGGTCGTCACCCACGGGCCGCGGATGAGCAGTTCGCCATATTCCTCGCCGTCCCAGGCGACGGTTTCCCCGTCGTCATTGATGACTTTGAACTCAAGTCCCGGTAACACCAATCCTTGGGTACTTCGTTTTTCGAGTTGGGTCGGATACTCGGCGGCGGCGATCGCCGGGGTGGGTTTGGCGACGGTGCCGACCGGCGAGGTTTCGGTCATCCCCCATGCATGGACGACCGTCACACCCAGGTCATCGTACTGTTCAATGAGGCTCTCGGGGGCGGCGGCCCCACCGATGTAGATCTCCTCGAGCGAATCGAGGTCGACCGTCGCCTCCTCGAGATATTCGAGCAGGCCGAGCCAGACGGTCGGCACACCGGCTGCCAGGGTCACCTCCTCGGTCTCGATCAGTTCGGCGATGTCGGCCGGCTCCGGGCGAGGACCGGGATAGACGTGTTTGGCCCCGGCCGCCGTCGTGGCGTATGGCAGCCCCCAGGCGTTGACGTGAAACATCGGCACGACCGGCATGACGACATCGCTGTCATCGAGATCGAAACTCATCGGCGTCACCGCACTCATCGTGTGACTCCAGAGCATCTGTTGGGTGTACTCGACGCCTTTGGGGGTGCCCGTCGTTCCCGAGGTGTAACACAGCCCTGCGGGGTGATCTTCGTCCAGCCGTGGCCACTCGTAGGTGGATTCGTATCCGGCGACGAACCCATCGTAGGCAGTGACGTTCGACAGCGACGTCTCGGGGACGTCACGCCCGACGACGACGAACTGTTCGACGCTCTCGAAGGCTTCGGAGTCGTAGGCGCTCGCGAGCTTTTCGAGTAACGAGGGATCGACGATCACGAGCCGGTCGCTGGCGTGTTCGACGATGTATTGGATGTCCCCATCCGGTAACAAGGGGTTGATCGTGTGCAGTTGAGCACCCATCGTTGGGACGGCGAAGTACGTCTCGAAGTGACGATCGTGATTCCAACAGAAGGTCGCGACGCGATCGCCCCGTTCGATACCGGCTCCGTCCAACGCGGCCGCCAACCGCCGGACGCGATCGCCGTAGTCGGCATACGTGAGCTCGGATCGACCGGCGTGTGTTCGGGAGACGATTTCGGTGTCGGGATACAACCGTTCCGCCCGCCACAGGAACGGTCGGATCGTTTGATCGGTGCCGCCTGGCATGCCACCCCGTTTGTCCTACGGTCAGTATAATGTTGAGAGACCGGCAGTGTCTGACAGCTTTCGGCCGGTTGACGTGAACCCCCGAGCCGTCGCGTCGAAATCGGTTGCGAACCGACGATCCCGCGCTCGTCAGTCGAGATACGGTTCCTCGATACTGGCGTTTCCCTGGATTATTCCGGTGATCCGACGCGTGATCACGTCGAAGACCCACACGACCGGCGAGAGGAATTTCTCGACCAGTGCGATCGGCCGGGCCGTCCGGAGGGCCCATCCTTCGGCGTTGCCGAGCCCATAGGACTTCGGGACGATCTCCCCGAAGATCAGGATAAGACCGCTCACGACGACGGTGGCGAGCACGACCGCGATACCGGCTGAGGCAACGGTCGCGATAAGGGCGGTGACGATACTCGAGATCGCGACGTTGACGAGGTTGTTGCCCACCAACACCGTGACGAGCAGCCGGTGGGGATCGTTCCGCAGCCGTTGGAGTGTCCTTGCGCTGCGATCGCCGGCCGTCGCCTCCGTATCGATCCAATCGAGCGAGAGGGAGAATATCGCCGTCTCGACGCTTGAGAAAAACGCACTGAGACAGAGCAATAAGAGCACGGCGCCGGCCCCGAGCAACGCGAGTGTATCGACAGCCATAGCTGTCCTTCGAGCGTCCCGTTGAAGAAATCCCCCCAATCACGGCGTTCGCGCGACCAAATCTCCTTGAGGTGGCCCGTCCAAACAGGGTCATGGACGTCCGGGAACATCTCTCGCAACACGAGACGGCCAAACGGTTGCCGTTGCTCACCGAATCGGCAACCGTGACGGACGTGACGGCGATGGATCGCAGCCGGAACGACGCCGTCTTGCGGGCCATTCGGCGAACGCTCGATAACAGCGCCAGTGTCGCCTGGCAGCGCGAACGCCCGGCCGACGATGCCGACTGCAGACGCTGGATCCGCGACCGTCTCGATGCGGTCGAGTGGGGATCGCCCCTGAACCAGTATCTCACCGAACGGGACAACGAGCGACGGGCCGGGCATAAGCTCGCGGCTCTCCAGGAACGCTATCTCCGGCCGTATCCGTCGTTGCTGACGGTCACCGTCGAGACCGATGAGCCGATCGAGTTCGTCGCCGGCCAGTACATCTCTATTCGGTATCAGGGTACGACACGGCCCTACTCGGTCGCGAACTCGCCGACGACCGACGACATCGAGTTCTGTATCCGCCGTGTTCCCGGCGGTCGCCTGACGTCCGATCTGGCGGAGACGCTGTCGGTGGGCGATACCGTCACGCTCCGTGGCCCATACGGCGAGTTCGTCATGGAACCGCCGTCCCATCGGGATCTCGTCTTTCTGGCGACCGGTACGGGCGTCGCCCCGTTTCGCAGCATGATCGATTACTGTTTCGAGACCGGCCGGGATCGGTATCACGGCGACCAACGGGATATCTGGCTGTTTCTCGGCGCCGCGTGGGCGGACGATCTCCCTTACCGGGAGCACTTCCGGTCGCTCGCCCAGGAGCACGATCACTTCCATTTCGTCCCGACGGTGAGCCGGGAGCGATATCTTCAGGACTGGTCCGGTGAGACCGATTATGTCCAACACATCTTGGTGAAGTATTTCGAGGAATCGGCCTTCGAAGATGTCGACCTCCCTCCGGAATTCGCCCGCTACCGTCACGAGCAACCACGGGAGGCTGTTGAAGCCCGCATCCAACCCGATTCGGTCGAAGTCTACGCCTGTGGGATCAACGCGATGGTTTACGGGCTGGTCGATGCCGTCCAGCGCCTGGGCGTTCCCGACCGACACACCCAGTTCGAAGGGTTCGGATGAGACCTGTCGCTGGTGGTCGACAAGCAGTGGCGATCCGACAATGTCCGGCCGTCTTCGCTCGTTACTCCTCAAGCTGCTTGGCCATTTTGTGCCGTTTGATCTCGAAGCCGTGGCTCTGATAAAACGCCAGCGCCGCCTCGTTTTGGGCCTCGACCGAGAGGGTGAGATGGCTCCGGGCCTCGGCCGTTGCCCAGTCTTTGATCGCCCCGAGCAGTGCCGATCCGATGCCAGTGCGTCGGTGCTCGGGCGCCACGTAGAGTTCCTTTAGATGGATGGCGTCCCCGCGGACGAAGATCGGTGGCGAGCTGGTCCGCTTTGCCGACGCCATACCGACCAGCTGGCCCTCCTCAAGCGCGACGTAGAGCCGGACGTTTTCGTCGTCGAACTGTTCGCGGCGGTAGTCGATGGCGTCCGCACGGATGTCGTCGGCAAGCTCGTTGAACTCCTCGATCGAGGCCATCTCCTCGGCGAAGGGAAACCACAACTCCTCGATGAGTGGCTCGATCTCCCTCTCTTGGAGCCGTCTGATCTCCGCCGCCATGCCGGTGACGAAGACCGTATCGCGATTCATATGACCTCACCGGATTCGGTTCGGGTGCGGAACCACGACGTTCATGCCCAACCGAGGCCAACACGGTTCCTGATGGCTGTAGCCGGAACCGGCTGTCGGGTGAGGGAGTGGGTACGATGCGGTTCGTGATCGCCGCCGGCCACACCGAAACGGCCCGCATTGAGGGCATCAGCGCCGCCGGGGCCGATACGGATGCGCTTGTCCATACACCCAGCGCCGACGCCGAAATCATCTCGTATGGCTGGCTGGTCCAGGCCCCCGCCGTGCCGGTCAGTCCGACCGGCTGTCCCACCCCGGCTGTGATTACCCGTGCCGTCCGGGAATGTCTGGAATTCGACACCCTCGTCCTCGATGCGGGGCTCGCCCGGCCGACTGGCGCCCCCGCCGTCTCGCTTGGCGCCTCGCCAGGCCGGGATATCCGGGAATCGATCGCCGTTCCCGACGCCGAGGACATCATCGATACGACCCGGACGATCGGCCGATCACTCCCCGACGAGACGATCTATATCGGCGAGACGATCCCCGGGGGGACGACGACCGCCTTGGGAGTGCTCCGGGCACTGGGCGTCGAGGGTTCCGTATCGTCGTCGTTGTCGACGAACCCGCTGGCGATCAAAGAACGGGTTGTCACCGACGGGCTTGCTGCCAGCGATCTCGAGGTTGGTGGAGCGGCCGGCCAGCCACACCAGGCGGTCCGGCAGATGGGTGATCCCGTGCTTGCGGCGTTGTTCGGATTGACCAGCGGCGCCCTTGCGAGTGACACTGACGTCATCCTCGCCGGCGGGACGCAGCTCCTCGCCGTCGGTGCTCTCCTGCGACATGCCGATCGGACGGTGCCACTCGAACTGGCCACGACACAGTTCGTGGCCGACGACGACACGGCGACGCTCCGGGACACCGCCGCCACGCTCGATCTCTCGGTGACGGTCACCGATCCGGGGTTCGAGGCCAGCGATCACGTCGCGATGGCCCGTTATGTGGCCGGTGAGGCCAAAGAAGGGGTTGGAATGGGTGGTGCCCTCGCGCTGGCCGATCGATCGGCGACCTCGATGGCCACCGTTCGCGAGCGAATCGTTACCGTCTACGACCGACTGCTCGCGTAGTCGCCCGGACGGATCCGAAGCCATTTGATCACTCCCCGCCACCGTTCAGCCATGCGAATCGGCGCACATACCTCTATTGCGGGCGGCGTCTTCAACGCCGTCGAGGAACAACTCGACTACGGCGGCAACTGTGGCCAGATCTTCACGCATTCCCCACAGGTCTGGCAGGACCCCGATATCGGCGATGAGGAGGCCCAACAGTTCCGGGCCGTCTCCACGGAACACGACGTCAGGCCCTGGGTGATCCACTCCTCGTATCTGGTCAACCTCTGTACGCCCAAAGACGACCTCCGTGAGAAATCGATCGACAGCATGCAAGCCGAGGTCGATGCGGCCGCGACGCTCGATATCCCGTACGTAAACGTCCATCTCGGGGCCCACACCGGGGCCGGCGTCGATGGCGGCCTCGACAACGCCGCCAGCGCACTGGACGCCCTCGATATTCCCGATGGCGTGACGGTCCTCGTCGAAAGCGACGCCGGCAGCGGAACCAAACTCGGCGGCCAGTTCGAACACCTCGCCGGCGTTCTCGATCGCTCCGAACAGGACCTCGATATCTGTCTGGACACCGCCCACATGTTCGCGGCCGGTTACGATCTCTCGACCCCCGAGGCCGTCGACGAGACGGTCGCGGAATTCGACGATATCGTCGGGCTTGAGCACCTCGAGTGTATCCACCTCAACGACTCGAAACACGAGTGTGGGACGAACAAGGACGAACACGCCCACATCGGCGAAGGACTGATCGGCGAGGACGGCATGCGCGCGATCCTCAACCACGAGGCGCTTCGTGACCAGCCGTTCGTCCTCGAGACGCCGACCGAGGACGGCAAGGACTACGCCTGGAACATCGAACGGGCCCACGAGCTTCGCGAGACCTAAGCGGGCCGTCTGGCGTGTGCCGCCTCGATGATGTGTGACGTGTTATGTAATAAACACATTCTTGCGGGTTCGTTCCCAACAGTGGTTCGATGGAGTTCGACCTCGATCTGCGGATTATCGCCCTCGCGATCGCCCGGATGGTCGATGCTCTCGCGAACTCGTTTCTGGTCGTGGTCCTCCCGCTGTATATCGGCAGTCAGGTCGTCGCCCTCCCCGCGTTCGTCGGCACCGAGATCGCCCTCGGCGCCGTTGATTTTACGCTGACCGCTGAGTTGCTGATCGGGATCGTCCTCTCGTTGTTCGGCTTTCTCAACAGCTTCGGCCAGCCCTTTACCGGCTCGCTGTCCGACCGGACCGGCAAGCGCAAGCTCTTTTTGTTGGTCGGGCTCGCGCTGGTGGCCATCGGCAGCGCGGGATATATCTTCCTCACCGATTACGTCTCGATTTTGCTGATGCGGGCCCTCCAGGGGATCGGCGCCGCGTTTACGATCCCGGTCACGGTGGCGCTGGTCAACGAACTCTCGGCGGCCGACGATCGTGGCGGCAACTTCGGGTTGTTCAACACGTTTCGGCTGTTGGGGTTTGGGACCGGCCCGGTGATCGCCGGGGGCGTCGTCGCTGCTGGTCCCTATATGGTCGGCGGGCTCACGATCTCGGGATTCAACGCGGCCTTCCTGGTGGCGGTTATCGGCGCGGCGGTGAGTTTCGCGATGATCGCCGTGTTGATCAGCGATCCCGAACGGACCGAAAACGAGGCCGCCGACGAGATCGCTATCCGGGTTCGCAATCCCGACGGTCCGGGACTGGATCCGGTCTTTGCCCTCGGGTTGGCGACGATCGTGATGGCGTTGAGTATCGCGATCTTCGCCCCGCTTGGTAACCTGATCAACGCCCGCCTCGATCAGGGGACGTTCCTGTTTTCGATTCAGTTTGGCGCGACGGTCATGGCGAACGTGCTCTTTCAGCTGCCCCTGGGACGGCTCAGCGATCGGTACGGACGACGGCCGTTCCTGTTGGGCGGGTTCGTCCTCCTGTTGCCGACGACGCTCGCCCAGGGGTTCGTCCAGTCATCGCTGTTGATGATTGCCGCCCGATTTCTCCAGGGCGTGGCTGTGGCGGCGGTCTTTGCACCGTCGCTGGCGCTGGCCGGCGATCTCGCCGGCGAGGGCCAATCCGGCTCGACGCTCTCGTTGTTGACGATGGGCTTTGGGCTCGGGATCGCCTTCGGGACGCTGTTTTCGGGCATCCTCGTCGGCTTTTCCTTTGCCGTGCCCTTCGTCGTCGCGACCGTCGGTGGGGCGATCGGCTTGGCGCTGGTCTACACGCAGGTCGGCGAAACCGTCGAGTCCCCGCACACGGTTCCTGCCACCGGGGAATGAGCTGTGTGGGGATCGTTGTCCGAGCCAGCAGGGGGCCGGGGCATTCCAGCGTATCGGCTCATTTTTGAGTGTGCTGGCCCGTAGCCATCGGTACTGTGCGCCGGTTTTCCGCCGAGTATCTCGACACGACACGCCGGACGATGTGGACGGGCGACCGGGAGGCGCTCGCGGGTCTCGAACTCGGAACGCGTGACCGCATCCTCGATGTCGGCTGTGGGACCGGCGCGTTCACGGCCGT
>JAXINS010000109.1:0-19615 GCA_034190395.1 Chewarchaeum aethiopicum (SeqCode)
ACCCGGCCAACGTCGGGATGGTCGATCTCGAGCTCTCTGCCGATGCGTTCGAATCCTACGAAGCCGATGGTGGCCTCATCGGCGTCAATCTCTCGCGGCTTGATGATATCGCCAGCATGGCCGATTCGGGCCAACTCGTCCAGCTCGATCTCGACGAGGAAACCGGCAAGCTCCACATCCAGATCGACGGACTCGAATACACGCTGGCGTTGATCGATCCTGATTCTATCCGCCAGGAACCCGATCTCCCTGATCTCGATCTCCCCGCGAAGATCGTCCTCGAAGGGCGCGACATCGATCGGGCGGTCAAGGCCGCCGATATGGTGTCCGATCACATCGCGCTAGGGGTCGATGAGGACGATGAGATCTTCTACGTCGACGCCGAGGGCGACACCGACGATGTCCACTTCGAACTCAACGAAGAGGACCTCATCGACCTCACCGTCGGGGCGGCCCACTCGCTGTTCTCGCTCGATTATCTCAAGGACATGAACCGGGCGATTCCCAACGACGGCGAGATTACCGTCTTCCTCGGCGAGGAATTCCCCGTCCAGATCCTGTTTAACATCGCCGAAGGCGAGGGCCACGTCACCTTCATGTTAGCGCCACGTATCCAGAGCGACTAAATTGCCGGACGTGACGTCGTAACTCATCAGAACTTTCTGTTATAGAAAGTGCGAGGCGAAAACCCACGGCTTGTGATCCGGGCAGATCGTGTGGTAGGAACGTCGATTACCTGAATGCCCTGATCCTTCCTCACCGTCGAGTGAACGCCCTCGGCTACTCGCCCGCCGTTATCGTGATTCGTTCCTTAAGCCCGAGGACTTAGCCCGGCAGAATCACGATCCGTCTAATGGTATGCCGATCTCATGGCCCTGCTTCACGCGTCGCTATTCCGTCGCCCCGGACGAGCAGGATGGCGATCACCGGCAGAATGAGTACTGCCCCGGCGACGAATGGCGAGGGGACCGCGATGACATACAGCGCGGCCATCGTCGGCGGTCCGATGGTCCGCCCGAGGCTGCCGGCGCCCTGGGTGACGCCGAAGGCAGTGCCCTGCCGGTCGGCACTGGCGCTCGTCGAGACCAACGTCGACAGCGAGACGTTCAGGAGTCCGTTGCCGATCGAGAGCCCGGCGAGAACGACCAGCAACATCCCCAGTTCCGGTGTCACCCACGGCTGGACCGTCGTGAGTGCGGCCGGCATGACCGACCGGCCGATCGTCGGTGCGAACGGAAGAACTGCAAGCGCCACCCCGAGGAGTGTCGCGCCAGCGATCGCGAGGCGATCGGACGGATAACGTCGAGACAGCCATCCGACGAGCAGTCCCTGGTTAAGCGTGCCGAGAACACCGATGTACGTCAGCAACAACGCCGTCTGGGTGGCCGTATAGCCGTAGATATCGGCGGCAAACGGGATGAACATCACTTGGATCCCCGAGAAGGCGACCGAGACCACGAAGAAGGCGATCACGAGGCCCCGAAGCGATTGGTCCCGGAGTGCCTCGACGAACTGCCCGACCAGCGTGATCCGGCGATTCGGTCCGCGGTTCCGGTCGGGTTCCGGGAGAAACAGGGCCGTACACACGAGTGCGAGCAGGCTCAATACCGCCGCCGCAAAGCTCGGCAGCGAGAACGCCGTCGCGGGCACGGCGGCTGGAAGCGATCGCCGTGCGAGGGTCACCACTCCGTCGCTGGCCAACAGTCCGCCGAGCGCCGGGCCGAAAATAAAGCCAAGCGAGAACGCCGCGCCGATCAGCCCGAGCGCGCCGGCCCGCCGGTCGGAGGGCGTGATATCAGCGATATACGCCTGGGCGGTCGCGATGTTGCCACCCATCGCCCCGGCGACCATTCGAGAGACGAACAGCACGCCGATCCCGGCCCAGACGCCGATCGCCGCGAACTCCGTGGCGACCCCGAACACCGTCCAGGCGATCACGCTGCCGGCCAGCGAAAGCATCAACACCGGTCGGCGGCCATGGGCATCCGAGAGTCGCCCCAGGATCGGGGCGAAGAGAAACTGCATGATCGAGTATGACGCCGCCAGCAGGCCGATCACGACGTCGGTGACGCCGAAACTCCGCACATAAAACGGGAGGATCGGGATCACGACCCCAAACCCCAGCAGATCCAGAAAGACGATCCCGATGACGATGGCCAGCGCCCGCCGTGGTCGATCGCGTAACTCCGGAGCCGTTGCCGTCTCGGGCGCCGCCATGTCCCCGGTCGATCCGCGGGCGGACGCGTTCTATAGATATCGGTGGATGGTCCGACGGGCCCACTCAGCGATCAGGAACGAAACCCTGACGGCACCGCCACGGCCTTGTTCATCCGATGGCACCCGTGGTGATGGCCCTCGGCGCGGTCTTCTTTTGGATCGGCGTCTTCCTCGCCGTCAATCCCCACGGGATCGCTCGGCTTCGTCGCCGGGCTGATTCGGCTGGATCACCCAACGGCCGCTATACGGCCTGGCGGGCGGTTGGCGTCGTTCTCGTCGTCGTGGGGATCGTGACGATGCTCCTCGCCGGCGCGCCCGCCTAGTGCGATTCTCGATCACCGGCTCCGATCGATGACCCGCTTTGCCGCCTGGGCCTTTTCCTTCCAGCCGTAGCCTTCCTCGTAGACGTGGCGTTTGCTGTCGACGAGTTCCGCCGGGCTGGCCTCCTCGAACCCGCCACGGTTCCAGGTGCCACTCTCGTGGAGCCATTCGATCACCTGTTCGCGGGTTTCCTCCCAGGAGAAGCCCACCATCTCATAGAAGGCGATCAGCGCGAAGACGGCGTTGTCGTGACAGCCGGGGACGCTACCGTGTTCGTAGATCGTCTTGATCGGTTCCCGCGTGGGCTCGGAGATCTGTTCTTTGCGTTCGGCGGGCGTAAGCAACTCGAGGACGCCTTCGTCGGTCTCACGGACGCGATGTTCACGCTGAAGGCGGTCAAGCGCCGCACCGTGGAGGGCACTCCAGCGACCGTGGATAGCATCGTGTAACGCCGTTTCCGGCCGGGGTTCCGTCGAGAGCACCGCGAGGATGTCGGTGTAGGCCTTCTCGATCTCGTAGCGTGGCTGGCCCGCGAATCGACAGTCCCGGGCGTGGAGGTTGCTGGTGGTCCGACAGTCCGGACACGGCGAATCGAACGTCGATGCCACGCCCGTCCCTACGGGCGGAATCGGATAAAGCTCGTGTGGTGTCCGACGACCTGTCTGTGGACGTGGCCGTCGTCCGTCGCATCAGATCTTTTATCCGGGAGCGGACCCAGTCGATTGGCGATGGACGCGCTCCACGCTCGGTATCCGTTCCGATCGGCCGCCAAGGAAGCGGTCGAGGCTGCCGACGCCGATCTGGCGACGGTCGTCAGCCGCGACTCGGATCCGGTCGTGGACCGCGCGCTCGATCGGATCCGATCGGCGATCGAGACCGGGACGGTCGGCGATCCCCGTTCTTCGACCCGCGTCGAACTGCTCTCGTATCCGGTGGCACGGGTACTCGTCTCGCTCGTCGACGATCCGACGCTGACCGACCGATATGCCCGCGCGGAGGCCCAAACAGCGCTCGATCGGTTCGTCGAGGATACGACCGACGATGATGGCCTCCGAAGCGTCTCGCGCGAGCGGCTCACTCTCCAGGCATTGCTCGCCGAACTCGATCTCGCCGACCACATCCGCCTTCAAGAGGATACCGTCTGGGTCGATGTCGCGACGTATCTCTCGCTGGCGAGCGACCTCGAGGATCGTTCCTGGCGTCTCGTCGAACGAACGCTGGCCGATGGTCGCGTCCGGATCACTCGCGAGGAATTCCGGGCGTTGCTCCGGGCGGCGATCCGGGACCGCATCGCGACGGGGTTGCCGTTGTCGGTCCCCGACGAGATCGCCGAGGCCCTCGAGCCGGAAGTCGAGACGCTTCGGGATCTCCTTGCCGACCGGGAGTTTTCCGGCGGGATCGACGCGGTCGTTCCCGCGCTCTTTCCGCCCTGTATGCAGGCACTGATCGACCGTGCCGAGGCCGGCGAAGACCTTCCCGCTCACTCGCGCTTCTCGCTGACGGCGTTTCTCGCCAACATCGGAATGACGACCGCGGAGATCGTCGACTTCCTGGGCCGGATGCCCGCCATGAGCGAGCCGACGATCCGGTATCAGGCGGCACACGTCCGCGATGACGCCGCGCCGGCGTACACCCCGTCGCCGTGTCAGGCGATGGTGGCCTACGGCGATTGTGTGAACAAAGACGAGCTGTGTGAGACGATCGATCACCCGCTTGAGTATTACGAGGAACGGATCGATCGGGCCGAGCTCGCGTCGTTTATCGATTGGCGCGAGCGCGAGGACGGTCCCGACGGGACCGATGCCGACGCCTGAGTGTCGGGACTGTCGTCGACACAGCACGATCCGTTCTTAGGATTCCCGTCCGGCCAGCCAATAGCCGATCACCGACATCACGATCACGAAGAACACGATTGCCCCGAGGACGGCGAATCCACCCTGCCCGCTCAGTCCACCGTTGTTGAACAGAAGGCCGATAACGATCAACAGTATAATAAACGACCCGACGCCCGCCAGGGACACGGCGGCCTCGATAACCGTCTCCCGCTCGATCTCCATGGGCGGAGTTTCGCTGGCCCGGGCAAAATACCTTCGAAGCCGTTCGCGGACGGCTCGCGGTTGCGTCGCCGCCTCAGCCGCTGTCGAGGATCGCCGCGGCTTCCTCGATCGCGAGGTCCCCGCGTTTGACCGCTTCGAGGACGTCATAGACGCTGTGGGCTTGGTCGTCGGCGTCACCCTCGGCCAGTTCGTCGAGGGTCACCTTCTCGGAGTCGCCGACGAATTCGGGGAAGTCGGTCCCCTCGGCGAGGGCGGTCTCGCGTTTGACGCGGTAGTTGCCGCCGTCGGTCGTATAGAGGTCACCGGGATGGAAGAAATACCAGTCCATCTCGTCAAAGCGGACGCCGATCCGTGCCTTGGCGCCGAAGTTCCGGGCGAAATAGATCAACGCTTCGACCTCCTCGCCCTCCAGGTAGATCCGGTCGCCCGAACTCGATTTCGCCTCGATGGCGTAGAACACCTCCCCGTCACCGGCGAGGACATCCGGTAGATCGCGATCGGTCGCGCTCCCGCTTGCGGGCGCGCGCATCACCGCAAAGCCGGCCTCGTCGAGTAAGTTCACCAGCTCGCGCTCCGTTCGACTCCCCTTGTCGTGGGACATCTCCGACCGTCCCTTCGTCTGTCGATGATAAAAACCTCGCTTCGTCGTTCGATTCCGGCCCGACCGTCGGGGGCCGGCTATCTTTTAACAGCGAGAGAATTCCGCTAAGTTCCCAACGCTTCCGCCTTCGGCGGGAAGGGGAGGCCGCGCCGTTCACGCCCCGGAGGATGTCACGTCCCGTGCTCCCAGGAGTTCATGTACTCGCGTTGCTCGTCGCTTAGATCGTCGATCTCGACCCCGTCTGCAGCCAGTTTGATCCGGGCGACCTCCTGGTCGAGTTCGTCCGGGATCGTGTGGACACCGGCGTCGTAGGCGTCGGTGTTTTCGATCAGTTCCCGCACGGCGACGGCTTGCATCCCGAAGCTCTGGTCCATCACCTCGACGGGATGGCCAAGCGCAACCGGGCTCGCCAGGTTGACGAGGCGCCCCTCAGCGAGGACGTTCAGCCGGCGACCATCCGCGAGTTCGTACTCGGTGACGCCGTCTCTGGCCTCCCGGGTGTCGACGGCGAGATCCGCGAGGCCGTCGAGATCGATCTCGATGTCGAAGTGGCCCGCGTTCGCGAGCAGGACACCGTCTTTCATCTTTTCGAAGTGTTCGCGGGTGATGACGTCGCGATTGCCGGTCGTCGTGATGAAGACATCGCCCTCCGTGGCGGCCTCGTCCATGGGCATGACGTCGTACCCCTCCATGTGGGCCTCCAGGGCCTTCCGGGGGTCGACCTCCGTGACGACGACGTTTGCGTTCTGGCCGGCCGCCTTCTTTGCGACGCCGCGGCCACAGTACCCATATCCGGAGACGACGACGGTCTTGCCGGCATACGAGAGGTTCGTCGTCATCGCGATCGACGCCAGCGATGACTCGCCGGTGCCGTGGACGTTGTCGAACAGCCGTTTCATCGGCGTGTCGTTGACTGCAAAGACCGGATACTTGAGCTCGCCGTCCTCGGCCATCGCCCGGAGCCGGTGGACGCCCGTCGTCGTTTCCTCACAGCCGCCGATGATCGAATCGATCAACTCGGGGTGTTCCTGGTGGATCCGAAACACCAGGTCCCCGCCGTCGTCGACGGTAATCGTCGGCTCGTGATCGATCACCGCCTCGATGGCGTCGTAGTATTCCTCGTCGTCGACGCCGCGTTTCGCATAGCAGGTGATCGCCTCGTTGGCATCGAGGGCCGCGCTGACGTCGTCATGTGTCGAGAGCGGATTACAGCCCGTGATGGCGACGTCGGCCCCGCCCATCGCGAGGGTTTCGACGAGGGCAGCCGTCTTCGCCTCAACGTGCATCGCCATCCCGATGCGCTGGCCATCGAACGGTTTGTCGGCCTCGAAATCCTCCCGAATCGACGTGAGAATCGGCATGTGTTCGACGGCCCAGTCGATCTTCCGTCGCCCCTCCGATCGAGCGCTTTCGGTATCCTCGAGTTGCTCGCTGATCGGCGGATACGCAGTCGTTGACATACCCGACCGAAAGCGGAGCCGCCCCAAAACGGTACCGAAGCGTGGTCCACAGACCGATGGCGTGTGGCGCTATCCGCCCCGGGCGACTAGATCGGCGGCCCGGTCCTCGGCGGCATCGAGGATCCGGCCGGTATCGAGGGTCAGGACCTGCCGATCGCGCATCAATACCTCTCCGTCACAGACCGTATGGCGGACGTCCCAGCCGCTGGCGGCGTAGGCGAGATGGCTCACGAGATCGTGTTCCGGGGTGAGTCGGGCGGCGTTGCGATCGAGGACGATCAGATCGGCGTTGGCTCCCGGTTCGATGCGGCCACTGTTGAACCCCAACGCGTCCGCACTCCCCGTGGTCGCCAGTTCGACCGCCGTCCGGGCGGTCACCGCGCCGGCGTCGTCGCTCGCGAGCTTGCCGATCATCGCCGCATCCCTGATCTCATCGAAGAGATCGAGGTCGTTGTTCGTGCCCGCACCGTCGGTGCCCAGTCCGACCGCCACGCCGGCATCGAGCATTTCCTGGACACGGGCCATCCCGCTGGCGAGTTTCATGTTCGAGGCGGGACAGTGGATCACCGCCGTCCCCCGATCGGCGAGCGTCTTGATTTCGTCGTCGCTGAGATGGACGCCGTGAGCGACGAAGTCATCCTCGCCGAGTAGATCGAGCCTGTCAGCGGCCGTGACGACCCGGTCGCCCTGCAGCTCCGTGACGTCGCGTACCTCCGTTTCGGTTTCGGCGGCGTGGAAATGCAGCGGCAACCCGGCGTCCTGGGCGCGATCGCGCATCTCCCGGAGAGCATCCGCCTCGACGGTGTAGAGTCCGTGTGGCATCACGGCCGTTTGGATCCGCCCGTCGGCCGCACCACGGTATTCGGTAGCGAACTCGACGCCGGTGTCGATCTCCGCGGCCGTCCCGTCGGCGTCCTTATCGATCGTGACCATGCCATAGCCGAGTCGCGCCCGCAGGCCCGCCCGGTCGACTACGTCGGCGGCTTCCTCCATGTGGAAGTACATGTCGGCGAAGCCAATCGTTCCGGATTTGATCATCTCGACGGCCGCCAGCTCGGTGCCGATCCGGACGTCAGCGGCTTCGAGTTCGGCTTCGAGCGGCCAGATGTCCTCCTCGAGCCACGCTTCGAGGGGCTTGTCGTCGGCGTATCCCCGCATCAGCGTCATCGCCGCGTGGGTGTGGGCGTTGATCAGTCCCGGCATCACGAGGCCGCCTTCGGCGTCGAGCCGTTCGTCGCCGACGCCCGGTTCGCCGATGTCCCCGACCGCACGGATCCGGCCGGTCTCGATGTCGACCAGTACGTCCGCCCGTTCGACGTCGAACTCCGGGGTGAGTACCTGTCCGCCCTCGACGTATAGCTGTGCCATATGCCGGCGTACCGCCGGCTGGCCATTAGGTGATCCGGTTCAGTCGATCGGGTGCACACCGCGTCTCGCCGTCCCGGTCATCCGTCCGTACGCTCGGCGATCGGGCGTCGAAAGGCAATTGCCCTCGCCGGGCGAAGCGGCGACAATGCGAATCGCCGTTCCCAACAAAGGCCGGCTCCACGACCCGTCGATCGAGTTGCTTGAACGCGCTGGCTTACACCTCGAGAACGGCGCCGACCGGAAACTCTACGCCGATACCGTCGATCCCGACGTTCGGGTCATCTACGTCCGTGCCGCCGACATCCCCGAGTACGTCAGCGACGGTGCGGCCGATCTCGGGATCACCGGTCTGGATCAGGTCCGGGAGGCAGCCGTCCCCGATGTCGCGGAACTCCTCGATCTCGAATTCGGTCGGTGTCGGCTGGTCCTTGCGGCCCCCGAGGAGGACAACATCACGTCCGTCGAGTCGCTTGCCGGGGCGACGATCGCGACGGAATTCCCGACGATCGCCCGATCGTATTTCGATCGCGTCGGCATCGAGGCCGACATCGTCGAGGTGAGCGGCGCGACCGAACTTACGCCCCACGTCGAGATGGCCGATGCCATCATCGATATCACGAGTACCGGCACGACTTTGGAGGTCAACCGGCTGGCGATCGTCGATGAGGTGCTCGAGAGTTCCGTTCGGCTGTTCGGTCACGAGGATGTCGTCGACGACGAAAAGACCCAACAGATCACGATGGCGTTCCGGTCGGTCCTCTCGGCGGAGGGCAAACGGTATCTGATGATGAACGCCCCCGAGGAACAACTCGACGCGATCAGCGACGTCATCCCGGGACTAGGCGGGCCAACAGTCATGGATATCGCGGGGACCGACATGGTCGCCGTTCACGTCGTCGTCGATGAGCGGGACGTCTTCGAGACGATCAACGCCGTCAAGGCCCACGGGGCCAGCGGGATTCTGGTCACCGAGATCGAGCGGCTCGTCGAGTAGCCGCTCTGTTTTTGATTCCGTCGAACCGGTTCTCAGCCGGGCATCGTCGAGAAGATCCGGACGATATTAAACAGCGTAATCCCGAGAATAGCGCTGACCGTATAATGGACGACAGCGACCAGTCCGGCGGTGCGGTACTGCAATCGATAGACCGTCTGGATCGCCACGAAGTCGACGACGAGGGAGATAGCGATGACGATCGCCGGCCCGTACTGCTGGAGGAGCAACGAGACGGCGGCCAAGACGACCCCGACGATCACCGCCCGTGTGATCGGCGTCGCCCCAAGGACATACCGGGTAGCGATGAACGTCGTCAGAGTATAGAACACTGTCGTGACGAGAAAGGTGCCAAAGTAAGCGATCGGTCCCCCCGAGGCCGGATCGAGTTGGAGCAGTACCATTCAATCGATGACGAGTCGCTGGTGGTCAGCCGGGATCGAGGTGTGTTGTGGCCCGCCGTTTGGGTCGTTACTCTAATAGCCCGAGTTCTTCGAGTCGGGAGGTGATCCTGTCGACGGCGTGTTCGGCGTCCTCGGGTTTCTTGCCGCCGGTGATAACGAGCTTTCCGGAGCCAAAGAGGAGGGCAACGACGTCGGGATCCTCCAGCCGGTAGACGAGTCCGGGGAACTGTTCGGGCTCATACTCGATATTCTCGAGGCCAAGCCCGATCGCGATCGCGTTGAGGTTGAGCTGTCGACCGAGATCGGCCGACGTGACGATATTCTGGACGACGATCTCGGGGTCGTCGTCGACTTCGATGTTGAGATCACGGAGTTTATCGAAGACGATTCGCAGGCTTTGATGGACGTCGTCGGTCGATTTAGCGCCGGTACAGACGATCTTGCCCGAACGAAAAATTAGAGCCGCGGACTTTGGATCCTGGGTGCGATAGACGAGACCAGGGAACTGCTCGGGATCATAGTCCGCCCCTTCGAGGTCCATGGCGACACTTTGAAGATCGAGTTCCTGCCCGATGCCCGTCGAGGCCACAACGTTCTCAATATTGATGGTTTGCTTTGGATCCGTGGGCTGACTCATACACTCGGTTTAAAAGACGTATTTAAGGGTTAAAAAGGTTGGTAGTACTACTTGACACGTCGGCAGACCGAGAGATCGGGGGATCGATGGCCTCATTTCCCGGTCGCCCACACCCCATATTGTGTACGTTCTCGAGTTGGTGGGCAAAGACGATCCACTCGCAGCCGCCGAGGCCGAGACGGCGGCGACCGACGTTACGGTCGCAGCCCCGGGCGTCGCGACCGCGGCGTCGATCGATCCTCGGATGATCCGGATGCTCGCGTTGACGCGGCGGGCTGGCGAGTCCGTGGGCCGGACCGCCCCCACAATCGCCGCTGCCCGCGACCACCTGACCGCCGTGGTCGACGACCTCGATCGTGCCGGCCCGGTCGCCGTTCGGGCCCGGACGGTCCGGGAGACGGTCGCCGTCGATACCCAACAGGCCGAACGCAGCCTCGGGTCGGTGCTGACCGATCACGGATATGCCGTCGATCTCGAGGCGCCAGCCAATGAACTTCGGGCGGTCTTCACCGACGGATCGTGTTTCCTCTACTGGCTCGATGTCGAACGGGCCGGTGGATTTACCGCACGCCCCCCGACTGCCCGGCCGTTCTTCCAGCCGGGAAGTATGTCGCCGACCCTGGCACGGACCATCGCGAACCTGGCCCGTGCTGGCCCCGGTCGGACGCTCCTCGATCCGATGTGTGGGACCGGCGGTATCCTCATCGAGGCCGGTTGCCTCGGTGCCGACCTACTGGGGGGTGATATCCAAGCGAAGATGGTCCACGGGACCAGAACGAATCTCGATCACTACGTTCCCGAGGCGTCTGTCGCGCTATTCCGTGCCGATGCGACCCGGCTCCCTATCTGTGACGAGCCGGTCGATGCCGTTGCCTTCGATGTTCCTTATGGTCGCCAATCGAAGATCGCCGGCCGTTCGCTTGGGACCGTCGTCCAGCCGGCGCTCGCCGAGGCCCGCCGACTCGCCGACCGTGCGGTCGTCGTTGCCGACCGTTCATGGGCCGACGCCGCTCGCGATGCTGGTTGGACGCTTGCGGCGCTATTCGAACGGCGGGTCCATCGGTCTCTGACCCGACGGATCCACGTCCTCACGGCCGGGTCGCAATAACCGTCTCGCCGGCCCGAACGGCGTCGCCCTTCGAGACTTCGATGGCGTCCTGGGATACGTCCGGCGGGAACAGGACATCGACTCGGCTCCCAAAGGCGATGTGTCCGATCCGATCGCCGCGATCGAGCGAATCGCCGGCAGCGACATAGGGCGTGATGCGACGGGCGAACGCGCCGGCGATCTGGACGACCGTCAGCGCCTCCTCGAACTCGATTCGGACCCGTTCGTTGCGTTCGGAGTCCTTCGTGAAGGCCGGCCGGTGTGCGCCGGCGGTGTGATCGACAGTGCCGACGGTGCCGTCAATCGGCGCCCGGTTAACGTGGACATCGGTTACGTTCATGAAGACCCCAAGCCGGATCCGATCGTTTTCCTCACGGATGACCGACACCCGGCCATCGGCCGGCGAGATGATCCCCTCGGCCGGCGGTTCGCGGTCCGGATCCCGGTAGAACCAAAGGACGAACAGCCCCAATCCGGGCACCAGCAGTAGTCCGATCGGCGAGAGCACCACGCCGATGACGCCGATCGCGGCGGCGATGACCGCATACCGTTTGGCGCCTGGTGCGAATCGGAATTGCATCCGCCGACACTCACAGCGTTCCCAACTCGGCGAGTAAGTGGCCGATGTGGAGGCGGTCGTTCGTCCCCTCGGCGAGGTCGAAATCGATCTCGGCGGCGAGGACGCTCAGTTCGGCGAGTTGCTCGGCGTCGTAGCGCGTGCGGGCGACCCGGAGGACGGCTTCGAGCACTTCTTCGCCGGTATATCCCTCATCGACGAGGAGATCATCGAGCGTCGAGCGGGCGTCGGTGAACTCCCCGGCATCGGCGTCCTCGAGCATCGTCTCGACGCGGTCGTCGATCCCGACGTCACGGAGGATCTCGTAGGCGCTCTCCTGAGTAATCGCGTCGGCGTCCTCGGCGATCGTCTGGGCACCAAGGATTGCCCGCCGGAGGTCGCCGTCGGCATAGTCGGCGACGTACTGTAATCCGCCGGCTTCGTAGGTCACGTCCTCGGCCTCACAGATCGGTGTCAATACGTCGACGATCTCCTCGCGGGTCGGTGCCCGGACTGGCACCGGGAAGCATCGCGATTTGATCGGTGGAATGAGCTTGGTCGGCTGGCGGGTCGTGATGACGAACTGCGTCGTGCGGTGATAGCGTTCCATTACCCGCCGGAGGGCCTGCTGGAAGTCCTCGCGGATGGCCTCGGCGTTGTCGAGGACGATCGTCTTGTACTCGCCGGCCACCGGCGAATAGCTGGCCGACTCCTTGAGGACGTGGTTGATCAGATCGGCCTTCGAGGACTCGCGTTTGCGTTTCGCGGAAATAAACCGGCTGAACCGCGGATCCTCGCTGATCTCGGCTTTCGTCATATCGAAGAAATCGGCCACGTTGATCTCGACGAGGTCGTTGTCCGGATCGGCGTGGGCCCCGCGAGCGAGTGCCCGGACCGCTGCCGTCTTGCCGCTCCCGGTCGGGCCGTGGAGGACGAGGTTGATCGGGTCGTCGACGGCTTTCGTGAGGTATTCCCGGACGTCCGGTTGCGGGAGCTCCTCGATGGCGGGCGCATGCCGGTCGATCCACAGCGGCGACTCCATCACCTGTTCGTAACCGGGGGCCCCGTATCAACCATGCGGTTGGACCGACTCCCCTCCCCGAACACGTGCGTTACACGTCTTCCGGCTGGTCGCATCTACGTATTTGATCGCCCGGGCACGACGACACCGCTTTGGCATCGACCGCCGTTTGTGACCCCATGGTCGAGGAACGGACGGCCGATCCGGACGCGATCGCCGCCCTGGCGAGAACGCTCGCAAACGCCGACACGGTGGTCGCTCTCACTGGGGCCGGCGTGAGCACCGCCTCGGGCATCCCTGATTTCCGTGGCGATCACGGGATCTGGGAGCGATTCGATCCGATGGACTTCCGGATCGATCGGTTTCGGGCCGATCCCGCCGGTTTCTGGGCCGATCGGCTCGAACTCCACGAAGCGATGTATGGCGGAGATGGCGTCGAACCGAACGCCGCTCACGAGGCACTCGCCGATCTCGCCGCTGTCGGGCAACTCGATGCACTCATCACGCAGAACACTGACGGGCTCCATACCGACGCCGGGACCGAGGCCGAACTCATCGAGATCCACGGGAATGCCAGCCGCGTTGTCTGTACGGCCTGTGGTCGACGTGCCGACACCGAGACGGCACAGGCCCGTGCGACCGACGGTGCGCTGCCGCCACGCTGTCCGGACTGCGAGGGACCATTCAAACCCGATGTCGTCCTGTTCGGCGAACAGCTCGATTCCAGTGACCTCCGGCGGGCCCGCCAGCTTGCCGCCGATGCCGATCTCTTTCTCGCTATCGGTTCCTCGTTGACGGTCGAGCCGGTCGCTTCGTTGCCACGGATCGCGACCGAACGGGGCGGCACACTCGCCGTGGTTAATCTGGAGACGACACCACACAGCGGCCGTGCCGAATACGATCTCCGGGCGGACGTCACCGACGCGCTCCCGCGGCTGTATCGCGCGGTCACTGACCGGTAAGCGACCACCGTGTCGGCGGTTCATCCGTTTCGAAGCCGGTTTACCCGGGCGTCGCCGAGCATGGGGTAATACGGCATCATGTCGACGCTGCGCGTGACGTTTCTCGGTACGAGCGGCTCGGTCCCGACGACCGAGCGCAATCCCAGTGCGATCCACGTCAATCGCGAGGGTGATCAGCTCCTCTTCGATTGTGGGGAGGGAACGCAGCGTCAGATGATGCATTACGGGACCGGGTTTACCGTCGAACGGATCTTCCTGACGCATCTACACGGCGATCACGTGTTCGGGCTCCCGGGATTGCTCCAGACGTGGGACTTCAACGATCGGGAGACACCACTGACGATCTATACACCGGCCGGAACCGGTCGTACCATTCGATCGATCACCGGGGCGGGCGATACGAACCCCGCTTATCCGGTCCACGTCGAGGAGGTTGCGCCGGACGAGATCGCCCATCGGGGTGATGACTACGAAATCCGGGCGTTTCGAACCAACCACCGGACACGGGCGGTCGGTTATGCCCTGATCGAGGACGAACGGAAGGGACGATTCGACCGTGCACGGGCCGAGGAACTCGGCGTTCCGGTCGGCCCGAAGTTCTCACAGCTCCATGCCGGCGAGCCGGTCGAACTTGAGGACGGGACGATCGTCGAACCCGACCAGGTCGTCGGGCCGCCCCGACCGGGACGACGCGTTATCTACACCGGCGACACACGGCCGACCGATACCATCGCCGACGTGGCAGCCGACGCCGATCTGTTGATTCACGATGCGACCTTCGGGGACGAATACGCCGATCGGGCGGCCGAGACCGGCCATTCGACCGCCCGCGAGGCCGCCGAAATCGCCACGGCGGCCGGCGTCTCCAGACTGGTGTTGACACACATCTCCTCGCGGTACACCGGCGATGCATCGATGCTCACCCGACAGGCAGCCGAAGTGTTCGATGGCGAGGTCACGCTTGCCCATGACGGGCTTGAGATCGAGGTCCCCTATCCGGATTCGTCGTAGGGACTGCTCACGGCCAACCAGTCGAAGAATAGTGGCGGTCAGGTACCGTTTGGACGGGTAGCGCCAGCGGGGACGGATCGAGCCGATCGAACGCTCGATTCGGTGTGCAATATAGGGGACGAGATGGGAGGCTGAAGGCTTCCGGCGTCCCCTTGGGCCTGCCTACTTTCCGTATTCTTATAAATATAATCTGAATTACATTTCTGTAAGCGAGGCTACTGAAATTCTTTTCAGCAATCTCGTTGAAACGATTTGTTATCGTTCCGACGCACCCTTGATTACCGCTGTTACCGATATACAAATACCCACGCCGATGTCGAATTTATTGTTGAGGGGAATCCCGTCCGCTCGGAGTATCGCAGTCCACGCACGTGGATAAAAGGCACAGTAGGGCGGGGTTGGTGACTCCAGGGAGAGTCCCCCATCGATTCGTTTTCGAGCCCGTCGGGATTGTAAAGACTGCGGGGTGGGACGAGCCGGTTCGGCTCCGATCAATCGTCGGTGCCCCGTCGCCGCGTTTAAGATTCGCCCGCCCGTACGGTCGGACAACGTGAGTACGCGGACGAGTGTCCTTGATTCGCTTGTCTTCGGTGTTGACATCCAAAGCGGCGATGTCCGTGGCGACGCTCCTTCTTACGCGCTCGTCATCTTCGACGGCGAATCGGTCGAGCGCGATGTCGTCTCCCGACGGAAACTCCGCCGGCTGATCGCCGAGAAGGAACCCGGCATCGTCGCGACGGACAACATGTACGAACTCGCCGAGGATAAGGACGCTCTCATCCACTTTCTCGGCTCGTTGCCCGCCGAGACGAAACTCGTCCAGGTGACCGGCGACGAACGACCCGAACCCCTTTCGAGGGTCGCCTCCCGCCACGGCGTCCCCTACGGAAAGGATCCGATCAAGGAGGCCGAGGCGGCCGCCCGATTGGCCGCCAGCAACGTCGGCCAGGAAGTCTCGGCGTTCGCCGATACGACCGAGGTGAAGGTCTCACGAGGCCGTTCGACCGGGAAGGGCGGGTGGTCAGAGGATCGGTATACCCGTCGCATCCATGGCGCCGTCCGCAAGCGGAGTCGGGAGATCGAATCGACCCTCGAGGAGGCCGGTCTGGAGTACGATCTGGACATCACCGAAAAGTATGGCGGCTACTCGAACGCCGTCTTCACCGTCGAGGCACCGCCGTCCGACATCCCCGTCTCACGGGAACGGTCGGGCGATGTCCGGGTCGAGATCGAACGCGCCCGCCGGGATGGCATCGAATTCCGGCCGCTGGCCAAACGGCGGGATCGGGTACTCGTCGGGATCGACCCCGGCACCACGACGGCGGTCGCCCTGCTCGATCTCCACGGCGATCTCCTCGATGTAATGAGTACGCGAACCGCCGACACCGGAACGGTCATCGAGTGGATCGTCGAACGGGGCCGGCCGGTCTTAGTCGCCGCGGACGTCGAACCGATGCCAAACGCCGTCGAGAAGATCCGCCGCAGCTTCGATGCCGCCGGCTGGGAGCCGGATTCGGATCTGCCGATCGACGAGAAACAACACCGGACCCGCGAGCACGGCTACGACAACGACCACGAACGCGACGCGATGGCCGCGGCGTTGTTTGCCTACGACGCCCACGCCGATCAGTTCGATCGCATCCGCCGGAAGGTCCCGCCGAGAATGGATGCCGGCGAGGTAATCGCTCGGATCCTCGCCGACGAGGATTCCGTCGAGGCGGTCATCGAGGATCTCAGCCCCGAAGAAGAATCCGACGAGGAATCGACCGAACATACGCCCCGGGAGCTGACGCCCGAGGAAAAACGCATCAAAGAACTCGAACAGCGGATCGAACGGCTCGAATCCTACGTCGAGGATTTAGAGGCGACGATCGAGGAGAAAGACACCCAGATCGAGGAATACGAGGACGCCCTCTCGGAGGCCCGCCGCGAGGAGCGCCGTGACGCCCGCGAGCGGCGGTCTGTCTCCCGCCTCGAACGGGAAAACGAACGGCTCAAACGCGAACTCGACGAGCAACAGGAAACCACCCAATCGCTCTCGGAGAAACTCGAACGGTTGAAGGCCCTCTGGAAGCTCGATCACTCGAATTTCACCGACGTCGCCGAGGAAAAACAGGACCTGATCTCGTTGAAACCGATCGAGCAGTTCACGATCGACGCCATCGAGGCCGCCGAGGACGAGTACGGGCTGGCCAAAGGTGACGTCATCCTGTTGCGCGATGCAAGCGGTGCCGGCCGCCGGACCGCCAAACGGCTTATCGAGACCGAACCGCGGGCGATCCTCAAACAGGGCGGGCTCTCGAACGTCGCCGAGGAACTCCTCTTCGAACACGAGATCCCGTTTGGTCCCGCCGATCAGGTCGCCTTCCAGGAAGTCGACGAACTGGCGGTCGCCCGGGAATCCGATGTCGAACAGCTCATCGCCGACTGGGAGGAACGGGCCGCCGAGCACAAACGCGAACAAAACGCCGAGATGGTCGATCGGCTGATCAGCGAACACCGAGCCGGACGGAGCGAAGGCCCGCTCTGACATCCTCCCCGCCCTACCTCGGCCTTCGACCTCTGTTGAGGCGGGGGTTCCTCGCGCTCGGGGTCGGCCTGTCCCGTCTCCAACGGAGGCAAGCTTCCGCCACGTGGGCATACTCTGGTTCGTGCTCGGTACGTGAGCCCCGTGAGGGGTGTGGCGGATTCAGCGTCCCCAGGGACGCGGTATCTCCTTGCACAGCGCCCGTCCGTGGACGGGCTCGTCCTCGCCGTTCGCGGTCGAAGACGCACGGGCCGTGCCATCGGCCTGCCTGTCCTTTCTGCCACGGTGGACAGACTCAACAGCGGTAACAGCGCGGAAGTCCACCCCTGACCCCATCCCATTTTGCAGGGGCAGGGGTACTGTGAGCATCCCGGTGGCGACTGGGATGCGTGTCGGCGGGGAGGACCCCAACTGGTTCCCGGATTGATTTCGGCGCTTGAGTTACCGCCGCGTACAACCCCGCCCAGTGTAAATCCGAGGCAAGCGGAGTGAAAGTGTACGGCGCGTACCCCCACCCTATCCGCTTGTGCTTCCGACGATTCCTCGGACTCCCTGCGCTCCTCGAGGGTGGGACTCTACGCCTGTTTCTCAGGTAGGATCGCTCGCTGGCGCCGCAGCGAAGGGCTAAAACCCTCGGTCGTGCTGATGCAACTATGGACGACGGCGAGGTCTACGAGCTGATCATGCGGAACGTCGAGGAGGCCGTCACCGACGACGAGCTCCGCGAGCTGGCGGCCGATCCCCAGGGCCGGCGTGCGTACGTCGGCTACGAGCCGTCGGGGGTCTTACACCTCGGGCATATGCTGACCGCCAACAAGCTGATCGAGCTCCAGGAGGTCGGCTTTGAGATCGTCGTGTTGCTGGCGGACGTCCACGCCTATCTCAACGACAAAGGCACCTTCGAGGAGATCCGGGAGACGGCCGAACGGATGCGCGAGCAGTTTCTGGCCTACGGGTTAAACGAAGAACAAACGGAGTTCGTCTACGGGTCTTCGTACCAGCTCGACGAGGACTACATCCTCGATCTCCACGCGCTCGGCTTGGAGACGACGCTCAACCGCGCCCAACGGGCGATGGCCGAGATCCAAAGCGGTGAAACCGCAAAGGTCAGCCACGTGGTCTATCCGTTGATGCAGGCACTGGATATCGAATATCTCGATTTGGACCTCGCGATCGGCGGGATCGACCAGCGAAAGGTCCACATGCTCGCTCGCGAGAATCTGCCGGCGCTTGGGTACGACGCTCCGACGGCACTGCACACGCCGATCCTTGCGGATTTAGAGACCGGTGTCGGTAAGATGTCCTCGAGCGAGGGCCTGACCCTCTCGATGGAGGATTCGACGGCCGATATCGAAGAGAAAATCAACGCGGCGTTCTGTCCACCGACCCGCGATCCCGACCCCGACGACGCGGGCAACGACCGCGAACATCCAGTGCTCCAGCTGTTTCGGTATCATATCTTCCCTCGGTTCGAGGCCGTCACCGTCGAGCGGCCGGATGAGTACGGCGGCGATGTCACCTACGAGACGTATGGGGCACTCGCCGAGGCGCTCGAGTCCGGCGAACTCCATCCAGCCGACGCGAAGTCGGCGCTGGCGACCTATCTGGATGAGTTGATCGAACCCGGACGAAAGCAGTTAGAAGCAAGCCGATAACGTCGTTGGCCGTTCGCGCCGGCAGAACCGACCGCAGTTGCTTGTCACCTTTTGTCAGCCGCCCCGAGCTTGCCGGTTGGCCTCGTTGATCTGTTGGCGGGCCGTCTCGATCCGATCGAGGGCTCGTTGCACGAGCTGATCGGCCCGGTCGGTGTTGTCCTCCTCGAGTGCCTCGCGGGCCGCATCGAGTGCGTCCTCGGCGGCGTTGAGGTGCTCTTGGGCTTGAGCAAGCGTTTCGGCGGCCTCGGAATCATCGTCGATACGGTTCTCCACGCGGTCATACCGGGTCTGTGTCCGCTGCAGTTGAGCCGCTGCTCGCTGGATTGATCGCTCGGCATCGGCTTGATCCGTCGAATCGTTGTCGGCTGCATCCGGCGATCCGCCACCCGGTAGCCCACCACCGGGCGGTCCGGCGCTGGCCGGCGGCCCGATCGGCTTGCCGACGCTTGGCCCGGCGATCGAGCGGGCGATCGCGGCGACCTCCGGTCCGGTGAGCGTCCGTGCCTTCGTCTGGAGGGTTCTGATCGCGGTTACGTTGACTCCCTTCGCGGCGAGTGTGTCAGCCGGCAAGCCCCGTGCGGTCGTCGCCGTCCGATTGGCGAGCCGCTGGAGGGTCTCGCTACGGGCGTTCAGCGTCGCCATACGGGCGGCGAAGGTCCCTTGATCGATGGAGCCGTTTTGGCGGGCGGCCCGGAGCGATTCACGCTGTGCCTGCAGCG
>JAXINS010000109.1:19715-22410 GCA_034190395.1 Chewarchaeum aethiopicum (SeqCode)
CCGTCGAGTGGCGACGGCATCGAGGTATGCTCTCCGAGTCCGGTCCCGGCCGCACTGGCTGCGACACCGCCGAGGACCGGGACTGCGAGGAACACCACCGTCGCGATCAGGGCGGCGATTCGTGTCATCCTGCTCGGTCGTAGGATCCCGATTCACGTATAAACCCCACATAGTCACGGCCAATCAACGCCAATTAACCCGGATTATGCCTGACCGGAGGCCGGTGCTGTCGCTCGAATCCGTCCGATCGTGGTATGCTATTCGATGAACCGTCAAAGAAGTTAAATATCATCTTCCTCGGGCAAGCTGAGCACGTTCTCACGGCCGAGCCGGAAGCTTTCGATATCACCTGCCTCCCGGAGGTCGCTGACGACCTGACTGGTCTTGGCGTCGGTCCAGTCGAGTTCTTCGGCGACGTCCTGTTGTTTCATCCGGCCGCCGTTGGCTTCCAGCAGGCGAATTACCTGTTCTTCGTTACTCAACAGCTCCGAGGGGGGCTCCTCGGTCGATTGGTCCGTCGACTCGGTCGTCGCTGTCTCGCCTGTAGCTCCCCCAGTTGTATCCGCGTCATCGGATTCGGTCGATCTCTGGGTGTAATACCATCCACCGGCACCGACGATCAGGAGCGCAATGATGGCGGCGACCCCGAGAGTAGCCGGTGTGAGACCGCCGCTGGTGGCAGCTCCCGGCGATGGACTTTCCGTGGCGGTCTGGGTTGGCGGCGCGGTGGTGACCGTAAGTTGTGGTCCCGACTGGCCGAAATCGAGTCGTCCTTCCCAGACGACACCCCGTTCGAGTCGATCGGTCGGCGACGGCGAAACGGCGCTCACGCGATACCCTGGCGGCCAGCGCATCTCCAGGGTCGTGTCGGCATCGAGGAAAAACCCGGCAAGCGTCCGATCGACCACAAGCCGATCACCGTCGACGGCGGCAAAGCCTGTCCACTCGAACGTGTACGTGATCACGCCGTAGCGTTTGCCGATCGTCTGTCGACTCGTCTGAACGGAGACGTTGCGGATGGCCATCTCCCGACCAGTCGTGTTCTCGGCGGCCGCGGCGGTACGGGTGATCCGACTGGCGAATCGATCGACGTACGCCGAGCGATTCTCCCGGATGTCCGTCTGCAACGAATCGAACGCAGCGGTTGCATTGTCGTCTTTGAGCAACACGCGGTATTCGATCCGCCATGCGGCCGATCCGTCGGGCTGGAGCAACACTTGCAACGAGACGGCATCGGGATCGACGTCCGTTTGTGTGAGAAATCCACTCGCCGATCCTGCTGCCGTAGCCGATCCGGTGTACCCACCAGTCGTGGCGGCGAGGAGCAACGTTATCGTGAGAACGGTCACAGCGATCACACGAGCCGGCACAGTCGTCATCTGTTTTAGCGTCGAACCGCGGTGGACAAAGGCCTTGTTGCCACGGTTGTCCGCGACCTCGCCTTCGATCGAAAAGCCTTCTTATCGCATTCAACGGCGCAAAAGGAGTCGAAACCGAGACCGAACGTCAGCGAAGGGGAGGGGCGTTCGGACCGAATGGCGTCAGCGGGGTGGACGGGGGATGGGCGTTAGCCTTGTTGGGCGGCGTCATTCTGTTGTTGGTTCGACTGCTCGGGCGATTCGTCGTCGGGCGTGATGTCACTGATGGCGCTGCCGAGCCACTCGCCGGTCTTATCGCCGGCCAGGAATTCGTGGATCAGGCTGTGAATCTGCGTGACGTGATCGGGAACGGCTGCCGGCATGTCGGTTGGCGGGCCGGCTTGCTCGGCGGTGTCGGCACGACCCCGGTCGTCGCTTTCGTTGTCGCCGTCGTTATTGGCCGGGACCCACGCCGGTGGACCGTCACTCTCGTTTTCGTCGTCCTTGAGTTCGGTCTCGGTTTCGTTCTCGACCTCGTCGTCGTCCATCTCGGTTTCGTTTGCGTCCGCGTCGTCCTCATCGATGTCGTCGGCGTCCTCGGCTTCCTCGTTCTCTTCGTTCTCTACCTCCTCGTCATCTTCTTCCTCGGTTTCGTTTGCGTCGTCCGGCGTTTCGTCGTCTTCTGTATCCTCGTCTTCAGCCGCTTCATCGTCCGACTCGTCGTCCCGATGATCGTCTGCCTGACTGTGGTCGTTATTCGATGCGTTGTTGCCCGCATCAGCGGGCGCGTTACCGGGCATGGCCGCAGCGGCGCCGGCAGACACCAACAGTGCTGCCAGCGCGATCACGGCGAGTTTGTGGAGCTTCATTGATCGTTGCCTCCGGTCGCACCTATGCCGATCGGGGGTAATGAAGGGTATAAACCGTAAACGCCGATTTCGACAATTTCAGGCCGTATTAAGCCCATTTAACCCGAATTAATCCAGTTCAATCAGTCCCGATCGATCGAATTACCGATCGGTGGGTGGTGAGTGGCCCAAGAGCCTCAGCGCGCGGTTTATCCGCGACGTTACTGACCGACAGTCGTTCGTCCTGCCGCCACGCTCAGTCGCTGTTGCCGACCCGTACGACCGTCGTGCCTCCGTCTGTCGAAGCCTACAAGAGTTAAACCGCTCCCATGCGAAGGGGAGGTATGAGCGAAAACGAGGGCGAACGCAAGAACCTGCGGATGCCCGACGACGATGAGGTATTTGCGGTCGTAACCAATATGCTCGGGGCGAATCGGGTTCGGGTCCGCTGTGCCGACGGCACCGAACGAACGGCCCGAATTCCGGGAA
>JAXINS010000079.1:0-5157 GCA_034190395.1 Chewarchaeum aethiopicum (SeqCode)
CGCGAACTCCTCGGCCTCGACAACATCGAAGACATCATCGGCCAAATCGACGAGGCCGCCGAGGTCGATATCGAGGGCATGGAACAGGAAGCCGAGGCAGTCAAAAGCGGCACCGTCGAAGACATCAAAAGCGCCGACGAGGTCATCGAAGAGATGGACGAGGAGATGGAGACCGGACTCGAAGGCGAACCGGAGCCAGAATCGGAGTGACGGCCACTCCCCGTCGACGGTGAACGTGGGCCCAGCATCGAGCTGATCGCAGTCCGCGATCCGCTGTTCTGTTCCGGTGGTGGGTTTCCGGGGCACCAACGGTTATACCAAGCGGTGGCCATGCCGAGGACATGCCCACGGACGAGACCGTCCTCATCACCGGCGGCACCGGATTTATTGGCTCGTATGTCGCAGCGACGCTGCTCGATCGCGGTCACGATGTAGTGTGTTATGACGTCTCGACGGACACGTCGATACTCGATCACCTCGACATCACGGACGAGGTCACGATCTATCCGGGCGATGTCGCCGATCCGACGGACGTCGATCGGGCGATCAATCGGAACGATGTCACCCGAATCATCCACCTCGCGGCGTTGCTGACACCGGCCGCCCGGGCCGATCCGCGGCGAGCCATCGATGTCAACATCCGGGGGGCGACGACAGCACTCGAAGCCGCCCGGACCTTCGATTCGATCGAACGGGTCGTGCTTGCCTCCAGTGAGACGGTCTATGCGCCGCTGTCGGCGTACGGAACGGACACCGCACGCGAGGACGCGATCGTCGATCCACAATCGATCTACGCGGCCGCGAAGCTGTACAACGAACGCCAGGTCGACGTTTACGCCGAGGAATACGACGTGCCGGCAGTGTCGTTGCGCCCGACCGGCGTGTACGGCCCGTACCGCGGCGGCGATGAATCAGGCGTGTTCCGACACGTGATCGAACAGGGTGCCGTCGGCAAGGACGTCACCGTCGAAGACGGCGATCTGTCGGTGAGTTGGCTGTACGTCCGCGACGCAGCCCGGGCGTTCGTCGACGCCGCCATGGCCCCGGAGACCGACCTCACACAGCGGGTCTACAACATCCCGGGCGACGTCGCGACCCTTCGAGAGGTCGCCGAGCTCGTCGAGACGTTAGTGCCGGAGACGACGATGACGGTTCACGACGGCGGCGAGGAATGGTCCGCGCAAGCACTCGATCCAACCGCGGCTCGATCGGATTACGGTTACGAGATCGAGTATGACCTCCGGCGGGGCGTGACCGACTATATCAATACCATCCGGCGGGCACACGACCTCGCGACGGTCAACCGGGCGTGACAGGCCACTGAGACCAGTGAGAGGCGATCACGACGATGCGGACCGGGGATTGGCGTCGAGCCACTGGACGACCTCGGTGGCGTGGGTGTCCGGTGGAAAGACCGGATAGAAGACGTGTTCGATGGTGCCGTCGGCGAGTATGAGCGTCAGCCGTTTGTGAAAGACCTCGCCATCGATCTCGAAGGTCGGCAACCGGAGTTCGTCGGTGAGGGCGCGATCGTCGTCGCTCAGGAGTTCGAACGGCAGATCAAGCCGGTCGCGCACCTCACGCTGATAGCTGGATGACTGCAACGAGAGACCGAAAACGGCCGTCACGCCACGTGTCAGCAACGCCTGGTAGTGATTACGAAACCCACAGGCTTCCGGCGTACAGCCACGAGCCCCGGGGATCGAATTCCATCCCTCCGGGATGACGTCTTTGTCCGGTCGACCGGTTTTGGGATATATATAAATAACGACCCGGCCGAGATCCGCCGAGAGGTCAACCACATCGCCGTTTGTGGCCGGAAGCGAAACGGCCGGAACGGACCGACCCGGCAAATGATCGGCGGCACCATCGTCAGCGGGCTCGGGGAGATCGTCGGGAAGGGTCGTGTACTCGTTCGACATGCGGATCAGTGCGTCGAGGCATCGGGGTGGCGCGATAAAAATCGAGGGGCTCCACCGGACAGAACGGATCAGCCGGTGACGATTCAGGATCGTGCCTCGATCGAAGAACCGAAAGACGCCCCGGAGAACACAAACGCTTTGGAGCGGATCGCCGAATGTCTCCCCATGAGCGAGGCCAACGACGTCGATCTGTCGGCCGAAAAATACGAACGCTACCGGGAAGCGGGTGAGATCCTCGCGACGGTACTCGAGGAGGCCGAAGAGCAAGTTACCGTCGGAACAAGCCATCTCGAAGTCGCCGAATTCGCGGAGGATCGGATCCGGGAGCTGGGTGGTGAACCCGCCTTTCCGGTGAACATCAGTGTCAACGAGGAGGCTTCCCATGCGACGCCCGAACGCGACTCCGAGGTGACCTTCGGGGAGGATATGGTCTGTCTCGATATCGGCGTGCACGTCGATGGGTGGATCGCGGATGCCGCGACGACGATCGATCTGACGGACACCCCCGAGTTAGTCGAGGCCGCCGAGGCGGCGCTTGAGGCGGCACTCGAGACGGTCGCCGCGGGCGTCCATACCGGCGAGGTGGGGACCGCAATCGAGACGACGATCGACGATTACGGCTATAACCCGATCGTCAACCTCTCGGGCCACGGGCTCGACGAATACGACGCCCACACCGGCCCGAACATCCCCAACCGGGCCGTCGAGACCGGCGTCGAACTCCAGGTCGGCGACGTAGTCGCCATCGAGCCCTTTGCCACCGACGGGACCGGAAAGGTTTCGGAAGGGAGCACCGAGGAGATCTTTTCGCTCGTCGAGGAAAAATCGGTCCGGGATCGTCGCGCCCGCCAACTCATCGAAACGGTCACCGAGGAGTATCAGCGGCTCCCGTTTGCCGTTCGGTGGTTCGACGACGACCGGGCGAAGATGTCGCTCCGACGGCTGAAGCTCAACGACGTCGTGCGTGGCTATCCGGTATTGAAAGAAGACGAGGGGCGACTCGTCAGTCAGGCCGAACACACCGTCATCGTCACCGAGGACGGCTGTGAGATCACGACCCAGTGACGGATCGTTGATGGTCGATGGTTGTTAGTCGAGACGGAAAACCGGACGGCGACAAAAGCCGTGGAGGAGATCGATTGCGGGGACCGAAACAGAAACCCCGCCGATCAGGGTCGGCAGCCGGTCGCCGTCAGGCGTTGTTCATTCGGACCTTGGATTTGCTGCCACACTCGAGACACTCCGCGATACGGTAAGGTTCGCGTGAGAATTCGGCGTTTTCCCGCTTGTGGCTCTCGGTTAGGATCTCGATGCGGACATCGTGGGGAGTCGAGGAATCGCACGCTTCGCACTGTTCTATGTTGTCGCTGTTCTTATGGCGGGGTTTCGCGGCCATTGGAACCACCTACTTCCCTATTGCAATGATATCAGTATAAAAAGGCGACTTCGTTGGGGGTTGTTCGTACCGTTTAATCGACCGACTGCGACCGAATTTCTCGAATAACGCGTTTAGAGACTATTAGATTGTTCAAAACACATTCTCGATCCGTAAACAGTGGTTTTCAGCCCCGGACGGCCAGTAGCTTTAAACGGGGTTTCAATCACCGACTGCAGCCACTGAGATCGGACTGAATATCGGTGAAGGCCACGGCGTGATCCGTCGGATAATCTAAACCGAGGGCAACCCGAAAAGACGGTATGGACGAACTCTTTGCGCCCTGGCGGATCGAGTGGGTCGAACGCGACGCGAAGAATCCGGCGATCGAGGACTGTGTTTTCTGTGAATTACCGTCGTTGGGAGCCGACCGGACACAGCGCGTCGTCGCCACGAGCGAGCGGGCCTACGTGCTGTTGAATAACTACCCCTACAATCCCGGACACGTCATGGTAATCCCACGTGCCCATGTCGGCGCCTACGAGGAGCTCGCCGAACCGGATCTGCTCGAGCACGCCAAACTCAAGCAGCGAACGCTCCAAGCGATCGATTTCGCCTTCGAGCCGGATGGCTGTAACGCCGGGTTGAACCTCGGTGGCGAAGCCAGCGGCGGCTCGATCGGTGACCACCTCCACACCCATATCGTGCCACGGTGGAGCGGCGATACCAACTTCATGCCGGTCATCGCCGACACGAAGGTGATCGTCGAAGGGCTCGCCGACAGCTACGATCGGTTACATGAAGCGTTCGCCGACCAGGCCGGCGCGACGACCGATGGTACGGAGACGGCCGTCCAGCTTGATCTCTGAGCACCCGATAGCGTTCGTGTACGCCGTCAGCGAATCCAGCGCGGAACCGCGGAGAACGGTAGGCCCTTTAGCGACCCTGGCGTATGACGACTGTGTCCCGACGTACCGTTGTCAGGCGGGTCGCGGTGCTCGTCTTCGCCGTGAACCTGGCACTTGTCGTCGGGAAGGGACTGGTTTGGCTCGAAACCGGAAGCTTCGCTATCAAGGGCGAGGCGGTCAACAGCCTGGCGGATACGCTGTACAGTCTGATCATTCTCGGGGGCATTTATTTGACGACGCGACCGCCCGATTCGGAACACCCACACGGCCACGAACGGATCGAACCGTTCGTCTCGCTGTTGGTCGCCGTGGGTATTTTCGCGGCTGGTGGGCTGATACTCTGGCAGTCGATCCAGGCGATGCGTTCGGGGACGATTACGGTCCGAATCGGCCCGGTCGCGATCGGGATCCTCCTGTTGACGGGTATCGTCAAGTACGGCCTCTATCGGTACTGTCTACGGATCGGCGAGGATCGCAACTCCCCCGCGATCGTGGCGACCGCTCTCGACAACCGAAACGATATCCTCACGGCAACCGCGGCGTTGATCGGCGTCGTCGGTGTGCGAGCCGGCGTCCCGATATTCGATCCGATCGCTGGGGCCGTCGTCTCCATTGGGATTTTCTATACCGGCTGGGAGATCGTCCGTGACAACATCGATTACCTGATCGGCCGAGCACCGCCGGAGGATCTACGCTCGGAGATCATCGAAACGGCGCTTGCCCATCCCGACGTACGAGGGGCCCATGACGTCGTAGCCCACTACGTCGGGCCGGAAGTCGACGTGAGTCTCCATATCGAGGTCGAAGGGGACCGAACCCTCCGGGAAGCCCACCGGATCGAAACCGAGGTCGTCCAGTCGATTCGAGAGCTATCAGTGGTCGACGACGTCTTCGTCCATATCGATCCCAAGGAACTCGGCGAGTGGAAGGACGACGAGTCGGTCTCGATCTT
>JAXINS010000079.1:5257-22069 GCA_034190395.1 Chewarchaeum aethiopicum (SeqCode)
ATATCGATCCCAAGGAACTCGGCGAGTGGAAGGACGACGAGTCGGTCTCGATCTTTATGAGTGACCAGCGGGAGACGACGCCGGACGCCGACCCGGTGTCAGAGGAGGAGCCCCACGAACACTGATCGCCGGGTCGAAGACTGTCGCGTGCACCACTCATCACTTAGAGGTCCATCCCGCCGGTGACATCGAGGACTTCACCGGTCATGTACCCCGAATCCTTGCTGGCGAGAAATCGGGTCGCACAGGCGATATCGTCCGTGTCGGCGAACCGATCGAGCGGGATCTGATCGCGGATTTCCGCTTTGATGTCATCGGGGATGGTTTCAATCATCTCGGTTCGGGTAAACCCCGGCGAGACGCAGTTAGCCGTCGAGTCGTGCGGTGCAAGCTCCAGCGCCAACGCCCGGGTAAATCCGATGAGTCCGCTTTTCGCGGCGGCATAGTTGACTTGTCCGAAGTTGCCCTGTCGACCGACGATACTGGAGATGTTGATCAACCGACCGTGTTCGGCAGCCTTGATGTCCTCGAAAAAGGCCTTGGTACTGTGAAAGGCGCCGGTAAGATCAACATCCAAGACCTGTGCCCACTCCTCGGTCGTCATGTTCTCGAAACGGGTATCCTGGGTGATACCGGCGTTATTGATGAGAACATCCGTTTGTCCGAACGTCGCCTGCACCTGTTCAGCCATATCATTCATCTCATCGTGTTCGGTGACATCGGCTTGAACGGTCATCGCACTGCCGCCCAACGACTCGACACGATCGGCCACCTCAGCGGCCGCATCCGCGGAGGAGCGATAATTAACCACGACGTTGGCACCGTGTTCAGCGAGTTCGAGTGCGATCCCCCGACCGATCCCGCGAGAGGCACCAGTGATAACGCACGTCCGTCCATCGAACCGTTGTGTCGATGCTGTCTCAGAGACCATGGCCGACCACACTATCGATAATCGATCCGGATTCGCTTAAGCATGCACCTTGCTATCACGACACACTCAGAAACACAATACCCACTCAAACGGAGTCGTGTTCCTGGTGAGAAACATCAATCGATCACCAGAGGATGAGACACAACCGATCGGCAGCGATCAGATCGGTTCACCGAAGGCGTAGACGGTCTGGTGACCGGTGATCTCGACATCGAGGAAATCGCCGGGTTCAAACCCGTATTCGTCGGCGTGTTGAACGATTACCTGCCGATAGGCATTGTCGTAACACTTCACGGAGTCGCCGGTACCAGGCTCGACGACGAGCACCTCGCGTTCGGTACCGACCATCTCGGCGTAGGCTTCGCCGACGACGTCCATCTTCAGATCGGTCATCGACGAGGAGCGTTCCTTTTTCACGGTGCCACCGAGCCCTTTCATCGCGGCGGCGTCGGTCCCCGGTCGCTTCGAAAAGCGGGTGATGTTGATCTTTTCCGGCCGGACTTCCCGAAGGAGCGCGAGGCTCTGTTGATGGTCGGCGTCGGTCTCAGTGGGGAAGCCGACGATGAAATCCGTCGAAAGCGTCCATTCCTCAAGGCGATCGTCGAAGGTCTCGACGACCTCGACGAACTCCGAGACTTGGTGTTGCCGTCGCATATCCCCGAGGACATCGTTCGAGCCCGACTGCACCGGGATATGCAGGAAGTTATAGAGTTCGTCGTTGCGGGCGAACACATCGGCGAGTTCCGCACGGATCCCGTGAACGCCCTTGGGGTTGGCCATCCCAACCCGAACCCGGAAGTCGCCGTCGATGGCACAGATCCGATCGAGCAACTCGTGTAACACCCGTTTGCCGTTGTCCCAGCCATATACGCCGGTGTCTTGGCCGGTGATGCGGAGTTCCTTCGCGCCGGCGTGGATCAGCGCCCGGGCTTTCTCGACGTTGTCTTCGATCGACGGGGAATCGATCTTCCCGGTCGCCTGCTTGGTGATACAATACGAGCAATCGGACATACAGCCCCGGGCGATGGGAAGGATGCCGACCACACCGTCGAGGACCGGTTCGACGCCGTCGGCCAGTGTCGGACACTCGCCGTTGCGGACCGCAGTGGGGACGTCGTCCCAATGGAGGATCCGGGCGTCGATATCGGCGTCCCGGAATGTCTCCCCCTGTGCGAGGGCCATACAACCGGTAATGATGAGATCGGCCGTCTCCGCTTCGAGTTCCTCGGCCCGGCGAAGCATGTTCCGTTCGGTCTTTTCGACGACGGTACAGGTGTTCAGGATCGCCACGTCGGCCTCGGTCGGGGAGGTAACGGGGCGATGGCCCGCATCGCGAAGCGCCGTCTCGATCCGTCGGCTCTCGCCGCGGTTCGAGGTACAGCCATAGGTTTCGATGTGATAGCGGGCCATCGTGGATCGCGTATCCGTGGTAAGCCGGTGGATCCACTAAAGGACGACGTTTCACCCGGCCAGTCGAACACGGAACGGCCGATCAGAATCCAATCAGAAACAACAACCAGAGTGTGCCCATGCCGACGACGATCGTCGCCAGAACGTTCTCGGTGTACCAGGCGACGAGGATCGCCGCGCCGGCAGCGAGAAGTCGTGGCGTGTCGGCGCCAACGGCCAGGGTCGCATCGATCTGAAGGATCGACGGCCAGACGAGCGCTGAGAGAACTGCCGCAGGAACGTATCGAAGCGACCGATCGAGCCATGCGGGCACCGTTTCGAACCGGCCGACGAGTGCGATAAACGACAGCCGGAGCATGAAGGTGGCGATACCGATGACGACGATGATAAGCCACAGAAGGCCATCCGATAGCGACATCGTCACGCCGAATCCCTCCGTTCGAGCGCCAGACCGACCACGATGCCAAGCAGTGCGGCCGTTGGCAATCCGAGGTTAAACGGCAACGCCGTTCCAGCGATGGCGACGATACCGGCGACGACCGCCGCGCCAGCCGTCGCGCGATCCTCGATTGCTCCGAACAGCAACGTCATGAAGATCAGCGGCACCGCAAACTCCAGTTGCCATTCGGGCGGAACTCGCACGCCCAACAGGATCCCGACAACGGTCCCGACCTGCCACATCACCCAGCCGGGGATCGTCGTCCCGAGATAATACCACAGCCGATCGGTGGTCTCGTCGGCCGTAAACTCAGTGATCGAGAGGGCAAAGGCCGGATCGGTGAGCAGGTAGGCACAGATCCACTTGCGGAGCCGGGAGAACGACCGGAAATACGGCGCCAACGACGCACTGTACATCATCAACCGGACGTTGACGATGACGGCCGTCAGAACGATGATCGCAGCAGGAGCGTCGGCTTGAATGAGTTCGATCGCTGCGAGCTGGGAGGCCCCAGCGAAGACGATCAACGACATGCCGAGTGCCTGGACGCCGGTGAAACCAGCCGTAACCGCGGCGACACCGCTGACCATCCCGAAGGGGATAATCCCGAGCAACACCGGTGCGAAATCCGTCAATCCCGACAGGAAATCCTCGCGCGGAGTGGCCACATCAATCGGGAGGATAGCCAGGCTAAATCAAGGTTTCCGAACGCCGATAGGAGTCGATGTGATCGATCACAGATCGTGATGAATGACTCACTGGACTCACTCGTTCGTGCGACGGAACTCCTCGATGATGACGTCACCGCGTGAGGCGCCGATCCGATCGGCTCCGGCCACGAGCAGTTCCCGAGCCCGGTCCCAGGATCCGATACCGCCGCTTGCTTTCACCGGCAGATACGCCGCCATGAGTTCGACGTCTTCGACGGTCGCGCCACCCGAGGCGAACCCGGTCGAGGTCTTCACGAACCGTGCTCCGGCGTCGGCAGCGAGGGCACACGCGGTGTGTTTCTCGTCGTCCGAGAGGAGCGCCGTCTCGATAATGACCTTCACCGGGATCGGCACGGAGGCGACGACCTCCTCGATGTCGGTTTGGACGGCGTCGAGTTCGTCCGCTTTCAGCCGTCCGACGTTGAGGACCATATCGATCTCGTCGACGCCGTCCTCCCAGGCAGTCACCGCCTCCGCTCGCTTGGTCGCCGTTGCATGCTGGCCATGCGGGAAGCCGATGACGGTCACGATCGAGACGCCCGGCGTATATTCGGTCGCCCGATCGACATAGCAGGGCGGGACGCAGGCGTTCATGCCGTGTTCGATCGCTGCATCGAGCGTCCGTTTGACATCAACGATCGTCGTCTCGGGCCCCAAGACGGTGTGATCGATGCGGGCGGCGAGGTCCGGGCGGTCGATATCCATCGTTGAACGCTGGGATGAGCGCCCTGAAAAACCCCTGGCTCGACATCGAGCTGGCACCTAAAGCGTTCGTAGTCGATCACGATCCGGCGAGACGGTTACAATCGCAATGCCTTTCGCTCGTCCGTCGTTTGTGGCCGCATGGTCCTGCCGGCCGGCTTCGGTTTGCCGCCACTGCCCTATCTGGTCGGATTACTCGGTGGGATCGGGGTGGTGGTCGGCTTGCTCAACGTCCGTCGTCCGAGCGTCACCGACCGGACCGTCCTCGGGCTGGTTCCCTGGATGGTAACCGGAGCGGCCCTCCATGTCATCTACCAGATCGACGCCGCGCCACCGGTAGTACGACCGCTCCTCGGGACGCCGGCGGTCTATATTTGTACCGCGATCATCAGTGGCACCGTCTGGCTGCTGGCCGATCAGGCAGCCGATGGAGCGACTGATACGACGGCGATCTGGCTCGGCGGTGTCGGGACGGTCGCCGCTCTCGGAGTGATCGGAACGCTCGTCGCTGTCGGATCGACCCTCACGCTTGGCTGGCCAGCGATCGGGCTCATCCTCGCCGCCGTCGTGACCATGGCGATGGTAATGGCGCTCCGACGGATCGAACCGGCCACGATAGCGATCACCGGCCAAGCCGGCGTGATCGTCCTCTTCGCACATACCCTCGACGGCATCTCGACGGCGATCGGGGTCGACGTGCTCGGGTTCGGCGAACGGACCCCTGCAGCGCGAGTGATCATGATGGCCGCCGGCCGGCTCCCGACGGCCGATCTCATCGGTGTCGGCTGGCTGTTCGTCATCGTGAAACTCATCGTGGCGGCGGCCGTCGTCTGGCTGTTCACCGACTACGTCAGGGAAAGTCCCAGTGAAGGATACCTATTGTTGGCCGGTGTCGCGGCGATCGGCCTGGGGCCAGGGACACACAACCTATTGCTTTATATGGTGAGTTGATAGCGACGAGCCGTCGTGTTTTATAGTATTCCATGGTATAACTGCCGGGAGATAGCGGTTCCCACTGAGGCCTCAGCGTATGTCCCGTGTACTCTGTGCCGGGCACGTCAACTGGGACGTGACCCTCCACGTCGATGCTCTCCCGGACCCGGATGGCGAGGCGCGGATCCGCTCGCAGTCACAATCCGGCGGAGGCAGTGCCGCCAACGTCGCCACGGCGTTGGCGACGCTTGACATCCCGACGAGCGTCCTCGGCAGCGTCGGCGACGACGAACACGGGCGGGCGGCCCGCCGAAAACTCACGGAGTGTGGTGTCGACACTGACCAGATCATGGTCGTGCCGGACCGTCCAACGACGGTGAAGTATCTGATCGTCGAGGCAACCAGTGACGGCCAAGTGATGGTCTTCGGCAACGACGGGGCCAACGAGGCGATCGGACCGACCGACATTACCGACGACATCCTCCACGATGTCGATCATCTCCATCTGACCGGCCAACGGCCGAGTACGGCGAGGGCGCTCGCCGAGCAGGCCGCCACGATTGGAATTCCGATCAGCGTCGATCCGGGACGCCGACTCGCCGACCGCGACTACGAAGCGACGCTATCGGCGGCCGACATCGTGTTTCTCAACGGTCGTGAAGCCGACTGTCTCTCCATCCAGCCCGACATCAGCGCCGGTGACGCGTTCGACGGGGCGACGATCGTCTGTAAGGAGGGAAAGGACGGTGCGACGGTGTACGCGGGTGAGAACACCTACCAACAGGAGGGCTATCCGGTCGAGACCGTCGATACCGCGGGTGCGGGCGACGCCTTCGCCGCCGGCTTTCTCGCCGTCGTGCTCGAGGGTCGTACGGACGGCAACATCGATTACGAGCGAGCGCTTGCGGTCGCAAACGCGTGTGGCGCGCTGGCGACGACCGTCGAGGGTGCCCAAGTCGAGGTCGGATGGCGGACCGTCGAGCAGTTTCTACCGGATTGACATCCTCCACACGGCGGGAATCGGATCGGACTCGCGAGTTTTTTACAGTCCCGACCTGACCCCCGGCTATGGCCAAAGAGCCGCACCTGCTCGTCGAATCGGGCGACCTACACGACATCGCGTTGTTACCCGGCGATCCCGGCCGGGTCGATCGGATCGCCGATCAGTGTGACACCTCGTCAGTCGTTGCCCAGAACCGCGAGTACAAGCTCGTGAATGCGACCTACGCGGACACCGACCTTACGATCTGTTCGACCGGGATCGGCTGTCCGTCGGCAGCCATCGCCATGGAGGAACTCGAACACGTCGGCGTCGAGACGGTCATCCGCGTCGGGACCACGGGCGCACTCCAGTCGGACATCGAGATCGGCGACATGATCGTGGCGACCGGAGCAGCCAAAGACGAGGGAACGACTGCCCGGTATGAGTCGGATACCTACCCTGCGGTGCCCGATTATACGGTCCTGTCGGCGCTGGTCGACGCCGCCGAGGCCAACGACGAAGCCGTCCACGTCGGGCCGATCGCCACCGACGACGCCTTCTACGCCGAAACCGAAGAATACGTCACTGACTGGGAAGCCGCCGGGCTGCTCTGTGTGGAAATGGAGGCGGCCGCGATCTTCTCACTTGCCCGCCGGGCTGGCATGCGGGCCGGCGCGATCTGTACCGTCGACGGCAATCTCGTCGAAGGAACCCAGAAGGGTGCCGACAGCGATCAGGAGCTCCCCGAGAAAGCTCAGAACAACGTCGAACGGGCGATCGGACTCTCGCTGGAGGCAGCGGCGACGCTTGAAGAAAAATAAGACGGAGACGAGAAGAACGAAACATAAACCAACACGGCTGGTCGAACCCGTATACAAACCGGAGGCGTGGTACTGGGTGAGACCAACGTATGTTTGAGGGATGGTGGACCCGTTATCGGGCGATCCGGCGACGACTGCGGCGGTTTGAACGCCGCGAAGTCGAGGAGTTCCGGCGATGGATCGAACACACGAACAACTTGATTCACCTCTCGGTGCTGCTGTTCGTCCCGCTGTTGATCGGCGTCGTGACCGCCCTTTCAAACGCAATCGAAGCGATCTCGTTTCTGTTGTTCCCGCCGCTAGCATCGGGGACATATACGCTGTTTGCGGATCCTGAGGGTCGGTATGCCTCACCGAAACGGTTCGTCGCGGGGCTGACGATCGGGGCGTTCTGTGGCTGGATCGCCCTCGAGGCGGCGAGCCTCTATATCTATCACGTCCCACCGGCACAGTTCAACGTCAGCGCCGGTGGGGCCGCGATCGGCGTGTTACTGACCGGTATCGTGACGTGGGTACTTGACATCGAGGAGCCATCCGCGTACTCGACGGCGCTGTTGGTACTCGTCACCGGTACCTCACAGTTGCTGTATGTGATCAGCGTCGCGATCTCGAGTACGATCGTCGCTGGCGCGTTCAGCCTCTGGCGGGGACGATTCTACGAACAGCGCGCGAAATATCTCTACCACTCGACGCAGGCCGACGATCACGTCCTCGTACCGATCCGGGGAAACCATGAACCGACGACGGCCTTTGCGGCGCAACTCGCGAGCGCACACGAAGCCGGCAAGGTCGTGTTGCTCGATCTCGTTGCTGGTGAGGACCTCAAGAAAGCCAAGGTCTCCGCCCTCAACGGGACGGGACCGGATGCCACTGACGGGGAACCGGCGGCCGCTCAGGACGCCGCCGAACGGCTCGAAGAAATCGCTGAGCGTGTCCAAGCCCAGTACGACATTCCCTGTGAGGTCATCGTCGCGGTGGCGGGGGCCAATGCGGGACGGACGGTCCTCGATGCTGCCCATGAGGCCGGCTGTGATCTCATCGTCACCCCCTACGAGGAGCGATACGGCGGGCTAACGCCGTTCGTCAAAACGCTGTTTCGTTCGGACATCGACGTGGTCGCCCTACGAGCGAATAGCGGTCGCGAGAACTGGCGGCGTATTATGATTCCGGTCCGACGAGCCGGCGATACGGCCCATACGATGCTCGAGTTCGCGACCCGCCTCGCCGGTGAGGCCGGCGCCATCGCCGTGTGTCACTGTATCAGCGATCCAAACCAGCGTCGCAGCGCCGAGACGATGCTCGCGAACCTCGTCGAAACGTTCGAGGGTGTCTTCGAGACACGCGTTGCCAACACCGACATCGAGACGTTTCTCGATCGCAACGCCGAAGCGTACGATCTGACGATCATCGGAGCGAGCACCGATCGGATCGCCGCCTCACGGTTTCTCGCCCCGCCGACGTTCGAGCGGATCTCGGATATCGAGGCCGACATCGCGATCGTTCATCGCGGCGAGGCGATCGATCGCCGCCGGTGACCAATCCATCGACAACCCTCGATCGCTCGCCGGTTTCACGCAAATCGACCACGATCCGCAGTCTTATTCGAACCGCCCGGATAGCCAGGCGTATGTCAATCGACACGGCACCGTTGGCCGAACAACTGCAGGACGAGACAGGTCGCCGCCTGCTCGAGGAGTTCGGCTCGCCGTTGTACGTGTTTTCCGAGCCCCATCTCCGTGCCGCATACCGATCACTCCGATCGGCACTCGATGATCACTATCCCGACTCGACGATTCATTTCGCGGTAAAGGCGAACTACAATCTCGGGGTACTCGCGGCGTTCCGGGCCGCCGGCTGTGGGGCTGAGGCCTACGCCCGCTGTGAACTCGCCGCTATCGAATGGGCCGGCTTCGATCCCGCTGACGTGCTATTGACGGGGATGTCACGACGGGTCGAAGATATCGAACAGGCCCTCGAGTGGGGTGTCGATCGCCTACTCGTCGATAACGCGACCGAACTCGATCGCATCGAGAGGGCCGCTGAAGCGACCGACCGAACGCCACGGGTACTGTTGCGCGGGAATCCGGCGATGGAGATTCCGACCCACCCCGATATCGCGACGGCGACCCACGAGAGCAAGTTCGGACTCGATATCGAATCCGGACGGGCAATGGCCGTCGCCGAGCGAGTGGCGGCGAGCGACCACGTCCAACTGACGGGTGTCCAGTTACATATCGGCAGCCAGATCACCGATCCCGAGCCCCACGCGGCGGCCGCCCATGAGATGGTGGCGTTCGCTGCCGACATTCGCAACACCCTCGATGTGACGATTGCGACGTTAGACATGGGCGGTGGCTTTCCCGTCCCCTACGATGAGTCCGTTCCCGCGACCGCGACGATCATCGAACATCTCGCCGAAGCGATCGATCGAGCCTGTGAGGAGTATAGCCTGCCATCGCCAACGCTGTTAGTCGAGCCCGGACGACGACTGGTCGCGACCGCCGGCGCGATGCTCGCGACCGTCCGCACGATCAAAGAGACCCCGTATGCCACCTTCGCGGTGTTGGACGTAGGGACGAACGCGGTCGGCAAGTGGCCGTATCCGATCCATGCACTCACCGATGGATCCGAACGCCGACGCTACGACATCGCCGGGCCGCTGTGTTATACCGGCGACGTCATCCAAGAGGACGTCGAGTTGCCGCGCCTCGATGTGGGCGATCGGCTCGTCCTCGACCGAATGGGCGCCTACGCGCTAAGCCAATCCTCCCAGACCAACGCCCAACCCCGCCCCGGGGCCGTCCTCCTCGATGCCGACGGCAACGCCCACCGCGTGCGTGACCGTGAGACCTGCGAGGACCTATTCGCTCACGACCACATCCCCGCGGATCTACAACGCTGACCGAGCGACCGGTCACGAGTCCTCGAAGATACGATCGTACCTCACGCCAGCCAGGCAGCGACGGCGTCACCGATCTCGGCGATCACATCGCTCCCGTCGGCACCATGGTCGAGATCATCCGTGAACACCGCGAACACGAGAGGATCGCCGGCGGCGTCGTCAGCGGCGATGTAGCCGGTGTCCAGTGCCGCCGATGGGACCCACCCTGTTTTGTGGAGGATCGTCATATCGTAGGGGAGATATCGCGGAAAGGTATCGCCGTATTTCTGTTCCCGGAGCGGGAGTTTGAGTCGTTCGTAGGCCGCCGTCGAGAGCGTCCGTTCGGCGATCAGATCACGATAAAAGCGCGCACAATCGATCGGAGCGATGACGTTGGCTGGCTCATCGTCGGGGAGATCGACCGGAACGGCGAGCTGATTATCCCCAAGCGTCGCCATGAGTTTGCGGCCGAGCCGGGTGTGGTCCATCCCGAGGGATGTAGCGACGGTATTGATCGTCTCACGGCCGAGCACGTCGATCAGCTCGTTGGTCGCCGCGTTGTCGCTGATCGCAATCATCGCGTAGGCCAGATCCTCCAGTGATGGCGTCGTCGTCCCCAGGAGATGAAAGAGACCGCTGCCGGCGACGCGATTGATCGTCGCGAGCCCGTGTGGTTCAGTGAGCTCACCGAGATGGCCGTCGTATCGGTGATAGAGTGTATAGAGAACGGGCAATTTGATGACGCTTGCACTCTTGAAGCGTTCCTCGGCGCGGTGAGTGTAGACCACATCGAAGCCGGTTGCAGTCCCGGACTTTGGAATGCCAAGGAAAACCCCGAGGCGACCATCAAGGCGGTCGGGGTAGGCGTCGATGTAGTCGGCGAGTTCGGCTCGGCTGTCGATGGTCGGAGTCGTCGGTCGCATCCACGAACACTACTCGAAGCCGTGGGTGGCCATCGGTTACCTTTTTCCCTCCGATCGAGGCCAGTGAAACAACAAGGAATCGTACCGACGGCTTACATCGATTCGCCGAGGATCCGATCGGCGAGTTCCTCGACGCCCGTATCCCCGAGTGCCGACCGGACGAGAAGTTGGCCGCCGATCCGTGCCGGACTGATCACGATCGACGCGCCGGCCCGTTTGAGTTTCGCGATGTTCTCGCGGTTGATCGCCGCCGCCACGATCCGAACGTCCGGATTGTATCGACGGGCGGTCAGGATCGCCAGGGCATCCTCGGCGTCGTCGTTCGTCGCCGCAACGACCGCCCGTGCCTGCTTGAGGTCGGCAGCCACGACCGACGACTCGTCGCTTGGGTCCCCAACGACAATCCGGATACCACGATCAGTCAGTGTTTCAGCAACGGCCGGATCAGCCGTAATCACGACGAACGGAACGTCGGCATCGTTGAGTTCCACGAGGATCGGCTCGACTAAATCGCCGTACCCCAGGACAACGATATGATCGGTATACTCGACGTCGGTGTCGGCGACATCCTCCACAGCCGTATCGAGTGAGGGATCGGACATTGGTACGATCAAGTGGTGTTAGTGCCGATCCGAACGATCGGCCGTCGTGGTCGGTGAGACTGGGGAAGAGTGCGGTAATAAATCTCGGGGAGGCGACAGCGGTTTATTCATCCGTTGAGTGGGCCAGGCCATGGCAACCGCAGCGCCGACACCAGCGCTTCCAATCCAGCTGCTGTTGGGGGTGTATTTGGGAGTGCTGACCGGGGTGATTCCGGCGATCGTCGGATGGGGGTTAGGATTCATTTTCAAATACTTCACCGGGGTGACCATTCCCGGGTTCGGTGTCGTAGTGCTGGGGGTCGCGATCGCCGGCATCAACGGCGGGTTGCTCGCGTTGAACGATCCAACGATCACGAAAGCGCCGAACTCGATGACGATCATCACGGCGCTTATCGTCGTGTTGATGATGACGCTTTACGCCCACAACATGGGCGATAAGATGGGGGCAAGCGTTCCTCGACGGCTCTCGCTTCGCCAGCTCCGTGATCGGACGCTCAACGCCGATGTCATCGAATGGGCAGGCGGCCGCCGCCAGGTCCACATCGAGATCAGCGGTGACATCGGCGACATCGAGGGATATCCACCGCTATCGCCCGATCTCCGAACGGAAATCCGCGAAAAGGAGCTCACCTTCCCGGCGGATCTGCCCATAGCGGAGTTAGAGACCCGCGTCGCCGATACGCTCCGAACGGAGTTCGAACTCGCTGACGTGGCGGTGACACTTGACGAACGGGGCCATGCCGCCGTCGACGCTGCCCCGCCGGTGAGTGGCCTCTCTAAACGGGTGCCGGCGGGAAAACGGGCAGTGTCGATCGATGCGTTGCTCCCAACGGGGCTGGCCCGCGGCGATACCGTTCGCATCGACGTCGATGAAACGACGATCGAGGGAACGGTCGTGAGCGCCCAGACGGAGTCGGGGAAAACGACCAGTGGAAAAACTCCCGTTCAGCCGGACGGTGGAGCAACCGATGGAACCCCATCGCCGACGCCGGAAGCACCCATTCAGGCGACGGCCGGCGGGGAGGGACGCCTGACCGTCGCGGTCGATCGCGGGGAGGCCCAACGGTTGGTGCAGGCCGATCGGGGGCGAGTCCTCGTCCGATCACGGGGAAAACACCGGGAGTTCGAACTGCTCTCGTTGTTGCGCCGCGGCGGTCGGCGGTTCCGGAAACTAACGATCGGCACCGAGAGCGATCTCGCCGAGACGACCATCGGAGCGGCGTCAGTCCGGGACACCTACGACGTCGCCGTCCTCGCCGTGCGGGGCCGGGAGGGCTGGACGCTTGCCCCCCGGGGATCGACGCCGCTTCGGGCCGGGGATGAGGTGTTCGTCGTCGGCACCCGTGACAACTTGACCCGCTTCGAGGCGGTGGTGACCTGATGGCCGTGCTGACCGTCGGTATTGACGACCGGCTGGTGCTCGCCGTGGCCACCGTACTCCGGCCGCTGCAGACACTGCCGATCGCCGCCGTTGTGACCGCCGCGGCACGGATCGTCGGGATGGTCGTGTTGTCGGGACTGTTAGCGACGGTCGGGGCCGTCGTGTACCGGTGGTACGTCCGGGAGACGATCCCCGAAGGACTTGCCGTCCTGTTTGGGTTGACCGGCGTCGCGGTCTATCTCAATACCACGGCCGCCCTGGGACAGGTCATCGGCGGCACGGCGGGATTGCTCGATCTCGAAACGGCGGTGGCCAATGCGTTGACGTTTCTGTTCGCGATCGGCGGAGCTGTCGCGGGCCAACGCCTCGGCGATCGATTCGGTCGCGCGGGTATCCTGATCTCCGGCGCCCGCGAGTTCAATACCGAGGTCGGGCAGCTGGTGCGGGCGGTCGGGCGAGTGATCGCCGTCGATCTCCCGGACGATATCGACGACATCGAGGATATCGAGGGATACGATCCGGTCCCGACGGCGACGAAGGAAGCACTCGCCGGGAAGACCCTGGTGTTTCCACGCCGGCTCACCGTCGAGGAACTCCGAAACCGGTTCATTACCCGGCTCAAAGACGACTACGGGATCGGTCACGTCGGCGTCGAGGTGACCGCCGACGGGACGATCGAGTATCTCGGCGTCGGCAGCCGGGCAGCGGGGATCGGCCCGACGCTACCCCGGGGCATGGTAGCGGCCGCGATCACCGCCGACCCCGCGTTTGCCGCCACCTCGGGTGATGTCGTCCAGATCTGGCGATCACCCACGGGCGCAAACGTCACTGAGGACGACGGGAGTGATGGGAGCCAGACAACGGCGACGCCGTCGGCCGAACGGGTCGCAAGCGGCGAACTGCGCGCGACCGCCGGCGATGTCGTAACGTTGGCACTCGATGAGGGCGATGCCGAGATGCTCGATCCGACGACGACTTATCGTTTGATGACCCTGCCAACGGCACCACGAGCCGACCAGGAGTACGCTTCGCTACTGCGGGCGGCCGACGAGACCATCGGCGTCGTCACGATCGACGAGCACAGCGATCTCGTCGGCGCGTCGATCGGGGCCGTCGATGCGACGATCGTCGCGGTTAAACCCAGCGCCGGCACGATCCAGCCGATACCGACCCGCTCACACGTGCTCGCGCCCGGGGACACGATCTACGCCGTCGCACGGCCGGAGCTGTTGCGCCGGCTCGAGGCAGCCGCCGTGGGGGCGAACAACGAGTCGCCCCCGCCGGATGCGGAACCCTCTTTATGACGCCGACAGGTGATCCTTCTATGGAATGGCGGCTGTTCGCCGACCTTGCCGAAGTCGCCGACGACAAGCATGTCACGGTCGACCTCGACGAAGGACAGACCGTCGAGGACGCCCTGACGGCACTGCTCGATGCGAAACCGGCGCTTCGCGAGCGTGTACTGGACGAGGACGGGGACTTGCAGTCCCACATCAACGTCCTCAAAAACGGCACGGACATCGAAAACGAGGCCGGCCTGGAGACGACCGTCGATGACGGCGATGAGCTCGCCCTATTCCCGCCGGTGAGCGGTGGTTGACCGATGATACTGCCATCGCGAGACTACGTTCGGGCGGACGGATAGGAGATCTATCGGGCTGCAGCGACCGTGTGTCACCCGACTCAGTAAATTCGGTGACAAGACGATGGTGCTGTGTCGGTGATACGAAATCGCTTCTCGGGAAGCGGCGTCACTAGGGTCGCGTTAGGGGAAGGTCGTCAGCCTCTCGGTTGAGGTGCTGCCAGGACGCGCGATGAGGATGGATTTGGCGGTACGCGGGTTAAATCGTGGTGCTGTCGGTGTACAAACATCGAATACTGGATCGTGAACATCTTGAAGGAGATTTTTGATAATTTCTTGATAGATCAATGCGACTAATCTCTAATTAAGACGGTCGTTAGGTTGTGATTTTCTGAATCAAACTTTAAGTCAGTTGACAGTGTTAGTTAGTTACACACAACTGGGGGGAACAGTATGACTGAATCGCATTCGAAAACAAAAAATCCGAAGGCCGTAATACACAAGAAAATCCTCGACGTCGCCGAGTCGAATCCAGACGCATCGATCGAAGGCATCGCTGACGAGATTAGTGGAGCGTCTCCAGCTTTGGTCGAGCGAGTCCTAGACGATTATGGCGACCCTGCCGAGTCCCAGCCATCACCGACCGAGGTTACGTCGGAACCGTCGTCGGCAGCATCAGACGGCGGACAGACAGGATTCTCAGAGGAACTCGACAAACAGTTTACCACGCTACACGAGCGAATCGATCAGATCGAACAGCGGATCGACGAGGCGAGTGATTCAACGAACGGTAGTCCATTCAGCGATCCCGATCTCGCCGCGAAGATCGTCCGTGCTTGCATGAACGACGAGAGTATCACAGAGGACGAGGAGATCACGATCCTCAGCGAGCTGCTTGAATAGCATCGCAGCAGACAGGATCATGACGAAATACCAAGGTCACTGTCCCGAGTGCGGTGAGATGACAGAAATTCACGAGAGCAAGCCCTGGGTCGGCGATGTCTGTACCAACTGCGGACACACGATTGACCAAGAATCCATCTAATGTCTCAAGAGAAACCGACTGAGTATTGTCCTCAATGCGACGAAGTGTAACCGATTCAAGAGACAGTCTTGTGGCAGAACGATCTCTGTCGAGTGTGCGGGAGTTCAGTGGCTGAAGAAGGCTGACCCCGATAGACGGATTGGTTTTCTTTGTTTCAGGGGAGAGAGCCATGGAGCGTGTGAGGGTGTCCAGTCGAATGGGCTCTCTCCATCTGCAAATACGCTTTTGATAATCATGAGATTGTCGCCACGAGCGGCCTTGAGAACGCGACGAGGCTGCTATCGACCGCCACGGGGCGGGGTGATGAAGGATTCTCTGCGGGCACCTTCCGTTGCGATCGGCACGCGCTAATCTTAACGAAGCCACCCATCCCCCGTAACGGCGGTTCAATCCTCGTCTGCGAGCGACCAGAGCAGACTCCCGCCAAATTTCCGTGCCTCAATCCGTCCGTCCTGACGAAGCTCACGGAGCCGATAATCGGCCGCACGTCGCGTGCAGCCGACTTCGTCAGCGATCTCCCGCGTCGTCTCAGCTCCCGATCGGATCGCGTTGATGAACTGCTCGTCAGTGAACTCACGGCGGCCATCCTCGGTTTCGGTCATAAGCGATGGCACGACTTTCTTCAAATTAAATTCTTTCTCAGTAGAAATAAAATTATTGAATAGTAGCTGTAAAACTGATGACTGCTAAGGTCGTCACTCCTCAAGGCATCGCTCGCCTGTCTCCAGCAGGCGGACATTCTCCGAGTGATGCCTTGATCGGAAAAGGCATGCCAACCTTCGAGTCTGTGGCAGTTCAGCATGCCGAACGTGACCGTGGTACAGATTTCGAACCACACGATGTCCGTACCCTCACCGAATACCTTACTGCACTGTCCACATCGGGCGCACAAAGGGGCCGACGATCTATACGTCGTCAGTGAATCGGACAGCGAGTACCTTGTGGACGCCGGCGAGGGTTCTTGCGAGGGTCCTGGTTGCTTACATCGCGATCCCGACGGCGGCTACAAGCACCTTCGAGGAGTCCGTTACGCGATCGGTGAGCGACCCATCACAAACTGGATCGATCCGACTGCGGTCAACGATTAGCTCGCGGCGCACGTTGACGCGTCGCCAACGATCGTCACGACGGACGGCGGGATCGTCGAAGCGCAGTCGATCACCGACGAGCCTGATCAGGAGGAACGTCCAGACAACTGTGATTGCTCGGCACACATCGATGACCTTCCGTGTTGGCCGAGCTTCCGAATTGGCTTTGAGACGCCGAATCCAAGTATTTCGCCTGACAAATGATGGCTACCGCGTGATAGCGAATCCGATCACTCTTGGCGCGAGTGGGGTGAACTCGACAGCGTTGTTTTCTCACCTCGAAGAATCTCTAAAACTGACCGCGTTCGTCAGGTCCAGGGACGGGAGGCCTCGGTGATTTCACCCGCCAGGGATCGTCGCATCGTCTCGGCGACGGAGTCGG
>JAXINS010000128.1:0-21615 GCA_034190395.1 Chewarchaeum aethiopicum (SeqCode)
ACCCGGGGCCTCTCCCATGCCAAGGGAGTGATCTACCCCTGATCTACGAGCCCACAACGCAGTCACTGCTTGCGTACCGGGGCGCTTAAAGTTCTCGAAAGTCCGCGCCGGAATCAGGCTGTTGTCAGCAGATCCGATTCGATCGCTGACAACACGTCGCCGGCCAAGCGTGGCGCGAAGGTCCAAAAGCCAGTATAGCGATCCGCCCGGCGTTCCTGGGCGAGCAACGCCGCCTGTGGGCCCGTCGCCGTCGTGTAGGCGAGAAACCACGTCGAGGTGACGGGATCGATTGCCGTCCCGTGGACGTTGAGTCCGGGTTCGGTCTCGATCGAAACGTCGGGGGCGCCGTAGATGTGGACCTCGACGCCCGACCGGGCGAGCTGGCGGTAGAGCCGTTCGGTCGGTTCGTGCTCGGCGAACACCGAGAGCCGCTGGAAGCCGGCGTGGATCGTCCCTTTCCGTGACCGCCAGGCCCGTTTTTCGATCTGGCGCGAACCCGCGAGCATCCGACGCCGCGACGTGTTGGTCAACCCGACGATCTCCGTTTCGGCCTCGGCGACCACAGCAGGGACATCATCCTCGACGAGATCGGTGTGCTCCGTTTCGCCGACGATGTATTCGAGAACCGACTCAAGGGGATCAGTAGCGATCAGCTCACCGCCCCGGTAAAGCGCTACCGTGGTGTCATCGGAACCGTCAGATTCCTCGATGGTCCGGACCTCGACGTTGTGGGTCTCGAAGTACTCGCGTAACTCGGCGACCGCCTCGGCCGTCGCGGCGTCGGTGTCGGCCTCGGCGGGGAGTTCAAGCACGTCGCCCGCGTCACGAACCCGATCGATCAGCGTCGCGAACGTCATGGCGATTCCCCGGTCGAGGCCACTGTATCCGCCGGCGAATCGACGGGGATTTCGAGCGGCCGCCACGGCGTCGGGGCGTCGGTAATCCCCCGGACGCGGAGCTCGACCCCGTCGTCGCCCCGGCGGGTCTCGGCGATCCCGTCGAACAGCGACAGCAACTGTGTGAGATCGTCGTCGGCGCCGCTTTCGGTGTGAGCGACGAAGATCCCCAGCCCGTCGCTGCTGGCCAGGCGTGCGGTCAGCACGTGGAAGAACCGAAACAGCTTCTTGGTCGATGTGTACGCCAGCAACGTCGAGACCGAATCGATCCCCAGTCGGTACTGGCCGATTCCGTCCGTGCGGATCAGTTCGATGAGCTGGGTGACCTGCATCCCGATCCCCGTCAGATCCGCCGGCGAGGGGACAAAGCAGGTGTTGGCGTCGGCGTCCGCCGACTGGCCCCGCTGGCGGGTGACACAGTCGACGATCGCCAGCTGTTGGTGATCGATACGGTCGGGAAGGACATCCGTCCGGAGCCGGTCGGCCGCCTCGTCGGTCGAGACGAGGAGCCCGGACTCATCGTGGCGGTGGCCCTCCGCAAGCAGCTCGAAGAGGAGCTCGTGTTTCCGGGTCATCGGTGGCCCCTGGACCAGCAGGTTCGTGCCAGCCGGGACCGACTCGATGGGTAAGAGTGGAGCGACGTGATACATTCAAACGCGAAAGCCGACGCCGAAAAACGCCAACTGTCGTTACCAAACGTAAGCGCCACCCCGATAAAAGTCTTCGCAGTCTCAGCCCGATCGGGCGTGAGCCGCCGTATTGAGGCCACAGAGGCCCGATTCGGGCCGAAATCGGAGTAGAAACCCTTTAGGGCGAACCCGTCCTGGCTGGCGATAGGGAACGGCACGGCCGTAGCTCCGACACGCCACGAACATCCGTGGCTTGGGAATACGGCAGTGCGCCCGGCGAGCACCGCCCTGGCAGGCGGGTCGCCGAGCAGCGCCAGATTTTGCTATCGCGTCGTGCGGTTCCAATCCAGAACCATGGCACGAATGCACACCCGCCGTCGCGGGCAATCCGATTCGGATCGACCCGCGGCCGACGAACCACCGGAGTGGAGCGACGTCGACGCCGACGCCATCGAAGAGCGCGTCGTCGAACTAGCCGAACAGGGCCACAGCCCAAGCGAGATCGGACTCAAACTGCGCGATGAGGGGGTCGCCGGGACACCGGTCCCCAACGTCAAGCTCGCGACGGGCAAGAAGGTCACCGAGATCCTCGAGGAACACGAGGCGGCCCCGGAGCTGCCCGAGGACCTGCGCAACCTCCTAGAGAAGGCCGTCCGGCTGAACGAACACCTCGAGGATCACCCCCAGGACCACGAAAACAAACTGGCACTCCAGAACACCGAATCGAAGGTCCGTCGCCTGGTGAATTACTACCGCGGCGACGAACTCGACGAGGACTTCACCTACACCTACGAATACGCCAAGGAGCTGCTGGAGTGACCGTCCCGGCATCACCGTCCCGACGCCACCGATAAATGTCGATCACGGGCCACACCCAAGGCGCGGACACGACCGTCGAGCCGGCGGCCGTGACCCGCACGCTGCGCGATGCGTCGTTCGCCAATCTGCTGGTCAGAGCCGACGGCCCGTCGCTTGCAGCCACCGCACTCCTGGCCCGGACCTGTGACACGATCGGGCTGCCCTATCAGGTGAGTCCGGTTCGAACCCGCAGGGCCGCCGCCGACCGCCGGGCAGGGATGGCCACCGATACATCGGTGATCGTCGTCGGGATGGCCGACACGGAACCAGAAGGGCGGGCTGACGTCGACGTCGATGCGTGGCTCGCAACAAATGCCGTCACGACGGCCGTGGCGGTCGCCGACCATCTAGACGCGGCCGTCCCACCGACCTTAGCGCTCGCCGGGATCGTCGCCGCAGGCGAGCCCGCGTCGGCCCATCCCTCGCTGGTCGAGCGGGCGGGGCTCGAACGCCACCCCGGCGTCGCGATCCCGGTCGCCGATCCCATCGACGGGGTGGCTCACAGTACGCTGGTCCATGGCCCGTTCTCGGGCGATCCCGAGGCGACAGCCGAGACGGTCGCCGACATCGACGGCGAGACCCGCTCGGAAGCCCAGCGCCGCCGGCTCGCGTCGCTGGTCGCCGTCGCCGTGACCGGCGCCGAGGAGGCGACACCGCGGGCGGCCACCGCCGTCGAGGCGCTGTGTCGGCCGTACCCGATCGACGGCCCCGTCGCCACTCTCGGCGGTTACGCTGACGTCCTCGAAGCGACCGCGGCGACCGCACCCGGCATCGGGGTCGCGCTGGCCCTCGATGGGGACATGTGCTCGCGGGCGCTCGATCGCTGGCGGTCCCACGCAAACCGGACCCACGCCGCGATCCGATCGGCGTCGACGGCCCGCTACGACGGGCTGTTGGTCGTCCGTATAGCGGCCACGGATCCGCCGGCGTCCGTCGAGACGGTCGCCCGGCTCATGCGGGACTTCCGCTCGCCCGAACCGGCCGTGCTCGCCGTCGGCGGTGACCAGGCCGCCGTGGCAACGACGGAGACGCCGGCGAGTGCGGTCCTGCCGGACGCGGCGGCCGCCGTCGGTGGCTCGGCGCTGTGTCGGGAGAACCGGGGCTTTGCGACGATCGATCCCGATCAAACGGAGGCGTTCATCACAACCCTCCGGGAGGGACTCTGACCATGGCCGACCCATCCAGGCAGGCGACGATCCGGACGACCGTCACCCACCCGGCCGTCGTCGCCGAGGCGATCCGGCCGGACAACACCGACGAGATGACCACGACGGTCGAGGAGGGCGCAGTCGTCACGACCATCGATCGGGAGACGACCGGCGGCCTTCAGTCGACGGTCGACGATTACGTCGTCAACCTCGAGGTGGCCTGCCAGGTCATCGCCACCACGGCGGAACACGCCCGATCGGCGTCGGGAGCTGGTGAAACGAGCCGGACGGAGACGGACGCAGGGACGAAGACGACTACGAACGCGAACGCAGACACGAACACAAACACGGATACGACTACGGAGACAAACGATCAACAATGAGCGAACGATCGGTTTCACGACAACGACAGCAAAAACGGTGGTACACCCTGATGGCCCCCGAACAGTTCGACCGGGCCGAACTCGGGGAGACCACCGCCGACGAACCGGAGAAGGTGCTCGATCGCACCATCGAAACCACCCTCGGGGACCTATCGGGGGACGCCAACCAGAACAACACGAAACTGACCTTCCGCGTCACGGACGTCGGCAGCGACGCCGCCTACACGGAGTTCATCCGCCACGAACTCACGCGGGACTACCTGCGCAGCCTCATCCGGCGGGGCACCTCGAAGATCGACGCGGCGATCACGGTCCGGACGACCGACGACTACCGCGTCCAGATCCAGCCGGTGGCCTTTACCACCAAACGTGCCGATCAAAGCCAACAGAAGGCGATCCGCCGGACGATGATCGACTTAGTCGAGGACGCCGCCGACGATCGGACCTACCAGGAACTGATGGACTCGATCGTTCAGGGCCGGCTCTCCTCGGCGATCTACAGCGAGGCCAAGACGATCTACCCGCTGCGCCGGGTCGAGGTCCAGAAGGCCGAACTCGATGCCCGCCCCGAGGAGGTCTACGAGGAACTCGAGACCGCCGCGACCGAGGACGTCGAGGACGTCGACCTCGAGGAGGCGGCCGGCGAGGACGCCACCGAGGAGCCCGCTGAGGAAGAGGAGGAAAGCGACGAAGCAACAGTCGAGGACACCGCCGACGAAGAGACCGACGAGGAGTAAGTTACGGACCGGTGGCCTCGTTGTGGCGCGGACGTGTGCTGATGGCTGATTGAGTTGCGTTGACGACGCGAATATATCCGAGACGCCGAGAGCGATCAGTCCCGAGTTACTCGGTGACGACGACGGTCCCAGTCATCCCGGCCCGCTCGTGGGGCACACAGAAGTAGCCGTAGGTGCCGGGAACCTCGAAGGTGTGACTGTAGGTCTGGCCGGAGTCGATCCCGCCCTTGAGACCGTTGCTATACCCCTCGCGGGCAGCGGACTCGCTGTCGAAGCCGCCGGTCGCGAAATACGCGGCCCCCTCGGGGAGGGAATCCTCGTAGGCCGTTACCGTGTGGATCCGGGAGTTGGTGTTCTTCCAGACGACCGTCTCGCCGACGGCCACCTCGATTTCGGGCGGGCGAAAGAGGCTGGCAGTCATGCCGACGTCGTAGTCGGCGGGCTCGCTGCTGTCGGCCGCGCCGATCAGGCCCGCACACCCGGCGAGTGCCGTGGTTGCGAGGCCGCCGGCTGCCCCGAGAAACCTCCGGCGTTGCATATTGAATTGAAGGATAAGGACGCATATAGGCAGCAGGATTCGGGGGCGATCGACCGTGGCATCGCCAGGACGGAACACAAACGATAAGACGACACTCCGTCACCCCGCGAACATGCGTCCCCGGTTTCTCGGCCGGCTCGGCGCCGCCGATATCGTGACCGTCTGTAATGGCGCGATCGGGTTCATCGCGGCTGCCTTGGCGGTCGGCGATCCCCAGCTTGCGGCCCGGCTGATCCTGTTGGCCGCGGTCGGGGACGGCCTGGACGGCGTAGTCGCCAGACAGTTCGGCAGCTCCTCGGTCGGCTCGAATCTCGACTCGCTGTCGGACGTCGCGGCCTTCGGGGTCGCCCCCGCACTGGTCATCCACAGCGTCGGCCGGCAGGCCTGGGGCATCGATCCGTTGGCCCTGACGCCGATGTCGATCATCGGCCTGCTGGTCCCCGCAGCGTTTCTGGGGATGGTCGTCATCCGGCTGGGGTTTTATACGGCTCACCAGACCGACGCCCCCGAGACCATCGGCGTCCCGAGTACGCTCGCGGCGACGATCCTCGCGACGGCAGTTATCCTGGAGGTGTTCGCCCCGGCGATCCTCGTCGGCGCGACGGCGCTGTTTACCTACCTGATGATCGCGGACATCACCTATCCCGATCTACTGGCTCGTGACTCGCTGTTGATGGGGATCGTGCACGGCCTGGCGGTGGTGGTCCCGCGGGCGTTCGGGCGGGCGTTTCCCTACGCCCTCCTGACGTTGGCGCTGGCGTATCTCACGCTCGGCCCGCGGTTTTACTGGCGGAGCGAAGGGAAACGCTCTTAGGGCGTTCGCGACGATTTTCGCGATATGAGCAACGGGGACGACGAGGCGCCGGCGGAGGAGGCGTCCGACGCTGCTGGCGACGCCGACGACGGGGTGGCAGCCGAACCCGAGTCGGAGCCGGAGGCCGAAACTGACGCCGAAAGCGAGGAGACCGAACCGGTGACCCGGGAGTCACTCGACGAGCGCCTCGACGCCGTCGAAGACGCACTCGAAGCGGCCGAAACGGAAGCTGACCTCGATGCGATCGAAGGGGATCTCGATGCCATCGAGGCCGACCTTGAGGCCGCCGATCTACCCGAACCCGACGAGGACGAGGACGAAGACGATGAGGAAACGGACGATCCCCGCGCCGAACTCGAAGACCGAATCGAGGACGCCCGCTCGGAACTGGAGTCCCAGCGTGGGCCCTACGCCGAGGACGTCACCGCCGCAATCGAGGACGCAAGCGGGACGATCGAGGCGACCCGCTGGACCGAACGTGGTGAGGGGGAGATCGCCGACGCCGTCGCGGCCTTTGCCGAGTCGATCAACGGGATCCTCGACAGTGAGCTGACCGTCGAGGAAGCCCTGCCCGACACCCTTGAAGCCGCCAGCGCCGCGGTCGAGGACGCGGCCCTCGATCCGGACGACGACGCCGACACCATCGCGACCCTCCTCGAGGCGACGGACACCCTCTCGGCGGACCTCGAGAACGCAGAAGAGTGGGACGACCTCACCACCAGCGAACAGCTTGAAGCCCAGGGCTTCTATGAGGTGCTCGATCACCGCAAGGATTACCCGCCGGAGTGGCACGCCCTGAAGATCTGGGAGAAACGTGGCAACGCCGAGATGGTGTTGTTGGCGCTGGAGAACCTGGGCTCGGAGTTCATGGAGGAACACTGTCTGGGGGCCCTTCGCCGGATGGCCCCCGAGGAGGCGATCGATCCGATGCTCCAGCGGGCCGGCCGCCGGGATCAGGACGCCATCGAAATCCTCGGGAAGATCGGCAGCGAGGAGGCCCTCGAGACGATCACCGAATACCTCGAAACCGATTCCGATCCTCAGCTCCAGAAAGTCACGCTCCGGGCGATCGCCGAAATCGGGAGTACGGAATCGACCCAGGCGGTCGCGAACGTCCTCGACAGCGACAACGACATCGTCCGCAGTCAGGCGGCGCGTGCGTTAGGCATGCTCGGGGATCCACGCGCGATCAAGCCGCTTACGGACGTCCTTGAAGCCGACGACAACGACACGGTCCGGGCCAGCGCCGCCTGGGCGCTCTATCAGATCGGCACGAAAGCGGCACTCGAGGCCGCCAGCGAACATACCAACGACGACTCCTATCTCGTGCAGGCCGAAGCCGAGAAGGCCGCCGACGCGATCGACGCTGCCGTTGCGTGATCGCGGGCGTCGGAATCGACGACAGCCGTGGTTGTAGATCGGCTCGCTCCCAGCAGTGTGGTTATCCGGCAACTGCCGCCGATCGCAACAGCGTGGCCAGGAAGTTCAACGCAAAGCCCAGCGCGAGCAACAGGGCGCCGATCCGACCGAACCAGGTGAATTCCTGGACGTCGGTCGGCGTGATGTTCATATTGTAGTCGTTGAAGTCCGTGTCGTAGGTGATGTAACTCGGTGTCTGAAAGAATTCGATGAAGAGAAGAACCCCGCCGACGGCGCCGGCCGCATAGCCGATCAACGCGAGCGACGAAACGATCGCGACCATGGTGACGGGGCGCCCGACGGGAACAAAAAGCCTCCGAAGCACGCGGTTCGGCCACTGACTTACCGCCCGGCGAGAGCTTATATCCCAACGGGCACCAGGGTGGGCCATCGCATCTCGCCGTTCCGTGGTCATGGCCGTGTTCGTATTGGTTGTCATCCCCGTGGCGATCCCCACGGCCACAGCCAGCAGTGATGCCACCGGTGGCACCATCGAACTCCTCGAAGTGTATCCGAATCCGCTCGCATCCGGGGACCGTGGAGAGTACGTGACGATCCGGGTCAGGGGTACCCAGAATCTCAGTGGCGTCACGCTCTCGGATGGTGAGGATACAGTGACACTGCCACCGATCGTGGCAACCGGTCGCCTTCGGCTGGCGGTTGGCCGAGGAATGCCACCCAACGGGACCACGGGCCAGCTGCTCGCGGTAGCTGGCCGGTTGGCATTGGCAAACAGCGGCGAGACGCTGACGCTCCGGCGAGACGGGACGGTCATCGATCGTGTTCGATACGAAACCGCACCGGCCGGCGATCGGTTCGTCCGAGGGGCCGACGGATGGACGTGGGAACCGCTCGGGGGAACGCAGTTTCCGCCGTATACAGTACGGAATGCCACCGTCCGAACCTTCGTGTTGCCGGATAACGCGGCGGTGCCAACACGGATACTCTCGAACGCCACCGAGCGGTTATGGCTCGGCGGCTATACCTTCTCGTCAAAACGAATAACCCACACCCTCTGTGAGGCCCGGGAGGCCGGAACCGACGTCCGGGTGTTAGTCGACGGGGATCCAGTCGGCGGGTTGACGGGAGCGAGCCGCGAGCGGTTGGACGCCCTCGTCGCGTGTGGGATCGAACTCGAAGTCCTCGAAGGAACGACCGCCAGGTACGCCTTTCATCACGCGAAATACGCCGTCGTCGACGACCGGGCGTTGATCCTCTCGGAAAACTGGAAACCGAGCGGCACCGGCGGGCGGGCCAACCGAGGCTGGGGCGTGCTCGTCGACTCCACACCGTTCGCCGATCGACTGGCGGCCGTCTTCGAGAACGATACCGCCTGGCGGGATACCCCCAACTGGACGGCCGTCCGTCCGATGACCGCGTCCAGCGCGGATCGATCGATCACGGGTGAACGGTTTCCCACCCGGATCGAGCCGGCGTCGATGCGGGCCGACGGAGTCACGCTCCTCGTTGCCCCGGACAACGCCGAGGCGGGCCTGCTTGATATGATCCGTGACGCCGAAGAGACGATCGCGATCCAGCAGGTCGGCATCGAGAACGACCGGTTCTCGCTGTTGGCCGCGACCGTGGCTGCAGCCCGGCGGGGCGTTTCAGTCCGAATTCTGCTCAGCGGTGCCTGGTATGCCCGCGAGGACAATCGGATCGTGGCCGATCGGCTAACCCGACTCGCCGATCGAGAAGGCCTCCCGCTGTCGGTCCGGCTCGTCGAACCCGGCGATGCCTTCGAACGGTCGCACGTCAAGGGCGTCATCGTCGACTCGGAGGCGGTGTTCGTCGGCAGCGTCAACTGGAATCCCCACTCGTTGCGGGAAAACCGGGAGGTCGGCGTTATCATCACCGACGAGGCGGTCGGCACGTATTACCAGGCGGTGTTCGATCGCGACTGGGACCGTGGCGAAAGCGGCCTGCTCGGGGAGCTCTCGCCACCACCGGGGTTTGCGGTCGTGGTACTCGCAGTCGTCCTCGGCGTCAGTATCGTCGTCGTTCGACGGTTCCGGTTTGGATCGGCGTGAAAGAGGGAATGCAACGCGGCGGTCAGAACTCGGGATCGCCGGTCTGATCGCGTACCGGCGTGGCGTGGAGGCTTTCATCGATCTCGGCTTGGGCCATTTTGCTGATGAGGGCGTTGAGCACTTCCTGGCGCATGCCGGGGACGAACCGGATCGAGCCGACAACGAGGTGACCGCCGCCACTGACACCGGCGCCGGCGAGTTCCTCGTTGAGTTCGGTCACCATCTCGGGGATGTCAAGCCGGACGCCGTCCGACCGCAGGACCGCAAAATCCGGCCCGAAGCCGATCGTGATCGCCGGCTCGCCGTTTTCTTCGACCATCCGATCGTGAATCGCGCCCGTGGTCGTCCCCGGCGCCGGGTACGTGAACCGATGGGCGTATTCGTCGAGATCGAGCTGATAGAGCGTAACTGCGTTCGAGAGGCGTTCCTCCTCAACGTGGGGCAGAGCCGCCTCGAGCTGTCGTTCGATGTCGCGATGGGCCCGCCCGGCAAAGAGCTCGACGAGTTCGCCGTGGCGGTCGTCGTTGCCCGCGAGGTTGAGAATGTCGTCGATGAGTCCCTCCCCGGGAGCGTATTTCAGCCAGTGGGCGGCGTAATCGAGAGCGTCGCCGATGTCATCGAGGTCGGCCTCGGTGTAGCCGACGGCTTCGGCTAGCGAGAGGTACTCCTCCATCGCGTCCGCGGCCGAACGATCGGCCAGGCCGGCCACACCCGGGACGTGTTTCAGGCGGTCGGTCAGGGATTCGTCGATCATCCGGGCGAGTTCAACACAGAGCATGCCCGTGGTGATCCGGTAATCCTCGTCCTGGAGGTAGGGGTTGACGTGGGTCTCGAGGTACGGCTCGACGGCCTCGGGATCGGGATGGTGGTGGTCGATGACGATCACCGGGATATCGTAGGCGTCGAGGTGTTTGTACGCGGGCACGTCCTCCTCGGTGCTGCCGTTGTCGATCATCAACAGGAGCGGCAGTTTCTGTCCGTGACGATCCTGGCCTTCCAGGGCGTAGTTGAGGTCACGGGTCACGTCCTCCATCTCATAGAAGGGCGCCTTGCTCGGCAGGCGCTTGATCAGGTGGCGGGGCGCCTCGGGATCGGCGTGGGTCTCCCGGATGAACTGCTCGAGGGCCCGTTGGACCGGGAGGCTGGCACACATCCCGTCGCTGTCGGCGTGATGGCGGATCGCGATCGGTCGGTTCTCGAGGACTGACCGTCGGAGGTGGGTCGCGACTTCTTCGAGCCCGGGGATCAACTTTGCCAGCGCCGGCCAGGCGACGAGGGGCTCGATCTCGTTTGGCGCGGCCCCCTCGTCGATCCGGGCCTCGAACTGCGCTTGGACCTCGGCCGCCGCCGTCTCATCGAGACCGTCGATCCGTTCGGACTCGATCTGCATGCCGTGATCACCCTGTTCGGGGATGCCGACGGCGTGGACGAAGTCGCCGATCGCCAGCTCGGGATAAGCCCTGACGCCGGCGCTCTCGAAGGCCGCGACCGGAACGACGTAGGTGCCGTCGCTGACGTGAAACAGCGTCGGCCCGGCGGTCTGTTTGATCTGGACGATCGTGCCCTCGATGTGGACGGTTTCGCCGATGTGATCGTCGAGATGGTCCAATCGGACGGGTTCGTACTCGTGTTCGACCGTGACGGTACCGTAGGCCGATTCATCGAGCGAAACGGGAGCAAAGCTCAGATCGCCGTTCTGTTTGACGTCGGTCAGTTCAACGATCAGCGGATCGCCCGCCGCGTAGTCGGTATCGAGATTCGATTCGTGGACGAGGCCGGAGACACCGGGGGCGATTTCGACGAAAATGCCGTAATCGACGACACCGTCGACGGTAGCGTGATAATAGGCCCCCTCCTCGAGATCATCGATCGTACAGTCGTCCATGAGGCGATAGACGACCGTCGAATCGTCGGCCGACGACGGCTCGTCATCGAGCGACGAAGAAGGCTCGGTCATGTTACCCTCGATTGGAGATGGGATAGTAAAACGCTTTATTTGTGCTCGTGGTAGTTCGCCGGCCGTGATTCGCCGGCGGCGCCGGGAGATAGAGGGAACCGACCCGGAACGCTTAGAACGGGGCCGCCCGGAAATGCCGGATATGCGCCTGTTCCGGTCGAGCGAAATCCTCGGGATCGCCGAGGAAACCCTCCAGTTCGCCCTCGACGCGTCGGCGGACAGCCATCCGGATGAATACATGGGGCTGCTCCGGGGCGAGGACGCCGCCGACCTCGGGCTCGACCGGTCGGGCACCGTCATCACGGACGTACTGGTGATTCCAGGCACCGAATCCAACAGCGTGAGCGCGACGGTCAAAACCAGCATGGTCCCCAACGACATCCGATCACTCGGCAGCGTCCACTCTCACCCAAACGGCGTGCTCAAGCCCAGCGACGCCGATCGCTCGGCCTTTGGCACCGGGAAGGTCCATATCATCATCGGCGCGCCCTACGAACGGGACTGCTGGCAGGCGTTCGACCGGCAGGGCGAGCCAACCGAGCTGGCGGTGTTGGACGTCGATCTACCGGACCCTGGCGAACGGTTCTTCGATTTCACCGAGGCCGATCTGGACCTCGATTACGATCGGGGGGTCTGACGCCATGCCGACCCGCGTTCTGGCTCAGGGCACCTTCGACATCCTTCATCCGGGCCACGTCCAGTATCTCGAGGCGGCCAGCGAGATGGGCGACGAACTGTACGTCGTCATCGCCCGCCGGGAGAACGTCACCCACAAACCGGCCCCGATCCTCCCCAACCGCCAGCGGCGGGATATGGTCGCGGCACTGGCGATGGTCGATCACGCCCGGATCGGCCATCCCGAGGACATCTTCGTGCCGGTCCGGGAGATCGATCCGGACGTCATCGCACTGGGGTTCGATCAACATCACGACGAGGCGGCGATCGCCGACCGGCTCGAGGCCGAGGGGATCGACTGTGGCGTCCGGCGAGCACCCGGCCGGGAACCCGCCTACGAGGGCGAACTCCTCTCGACGGGCGAGATCATCGACCGGATCATCGAGGAACGGGCCTGACCGTCGTCGACGGTATCGCAGGCACAAGCCCGAGAGTAAAAAGGGAAAATTCCGTGTCGGAGTCGGGTCGAGGTGTGACTCAGAGGAGTTCGGCTTCGGCCAGGCGTTTGACACCCTCACGCAGCCGGTCGGTCGCTGCCGCATACGAGAGCCGGGCGTAGCCGGGCGTGCCGAAGGCCCCGCCGGGGACCATCGCGACATGAGCCTCCTCGATGGCGCGCTCACACCAAGCCTGATCGTCGTCATCGACCGGTACCATCATGTAGAACGCGCCGTCCGGTGGCTCGATATCGACGCCGTGGTCGCCGAAGAGTTCGACCAACAGGTCCCGGCGGTCCTCGAAGGCATCGACCATGTCCTGGATGATCGACGGGTCGGTGTTGGTGAGCGCCTCGACGCCGGCGTGCTGGACGAAGTTCGGCGCACAGGTCACCGAGTGGGAGTGGAGTTTGCCCGCCTGTTCGATCAGCGGCTTCGGGGCACCGACGTAGCCCAGCCGCCAGCCGGTCATCGCATACGCCTTCGAGAACCCGTTGATCGTGATCGTCCGATCGCCCATCCCATCGAGTGAGCCGATGCTCGTCGGATCGACGCCGTAGCTGATTCGACGATAGATCTCATCGGAAACGACGGTGAAATCGTGTTCGACGGCGAGGTCGCGGACGGCTTCCAAGGCGGCGTCGGCGAAGACGGCCCCGCTGGGGTTGCTCGGGGAATTCAGAACTACCAGTTCAGTATCGTCGGAGACCGCCGCGGCGAAGTCATCGATCGCGGGTTCGAGACTAAAGCCATGATCGGCGAGATCGACCCGGACCGGCGTCCCGCCGGCCATGCGCACCATCGCCTCATAGGACACCCAGGCGGGGTCGAAGAGAACGACCTCATCGCCGTCGTCGATCATCGCCATGACGACCTCGAAGAGGGCCTGTTTGGCCCCCGGCGTGACGATGATTTCGTCGGTCCCGTACTCAAGGCCCGTCTCGGCGAAGGTCTCGCTGATGGCCTCACGGAGGGCGGGGATACCGCTTGAGGCGGTGTAGGTCGTCCGGCCACTCCCCATCGCCTCTTGGCCGGCCGTGACGATATGTTCGGGAGTATCGAAGTCGGGTTCGCCGACGCTCAGATCGACGACATCGACCCCATCGGCTTTGAGTTCGGCCGCCTTGTTTCCGATGGCGACGGTCGCACTCGGCTCCACACGGGTAACTCGATCAGCGAATCGCATGGTCATGCTGGAGGCTCCTGGGTCATGTCGATTGCGCTCTCGACCGCACTCGCGCCGTAATCGATCCGGTCGTAAGCCTCCTCGGCGGTCATCGCGGGACCGGTGATCCCGAAGGCCACAGGCGTATCCCGATCGAGACTCACGTCGGTCAATCCCTGGGCAGCGGCGTTCGCGATCACCTGATCGTGGTCGGTATCGCCGGTAATGATCGCGCCAATAGCGGCGACGGCATCGATCTCCTCGCGGCGGGCCAGCCGGTCGGCGGCCAGTGGGGTATCGTAGGCCCCGGGGACATGGATCGTCTCAGCGATCGTTGCCCCCTGATCGGTGGCGGCATTCCGGGCGGCCTCCTCCATTCGCTCGGTGATCCTCTCGTGATATTGGGCGACCACGAGCCCGATAGTAACCATATCCGGTCGGTAGCCAGGGGCGGCCAAAGAACTATCGACACGACCCCTGACACGCGGAGAACGCCCAAGTAAAGTAATAAGAATTGTAACCCCCCGGTCGTTTCGGATGGGTAATGAGTCGTTCGACGCAGTCGATGCTGGACCGGATCGGATCGGTCCCCGTCGCGATTATCGTTCTCACCGGGGTGTCGTTGCTTGCCCGGCTGGTCATCCTTGGGGATCGGATCGCCCACTGGGACGAAGGTCGCGTCGCCTTTGGCATCCTCCGGTATCAGGCTACGGGCATGTGGGAGTACCGTCCGATCGTCCACGGACCCTTTCTCCCCCAGGTCAACAAGTTCGTCTTCGAGTTCCTCGGACCGACCGACGCCAGCTCGCGGCTGATCGTCGCGGTCATCGGCGGGTTGCTCCCGCTTGCCGCCTGGCTCTATCGGGATTACCTCCGGGACATCGAGGTCATCGGACTTGCAGCCTTGTTAACGCTTGATCCCATTTTGCTGTATTATTCGCGGTTCATGCGAAACGACGTCCTCACCGCCGGATTTGTCCTGATCGCCGTGGGCATGTTTCTCCGGCTGCTCGTGACCCGGCGGCATCGCTATCTCTACGGCGGTGTGGGGGCGTTTGCCTTCGCGTTTACGACCAAAGAAAACGCCATCCTCTATGTCCTCTGTCTGCTCGGCGGGCTGGTGTTGTTGGCCGACCACCGACTGTTTCTCAACCGCCAGGGAACAAGCTGGATCGAACAGCTCAAAGGCTACATTGTCAGGATATCGCATGGACTGTGGCCGTTACGGTGGGCGATCGTGTTCGCGGCGGTGGAGTTCCTGCTTATTATCGTCTACTTCTACGCGCCACGAGGCGGTGCCGGCAACGTCCCGGGACTGTGGACGGCCATCGGCCAGCCGGCGGTGCTCCCAACGGTCGTCTGGGAGGCGACCTACGGGTCGGCTGATAAGATGGTCGGCCTCTGGATCTCGGGCAATCATCAAGACCACGCCTATCTCCCCTTCCTCGCCAATTACTTACGGGATCTAGGCGTCGCCTCGGGGTCGATCGCGTTTTTGGCCGTTGTCGGCTTCATTACCGATCGTTACAGCGGCGACCGACCCCGTGACATCGTCGCCTTCGGGTTCTATTGGGGCCTCGCAAGCGTGCTGGGTTATCCGATCGTCACCGACATCAAGGCCGCCTGGACGGTGGTGCATGCGATCGTGCCGCTGATGTTACCCGCCGTCGCGGGGTTGGCGCTCTTTTACGATTGGGGTAGAGAAGCCGCCGCGAACGACGATCGAATCGGGGTCGCACTCACCGCCGTCGTCGTGTTGTTCTTGGTGGGGCAACTGGCAGTAACCGGCGTCACGACCAGCTACCTCCATCCCCAAAGCGAAGAGAACCCGCTGGTCCAGTTCGCCCAACCGGAAGGGCGGATGCGCCCCGCCTTGGATGCCATCGAGAAGTCGGCGCCACAACACGACGGCATGGACGTGATCTGGTATGGCGAACACTACAATATGACCGACGAAAGCAAGGCCGATACCCTTCCGGTCGCCGGCGGGAAATGGTACAATCGCCTGCCGATGCCATGGTATCTGGAGGCTTATGGGGCGACACGCCAAAGCACCGCCAAGGAGGAAAGACTCGTCCAGTGGGTCGAGACGGAACAACCGCCGGTGGTCCTCACCCGCATCGAAAACCGTGCCATCGTCAGGTCCCAGCTCCAAGAGTACGGATACGAGGACTACACCTACGAATTCCGGCAGTTCAACGAGAAGATCGTCTTTTTTATCCACGATCGGTACGCCCCTTGACATCCTTGCGCCTGTTCAGCCCATAATCGCAGCAAACAACGATCGATCCACGCGGCTCTGCGATCGCCGAAACGCCGATCGTGACAGGGTAACAACGCTTATTGGCGGGTGTAGAGAACGCTCCGACGACACCGAATGGCACGCGCGATCGATCCGACCCTGACGGATGAATCGGTCACGCTCGGGGTGGTCGGCGGCGGCCAACTCGGCCGAATGATGGCCGAGGCCGCCGCACCCCTTGGCGTCGAGTTGGTGGTGGCCGATCCTACGCCGGACTGTCCGGCGAGCGCCGTCGCCGCCGACCAGCTGGTCGGCGGGTTCGACGATCCCGAGACCATCCTGCAACTGGCCAAACGGGCGGACCTGTTGACCTTCGAAATCGAGCTCACCGACCCGGACGTCCTCGAGGACGTCAGCAAACGGACCGGCACGCCCGTCGAACCGGCACCCAGGACCCTCCGGATGATCCAGGACAAACTCACCCAAAACCGCCGGCTCGAAGAGGCGGGGATTCCGATCCCAGCGTTCGAACAGGTCGATGATCAGGGCGATCTCGAAGCCGCGATCGATCGGTTCGACTATCCGGTGATGCTCAAAGCCCGCGAGGGCGGCTATGACGGCCGTGGAAATTTCCTGATCGAAAAGGAGAACGATATCGAGCCGGCTCTTGAGGCCGCCCCCGGCCGGATGCTCGTCGAGCAGATCGTCGAGTTCGACCGCGAACTGTCGGTGATCGGCGTCAAGGGTGATGGCGAGCGGGCCGCCTTCCCGGCCGGCGAGAACATCCACCGCGAAGAGATCCTCCGCCAGACCGTTGTGCCCGCGCGCACCGATGACGTCGTTCTCGAACGGGCCCAGGCGGTCGCCGAGGACGTCCTTGATCTGATGGACGGCCGGGGCGTCTATGGGATCGAACTCTTCGAAGAGAATGGCGACATTCTCGTCAACGAGATCGCGCCACGACCGCATAACTCGGGTCACTACACCATCGAAGGGGCACAAACCTCGCAGTTCGAACAACACGTCCGGGCGGTGTTGGGCTGGCCACTCGGCTCGACCGAGCTGCGTGAGCCCGTTGCGATGTCGAATATTTTAGCGGACACCGAAACGGCCCGACCGGCTCGCCTGACCGGAGTGGACGACGTGCTCGAGATGCCCGGTGCCAACCTCCATTGGTACGGCAAACGGGAGGCCAGACCGCTTCGAAAGATGGGCCACGTCACCGTAATTCCGACCGAGGAAACGGGCGCGACGCGGGCGGATCTGCTCGCGACCGCCCGCGACTGTACCGAACAGCTCACCTTCACCAGCCACGTGACACCGACACGAAACGAGGAGCGATGAGAGCATGACCGAGACAGAACCGACCGAACTCACGGACCTGTTGGATCACCTTCGATCGGAAGCACGGGCGGATCGCGACGATGCCGAGACGCCGGATATCGGGATCATCATGGGCTCGGACTCGGATCTCCCGGTGATGCGGGGGGCCCACGAAACCCTCTCGGAACTCGGCTTCGAGGAGGCGACCGGCGACGGCACCGACGCCCGGTTTGCCTACGAAACGTACGTCGTTTCGGCCCACCGGACGCCGACACTGATGGACGTGTATGCCCGGACCGCTGCCGACCGCGGCATAGAAGTGATCATCGCCGGCGCCGGCGGGAAATCGGCCGATCTACCGAACATGACCGCTTCGATCGCGTATCCGCTGCCGGTCATCGGCGTCCCGGTCCAAGAGAAGTCGGTCGATTCGGTGATCGGGATGCCAACCGGTGCCCCGATCGTCGCCGTCGATGCCGGCAAATCCGAAAACGCCGCACTCTCGGCGGTGCAGATCCTCGCCCGCCAACACCCCGAACTCCGCGACCGGCTCGAAGAACGTCATGCGGCCCTCCAAGCCGATGTCGCGACGGTCTCACGGCGGTTGCACGACCTGGGCGTTGACCGCTTTAGCGACGAGGAGCGCTGACGACGAGATTCGGGGGAAGCACCGTCCCGACGCCGACAAATCAACGCTTATAGGTGTGGCCACGCAACTCGGATACGATAGGGAGTACCCGGCATGAATCCATGGATAGCTATCGGGGCGCTGGCGCTCGTGGGGATCCTCATTCCGGTCGGTATGATGGTGGTATCCAGTCTGCTCCGACCGACAGTCCCTGAGCAGGGCAAAAGCGCAACCTACGAATCCGGCGAGATTCCGACCAAAGGGACCGCCGGGCTTCGATTCAACATACAGTACTACATGGTCGCGTTGCTGTTCGTCGTCTTCGACATCGAGACCGTCCTCATCTTCCCCTGGACGGTGATCTATCGGGACGCGGCCGGCTCGGCGGGGCTCGTCGCGGCGTTGGTGCCGATGCTTGTGTTCATCGGCGTCCTCGTCGTCGGGCTCGGCTGGGCATGGCGGAACGGCGCCGTCAAATGGATCCGTAACCCGCGTCGCCAACAAGGGAGCGTGGAACAACAATGAGCAGCGAATCAAACCAATCGTCGTCCCCGCGTGACGACATCGTCCGATCCGATGAACCGCAGACCAAAACCCGTGAGGCACGGACTGGCTCGGGCCTCGACAACCGGTTTAACTCCAAGCTCCGGGAGGCGTTCGGCTCCTCGCCGTTCATTCTCACGAAGTTCGATAAGTTCATGAACTGGGTGCGGGGCTCCTCGATGTTCATGTTGCAGTTCGGGATCGCCTGCTGTAGCATCGAGATGATGCACACCTACGCGGTCAAACACGACCTCGATCGCTTCGGCGCCGGGGTCCCCCGTGCCTCGCCGCGTCAGGCGGACGTGATCATCGTGCCGGGCACGATCGTCTCGAAGTTCGCCCCACGGATGAAGCGGGTGTACGACCAGATGCCCGAGCCCAAGTTCGTCGTCGGGATGGGCTCGTGTACGATCTCTGGCGGCCCCTTCCAGAAGGGCTACAATGTCATCAAGGGAGCCGAGGAGGTCATCCCGGTCGACATCCATGTCCCCGGTTGCCCGCCCCGGCCCGAGGCGCTGGTGTATGGCGTCGCCAAGCTCCAGGAACGGGTCGCCAACGGCGAATCCTCGCCGGTGACGGTCAAGCCATACGAGCTCGAACAGTTCGGCGACCTCGAACGCGACGAGATCGTCGACGAACTGGCCGATCAGATCGACGAGGACGACCTCGTGATGCGGTACAACTGGGCTGATTCGCCATGAGCCTCGAAGACCCCGAACCCGATCCCGGAACGGCGCTCGAACCGGCGGTCGGCGTCACCGAGGACGGTCTCGATTACGACGAACTCGAAGCGCTGTTGGACGGGCAGGTCCTCGAACGGGAGACCCACCTCAACGCTGAGGGGTTTGTCATCCGGCCGGACGCCGTCCAGGACGTCCTCTCGACGCTACGACAGGAGGCCGGCTTCGATCACCTCTCGTTGGTCACCGCCCAGGAATACCCCGACCGCTACGAGTCGATTTACCACCTCAAGAAGTACGCCGATCCGACCCAGGAACTCAGCGTCGTCGTGCCGACCCCGTCGGACAACCCGACCAGCCAGACGGCCGAACCGGTCTATCGGACCGCCGACTGGCACGAACGGGAGGCCTACGATCTCGTCGGCATCGAATACGAGGATCATCCCGACCTGCGTCGGATCCTGCTGCCCGAGACCTGGCAGGGCCACCCGCTCTCGCGGGATTACCACCAGGACAAACCCCAGATCGTGACCCTGCGGGAACACGCCAACCCCCTTGAGGCCGATCACCGCGACGACGACTCGGATACGATGTTCCTCAACATCGGGCCCCACCACCCGGCGACCCACGGCGTGCTCCACCTCAAGACCACCCTCGACGGCGAGCAGGTCGCCGACGTCGAGCCCGATATCGGCTATCTCCACCGCTGTGAGGAACAGATGGCCCAGGAGGGCACGTACCGGTATCAGATCATGCCGTATCCCGACCGGTGGGATTACTCCTCGGCGGGGCTGCTCAACGAGTGGGCCTACGCCCGGGCGGCCGAGGATCTCGCCGACATCGAGGTGCCCGAATACGCCAAGGTCATCCGGACGATGAGCGCTGAGTTCTGTCGGATCGCCGGTCACATGCTGGCGCTCGGGACGTTTGCGCTCGACGTTTACGGCGACTTCACGGCGATTTTCATGTACGCCATGCGGGACCGCGAGACGGTGCAATCGATCCTCGAGGACCTCACCGGCCAGCGGATGATGTTCAACTACTTCCGGCTGGGCGGCGTGGTCTGGGATCTGCCCGAACCCCGCGAGGAGTTCTTCGAGAAGATCCGGGACTTCCTCGATGACCTGCCCAACCGTCTCGAGGAGTACCACGACCTGCTGACCTCAAACGAGATCTTCCAGCTGCGGTGTATCGACACCGGCGTCCTCGACGCAGATACCGCCAAACAGTACGGCGCGACCGGACCGGTCGCCCGCGGGTCGGGGATCGATTACGACCTCCGTCGGGACGACCCCTACGGCTATTACCCGAACCTCGATTGGGACGTCATCACGGAGGACGGCGGCGATAACTACTCGCGCGTGCTCGTCCGGATGCGGGAGGTCGAACAATCTGCCCGCATCATCGAACAGTGTGTCGATCTCCTCGAAGACTGGCCGGAAGACGACCGCGAGATCCAGGCGAACGTCCCCCGGACGATCAAGCCCGAAGAGGACAAAGAGACCTACCGCGCCGTCGAGGCCGCCAAGGGCGAACTCGGGATCTACATCCGTTCGGACGGCACCCAGAAGCCGGGCCGGTTCAAGATCCGCAGCCCGTGTTTCTGTAACCTCCACACCCTGCCGGAGATGGCCGAGGGTGATCTGATTCCGGACCTGATCGCCTCGCTGGGGAGCCTCGATATCATCCTCGGGGAGGTCGATCGGTAATGTCGGCGGGTGGCGTGGCACCGATGGCGATGTTGCCCGAAACCATCGGCCAGCTGCTCGGTTTCGGGACCGAGATGAGCATTCTCGAGCAGGCCGTCGCCGGCTTCCTCGGGGCCTTCATCATCGGTAACATCATGCTGACGATGACCGCCCTGGCCGGGCCGTATGCCAAACGGAAGATCACGGCCTCGTTTACCGACCGGATCGCCGTCAACCGGGTCGGTCCGTTCGGGCTGTTGATCATCGTCGCCGACGCCGTCCGGCTGCTCTCGAAGGAGCTCATCATCCCCGAGGGCGTCGATCGCCCCGCCTGGGATCTGGCGCCGATCGTCCTGCCGTTTTCGGCGCTGCTCGGGTTTGCGGTGATTCCGATGGGCTCGGGCCTCCAGCTCGCCGACCCCGAGACGGGCCTGGCGTTCGTCTTTGCGGTCGCCTCGATCGCGTCGATCGGGGTCGTGATGGGCGGCTACGCGTCGAATAACAAATACTCGATGCTCGGCGCACTGCGGGCGGTGGCGATGAACATCGCCTATGAGATCCCACTCGTGATCACGGCCGCCTCGGTGGTGATCTTCACGGGAACCCTCCAGATGTCCGAAATCGTCGCCATCCAGACCGAGCCGCTGTTTACCGTCGCCGGGGTCGTGATCCCGTCGTGGTTCGCGTTCGTGAACCCGTTTGCGTTCGTGTTGTTCCTGGCGGCGAACATCGCCGAGATCGGCCGGAACCCCTTCGACATCCCTGAAGCCCCGACCGAGATCGTCGCCGGCTACCAGACGGAGTACGGCTCGGTGTACTTCGTGT
>JAXINS010000115.1:0-21530 GCA_034190395.1 Chewarchaeum aethiopicum (SeqCode)
AGCGAGTAGTGTTCGCCGTCGACGGCGATCGGTTCCTCGAACGCCTCGTCGGCGGGATAGAAATGAGCCGCGTGGACGATCCGGAGCGTGTCCGCATGCAGATCCGCCCCCAACGCGATCGCCCCTTCCCGGGTCATGTGTTTGGTGCCAAACGTCCGCGGCGTTCCTGTCTCGTCGTGGTGACTGCCTCCCATCGGATGATACTCGCACTGGTGGGCGGGGACGATCCCGTCGGCGAGCAGGAGATCCGGATCGGCGAGTCGGTCGCGGGACCGATCGGGAATGTCGTAGCTCGTATCGCCCGACAGCGACAGCTTCGCGCCGGTCACGGGATCCTCGACCACGACGCCGTAACACAGCAGTGGGGGATGATCGACCGGCACGAACGTGACTTCGAGCCCACAGACTACAAAGGATACAAGCGGTGTCTGTTCGTGGACGGTCACCCGATCGAGCAGATACCTGTACTTCGAACGGATCGTCCCCGCGACGCTCTTGTCGGTCTGTGGATCGACCTCGTCGGCCGCATACACCGGCAGTTCGTCGAACAGGCGGTAGGAATTGCCCAGTCCATCGAGGTGATCGAAGTGAATGTGGGTGATCAAAACCGCATCCGGGAGCGACACCCCCTGGGTGAGAAACTGCTGGCGAAAGTCGGGACTCGCATCGATCAACAGCGCTTCGTCGGTTCGGTCGTTGTAGACGTACACCGAAAACCGTGATCGCTCGACGCCGCGCTGGCGGGCCGTCTGGCAGGTCTCACACGTACAGCCGACGGTCGGCGTCCCGGTGGTATCGCCGGTCCCAAGCAGCGTGACCTCCATCCTCGGACTCGCGACGATCAGTCGTGTGGCGTCGGTGGGTCCTGACGTTCGGCGTCGCCCTCGGCGCCGTCGTGATCGTGGTCGTGATCGTGGTCGTGATCGTGATCGTGGCCATCACTCGACCCCGAATCGATCTTATCGCCGAGGTCGTCGATCGAGAGGTTCTTCATGTTGTCACGTTCCTCGAAGCCCTCGATCGCGTCCATGAGATCGCTCTGTGTGATGGTAGTGCGATCCTCGGTCAGGGCGGCCAGGACGGCCTCCCGGAGAACCAACCGGATGTCGCTGCCGGTGAGGCCCTCGGTCGCTTCGGCGAGTTCCTCGGGATCGAAATTCTCGATCACCATCTGGTTGGTGATGACATCGAAGATGTCCCGGCGCATGTCGTAATCCGGCCGTGGGAAGTTGACGATCTCGTCGAAGCGCCGCCAGGCAGCCGCATCGAGCTGATCGGGATGGTTGGTCGCGCCGATCAACAACACGTCATCGCGGATGAGGCTGATCTCGTCGATCGACTTCAACAGGGTGTTGACCGCCCGCTTGAGCGCGGCGTGTTCATCGGACCGGCGGGTTTTGCCGATTGAGTCGAACTCGTCCATAAAGAGGATACACGGCGAGAGCCGGCGGGCGACCTCGAAGGTCTTCTCGACGTTCTTCGAGGTTTCCCCGAGGTACTGGCTCGTGACCATCGAGAGTTTGACCTCCACGAAGGGGAGATCGAGCTGATGGGCAAGCGCCCGAGCGACCGACGTCTTGCCGGTGCCCGGCGGTCCGACGAACAGTAACTTGCCGATCTCCCGGAGGCCGATCTCGGCGAGGTAATCCCGGTGTTCGATCGCCTTGCCGATCTTGCGGATCTCGCCCTCCTGATCTTCAGTCAAGACGAGATCGTCGAGGGTCATCTCGATCTCCTCGGGGGCACGGACATCGACGAGATCCAGCATCTCCTCGTCGTCCTCGTCGAAATACTCCGCGAGCAGACCGTCGATCCACGCTCGATCGGCCTGGATCGGTCGGTTTGCCTCCCGAGCCGCTTCGTAGTCGACTTCCGCGGCGAAGGGCTCGTGGTCCTCATAGAGGTACGCAAGCGTCGGATTCGCCTGGAGCCGCTCGGGGTCGGTGCGTTCCTCGAACCATTCCTCGGCCATATCCGGCTGGGTGAGGGAGATCTCGCCGGTGAACTCGTCGTACTGGGTGAACATCAGTCCCGACACCGCGTCCCAGGGATCCTCGACCCCTGTCGCCGACCGGGCGTCGTCCTCGGTCACCGACAGCGGCCGCTCGATCTGGCCGTCGCTCCAGTAGACCTGCCGGATCGACGGCGGCAAGTCGTTCTCATCGAGGTCACGATGCTCAGTATAGACACGCGCCGTCAACAGCAGTTCGATGACGTCGAGGGGCCCGCTACTCATTCCCCATGTAGTACCAGTTTGAATAGTATAAGGGCGTCGCCATGAATCGAGATCAATCGGAGGGGCCACCAACACCCCATCGAATCGACGGAGCGACCGCTAATCGTGGGGGTGACAGCGATCGATCGCATCGCGGACGGCGTCTTTCCGTCCCAGGAACGTGATGTGATCGCCCGCCTGCAGCGTGAATTCCTGTTCGGGAACCTGGCTATCGCCGTTCCGGCTCACCAGGGCGATGATACAGCCGTTCGGGAGCTCGTCATCGAGTTCGGCGACGGTCCGACCGATGAGATCCTCAGCGGTGACTTCGATCTCCTGGACGTCACCGGATCGACCGAGTTCGGTCATCCACGCCGAGAGGGCCGGCCGCTCGATCGCGTTGTCGATCGCCCACGCCGTTGCCAGCGGCGAGGAGATAGCGCGGACGCCTAACTCCTCGAAGGCGTCGACGTTGTCGGGGTTGTTGACCCGCGCTAGAATCGTTTCGACGTCGAATTTCGAGCCCGCGAGCTGGGCGACCAGGAGGTTGACGTCGTCGTCCCCGGTCGCCGCGACGACGATCTTGGCGTTCTCCGCGCCGGCGCTCCGTAGTTCGTCGGTATCGGCGCCATCGCCGTGCCGGACGGCAAAGCCCTGATCGCGAGCCGTCTCGACGATCTCTTGGGACGACTCGATGATGACGACGTTCTCACCACGATCCTCCAGCCGTTCGGCGAGCGCACGGCCCACCTTCCCGCCACCGATGATGATTACACGCATGGGTATCACGTCCAGTGCTTCGGCCACCTGTCGGGCGAACGCGCCCTCGACGATGACCGTAACGAGAATAACGAGAAAGACAGTGCCGACGAGGACGTCGGCCGCTGTAGCGAGCCCCTGTGCCCGCAGTTGAATCGCAAACAGCGTCGCGACCGAGGCCGGGATAATACCCCGGGGACCGACGAAACTCATGAAAGCCTTCTCGCCGGTGGTAAATCGGTCCCCGGTCGCGGAGATGAACACGAGCAGGGGTCGGACAACGCCGGCGACGATAACCGCCACGAGCAGGCCGCCGAGTCCGAGTCGAAGCAGGCTCCCGAAGTCGAGGAGGGCCGCCAGCGCGATGAAGACAAACGAGAGCACCAACAGCGTAATGTCACCTTTGAACTCCGAGATATCCTCCTCGTAGGGCAGATCGATGTTGCCGAGCACGAGACCGGCCGTCGCGACTGCCGCGATGCCCGCCTCGGTCACCAGGAAATCGGCCGCGCCATAGGCGACGAGCGCGCCAGCCAACACCAACAGACGGGCGTGTTGGGGAGCGTTCTCCGCGGAGAGATCGACGTGTCGAAGCACATAGCCGATCGCCCCCGCGACCACGAGCCCGACGACGATACCGATGCCCAGCCGTTGGACGAACAGTCGGAACAGCTCGAGCGGTTCGGTGACGTTGAATCGGATGGCCTCGAAGATGACGACCGCAAGGATCGCGGCCGTCACGTCGTTGATGATGCCCTCAGTTTCGAGGGCCGTCGCGACCCGATCCCGGACGGGCACGATCTCGAGGATCGGCGCGATGACCGTCGGCCCCGTCGCGACCAGCAACGCGCCGATCAGAAAGGCAACGCCCCACTGGGTGCCGATGAGATATCGGACCGCGACCGACGTCCCGATGAGCGCGATGACGGCCCCGATCGTGATCAGTCGGAGGGTCGCCGATGGAGCCTCCCGAAGCTGTTCGATCCGAATGTGGAAGGCCCCCTCGAAGACGATGATCGCGACCGAAAGCCCGACGATCGCCGAAAGCGCGTTGCCGAACGATTCCGGTCCAAGGATGCCGAGCACCTCGGGCCCGAGGATAACGCCGGCGGTGATCAGAAAGACGATACTCGGGATGCGGAACTGATCCGAGAGTACCTGCGCGATTACCCCGATCGCGATGATCACCGCGACGATCGCGATCAGCTCGCCGCCGCCGGCCATTCAGTCCTCAAGCCTCCGTGTAAATCGCATACAGCACCAGACAGATAAAGGACGCTGATTCAGCGGCAGCCGGAAGACAGACAGGGACCGACGGATAGCTTGCACGACTACTCGCGTTGATCGGCCTGTTGATCCAGATAGTGAAGCACGCCACGGACGTTCATCGTCGTCTCGGCCCGGGCTTTCCGGTCACCCCAGACCGGTTCGAGCTCGTCCCACTGTTCCTCGACGAAGTGCTCGATGACGGCATCGTCGTCTTCGAGCTCCGTCCGGACGGTTTCGATCCGTTCGACCCAGTCGGTGAGCACGCGTTCGTAGACAGCCAGGTTATCACCGGTCTCGGCCGGACCGAAGTGACCGTAACAGAGCACGGCCGGGTCGAGCTCCTGTAACATGGCCACGTCGGCCAGACACTGTTCGAGATCGAAGTTCGGGGGCGGACTCGTTGGATAGACGCCGTCGAGGTCCGGGACGTTGATGCCCGCTGCATCGGCCGTGAAGACGGCGTCGTTTTCGGGCATGTGATAGACCATCTGGTGGGGCGCATGCCCGGGAGCGTGTTTCGCTTCGAGCGTGTACTCGCCGAGGTCGATGACGTCACCGTCGGTGAGCGACCGAACCCGATCCTCGGGAACGGGTTTCGGGTCGGCGTAGTACGCCCACTGATCGCCGACCGCCCGTTTCGTGCCCTCGACGAGCCGCTCGGGATCGATCAGGTGGGGGGCACCGATTTCGTGAACCGCGACCGCCGCATCCGGACACGCGGCCGCCAGATAGCCCGCACCGCCGGCGTGATCGAGATGGACGTGCGTCGGCGCGATGACCGCCAACTCACTGGGGTCGATCCCGACCGTTTCGAGCCCCTCGAGGATCGCCTCATACCGGGTACCGATCCCGGTATCGACCACGGCCGGCCGCTCGGCATCGAGAAGATACACCGAGCCGTAGGCTTCGACATCATACATCCCCGTATCGAGGTAATAACAGTCGGTGACATCCCCCGCCGTCACCCGTGACACGTCGCCGATCGCCATGTCCGTCCCTCCCACAGGCGGGCGCTAAAGCCCGTCGATGCTCGACAGGAGAGGGCCCCGCTAACGGCCGACAAAGACGATACGGTTTTCCGCGGCGGGCTGAAATCGCGGTGTACGGATGCTGAGCAGGGACTATATCCGAGAACACACCGATGAGGTCCGTCGGGCCATCGAGACCAAAGGTCTCGAAGGGCAGGTCGATCTCGATCGAATCCTCGAGATCGACGAGGAATGGCGGGAACTGAAAGCACGGGGTGACGATCTGCGCCACGAACGCAACGAGATCAGCAGCCAGATCGGCGAGCTCAAACAGGAAGGTAGCGACGAGGAGGCTCAGGAAGCGATCGAACGTTCCCAGGAGCTGAAAGCCGAGATCGAGTCGATCGAGGAGCGTGCCGATGAACTCGAATCGGAACTCGAATCCGCCCTGCTCGAACTCCCGAACGTGCCCCACGAGGAGGTCCCGGTCGGCGAGGACGAAAGCGACAACGTCGAGGCCGAACGCGTCGGGTTCGACGCGCTTCGCGAGCTGCCCGAGCCGGTCGTCCCCCACTACGATCTAGGGGAGGAACTCGAAATCCTCGACTTCGAGCGGGGCGCAAAGGTCAGCGGCGGCGGCTTTCAGTTCATCAAGGGTGATGGCGCCCGGCTGGAGTATGCCCTCATTCAGTTCATGCTCGATGTCCACCGCGAGCAGGGGTACACCGACGTCTTCCCGCCACTGCCGGTCAACTCCCGCTCGATGCGAGGGACCGGTCAGTTCCCGAAGTTCGTCGAGGATGCCTATCGCATCGGCGGTGACAACGACGAACCTTACGACGACGACGATCTCTGGTTGTTGCCGACCGCGGAGGTTCCGGTCACGAACATGTACCGTGACGAGATCCTCCTCGACGACGATCTCCCCCTCAAGCATCAGGCCTACAGCCCGAACTTCCGGCGGGAAGCCGGCGAACACGGCACCGAGACACGCGGGTACGTCCGGGTTCACCAGTTCAACAAAGTCGAGCTGGTCAACTTCGTGCGACCGGGCGAGAGCTACGAACGGCTCGAAGGGCTCGTCGAGGAGGCCACCGAGGTGCTCGATCGCCTGGAGCTGCCCTACCGGATCCTCGAGATGTGTACCGGCGACATGGGGTTTGCCCAGGCGAAAAAGTACGACATCGAGGTGTGGGCACCGGCCGACGACATGCCCGAGGGACCCGATGTCGGTGGGCGATGGCTGGAGGTCTCGAGTGCTTCGAACTTCGAGGAGTTTCAGGCCCGACGGGCGGGGATCCGCTATCGGCCCGAACGCCACGAATCCGCCGAATACCTCCATACCCTCAACGCCTCCGGCGTGGCGCTGCCACGCGTGATGGTCGCGATCATGGAATACTACCAGAACGACGACGGGAGCATTACCATCCCCGAGCCGATCCGGCCGTACATGGACGGCCAGGAGCGCATCGAGGGCCACCAACCGGTCGGCGAAAGCGCCGTCGGCGCCGGTCGGCGGGAGTGAACGCCGGACGGTCGGCTTTTCTACCGACGGCTACTACCCGACGATCGTGGAGCTTCACATCCGGTACGAGGGCGACGACGATCCCGATAAGTGTACGGCCCGGAAGCTCGCACGGTTCGATCTCGCCACGCTCCACCGGTCTGACCGGGCAACGCCTGCCGGGATCGTTCTCAATCCACACGCCGAACAGGCCCTATCGCCGGCCGACGACGGCGAACGGTTGATCGCGCTCGATTGTTCGTGGGACACCGCCGAAGCCGCACAGTTTACGATCAGCGGCGACCACCGAGCCTTACCGTTCCTCGTGGCGGCCAATCCCGTCAACTACGGCCGGCCGTTCCGGTTGACGACCGTCGAAGCCCTCGCCGCCGGCCTGGTGATCCTCGGCGAACGACGACACGCCGAACGGATCCTCGGGAAGTTCCGGTGGGGCGAGACCTTTCTCGAGTTGAACGAGGAACCGTTGCGCCGGTACGCCGCCTGTAGCGATTCGACGGAAGTCGTCGCCATCCAAAGCGAGTATCTCGATGCCGGAACGTCCGAACCGGCGGATGACGCCGATATAGACGGAACAGCGGATCGGAACGGATCGTAGAGTCTCGAAAGCGTTTAACGCTCGGCTCCAGTAGCCATCCCCATGGCCTCCTTCGACGCCGCCGAAAAGCGAACGCTTGAGAAGCTGATCTGTATGCGGTGTAACGCCCGCAACCCGATGGACGCCGATCACTGCCGGAAGTGTGGCTACGGGAAGCTCCGTCCGAAGAACCGCGAGCGACAGACGGCCTGACAACGGCATCGACCGACCGTTCAGTTGTTCTCTTGCAGTCCGATCGGCTACTCGTCGGGGTATTTCGGTTCGCGTTTTTCCGCCCGCCGGAGCGCCGTCTCGATGACGTCCCGGACATCACCATGGAAGACATCGCCGTGGCCGGCGTACATATGTTCGACAGAGTCGGGGAGCCGATCGAGGATGCGGTTGATGCTCTCGATGAGTTCCTCGCGGGATTGGCCGACGCTGTCCGTCCGACCGAAGCTCCCGTAGTCGAACGCCCCGTCGTTGTGGACGACGACATCGCCGGAGAAGATCGAACGGTCGCCGATAAAGGCGAGATGGTCATCGGCATGACCCGGCGTGAAGACGGCCTCACACGATTCATCGCCGATGTGGACGTGATCGCCGTCATCGAGGGCGTGTGTGCGGCGAGGGTGATCGGCGTAGGCGTAACAATCGGCATCGAAGGTATCGAGGACCGTCTCGAGTTCCTGGATATGATCGCCGTGTTGGTGGGTAAGGACGACCGCATCGATCGTATCGGTGTAGCGTTCGATGACGTTCGTGACACCGGGCATCGCCCCGGCGTCGACCAACGTCGTCCGATCGCCGACGGCGAGATACGCGTTACAGGTAAAACTCTCAGCGTCATCGGTAACGGGATAGACGTCCATAGCTGTCCAAGAGTACGGGAGCCCCCGACATAGGCCTGCGGGACAGCGTCACCGATTCCGTCGATCAGCGACGAACCCGCTGGGGCGGCGCATGACTTTTTACTGAGAATCCATTAGACCCAAATGAGCATGGGGTTTGGGAGCTACGACGAATCCGAACAGGAAAACCAGGAGATCGACGCCGACTTCGACGAGGAGGACAGCGTTAACACCACCGCCATCGATCACGATGGCGACGTCGAGTTCGAGTTTACCGCCTCGAACGACGAACTACTCGACCAGCTCGAAGACATCAAAGGGGACAGTTGAAACCATCGTGAAGGCCGGCGTTCGGGCGATCGGCATCGCCGAATCGTTTCGCGGCGAGGAGAGCACGCTTGCCGGCGCCGTTGTCCGGGCCGATCGCGTTCTCGATGGCGTCGCGTTGGGCTCGTGTACGGTTGGCGGGACCGACGCGACGACCAGTATTATCGACCTCTTCGAGCGACTGGGACGTGAGGACGTCCGGTATGTATTGATCGCCGGGATCGCCCCGGCCTGGTACAATATTCTCGATCTCCCCGAGATTCAGACGGCCCTCGACCGACCGGTACTCGCGGTAACGTTCGAGGAAAGCGAGGGGCTCGAACCGGCGTTGCGTGATGCCTTCGAGGGGAAGGCACTCGAAACCCGGCTGCAACGATACCGTGCACAGCCGCCACGCGAACGGCTGGTCGTCAACGACGAACCGGTCTTCCTCCGGACGGTCGGAATCGATGCCATCGAAGCCCGTGATGTCGTTCGAGCGTTCACCCCCGAGGGCGGGCGTCCGGAACCACTCCGGATCGCCCGTCTCATCGCCCGGGCCGCCGATCGGTGGCGGTCGGATCGGAAGGCCACGGATTGATAACCGACTCGTCCGAGCCACCGATATGGATCCGTCGTCCGATCGAAATGACGTCGATGAGCGAATGGAGGGACTCACAGTCGCCGCCTGCCAGCGATGTCCGGCGTTGGTCGAGTCACGATCGCGGATCGTCAACGGCGTCGGCGATCCGGACGCCGAGTTGCTGTTCGTCGGGGAAGGCCCCGGCGAACAGGAGGATACGGAGGGCGAGCCGTTCGTGGGGCGGAGCGGGTCCGTACTCACCGACACCCTCCAAGAACAGGGGCTTGCCCGATCGGACGTCCGGATCACCAACTGCGTGCGGTGTCGCCCGCCGGACAACCGCGATCCGAGCGACGACGAGCTGCGGAACTGTCGGCCATATCTCGAAGCGGAGATCGAGCGGATCGATCCGACCGCTATCATCGCCCTGGGGAAGGTCCCAAGCGAACATCTGTTGGGTCGATCGGTCGGCGTGACGAACGAGGCGGGCACGATCGAGACCGTCGAGATCGCCGGCTACCAACGAGACGTGTTGATCTCAGTCCATCCGGCGGCGTCGCTGTACGACCCGAGCCAGCGAACCACCTTCGAGCAGGTCATCGAAAAAGCGGCCTCGATGGTCGGTAGCGGCGATCAGTCGACGCTTGGCCAGTTCTGAGCCGCAATCAAACTTGTGAGACGACGATAACGAAAACTGACTTGTCGGCGTGGCCGAAACCGTTGGGCATGACGACCCAGCGCCAGCGGGCGGCGACGATCTCCGTGGTCGATTACGGCCTCGGGAACCTCCGGAGTGTGACCCGGGGGTTAGAGCGGGCCGGCGCGGCGGTGACCGTGACCGACGACCGGGAGGCGATCAAAGGGGCTGATGGCATCGTGCTCCCGGGCGTTGGTGCCTTCAGCGAGGGCATGGAAAACGCCGATCCGCTCCGGGCGGATCTGGTCGCCGCCGCCGAGGCGGGGACGCCGCTGTTCGGGATCTGTCTCGGTATGCAGATGTTGCTCACCGAAAGCGAGGAGGCAGAACGGGTCGGGCAAGGTGATGTCCAGGGACTCGATCTGATCCCCGGTCGGAACGTCCGGTTTACGACCGACCGAAAGGTCCCACACATGGGATGGAATCAGCTACACGTCGAACGCGATCACCCTCTCGTCGAGGGGATCGATGGCGAATACGCCTATTTCGTTCACTCCTACTACGCCGTCCCCGACGACGAGGCGGCCGTCGTGACGACGACCGACTACGGCACCGAGTTCGCGAGTATCATCGCCAACGAGGCGGGGACGGTCTTCGGGACGCAGTTCCACCCCGAGAAGAGCGGCGAGACGGGACTGCGGATCCTCCGGAACTTCGTCGAATTCTGCGCCTGAGTGATCGACCACCGATCGGGATACACACCGTTGTTCAACCGGTGGAAGGGGATCAAATACCGCCAACCGCCGGTCCGACGATCATTTCAACGTATGATAATCGAGCCGGGTGTTTTATTCATCCCGTCGAGAGCAACATCAGCAGACAGTATTGATGGCTCGTGCTGAGGATTTGAACGAGAAAATCGAGGAATACTGGGACTGGCTGACAGTCGCGCTGTTTCTCCTGACGGCCCTCGATATGAACACGACGATGTACGCCGCCGAGATCGTCGGCCGGGGTGCCGAGGCGAATCCGCTCATGCGGTGGCTCCTCGCCCAAGGACTCGGCGTCATGGTTGCCGCCCATCTGCTTGCGGTCGTGTTGGTCGTCGCCTTCTTTTATGCCGTGACGGAACTGCTCGCTGAGACCGACCAACCGCTTCAGCGGTATTTCGCCGGCAGCGTCGAGGTCTGGCTTGGCCTGTTGGTGGCGGCCGGCCTGCTCGTGTTCACGAACAACCTCGTGGTCATTTTCTTCCAAACGAGCCTGCTCTGATCAGGGACTACCCAGGGGCGCCGCGCTCAGTACCGAACGCTTCCCCAAGTGTTGGGGTGGGGATCGGTGTGGTCGGTCGCATCGACGCGATCGATCGCGGTCATGGCTTCCTCGTTAGCGTGGTGGTAGATGTCAGCAGGATCGACCGTCTCGTCGACGAGCTCGCCGTTCCGAAGCAGCGGTTCGCCATCGACCATCGTGAACGTCACGTCGTGGCCGGAGGCGAAATGGACGAGCCGCTGGAGGAGCTGATACCGCGGCTGCATCGGGGCCGTCTCGAGATCGACCGCGATGACGTCGGCCTTCTTGCCGGGTTCGAGCGAACCGATCGTCCCGTCCATCCGGATCGAGCGGGCAGCCTCGATCGTCATCATCTCGATGATCTTCCCGGCCGGGAGCAGCGAGATATCGTTGAAATAGGCCCGCTGTAGCTGGGCAGCGACCCGCCCCTGTGAGAGCAGATCGAACGACCGGTCAGGGGCGGCACCATCGGTCGAGATCACGACGTTGACGCCGGCTTCGAGTGCTTCGATCAGCGGAAATCGGGCGATCGCATAGGCGTGGGTGAGCGGACCGTGAGTGACGTGGACACCGTTTTCGGCCAACAGATCGATCTCGCGTTCGGCGATGCCCGCACAGTGAGCTAACGAAAGGGCCGGCGTGAGGATCGCCGGAACGGCGTCGGCGGCCGCCTGGATCTGTCCCCGATAGGCATGGGGCTGGACGGGGACGTCGTGAGTGTCCCGAAGTTCGACGACCCGTTCGAGCTGGTGGATCGAGAGATCCGACGCGTCACCGAGCTGTTCGTCGCCGAGTTCGCGGGAGGCGACCAGACCAGTGATTTGATCCTGCCCGTTGCGGGTGACCTCCGGCACCAGCGACGACGGACCGATCGAGACCGACAGCCGGCCGTCGGCGGCGCCATCCAATCGTTCGATGACGGTTTCGGTCGTCTCGAAAGCCAGCTCCATATCGAGATGGATCGTCTCGTCGTTGTCGAGGTCACGACACTCGAGGGGAAACGGCGGGTTGGGCGGGCCGAGATTGATGACGTGTCGCAAACCGAGCTCGTCGAACCCCTCGACGGCGGCCTCGGCGTATTTCGGGTGATCGACGCGGGGCATCGATCCCGGGAACGCAAGCGACGTCGTGACGCCGAACTCCAGGTGCTCAAGGGCGGCGAGGTAGCTGTCGGCTCGCCAGAACGCCGTGTCGGACCCACGGAAATAGACGTCCTCGACGACCTCCATCCAGCGGCCGGTGCCGCCCGCGAGGTTCTTCGTCATCGAATGACCGCCGTGACCGTGCGAGTCGACTAATCCGGGCATGAGGATCGTGTCTTCGAGATCGATCCGCTCGGCATCCGGATAGCGTTCGAGCATCGTCTCGCGATCCTCGACGGCGACGATCTCGTCGTCGGCAACGGCGACCGCCCCCGGATCGAGCACGCGTCGCTCGGGATCGACGGTCACGACGACACCACCGACCAACAGTGTGTCTGGTGGGGAAGGCATGCTCCGACCGAGAGCAAGCGCCACTAAAAGCGTTCGTGTCAGAGGTCAAGCGTCACGGATCGACGACCATTCCCTAAAGGAAGTCACGGACCTCTGAATACCACATGTCGTGGTGATCGACGGCGCCGATCCGTTCGGCGATCTCGACCGCGAGGACGTGCCAGCACCGCTGGGCGGGATCGTCGGCATCGAGGTTGTACTCGCTGTCCTTGCAGGTGCAGCTATCCCCCTCGATGACGTACTCCTCGCTGTGACCGACGACGACGGTGAAATCGCGGTACTCCTTGACCCGTTGTTCGCTCACGGCGTCGATGGCCTGGAGTCCCCGATCGCCGTGGGCGCTGACGATGGTCTCAGTGATCGACGGGGTGAGTTCGCCCGCAGCTTCGAGCGCGCCGTGCCAGTCGCCCTCCGGATCCACGCCCCGGAATTTGAAGGGGATTGCCAAAACGTGTTTGGTCGATCACATCGATAAACCGGCCGTCCGACGCCGGACCGACGGGTTTTCGAGGACGCCTCCGCGAGGGAAGGTATGCAGACAGCCACCATTACCGAGGGTGGCCTGACGGTTCGTGTCCCCGAGGGTGCAACCGAGAGCGACGGCAAAGACGGGTCGGTTTTCTTCAATCCGAACCAGGAGCTCAATCGCGATCTCACGGTCGCCGTGTTACGCGCGTTTCAGGAACGGGAGCCTGCCGCCCAGACGTATCTCGACGCCATGACAGCGACCGGAATTCGGGGCGTGCGGGCCGCCGCCGACGGCTGGACGGTAACCTGCTGTGATGTCGATCCCGAGGCCGTCGAACTCGGGCGGGCGAACTTCCGGGCGAACGACCTCCGCGGGGCGGTCCGTCGGCGTGACGCCAACGTCGAACTCCACCGGAACCATTACGACGTCGTCGATCTCGATCCCTTCGGAACGCCGATCCCGTTCGTCGACGCCGCGTTTCAGGGGACGGGCCAACTGCTCTGTGTCACGGCGACCGATACCGCGCCGCTGTGTGGGGCCCACTTCGAGAGTGGGGTACGGACCTACTCGGGTGTCCCCCGAAACACCGAGTATCACCCCGAAATGGGCGTCCGGATATTGCTCTCGGCGCTGGCCCGAACCGGAGCCCGGTACGACGTCGGGATCACACCGGTGGTGACCCATGCGACCCGTCATTATGTCCGGACGTACCTCCGGCTCGATCGCTCGGCAACGGCCGCCAACGGGGCAATCGATGCGCTCGGCCAGCTTCATCACTGCCCGGAGTGTCTGTATCGTGAACCCGAGGACGGGCTGATCGCCCACCCGCCGGACGTGTGTCCGAACTGTGGAAGCGATCAACTCCTCACGGCAGGACCGGTCTGGTTAGCTCCGATCCGGGACGCCGAGTTCCTTGCGAGCGTCGAGGACGCCATCGACGAAAGCATGGGCGCTGCCCAGGAGGCACGATCGCTCTGTCGAACGCTGGCGGCCGAACTCGACACCCCGACCCATTACGATCAACACCGCCTCTGTAAACGCTGGTCGCGCTCGGCGAACGCGATGGAGGAGTTCCTCGCCGATCTCCGGGCGGCGGGACATGAAGCCTCGCGAGCGCACTACGGCGGGACGACGTTCAAGACAACGGCCGACGTGGCGGCGATCAAGGAGGCGACCGGAGGAACGTGACGTGACCAGAAGCGAAACGGTCCAAGCCGGCGTGACGGCCGGTCGGGCCATCGTCGCGGTGCTCAGCGACCGGGACGGCACGTTCCTGGCGGCCGGCATCGCATACTACGCCTTCGTATCGGTCTTTCCGGCCGTATTGCTCGCTGTCGCGATCACGACGGCGATCGGCGACGAGATGCTCGCCGCCGCCGTCCTCGATCGAAGCGGGCAGTATCTGAGTCCCGGCGGCCAGGAACTTCTGGTGTCGGCGATCAGGACGACCGGTGGCCGTGGCAGCGCCACACTCGTCGGGATCGTTGCGCTGTTGTGGAGTACGCTCAAGGTGTTTCGCGGGCTTGACATCGCCTTCTCGCGGATCTACGGCACACAGACGGCCGAATCGTTTCTCACGCGCATCGTTGACGCGTTGATCGTCCTCGTAAGCATCACCATCGCCATCGGAACGATGGTCATCGGTGGCGGCCTGCTCGCAGTCCAAAGCCCCTCTGTCGGCCGTGGTCTGCTCGGGTTGTTCGTACTCCTGATCGGATTGGTCGTCGTGTTCTTGCCGATCTACTACTTTTTCCCCGACACCGACGTCAGCGTCACGGAGGTACTACCGGGGACCGTGATCGCGGCGGCCGGCTGGGTGCTGTTACAGGCGCTTTTTCAACTGTACGCCGGGATTACGACCACGACCAGTCTCTATGGCGTGATCGGCGGCGTGTTGTTGCTCGTAACCTGGTTTTATTTCGCGGCGATCCTGTTGGTGCTCGGCGCGGCAGTCAACGTCGTGCTCGCAGGTCGGATCGATGCCGCGGTGAATCGGCAGCTACAACATACCTGAACCCGCAACTGCGAATTGACCCAATGGACGAGGGCGACGAGGATGTCGACCGACCGTCTACGTCGGAGGCGGCCGCGAGCGAACACGATCCATCGACTGATCGGCTCGAAACCGAACTCGAGGAGCTCCGCTCGGAGTTCGAGGACTTCGAATCCCGTCTCGACGATCGGATCGTCCACCGCCAAGAGATCGAATCGGAGCTAAAACGGTATGTCAGACAACGCCTTCGCCGGGGCCACGCCCGCGGTTGGGGGCCGTATCTGGTCTTGCTCTATGGGACCTTGATGACGATCGGTGCCTTCTATTTCCTCTCGGGCGGGTGGGCCATCCTCGCGATGGTCGTCGTCTGGCTGTCAACGCTCGGCCTGTACGCCCTAATGATGCTGGTCGGTCTTGGCCTTTCGTTGCTCGGACTCCCCCGGAAAGGGATCGATCGGCTCAGACAGTTCCGGGACTGACAAGCGTGGACGGACAGCCGAAAGCGGGCGCTGGATGCCAAATGGGAGCTTCAAAAAAGGAGTATCCGGATAGTCAGTCCCGGACGAACCGGAGTCAGAAGGTTTCGAGGTAGCGATCGAGTTCCCAGTCGGACACCGATGCGAGGAACTCGGTGTATTCCTCGGTCTTGGCTTCGATGTACTTCTCGGCGATGTGCTCGCCGAGGGCGTTGATGATCACCTCATCGTTCTGGAGCGCGCTGACCGCCTGTCCGAGCGTGCTCGGGAGTGTCTCGATCCCGCGGTCCTCACGGTCCTGTTCGGTGAATTCGTAGATGTTCTCGCGAACGGGCGCGTCGGCCTCGAGGCCCCGCTCGATACCGTCTAGCCCGGCGTGGAGCATAACGGCAAGCGCCAGGTAGGGGTTACACGACGGATCGGGCGAGCGAAGTTCGATCCGGCTCGCTGCCGGGACGCGAGCGGCCGGTTTGCGCACGAGCGCCGACCGGTTGACGTCGGACCAGGCGACGTAGATCGGCGCCTCGTAGCCCGGAACCAGTCGCTTGTAGGAGTTGACGTTCGGGTTACAGATAGCAGTGATGGCGGGGGCATGTTCGAGGATACCGCCGAGGAACTGGTAGGCGGTGTCGCTCAGATTGAATTCGTCGCCATCGTCGTGGAAAGCGTTCTCGCCGTCCTCGAACAGCGAGATGTGGGTGTGCATGCCGCTGCCGTTGATCCCCGCGATGGGTTTGGGCATGAATGTCGCGTGGACGTCGTGTAGCTCGGCGGTCGCCCGGACCACCGACCGGAACGTGGCGATGTTGTCGGCGGTCGTGAGCGCGTCGTCGTATTTGAAGTCGATCTCGTGTTGGCCACGGGCGACCTCGTGGTGGCTGGCTTCGACTTCGAAGTCCATCGCCTCGAGCGTGTCGATGATTTCCCGGCGCAGATCCGTCGCCAGGTCCTTTGGCGCGAGATCGAAATAGCCGCCGGCGTCGTGCGTTGTCGTCGTTGCCCGGCCGTCCTCGTCTTTCTGGAAGACGAAAAACTCCGGCTCGGGGCCAGCGTTCATCGTAAAGCCCATCTCCGCGGCACGATCGATCGCTCGTTTCAGCACATACCGGGGGTCGCCCTCGAAGGGTTCGCCGGTGGCGGTGTCGATCACATCACAGATCATCCGCGCCGACGCAGCCCCATCGACGGACTCCCACGGGATGATCGCGAACGTATCCGGGTCGGGATCGAGCCGCATATCCGATTCCTGGATCCGGACGAAGCCCTCGATCGAGGAGCCATCGAAGTAAATCCCTTCCGTAAACGCCTTCTCGGCCTGGTGGGCCGGGATCGAGACGTTCTTGACGGTCCCTAAGATGTCGGTGAACTGCAACCGCAGATAGCCCACGTCTTCCTCATCGATCTGGTCGAGCACTGCCTGTTCTTTCGGCGTAATGTTTTCTCCACCGTCAGCTTTGTGCGCGTTTGTCATTTTTTCCGACGGGTGATGGCAATACCCCAGGTATTAAAATCCTATTGGTTTGTAGAATCGTCTATTTTCGATCTAAAATTGTATGATCGTAAACTTCTAAATGGTGGCCCCGGTGGATAGGCCTAATGACATACGAAAACCTCGATGCGAAGCTGCTCAACGCCTTGCTGGGCGACGGACGAGCAAGCCTCCGAAGCCTCGCTGAGGACCTCGATGTCTCGGTCACCACCGTCTCGAATCATCTCAGCGATCTCGAAGACCAGGGCGTCATCCGTGGATATACGCCCGCCATCGACTACGAACAGCTCGGCTATGACGTCACGGCGATCATCCATCTCAAGGTCGAAGGCGATGCGCTCCCGGATATTACTGACCGGCTCAAGGATCACCGCCAGATGGTCAGCGTCTATGAAGTGACCGGCGACTACGACATCGTCGCCGTCGCGAAGTTCACCGATACCGACGGGATGAACGATCAGATCAAAGCGTTGCTGACCGATCCCGAGGTCAAAGAGAGCAACACGAGTGTCGTCCTCAACGCGGCCGTCGATAACCGACAGTTCGAACTCGAAGTCGACGAATAAAGACCGGAGCCCGAATCGGAACGCCGTCGACGATCAGTCGTCGGACTCGGATCCGGATTCCGATTCGGTCGCTGGATCGTGTTGCTCGTACCAGGCGGCGAGTTCCTCGAGTCGGTGGATCGCCCGATCGGGATCGCCGACGTTGTGGTGTTCCTCGGGATAGACGACGAGTTTCGCGTCGACGCCCTGTTTTTTCGCCGCGTTGTAGAGCTGTTCGGACTGGGAGGGCGGACAGCGCCAGTCCTGGCCGCCGGCAGTGACCAACAGCGGCGTCTCGATGTTGCCGGCATCGGTGATGCTCGAAGCGGCTTCGTAGGCGTCGGGGTCCTCCCAGGGCAGTCCGTAGTCGTGTTCGGTCCAGTTGTGGGAGTCGCCGGTCCCGAAATCCGAGCGCAGATCGTAGATCCCGTGTTCGGGGGCGGCCGCGGTGAACAGATCGGTTTGGGTCACCAGAAAGCCCTGCGCGATCCCGCCATAGGAGAAACCGCGTCCGAACACGCGGTCGGGATCGACCCATCCACGATCGATCAACGATTCGGCGCCCGCGACGATGTCATCGACTTCGGCGGTTCCCCAGGCACCACGGAGCGTCTCGGCAAACGACTGGCCATACGAGGCGCCCCCGCGATAGTTGGGACAGAACACGAGGTAGCCCCGACTCGTCCAGGCGGCGTACTCGAAGCGCCACTCGGGTTCATCATACGAGATGGGACCGCCGTGGATCGAGACGATTAGCGGGTGGCGGTCATCGCTGTCGAGATCGAGATCCGCCGGCGAGTAAAGGATGCCATCGAGTTCGTGGCCATCGCTGTCGAAGGTGAGGCGTCGACACGCCGGCATCGGGTGGTCGGCGATCAGCTCCTCGTTCAGTGCGGTGAGTCGGGTGAGGGAATCGTCACCATCGGCCGTATCGACGGCATCGAGGGCCATTGCATAGAGATCCAATCCCTCGCTGGGGTGGGTAAGCCCCACTGCGATCGTCCCACCGCGCTGATCGAAGGCCCTGATACCGCGGTATTCGCTTTGGTGGTCGAACACCCCTTTGGCGCCGCCGGTCGTGTCGACCCGCATCAGCCGGGTGTGGGCCTCGTCGGCAACCGTGACCAATAGCGTGTCCGGGTCCTCGTCGCCTTCCCATCGGAGGGTGCCCGTCCGGGCGACCGTTCGATCGAGATCGGCGGTCAACGACTCGTAGTCGGTGCCGTCCCACCGATACACCTGCGTCGGGACGGCGGCATTTTCGGGATCACCGGCCGTGAACGCCAGCGTCTCGCCATCGGGATGCCATTCCGGACGGCCGGCGGCGAGTTCCGTTGCCGTGATTCGGTGGAGCTCGGAGCCATCGGGTCGGATCACGTAGAGGTCCATCGCCGTCGACTCGTCGGGCTCGTCGGTTCGGTTCGAGAGAAACGCGATCCGATCGTCGGAGCCCCACGCCGGCTGGAGACCGGCCAATCCCTCGAAGGATCCACCGCCGTAGGCGTCATCGAGTCGATCCATCTCGTGGGTATCGGCATCGACGACGAAGAGGTATGTCGTCACCGAGTCCTGCCAGCCGACGCCGTCGAGTTTGTGTTGGACACGCTCGGTTTCGATCGGGCCGTTATCCTCGCGTCGACGACGGAGATATTCGGCCTCCTCGTCGGTCGGATCCCGGGCCGAGATGACGAGCCGATCACCGTCGGGCGCCCAGTCGAACTCACGAACGCCCTCGTCGCGGTCCGTTATCTGCTGGGCGTCACCGCCTCGGTCGAGATCGAACAGCCACAGCTGCGGTTTGGGTTCATCCTCGGGCGCCTCGGCATCTCCCGCACCGTCGTCGGAGTCATCATCGTCGTCGCCAGCCGCTTCGTCCTTCTGGCGACCGATCGTGCGTGCGACATCGTCCTCTCGGGCGGCGAGGAAGGCAAGCCGCGAGCCGTCGGGACTCCACTGGGGACTCGATGCATCGGAGGCGCGGGTGAGTCGATGGGGCTCCCGGGACCCGTCGGCTGGAACCACGAACAGCGAACTGTGGCGTTCGTCGGCCTCCGGATCGAACTCGTCGGCGACGAACGCGACGCGTTCGCCGTCGGGAGCGAGCGCGACCTCGGTCAGCATCGACCGATCGTAGTACGCTTCGAACGGAATCGGATCGGGCATGCCAACCGTCTATCGGGGCAGCCCTATGACTCTATTCGTCGACCGATTAGGAGGTCGATACGCAAAATAACGATTCGGATGGACGGACGCGTCTCGATCGATCGGCCGCCGAACAAAAACGGACAGAAAAACGACAGTGACCCGAAATCAAACGGGCGGTCAACAGGCGTGACAGGTGCAGACGTCAGACGGTGGGTGGGTGTGGCCGGGAGCGGCTTACATCATGCCGCCGCCGCCCATGCCACCCATACCGCCCATGCCGCCGCCCATACCGCCCATGCCGCCGCCGGGACCGCCGGCGCCGCCAGCGGGCATGTCGCCGCCCTCGTCGTCGTCGCTGGCGCCACCTTTGAGGTCGCCGGCAGCGATGACATCGTCGATGCGGAGGATCATGACGGAGGCTTCGGTGGCGGATTCGATGGCCTGCGTCTTCACGCGGAGTGGCTCAACGACGTGCTCATCCTGCATGTTGATAATCTCGCCGTCGTAGGCGTCGAGGCCCGCGGCGGTGTCGCCGCCGTCGTGCTTCGAGCGGAGATCGACCAGCGAGTCGATCGGATCCAGCCCGGCGTTCTCGGCGAGGGTCCGCGGGATGACCTCGAGCGCGTCGGCGAAGGCCTCGATCGCGAGCTGTTCGCGGCCGCCGACGGAGTCGGCGAAATCACGCAGCTCGAGGGCGAGTTCGGTCTCGGGGGCGCCGCCGCCGGGCAGGACCTTGCCGTCTTCGAGAGTCACCTGCACGACGCCGAGGCTGTCCTCGACGGCGCGCTCGACCTCGTCGACGACGTGCTCGGTGCCGCCACGGAGGACGAGGGTGACCGATTTGGCCTCCTCGACGTCCTCGACGAAGATCCGCTGGTCGCCACCGATGTCCTTCTGGGCGACGCTGCCGGCGAAGCCGAGGTCGTCCTCGGAGAGGTCCTCGACGTTGCCGACGATGCTCGCGCCGGTCGCGCGGGCCAGGGCCTTCTTGTCCGAGGAGGTGATGCGGCGGACCGCGATGATGCCCTCCTGGGCGAGGAAGTGCTGGGCCATGTCGTCGATGGCGCCGTCGGTGAAGACGACATCGGCGCCGACGTCGACGAGCTTGTCGACCATCTCACGGAGCTGTTTTTCCTCCTGGTCGAGGAACTGCTGGAGCTGGTCGGGATCAGTGACGTTGACCTCGGCGTCGATCTCGGTCTCCTGGACTTCCAGGGCCGTGTCGATGACCGCGACGTTGGCGTCCTCGACGGAGTAGGGCATGTTCTCGTGGACGCGCTCTTTGTCCACGATGACACCCTCGACGAGCTCGGAGTCGGCGATCGCACCGCCGACGACCGTCTCGATCTGGATGTTGTCGAGGTCGATCTCGCCGTCGTCGTTGACGCTCTGGACGGCGTCGACGACGAGTTCGGCGAGGGTTTCGCGGGCGCTCTCGGCGCCTTTGCCCGTCATCGCCGTCGAGGCGATGGCCGTCAGGAGCTCGTGATCGTCCTCGCTGACATCAATGGCGATGCCCTCAAGGAGGTCTTTGGCCTTCTGGGCCGCCTGTCGGTACCCCTGGACGAGCGTGGTCGGGTGAATGTCCTGGTCGAGGAGATCCTCGGCCTTCTGGAGGAGTTCACCGGCCACGACGACGGCAGTCGTGGTGCCGTCGGCGACTTCGTCTTCCTGGGTCTCGGCGACCTCGACGACCATGTTGGCCGCCGGGTGCTCGATGTCCATCTCCGAGAGAATGGTCACACCGTCGTTGGTGACGACGACGTCGCCGGTGTCGCCGACGAGCATTTTGTCCATGCCTTTCGGCCCGAGTGTGGTCCGGACCGATTCGGCCACGGCCTTCCCGGCCGTGATGTTCATCGACTGTGCGTCCTTCCCGGACGCACGTTGGCTATCCTCCGAAAGTACAATAAGGGGCTGGCCGCCCATCTGTTGAGCCA
>JAXINS010000127.1:0-21202 GCA_034190395.1 Chewarchaeum aethiopicum (SeqCode)
GAATGTACGCTCTGTGGGGCGACGTACGATCCCGATCGGACCATCTACACCTGTCCGGAGCACGACGGAGTCCGTGGAATTCTGGAAGTGATCTATGACTACGATGTCATCGAGGAACGCTTCGATGCCACCCTCGATGGCACGATCGTCGATCAGTGGAAATACCGGGCGTTCCTGCCCGTCGATCCCGACGCTGAACCGGTGACGTTGGGCGAAGGCGGGACCGGCCTCTACGACGCACCGCGGCTCAGCGCCGAACTCGGCGTCGAAACCGCCGTCAAGGACGACGCCCGCAACCCGACGGGCGTGTTGAAGGATCGCGCAACGAGCGTCTCGCTGACACGGGCCCGTCATCGCGGTGACGAGGTCGTCACCTGTGCCTCGACGGGCAACGCGGCCGCCTCGCTGGCGGGCTACTCGGCCCGGGCCGGCCTCGAGTGTCGGATCTTCGTCCCCGAGGACGCCCCCGAGGGAAAGCTCGCCCAACCGCTGGTCTACGGTGCCGATGTCCTCGCCGTTGAGGGGAGCTACGACGAGGCCTACGACCTCTCGATGGACGTGACCGATTCCTTTGGCTGGTACAACCGTAACGCCGCGGTCAACCCCTTCCAAGTCGAGGGCAAACGGACTGTCGGCCACGAACTCGCCGAACAGACCCAGGGGAACGTCCCCGATTGGGTCGTCTTCTCGATGGGTGACGGGTGTACGATCGCGGGCTGCTGGAAGGGAATCCGGGAGTTCCATGAACTCGGCTACGTCGAGGAGACTCCTCGCATGCTCGGTGTCCAGGCCGAGGGGGCGCCGGCGATCCACGAGACGTTTCACGGCCACGACGATGTCGCGGACATCGCCGACACCATCGCCGACAGCATCGCCGTCGGCCGGCCCCGGAACATGGTCAAAGCCTGCCGGGCGCTGGAGGAATCCGGCGGGACGTCGGTGTTGGTTTCCGACGAGGCGATCCTCGCCGGTGAAGGGCTGTTGGGGCGGACTGAGGGCTTTTATGCCGAGCCGGCCGGTGCCACACCCGTTGCCGGCGTCCAGACCGCCCGCGAACAGGGTATCATCGACGACGACGAGCGTGTCGTGATCGTCACGACCGGCCACGGACTCAAGGACAGCGCAAGCGCCAGGGACGCCGCGGCGGCCGACGTCGAGCGGATCACCCCTTCGATCGACGACGTTCAGGCGCTTTACGGCGACCCCACGGCGGCCGATTAATCCCCGTTCCGGCGGACCGTCTCAGCGGGCCGTGACGGCCCACCCCATTCATCGCCGGACCGGAGCACCGTTCCGGCCCGCGCCTCGGTCGGTTCACCGGCCTCGACGGCGATCCGGCCGTTGACCAGCACGTAATCGATGCCGTCGGCGTACTGTAGCGGATTCTCATACGTCGCGTTGGCGGCGACGGTGTCCAGATCGAACACCACGAGATCCGCTCGATAGCCCTCCCGGATCCGACCACGGTCGGGCAGGCCCAGGATGTCCGCGGGATGACCGGCCGCCTTGTAAACGGCCGTTTCGACCGACAGGGTATTTCGATCCCGCACGTACCGGCCGAGCAGCCGGGGATAGGTCCCCACCGCCCGCGGGTGGGGTTTTCCCCCGAAGATCCCGTCGGTACAGATCGTCCCGCGCTCGTCGGCGAGAAATCGCTCGATGTCCTGATCGTCCATCACGAAGTCGGCCATCGTCACGTCGAGGTCTTCGGCCACCAGCAGATCACAGAGGGTCTCGATCGGATCGGCGTCCCGGTCGGCGGCGATGTCGGCGATCGTTTCCCCCTCGTACTGGCCGCTTGCCGTGTGGGTGAGCAGGATGTTGTCCCACGTGCCGGCGGCCTTTGCGAGATTCTCCCATTCCTCGTGTCCGGTATTGATCGACTCCCGGATCCGTTCGCGGGCGTCCGGATCCTCGAGCCGGTCGATGATATCCGCGCTCTCGCCTTTGCGGGCCCACGGCGGCAACAAGGCGCTGAGCATCGTCGAGCCGGCCGTCCAGGGATACTGATCGAACGTGACGCGCGTGTCGCGATCGGTTGCCGCGTCGATGACCTCAAGCACCTCGGTCGATCGTCCCCAGTTGTCCTCGCCGGCCACCTTGAGATGTGAGATGTGGGGCTGACAGCCACCCTGCTCACAGAGCTTGATGTATCGGTCGATCGACTCGACGACCCGGTCGCTTTCGTTCCAGACGTGCGAGACCATGAACCCGTTTCGCTGGCTTAGTGTCTCAGCGAGAGCCACCAGCTCGTCGTCGCGGGCGTACGCCGAGGGCGGATAGATCATCCCCTTGGACATGGCGAAGGCACCGGCGTCGATCGCTTCCCGTAACCGGTCCTGCAGGGTCTCGATCTCGATCGCATCTAGCGGCCGGTCCTCGAAACCGGCGGCCGTCGATCGGAGATTGCCGTGTGGCGCGTACATCACACAGTTGACCGCCGGGGCTGCGTCGTCGAGCGTGTCCAAATACTCCTTGACTGTCGTCCACGACCAGGGGTCGTGGGTGCCGTCGAGCGATCGGATCCGTCGGGCCCACTCTTCCTGCAGGGGCTCGGGGGCCGGTGCGACGCTGACGCCGTCCTGGCCGAGTACCTCGAGGGTGACACCCTGGGTCACTTTCTCGGCAGCATCGGGGCGATCGAGCAACCGCAGTTCCGAGTGGGCGTGCATATCGATGAAGCCGGGCGCGAGATATCGGCCGTCGAGATCGATGACCCGATCCGCACCGCCGGGCGTCGCACTGATTCGTTGGATCCGTCCGTCGTCGATATGGACGTGGCCGGTGATCGGATCCCCGCCGCTGCCATCGAGGATCGTCGCGTGCTGGAATTCGATCGAAGCGCCGCCGGAAGCCATGCCCGGCCTAACATCGCAGACACATATAACAGATCCCCCATCACCGTCGGCGTTCGAGCAATCGGCCATCGCTCCGGGGAAGCCAATGGGAGTTATTAGTCGGTTCGTCGAACCGGGGGTATGGACGAACTGACGATCGATGCCGACCGACTCCGGGATCGATTCGAGACGTTCAACGAGATCGGTGCCACCGACCGCGGCGGTGTCAACCGACCGTCGCTGTCGGATGCAAACAAGCGGGCCCGTGATACGCTCGTCGAGTGGTTCGAGGAGGCCGGATTGGCGGTCACGTTCGACGAGGTCGGCAACATCTTCGGCCGGCGGGCGGGTCGGGACGACGACCGGCCGCCGGTGATGATCGGCTCGCACATCGACAGCCAGTACAACGGCGGGCGGTTCGACGGCGTGATCGGCGTCCTCGGCGCCTTAGAAACCGTCGAAACCCTCGACGATGCAGGTATCGAGACGACCCATCCAATCGAGATCGTCGCCTGGAGTAACGAGGAAGGCGTCCGATTCCAGCCCGATATCCTCGGCAGCGGCGTGTTCGCGGATGTCTTCGACGTCGAGTACGCCTATTCACTGGAGGATAAGGCCGGCAAGACCTTCGGCGAGGAACTCGAACGGATCGGTTACAAGGGCGACGCCCCGGCCGAGCCACGAGACCTCGACTGTTATATGGAGGTTCACGTCGAACAGGGACCGAAACTGGACGAGGCCGACATCCCGATCGGCGTCGTCGAGGGCGTCTTCGGGTTCTCCTGGTTGGAGGCCTCGTTCACCGGCCAGGCCGATCACGCCGGTCCGACACCCATGCATCTCCGCCAGGACGCCCTCGCGGCGACCAACCACGTTCTCTCCGCCGTCCGGGAGATCACGGCCACCGAGGGGATGGATCTCGTCGGCACCGTCGGCAGTGTCGACGTCGCTCCGAACTCGATCAACGTGATTCCCGAGGAAGTCACCTTCACGCTGGACTTCCGCTCGTACGACAACGACGTCGTCGACACCGCCGTCGAGCGCATCCAGGATGAAATCGAGTGGGCAGCCGCTCGGGAGGACGTCGAGTACAGCGTCGAGGAGATCATGCGCATCGACGCCGATCCCTTCCATGACGAGATCATCGAGACGATCGCCGAGACGGCCGACGCACTCGAGTACGAGTACGATCGGCTCATCAGCGGTGCCGGCCACGACGCCAACTACCTCAACAAGATCTGTCCCACCGGGATGATCTTCGTGCCCAGCGTCGATGGCGTCAGCCACACTGAGGACGAATACACCGAGTGGGACGACGTGGTGAAAGGCACCAACGTGTTGCTCAACGCGACCCGCCGTCGGGCCACGGACTGATCGGATCGGTCGGACGATCGCTCAGCCCTTTCGATCGATCATCGATCCGTCGGGGGATTTATCGGGCACGCTTTCGGATGCATAGACATGAGCCACACCGTCGACTCCGAGGAGTCGTCCCCGGAGGAGCCCGACGGGTTGACCCCCGCTGCCGCCTTCTCGTTGCTGGGCAACGATACTCGGATCGCCATCCTCCAGGCGATGCTCGATGCCGATGCTCAGGATTCGCCGGTTCCCTTTTCGACCCTGTACGATCGGGTCGACCTCGATGACAGCGGCCAGTTCAACTATCACCTCCAGAAGCTGACCGAACACTTCATCCGCCAGACCGACGACGGCTACGAGTTCCGATACGCCGGCTGGAAGGTGGTTCGATCGGTGTTCGCGGGCACGTTCAACGAGCGGGCCCAACTCGATCCCTTCGAGACCGACGGCACCTGCTATTCCTGTGGCGGCACGTTGATCGCCAGCTACGCCAACGAATTTCTGACGATCGAGTGTGCCGAGTGTGGCGCCCGCCACGTCCGTCATAGCTTCCCACCGGGCGGTCTCGATGGTCGATCGCCCGCGGAGCTCCTCCAGGCGTTTCACCATCACGTCCGCCATCACTACTGTCTGGCTGCTGATGGCGTCTGTCCGGAGTGTATGGGGCCGGTGACGACGTCGCTGGTCCCCGGCTCCGAGGAGATCCTCGGGCTGGACGTCCGGGTCGATCACGTCTGTGAGCGCTGTCAGAACTGGCTTTACTCCGCGGTGGGCGTCAACCTACTAGACACCGTCGAGGTGCTCACGTTCCATGCCGAACGGGGAGTCGATCTCAGTACTGAGCCGTTCTGGCAGTTCAGCTGGTGTGTCAGCGACACCCACACGACGGTGTTGGACACCGATCCGATGCGGATCCGGTTGTCGATCCCGCTCGACGGCGATGAACTCCGGGTCGTCGTCGCCGAGACCGCCGATAATCCGGTCCGGCGGATCGGCGACGATCTCGCGATCGAACACATCGAAACGCGGCTTGAGGTCGGTTGACGTGTCGGTTCCCGACCGCCGCCGTTCGAAGATGTTCGGCACAGTCGATAGGAGGCTGGCGCGTTCAGATGAGCGTATGCCGACCGTTGGCTGGCGGGAATTCGCGGGCCTCTTGGTGTTGAAGGCGGCGGTGACCGTCGCCGCCATCCTTGTGCTCGCCGTCGCTTGACTTGCGTGGCGATGGTGTGATTGACGAGTCGCCGCCTCGCGGGCGTTGTGCTCACCGGGCGTCGTGGACGATCTCGCCGTCGACGACCGTCAGGGCGACATCGATGTCCTTGATCCCATCGGGGTTATCCCACGGCGACGCTTCCAGTGCGACGAGATCGCCCCGTTTACCGACCTCGATCGTGCCGAGACGATCCTCGGCGAAACCGGCGTAGGCGGCGCCGATCGTGTAGCCCCGGAGTGCCTCGGTAACCGACAGTTGTTGCGCTTCGACGGGGGCGTTGACCGTCTGATGGATCCCGAAGAGCGGATCGAGGGGCATGCCGTCGCTGCCAAAGGCCAGCGGGACATCCGCGTCGAGTAGATCGCCGTACCGGTTGCTCATTTCCCGGCGGTTGGTACCCAGCCGATCCTGATAGAGCCCCTCGGGCTGGGCCCACTTCAGGAAGTTCGGCTGGACGGAGGCGATAATCCCGGTTTCACTGAACCGATCGATATGTTCGTCGGTCGTGAGTTCGGCGTGCTCGACCCGATGGCGGCTCTCACCCGGTGTCTCGGTTACTTCTTCGTAGGCATCGAGCAACACTTCGATCGCCTCGTCACCGATCGCGTGGGTACAGAGCTGGTACCCGGCCGCATCGGCCTTCCGGGCGGTTGCACGGAGGGCCTCCGGCTCCATCACCCACTGGCCGGTGCCCTCGCCGTCGCTGTATGGGTCGGTCAGTTTGGCGGTACGCCCGCCGAGGCTGCCGTCGATCATGAGCTTGATCGCGCCCGTCTCGACGAGGCCGCTGCCGTGGTTCGTCCGCAGGCCCGTCTCCATGACGGCATCGAGATGGTGATCCCAGTAGTTGATCCGGACCCGTAGCGTCAGCTCGTTCTCCAGATCGAGCGTCCGGTAGACCTGTGGGGCATACGAATCAGACACCATGTCGTGGACGCCCGTGACGCCGCGTTCGTTGGCGTACTGCTGGGCGGCGATCAGTAGCTCCCGGGTCTCCTCGGGACCGGGATCGGTTTCCTCTCTGAGGATCGCCGTCGCCGATTCGACGACGACCCCGGTCGGCTTGCCGCCCTCGGTTTTGACGTCCTCGTCGGGCATCTCATCGCGATACCGGTCGAGTACGACGCTGTTGACCGCCGCCAAGTGCATGTCCTCGCGGTAGGCGACGACCGGACGCTCCTCGCTGACCTGATCGAGGTCGTCACGAGTGAGGTAGCGTTTTTCACTCCAGGTACTCTCGTCGAACCCAAAGCCGAGGATCCACTCCCGGTCGGGATCGGCGGCGGCCGCGAGCCGGTCGATACAGTCGGCCGGACCGTCGGCTCCACGGAGGTTTGCGTGGACCTGGTATTTGCCGAGCGTCTCCATGTGGGTGTGGGCATCGATAAACCCGGGCAGTACCACCCGCCCTTCGAGGTCGATGATCTCGGTGTCGACGCCGGTGAGGAAGTCGATCTCGTAATCCTTGTCGACCCGGACGATCTCGCCGTCCCGGATCGCGACGGCCTCGGCCGTTTCGTCGGGACCGGCCAGCGTATGGACAGCGGCGTTTCGCAGCACGAGGTCGGCGGCCTCGGTCATGCTCGCCCCTGCTGTCCCGAATGCGATAACCGTTGTGGGACGCGGCAAGCGCGGACCCCTTTCTCGTGAGGGACCGTCCTGTCATGAGTCGTCGATCCGGCCGTTCGTTACCGACGTTAGCGTTGGCTCGCGGCTGCGATCTGCAGCGTCCCGTCGGGGTCGACGAGCAACTGGAGGTCCGGGTTTTGCTCGTCGACGTGCCACTCGATGATCCGTGTCGATCCCGTCGCCGGATCGATCGTCGTCCGATAGACACCCTTCTTTGCGATCAGGCCGGCCGTTCGACCCTTCGAGTCGGCCGCGAGGGTCAACTCGCGGTCGAGAACCGTCGTGTCCCCGTCCAGCACGGTGATGGCAAGCGTCCGGGTCGTCCCGCTTCGGTTCGCCCATGTGATCCGTGCCGGATCGGCGAGATTCGCGGCCGGATCGCTCGATTCATACGGCAACTGGGTGCTGGTACAGTCCCCACCACCCGCTGTCGGCAACGTCCTCTCGGGCACTGTCCGTACTGCGACAGCTCCGTCGCCACTGATATCGACGAGTACGCCGCGGGGTTCGGTATCAGGTTCGAGGGTAGCGGTGGCTGTCGTTGTCTCGCCGGCGAAATACGAGACGGTGAACTGATACTGTCCCGCATGGGTGAGCACATCCCCGTGACGAACCGTCGTGCCCGCCGGGTACTCGCGGTGTCGCGGCGTGGTATAGACGAGTTCGCCGTCGATGTGGGCATCGAAATCGAGGTGATAGGTCGAGCAATCCCGGTTTCGAACAACGATATCGCGGGGTTCGGTCAGTGTCGGTCGGTCGTACCGGCCGACGGTGCTGATCGTCGTGTGGCTGTCGTCCATGCCGCCGATCGTAACCGTCGCGTGTTCGATCGACCGATCGTTGTGCGGGACCCGAACGAACAACATATCCTGCGTGATGTCGGCGGTCGCCGCCTTGCCTGGATATTCGACATCGAGGATGACAGCGCCATCCCTGAGCGTGACTTCGTTGGCGGCGAAATCGGGCATCGACTGGCCGGCCGCGTCTTGGAGGACGATCACGATCGCCGATTCGAAGTCGGTTTCGCTGAGGAAGGTTCGTCCCTCGCGGTTGGTGAGCCGATCGGCGAACCGGTCGGCATGGGCGGTCGTCGCGAGCACGGCGAGGTAGTACGGACCCACTGCCCGGTGGGCGTATCCTGTCTCGGTGTGGGTGAGGACGGTTTCACCGTTATAGGTGAGCGTGGCCGTCGGCTCGACAGCGATCGGTGTTGGGTCTGTCGGTGTCGTCGTTGCGGTCGGGGTTCCGGTTTGACGGCCTGGTGAGCCGGCGAGACAGCCGGCGACCGGGAGGGTGGCGAGGGCGGCGAGCAATCGGCGGCGCTGCATTACTTCGACGCACTGCTGGTGAGGGTAAGTGTCTTCAGGAGGGTACAGTTCCCCTTTCACCCAGCGCCGCCAGCCGGGTTCGCCGGTGACCGTAGTGTTTTGTGGGTGTTGCTTGATGGACCCCGTATGGACGACGATCCGTTACTGATGATCCCGGGTCCAGTACCCGTCGCCGAGGAGGTCCAGGCCGCCATGGACGGCCAGATCATCCATCCCCGTGGGGAGCAGTTCCAGTCGTTGTATGCCGACTGCCAGCGCGCGCTCCGGCCGATGTTCGGTACCGATACCGATCCGATCTTCGTCAACGCGACCGGCTGGGCGGCGATCGAGGCCGCGATCGCCAACTGTGCCGATCCCGACGATCATCTTGTCTGTCTCGACAACGGCCGGTTTGGCAGCGGCATGGTCGACATCGCTGAGGGGTACGTCGATACCGTCGAGCCGGTCGAATTCGGTTCCGCTACCGCCTATGACCTCGATCGTGTCGAATCCGCCCTCCGTGATGGGGCCGACGTAATCACCATGGTCCATGCCGAAACCTCCGGTGGGATGCTCAATCCGCTGGCGGCGGTCGGCGAGCTGGCGGCCGAACATGACGCTCTCCTGATCGCGGACTGTGTGACGTCGGTCGCCGGCGAGGAGCTGGCGGTCGACGACTGGGGTGTCGACGTCGCCGCCACGTCCTCACAGAAGTGCCTAGGTGCGCCGCCCGGGCTGTCGATCATGACCCTGAGCGAACACGCCCGCGAGCGGCTCGATCCATCGAACGCACCGCAGTACTTCGATCTGGCCCGCCACATCGACTACGCCGAGCGCAACCAGACGGTCAGCACAGCCAGTATTCCACTGTTCCGGGGGCTTCGGGAAGCCGTTCGGCTCATTTTAGAGGAGGGACTCCAGGCCCGGATCGATCGGACGGCCCGATTGAGTGCGGCGCTCCGGACGGCCGGCGATGCGATGGGCCTTGAGCTGTGTGCGGCGCCGGTCGGTCCGGGGAAATTTACGAACGCCGTCACCGTCTTCGAACTCCCCGACGACGTTGCCGATCAAACCGTCGTCGACGGGATGGCTGAGCGTGGCATCCAGATCCGGGGCGGACTCGGCGAGTTGTCGGGCGAGACGATCCGCATCTCGACGATGGGGGGCAACATCTCGGAGTCGGACCTCCTGACGACGATCAACGCGCTGCAATCCACATTAGCCGGCATCGGTGTCGATATCGAAGACGACGGCGTCGCCGCGGCGAAGGCACACCTCGCCGAAAGCGCGCCCTGACGGTTGAGCTGGCTACGCGGGTGGGTTGAGAAATAGCCCATAGGAGAGCGCCCCCAGGGCGGGGAGACCGCCGGCGAGCAACGCGACTGACCGCGAGATGGCCGTCACGCCCCCGCCGACGATCGCGACGGTGAGCGACACTAGCATCGTCAACAGAATGAGATCGGCGCGTTCCACGGGTTGTCCGGGATGAACGGCGCCTCGTAATTAAATATTATTACTCGGATCGTTGCGGAGGCAGAACGGACCGAACGTGTCCTCGTTTTGACGACGTGGCGATCACGGAAATGGATGGGGTTTCTCGGTGAGTGAATACCCATCGAAGGCGGGGTGATTGGCCGGCGGGAGCGACGGCAACGAGAGCCCGACGAACTCCGGGACGAAGGCTTCGGTCACGACTAACCCTGCCGCCTCGATATCCGGAAGCGTGAGATCGACGGCGATCGGGGTGAGATCCGCCGCCGCGAACGCTTCGAGCAGCTCGGCGAGTTCCTCACGGGGCGTGGCCGGGGTCGGCCGGTCGGTCGGGAGCGTCCCGGTCGGCCCCTCGAAATAGACGCTAACCTCGTCGAAATGTTCGGGTTGAGCGTAGTATTCGACGTTGTCCTCGAGGTTCATGATGTGGGCGGGATCGATCGCCGGCACACGATCCCGACACGCACTCCACTGGAGGCTCCGGAGGCCCTGCTGGAGTTCGATCAGGGCGTCCTCCGCCGCCCGCATCGGATCTAAGTCCGCCCCGGCGGCCAGCAGGAACTTCGGCGTCCGATCCTCGGGATCGACGAGCGCCGCTCCCACCGCAAATCCGATGGTCGCATCGAGATCGAGCAATTCGACGCGATACGCTCCGTTGGTGTGGTTCTCCCGGAGTTCGGCGAACGGGCTGTCGGGGTCATGGCCCAGCCGGGTCGGGGGCCGCTGGGTGAACCACTGTCGCATCACTGCGTCGCGTTCGATTAATTCATAGAGCGATCCGAGCAACGCCGCCTCGGTCGTTGGCCCACACGCGGCGCCGTTCGTGGTCGGAAAGAAGTGGGGCTCATCGACCACCGGCGCGAGAAAGAGCAACTCGGCGGGGAGGTATGTCGGTTCGCCGGTGGTCAGGTCGTGGCCGGCGACCCACCGCGTTGGCGTCGTATGCGTCAGCGGACTTCGATCCACGGCTGCCAGCTGCTCCGTCGTGTAGAGCGCCAGCGAACGCATCGACACCCAGTCGTGGCCGGCGGCATCGAGTTCGACGGCCGATCCCTCGAACTCCGGGAGGTCGTGATACTCCGGCGGCCAGTAGAGGCAGTACCGCTCGCAGTACTCGCCGATCGCCGACAGCGTCCCATCGCGGGCCGTCACCCCCTTTCCCGAGACGGCCAGGGAGGGGTTTTCAGCATACTCACCGGGGAGTAGTCGCTTGAGGGCGGGTTCGACGAGTTCGGTCTGGACGGCGCCGGTCGGCTGCCGTCTGGCGACCTCCGTACTGATCGATCGCACGTGGCCGGTCGCCTTGCCAAGCAGGCGATCCACTCCAACGGGCACCCCATCCCCCGAGTGAACCGTCCCTTCAAGCATCCGGCATCTCCCCATGGACCGTATCGAGGAGTTGACCCAACGAGACGTGGCGTGGGGTATCGGGGAGTTCGGCGGTCTGACACACCGGACAACGGGGCAATCGAAGGACATCGCTTGCCTCGACTGAGAGGTCATGGAAATCGTAGTGGAGGACGCGGCCGACGGTGTTGGCGACGCCGGCACACACCCAGGTCATCGTCTCGATGGCGAGATGGCCGGCGATGATCGCACTGAACGCCGACAGTCCCGGGCCGGGTGGACGGCTCGCCGATTCGGCCAACGTCTCGAAGGCGCCAAACGACTCCGGTGCCCGGACGTTTGCCCGCGCCCGGGCATTGTAACAGCCATAACACGGGCTCTCCCCGGGGATGACGGTCGGTCCGATGAGGCCGTCATAGCCCTGCAGTTGGCCGACGATCCAGGGTGTCTCGTGGTCCTGTGTACACGTATCGATCCGCTTGAGTAAGGATGGCCGCGGCCCAGCGGCGGTCACGACGGCGAAGTCGGTGGCTGTGATCGCCCGTTCAAGCGCCGTCTCCTCGATCCCCGCCGGATCGTCCCGATCTACAGGCAGAACGGTAGTGGTCTCGATCCCGAGCCGATCGAGCTGTTCCTCGGTGATCCGCCCTAACTCCCCATCCGCGATCAGCAGGACGGCCGTCGTCGCGAGCTGTTCTGTGCTCCCTTCCGGAAGGTGATCGGCCAACCGGAGATAGCCGCCGATCGCCGATGTGTCGTCCTTCCTGTCGGGGGCAGCCGACTCGACGATGATCCCGTTTTGATGGAGTTGGTCGAGCACCGCTTCGAGATCCGTGAGCGGTTCCCCGATACGATCGGCGATTTCCGTGGTCGGATGTGTTCCATCGAGCAGTTCGAGCAGCCGGACCAGTTGGTCGGTTCCGGTATCCGATTCGAGGGTATAGATCGGCCCGCTCCACGGGCCGGCTCGGAAGTGGACGGCCTCCTCGGTGACCACCGGCACGAACGTCGGATTGAGGCGAGGATATCCACGGACCGATTCACGAGCGGTCATTGGGTGCCTCCCGATAGCGTACCGATGGCCAGCGTATAGACGACGGCCTCGTTGACGCCATCGACCCCGAGCACGCGATTCATCCGGCGGTCATCGAAGGCGGCTAACGGAACGGCTGCCAGCTCGAGGCCGGTCGCCGCGAGCAGGACGTTCTGGGCGAGGTGTCCCGACTCCTGAAGGACGTACCGATAGCCGCGTGGACCGTATTTCGCGGTCGTCCGGGCGAACACCCCGCTGAAGATCAAGACGAGCCCCGCCCCCCAGTCGGCGAAGACGTCAGCGCCTGCGAAGGCCTCATCGATCGGCGTGACGCCGGCGTCGGTGTCAAGCACCCGTAATCCGTGTTTCTTCTGGGAGTAATAGTAGAGGCCCGGATCGAACGTTTCGACGTTGCCGATCGCACAGTAACACTCGATCGGATAGAGCGCGCCAGCCGAGGGATAGGGTCGCCGGTATCGGCTCGACGCATCGTCGGAGTCCGCCCGTCGCAGGGTGCCACAACTCGCAGCCAGCATCGTGGCCACCGTCTGTGGTGTCAATGATCGCTCGTCGAACGTCCGGCTGCTCCGACGATCGGCAAGGGTCTTATCGAGATCGGTATTGATCTCCCGTGGCGGCGGGAGCGTTATCAGGGGCCGATCGTAGTGATCGGGTGCGATGTCCCGCTCGAGTCGATCCATTCCCGGTTTCTCGAAGGCCTGGACCGTGAGCGCGAGCCGGTGTTGCATCCGATCGGTGAGTTTGGTATTTTCGTGATACAGCTCCGCGATGTCTCCCGTTCGACGGGTCCGATGTCGATGGTCGGACCAGAAACTCCGTACCGGGTTGAGGTGTCTGGTCGTCGACACCGTTTCGTGCATGTTCAGCTGTCGCACCGTCTGGAGTTCGGTATCGCCGGTCACGCCCCTGGATCGCCCCGTTCCAGGATATAAAATTTCGACCGATCGGATCTCGAACTTTATACCGGAAAACGAACCAGCGGGGGTCGGAGGTGAACTCGATGCAAATCAACCTCAGTCGATTGGAACGCGAACTCCGGAAATTCCGGCTGGACGACAACTATTACTGTTGCTCCTGCAGCAGTGGTGGCGGCAGCGGCGAACGGTAAACCTACCGTTCGGCCCCAGCTTGGATCGACGCCCGTCGGCTGACCGTGGCCGTTCACGGCTCCAGTCACGGGTGGCTTTTCTCCGATGGACAACACCGCCGCCCTCCCGCGGCGATACCTTTATTGCACCGCTTATGTTCAGGACAATACAGAAAAATAAACTCAATCGATCGCAGAATCAAACCTCGATCGTTGGGGACTCAGGGGGATGGATGACAGCCGATACCGCCGACTCACACGAGTCACCGATCGTCGATGTCGTTGGACTCACGAAGACATATGATCGCCGTACAGCTGACGCGAACCCAGCCGTGGACGACGTCTCGTTCAGCGTTGGGGCCGGCTCGGTCGTTGGATTGCTCGGCCCGAACGGCGCCGGCAAAACGACGACGATCAAGTCGTTACTCGGGTTGATCGTCCCGACGGCCGGAACGATCCACATCGATGGGGTCGACGTTCACGACCGGCCGCGGGCCGCCTATCGGCGGGTCAGCGCGGTTCTCGAGGGCGCTCGAAACATCTACTGGCGACTCACCGTCCAGGAGAACCTGGAGTTCTTCGCGAGCCTCCAGGGCCGGAATCCACGGGCCATCCGTGAGGAACTCACGGGCTATCTCTCGATGCTCGGGTTGGCGGAGGAGGCGACGACGCCCGTACGGGCGCTGTCACGGGGGATGAAACAGAAGGCCGCCCTGGCCTGTGCGCTCGCTCGGGGGACGCCTTTGTTGTTCCTCGACGAACCGACCCTCGGGCTCGACGTCGAGACCTCCCGTGACCTTCGCGGCGAGCTTCGCCGGCTCGTCGAGGACGACGGCCGGACCGTGATTCTCAGCAGCCACGACATGGACGTCGTCCAGGCGGTCTGTGATCGGGTCATCATCATGAACGACGGTCGGATCGTCGCCGACGACACCGTCGAGGCACTGATCGATCTGTTCCGGACCCAGGTGTACCGGTTTGTCGTCGACCGGCCCGTTCCCGAGGCGGTCGAACAGCGGTTGCGGACCCGGTTTCAGATCGAGGAATGGAGCGGTAGCGGCGAGCAACTCGTCTTCGAGGTGGTGCTCGATCACGGCGATGACCTCTATCCGTTGATGTCGATCCTGGAGGACGCCGCCATCACGCCACGGTCGATTCAGGCTCAGGAACCGGATCTCGAGGAGGCGTTTCTGGCCGTCACCGACGAACAACCGTCGGTCGTGGCCCCGCCGGTCGGAGGCCAGCGATGAGCTTTCGATCGGGGCTGTTGGTCACCCGCGGGCTCATCATCAAGCGGCTCGTTTTGTTGCGCCGGTATCCACTGAACACCGCCACCCAGTTCATCACGCTGTATTTCGTGTTTCTGTTGCTCGTCGTCGGCGGACAAGCCCTCGCCCCGGAGACCTTCGCCGAGAGCACCAGCGGGATCATCGTCGGGTATCTGCTCTGGACGATGGCGATCGGAGCCTATTCGGCGCTCTCGTGGGATCTGATCCGGGAGTCCCAGTGGGGCACGCTCGAACAGCTCTTTCTCTCGCCGGTCGGCTTCGGCCGGGTCACCGTTCTGACGGTCGCGGTCAACCTCCTTGAGAGCTTCCTCTGGGGGGCGGGCATCCTGCTGTTGATGCTCCAGACGACCGGCACGACCATCCAGGTCGATCTCCTCACGGTCGTCCCGGTGATCCTGCTCACGCTGGCGTCGGCGATCGGCATCGGGTTTCTGACCGGCGGCCTCGCGGTCCTGTACAAGCGCGTGGAGAACCTCTTTTCGGTGATGCGATTGTTGTTTATCGGCTTTATCGCCGCGCCGATCGAGGCGTATCCGGTCTTGCAGCTCCTGCCGCTTTCGTTCGGAACGCGGTTGCTTCATCGCGCGATGGTCGACGGCGTCCGGCTGTGGGAGTTCCCGATAGCGGATCTCGGCTTTCTCCTCGTGAAGGCGGCGATCTACCTGCTCGGTGGCTTCCTGCTCTTTCAGCTGCTCCAGCGGAAAACCCGCGAGCGTGGCGTCCTCGGTCACTACTGACCGGCGGGATGACGTCGCTTCAGCCGGCTAACCGGTGGTGGGGCGGTCAATCCGTCCATTCGGATTCGAGGATCCCATACCAGTAGATATCGTGGTACTCCCCGTCGACGAACTGTTCCTCGCGATGGACGCTCTCTTGGGTGAATCCGAGGCGTTCGAACAACCGGCGCGAGGGATCGTTGAACGCGAATACTTGGCCGATCACCTTGTGGAGGCGAAGCTGATCGAAGGCGTAGCCGACCATCAACCGTGCGGCCTCGGTACCGTAGCCCTCCTGTCGGTGGGCTTCGGCGATCCAGAACCCGATTTCGGCGTGACCCTGCTGTTGATTGATCGGCTGAAGGCTGATCATCCCGACGGCCGTCCCGTCGACGGTGATCAACAGTTGGATGCTGTCGTCGTCGGCGACGACCGATTCGTAGAACTCCGCCTCTTGAGTGCGATTTACGGGTCGCGAACGGCCGATTGCCCGCCAGATCCCCGGGTCGTTGACGTTTTCCTGTAAAAAATCGATATCCGCCTCTTCGATCGTCCGGAGGGTCACATCCTCGCCGTGGAGAAACGCGGGACCGGGCATGGTGTACTCAGATCAACGCAGTATCCAACGGCGATAAAGGCCACTCGGTTTCCATCCGGTTGGACGCGGGACCGATTCAATCAATGGCGACGACGGTCCCATCCTCGGCGACGACCTGGCCGTCCTTGACGACGTGGCTGCGGGCCGATTGATCGATGATCGCCCACTCCGGGGAGGGTGCATCGAAGACGACGAAGTCGGCGTGGTTGCCCTCGGCAATGCCGTAACCATCGAGCCCGAGCGCCGTCGCCCCCTGCTCGGTCATGACCTCCCACAGCAGCGTGAGGGCCTCGTTCGTGTCGTACCAGCGGTAGTCCCGGGTCGGGCGGTGGGTATCGGGCCCGTAGTTGAGTTTGAACGAGAGGATCTGGGCCGCCTCAAGCGAATCGGCGTTGCCATGCGGGACGACGAAGTCGCGGTCGTTGTCGGTGCCGTGTGCCAGTGTGGCCCCCTCGCCGATGAATTCCTTGATCGGCATCGACGAACGGGTGCTGTTGAAGCAGGTGATGACGTTCACGCCGGCGTCCCGAAGCGTCCCGGCGATCTCCTCGACCCACCAGTCGGGGATCATCGCCAGCGCATACGCGTGGATCACCGACACCCGGCCGCCGTAGTCGTACTCCTCGGTCAGGGCGGCGATCTCGGCGAGGCTTTCGATGCCGAGTGACTCCCGGCTGCTGACGTGGACGTCGACGCCGATGTCGTAGTCGGTTGCGATCTCGAACCAGCGTTCGAACTCCTTGGCCCGTTCGCGGATGCCACGGCCGCTTTCGCTGCCGCCGACGAAGACCGGCATGTCATCCGGCGCCGACTCGATGGCCTCCCGGACGGCGTCCTCAGCGCCCGCACGAAGCAAGCCGCGTGCGGCCGAGGGGGCGAGTTCGATGTCGACGATGTCATCGACCCGGTCGGCCGCCTCCAGACAGGCGTCCATCGTGCCGGTGCCGATGCTGTGATCGACCGTGACGTGGCTGCGGATGTGGGTCGTCCCGGCGGCGACGGCCATCTCGATGTTCTCGACGATCCGGTCGACGAGTTCGTCGTGTGAGAGTCGCTCGTAGTACTCATCGAACAACTCCATGTAGGAGCGATGGGTCATCGGATCGACGTTGCCCTGGGGGCGCCGGCCGTCCGTGGCCGCAAGCCCCCGATCGAGGTGTTTGTGGGCGTCGACGAAGCCCGGCGACACCAGATTCCCGTCGGCGTCGATGGTGTCGACAGCCGTCCCGTCGATCGTTTCCGTCACATCGACGATGTGGCCATCCCGAACGCCGATGTCGACGGTCGCATCGCGGTCGTGGAGGTATGCGTCTTCGACGAGGAGATCATAATCGTCAGCCATCGATCGGACGGCGCAGGGCAGTCAAATAAAAGCTCCTCCGTCGGCGGGAACACCGGCGCCCGGAGCGATGACCGTCGGATGTTTATACTTGGTGAGATGACATGTCCGGTATGGATTCACGCATCGCTGGGTTCTACAAGCTGAGCGTCGAGGAACGCCGCGCGGAGATTCAAGAGCGAGCTGATCTGGACGCTGAGGCGGTCGATGCCCTCGCCGGCGTCGGGTTGGACGAGGTCCGGGCCGACACCGTCAGCGAGAACGTCATCGGCACCCTCGAATATCCGCTGTCGGTAGCGACGAACTTCCTGATCGACGGCGAGGACAAACTCATCCCGATGGCCATCGAGGAGACCAGCGTCGTTGCGGCGGCCTCGTATGCGGCCCGAATGGCCCGCCCCGCCGGTGGGTTTTCGACGAACGTCAGCGGCCCGATCATGATCGCCCAGATCCAGGCGGTCGACGTCACCGATCCCCAGGCCGCGAAGATGCGGATCCTCGAGGCCGAAGACGACCTGATCGAGTTGGCCAACGAGCAGGATCCCGTCCTCGTCGAACACGGCGGCGGCTGTGAGGGGGTCGAAGTCCGGGTCATCGAGACCCCGCGGGGGCAGATGGTCGTCACGCACCTGCTGGTGAACGTCCAGGACGCCATGGGTGGCAACGCCGTCAACACGATGGCCGAGGCCCTGGCACCCGAAATCGAGGAGCTCACCGGCGGCGACGTGGAGTTGCGCATCCTCTCGAATCTCGCCGACCGCCGCCTGGCGCGGGCGACCTGTCGCATCCCGCCGGCGGAACTCGACGACGACGATTCGGAGCTTTCGGGCGAAGCCGTCCGTGACCGGATCGTCGATGCCTGGGCGTTTGCCGAGGGTGACCCATACCGGGCGGCCACCCACAACAAGGGGATCATGAACGGCATCGATGCGGTGACGACGGCGACGTTCAACGACTGGCGCGCCATCGAGGCGGGAGCTCACACCTTCGCGGCGATGGGCGGCTATGACTCGCTGACGACCTACGAAGTCGACGAGGAGGGGTATCTCGTCGGGAGCATCGAGCTGCCGATCCAGATCGGGACCATCGGCGGGGCGACTCAGCTCCAGCCCGTCGCCCAGGCGGCGATGGACATCTTGGACGTGGAGTCGGCCGACGACATGGCCGGTGTCCTCGGGGCGGTCGGGCTCGCACAGAACCTCGCCGCCCTGCGGGCGCTGGTCAGCGAGGGGATCCAACAGGGCCACATGAGCCTCCACGCTAAGAACATCGCCATCCAGGCCGGCGCGCCGAGCGACCTCGTCGACGAGGTGGCCGAACGGATGGTCGAGGAGGATGCGATCCGTCAGGACCGGGCGGCCGAACTGATCGAGGAGTTGACTGACTGATTCGGTTCACGGACACGTCGTCGCATTCCTCTTAGTGGATTGACGTTTCTGACCCCGGTGAGACGATAGAATTGCCAACGTTTAGGTCCGCGTATGCCGACACCAAGAGCGATGACCGTCGTCGAGGAACTCGCCGATCGCGTGCGCAACGGCGAGGTGCACCTCCACGAACTCGATGAGCACACCGACCGCCGGACGGCGGCCGCCGTTCGCCGCCGGATTCTGACGTCTCGAACGGACGCCGACCTGGGGACCGTCGGTGATTTCGCCTTCGACGCCGCCGACACCGAGGGCAACATCGAGAACCTGCTGGGTGGCATCCAGGTCCCGCTCGGGGTGGCCGGGCCCGTGACCGTCGACGGGAGCGCGGCCGATGGCGAGTACGATCTGCCACTGGCGACGACCGAAGGCGCCCTCGTCGCGAGCGTCAACCGCGGCTGTGGGGTGGTCCAGGCCGCCGGCGGGGCGACCGCTCGCGTCCTGGCGTCGAAAATGACCCGCGCACCCGTTTTCCGGGTCGCCGATGTCGCGACAGCACAGACCGTCGTCGAGTGGGTCGACGCCAACACCGACACGCTCGCGGCGGCCGCCGAATCGACGACCGAGCATGGCGAATTGCTGTTCGTCGATCCCTACGTCGTCGGGGATTCGGTGTTCCTCCGGTTTGGGTTCGATACCAAAGACGCCATGGGGATGAACATGGTGACGATCGCCACCCGCGAAGCCGCCGAGGTCGTCGAAGCCGAAACACCGGCGTCGCTGGTCGCCCTCTCGGGGAACCTCTGTACGGACAAGAAACCGGCGGCGATCAACGCCATCGAGGGGCGTGGCCGGACCGTCACCGCCGACGTCGTGATTCCCCACGAAACCGTCGAGGAACAGCTCCACACGACGCCCGCAGCGATCGCGGAGATCAACACCCGCAAGAACCACGTCGGCAGCGCCAAGGCCGGCAGCCTCGGGTTCAACGCCCAGGCGGCAAACGTCGTCGCCGCGATGTTTCTCGCCACCGGCCAGGACGGCGCCCAGGTCGTCGAGGGCAGCAACACCATCACTACCATCGATGTCCGTGAGGACGACCTCTATGCCAGCGTGACGCTGTCGAGCCTCGAGGTCGGGACCGTCGGCGGAGGCACGACCCTGCCGACCCAGCGGGAGGCCCTCTCGTTGCTGGGTGTCGATGGTGGAGGTGATCCGCCGGGGGCCAACGCCGACGCGCTCGCGGAGGTGATCGCGGTTGGTGCTCTCGCCGGCGAACTCTCATTATTGGGCGCGCTTGGCTCCCGTCACCTCTCGTCGGCTCACTCCGATCTCGGGCGCTGATCGATCACCTCCACGACTCGGGTGGACCCACCCGTAACGGCAGACCTTTACTCCCCGCCCCGATAGCGCCAGCCAATGATTCCCGGGGCCGAGGAATACGGGATCGATATCACGATCGATCCGGCCGAGATCGAGGAACTCCTCGCCGTCGGTCCGGCGGACGTCGAACCGGCCGAGGCCCTGACCTTTGCCCGGAACGTCTTCGTGCCCCTCACCACCGCCTGTCGGTACACCTGTACGTATTGTACGTACTTCGATCCGCCCGGCGAGGCATCGTTGCTCTCGCCCGAGGAGGTCCGTGAAATCGTCCAAACGGGCGTCGAGGCGGGCTGTACCGAGGCGTTGTTTACCTTCGGGGACGACCCCGACGACCGGTATACCCGGATCTACGATCAACTTGAGGCATGGGGCTACGACTCGATTCACACCTATCTCCGGGAGGTCTGTGAGCTTACCCTTGCGGAGGGACTGTTGCCCCACTCGAACCCCGGGGATCAGACCCGCGAGCAGATGGCCACCGTCGCCGATGTCAACGCGAGCATGGGGGTGATGCTCGAAACGACGGCCGATGTCGACGCCCACGCCGGGCCCCGCCGGAAACAACCGGGCCAGCGGCTCAACACGTTGCGCAACGCCGGCGAACTCGGCGTGCCCTTTACCACCGGCATTCTGGTGGGGATCGGCGAGGACTGGCGGGATCGCGCCGAGAGCCTGCTGGCGATCCGAACGCTGCACGACCGCTACGATCACATCCAGGAGGTGATCATCCAGCCCGTCGTCGACAACGAACGCTGGAGCGGCGGCACCCCCTCGGTCGAGACGTTACGACGGGTCACCGCGATGGCGCGGTATGCCCTGCCGGAAACGGTGTCGGTCCAATCCCCGCCGAACCTCGCGCCGGTACGGGAGCTCATCGACTGTGGGATCGACGACCTCGGGGGTGTCTCGCCGGTCACCGACGACCACATCAACCCCGATTACGAGTGGCCGGCCGTCCGGGAACTCGAATCGATCGCCGAGGCGGCGGGCGTGCCACTCCGCGAACGGTTGCCAGTGTACGAACGATATATCGACGACGAGTGGCTCTCCGATCGGATTCGGACCGCGATCAACCGTGACGATGCGGCCGGCGGGCGTTACCGACGGGTGCTCAATCAAGCGGCCGACTGACGGGATCGCCACTCGCTTGTCCTGATCAGTCGTCGGCACTCGCGGGATCGCC
>JAXINS010000118.1:0-19805 GCA_034190395.1 Chewarchaeum aethiopicum (SeqCode)
CCCGAAGCAAAATCCTATAGCTTTTTGATACATGGGGTCTTCTGACTCGTCCCATGTCAATTGCCAACAAAACCCATTCTGGTTGATGAGGCTCAAAATTACACTTCGTGCCCGGAGGGACGCAGTCTACGATCCACAGTACCACCATACCCTTCGTGGAAGAGTATGGCGGGCGTTCGAAAACACCCGGTTCGACACACTCCACGACACAAACCACCCATCAGGAGTGTGTTTCTCAAATCCATTCCCACCAAGGGACATCAAGAAAAACACAACCCGGACACTACTCGTCGCTTCCTTCGATCGACACAGACTCAACAGAATTGCCGCAGATTTCGGGCAGACACCCGAACTGAACATTGGTGAAATGCCATTCAACATAGAGGCTATCACCTCGATTACCCCTGATGTCGGGACCCCCGGATCCTGTGGCGTACTCGAAACCGGGACCGGCATCCATCTCCGCATCCCCCGACAATTCGACGACCAGGTAGAAGCTGAATCTGCAATGGGGAACCAGGATACGTGTTTCTGGCGACCCAACCACGGCCTCGAGCTCTTCGAAGCACAGCTCGAAGCAACGCTTACGCATAAACACGAGTTACTCTGTTCACCCGATCTCCCCGCCCCGGCAGATCGACCGAATCCGATTTTCAATCAGTACGAACTGATCAAAGTGTTCGCACTCCCAACGACAGTCACACAAGGAGTCGAACAAACACTTATTCTCAGCAAGTGGCGACTCGGATACCACGTCCAGGATGACCACCATCGCCGCCATCTCAATCTCGCCCTACACACCGGCATCGGGGAACGCAATACCCTGGGATTTGGATTCCTCAACCAAAAGAACCCTTCTCACCAATCACCTGCCGACACCACCCCAGAACAGCCTTCCCAGAGCCAAGTCCGAGTCGGTGAGTAGATGGGCGGTATCTTTGACTCCGACCGTTTCCAGAAGTACCGACCACCCAACCCGATCACGTCATTAAGATGTATCCAAACACTCTACGGCGCGATCAATGAAGCGACATCTGAATCCGGGAGTCCCTCGTCGTATTCGATTTATCACACTCCAGAGGAACTAACTGAATTTATTGCTGACACCGACCATCCTGATCGGTACCTTCTCAGCCTCACTATCGATCTCACAACCAAGCAACCAACCGTTGACGATGTCTCAGTCGACCTGACCCGATTAACAAGCGACCTCGTCGCGAAGCTGGGATTCGCCCGATATCCCTGGGGCGGAGGTATCGATCACAGCATCACCAGACGCGGCGCCAAAGCAGGGGCCGATGCAGAGAAAGCCACCCAATATTCCCACGAATGCCTTCAACGCTGGCCAAACACTGACGGCCGAGAACCCGCGATCGGAAAAATCGCTGACACTCACTCCGATGGGTGGATAATCACCACTCTTCAAAAACTCGGCACCGACGACCGCTTCCTCACTCACATCGAGGACGCAATCGCGAAACGAATTACAGACACCCCCCGATTGACAGTCACTGTTCGACTCCGACTGGACCCAACCGATGTTACGACAACCCTGCCAGCCGAATCAACGACACCAACCTGGCTGTATCCGGGTCAAATCGACGTGTTGAACGCCGCTATGCAAGCACGAAAGGAGGCCAAATTATCCCGTAAGAATCTGTCCTCTGAATCCCCACCCGCCAGCGGACAAGGCGTCTGCATGGTCACCAACACGCCCTCAACGGTTGTTGGGACTGCCGAGGATCCACTAGCACTCTACACCATGCAACACACCGAGAAATTCCCAGCCCTCAACCGGGTGCACGCATGGCAAACCCAGTCACTCACTCCGACCACTGCAATATTACTTCAGGCCAGCACCGCATTCCTTGACGCCTGTCGAACCACCCGACACGGACTCAGCATCTACACCCTCCCGTATTTCGCCACCATCACCCAGGAGCGGGCTGCACTCCTCGCCCGCGGCTTGCGCCGCCTAATGGACCGAGAGTTCGATTCATCTACCCAGCACCCGATGGCATTCATCGAAAACGTTGTCGAACAACACGGCGATGCAAGGGATCAGACGGCCCTCCGATTTTACGTTCTCTCACTCCACAACAACGGTGGCGATCGGAATGTCTACCACGAAAATCCAAACGTTACGTTATATTGGCCGCGAAAGATCGCCCGATCTTACTTGGACCGCCTCACCACCCCATTCGCAACCGCGTATTCACACCACGTGAGAACGACTAACAGTTCACTGCTCAACTCAACGGTCATCGAGAAAGACATCATTAACGCAATCGTCTCAGGTGCCTACGCCTGGAACACCCTCACACCGCCTACCGAGGACCGAGCATCAATCAATGAGTCAACCGAATGGTACACCTATCAATTACTAAGTGGCTCATCAATCTGTCTCGACTGGTTACTCGAAGAATTCATCGCCCGCCTCCGAACTGACCGAACTACCAACCCTGCTCACCGGCTCCACGGATTGACACTTCCCCTTCAATTCCTCCAGTTGGAGGCACTCGCTAGCGCTGGCATACTTACTGCAACCCCTGGTTCCTCCGCTCTCACCACCCCTCCGTCACCAATGCACACTGACACCCTCGATGTCACCCATCTGCAACGATCAGATGGTAGCATCACACGCACCGCAGTCCGTCGCTACCGACTCCAACACTTCCTCGACAATCGACCCGCATTCACCGAGAATCCCGAACGCCGGGGTTCATTCCTCATCGGGGTTCTTGTCGGCCAACTCAGCCATCATCAACAATCCAGTCGTAACATGCAACGAACGCTTCGCGACCAACACCACGCAGACACCATCACCCCTCAATCACTAACTCGACTTTACCATCGGTTAATCGATACTGCCGGCATGTATGCCACTGACGTCGATTGGGCCGGCCAACTCCTCTTTCCAGAAACCGTCGATGCACTCACCGACACACTGAGCACCATCAACCCCACCGACTGGACGCTCTCCCACCCCGATCTCCAATTCTTCTATGCGCTCGGTGTCAGCTACGGCCTTCGCACCGACCGACATACCACCGAACTCATCGAAACCACTCGATCCACAGCCACCACCGACCATCCGAACGCTTCACCAGAACCATGACTGACACCGTCTCCAATCGCTCAGAAATCGTCTTCATTACCGATGCCCAGGACTGCAACCCGAACGGGAATCCATTAGCCGAAAACAATCCTCGCATCGACCCCGTTACGGGACAGGCCGCTATTACGGATGTTCGATTCAAACGATATCTCCGTGATCAACTCCACGCCGACGGCCACCCGATCTTCATTAAACGCAGTCTCGATACTTCCGACGCTCCAACCAGAGCCAAACTTGCCCTTGACACCCTCGGCGACATCACCACTCCGACCGACATTGAAGCAATCGAGGACGTCACTACCACCTTCCTTCAGAACGCGGTCGATGTCCGGTATTTCGGCGCCATGCTCAACTTCCATAAACAAACAGACGACGCCCTGAATGAGGCAATCAGAGAACACTTTCCGACTCACTTCACCGGCCCAGTCCAGTTCTCCCCCGCTCGCTCACTAAACCCCGTCGCGACAACGGACGCCCTCAGTTCCCTGTCAAGTGTCATCGCCAGCCAGGAAGACAAAGAACAGGGCGTCTTCGGTATCGATGATACTCGCATCAAATACGGAATTTTCCCATTTCACGGCCTCATCGACGAGAATGCCGCTCAGAATACTAACCTTTCAACGACTGATGTCAAACGCCTCGACAGCCTCTGCTGGCGGGCGATAAAAAACCAAACCCTGACTAGAAGCAAAATAGGCCAACAACCCCGGCTTTACGTCCGGGTTGAATACGCCACTCCAGGCTACCACGAAGGTGATCTACACACCGCTTTCACCATCGATGCAGCTTCCTCGCAGCCTGACGCAAAACTCCAAAGCGTCCGGGATATCTGCCTCGATATCACGCCCTTTATCTCCCAACTTGAACACGCGAATGAGAGAAACCACATCGAGATGGTTCACATCGCCGGCAATGATCAACTCCGCCTCTCGATAAATGGCGAACAAATCCCGGCAAGTACACTGACAGCTGAACTCACTGATCGCGATATTCCGGTCCGAAAAATCGCTGTTTTCGAAGAGTCAGCCGACACCCTCCCCGCCAACTGATGCCACCCATCCCACGTTCTCATCAGACCGGTGACCAGCCGACCCAGTCCAGTGCGGTATCAGCGCCGTCGATCAACCCCGACGGAGTCCCAGATCGCTGTCTCTCATTCACCATTCGGAGTGATTGGGGTCATTTCCGTCGCATCGATCGGACGGTCACAAAACAAACGTATCGGCTGCCACCTCGAACCACGATCGCCGGTATCCTCGCTGCGATCGTTGGCGTTCCCCGGGACCGGTATTACCCGATTTTCGCTCCGAACTGTTCCAGTATCGCTATCACGCCTGTGAACACCCTCCGAACCATTACTGAACCAATGTTAGGTATTGGGACCAACCCAGAAGCCGGGTTTCGGACCACTGGCGAGCCTAGGGGCAAAACACCCCGTATCTCCTATCCTGATACCACAACCCACCGCCAAATTCATAGTTATGAACTCCTCGTCACTCCCGCCTACCGACTCGATGTCGCCATCGAAGACCCTGCGTTCTACACCGCACTCAAACGCCACCTCGAACAAGGAACCACTCACTACACTCCCTCACTAGGTCTCTCGGAATTCATTGCCTGGATCGACTACCGCGGTGAATTCACTGTCACCACTGAACAGTCTGATGACCCGATCGAGATTGAATCAGCTGTTCCCAACGGCGTCACCCAGACCGTTCCCATCCCTGGAGTCGTCTACGAGGTCGAACGCGTGCCAGGCTTCATGCAACCTACCAGTGAGAATCGCAAGACAACCGGCTACATCGATTACACCTATACCACAACCCCCTCCGCTCCGGTCACCGTCGATTCAAACACCATCACGCCAGCAGTCGTTACCGACACCACAGTGGTGTTCGCCTAATGATTCTCCCAGACACCCTCTGGGCCCGCCCACCTGACACCACCGGGAACGCACAATTACTGAGTAAGCATCTCACTGAAGTCCACGAATTCATGTTATTGGTCGGTGACTTCTCTTCAAGCGGCAACCCCTCGCCGAACGACATCGCCCACATCATCGCCATCCTACATGATTTCGGGAAAATAACCCCCCAGTTCCAAGCCTATCTCCGCCAAAACTACGACGGCGACCTCAAATACACCTATCACGCCCGAATCGGTGCCTTAGCAACGTTTCACGCGATCCACCAACTCGGCGCCTCACCACGAATCCAGTTAGCAGCCTGTTTAGCGGTCGCTAAACACCATGGGGACACCCCAACCGCGATCGACTACGTTTTCGAGGATTTATACGAAGCCGAACACGCGACGGATAATCGAAGCTGGGTCGCCAACCAGATCAGAACCATTAATGAGACGAATCAATCAACCGCCACCCAGCTTTTCGACTCTCTCCCCGGACCGGCCACATGGCAATCTTTCTGTGAAGCCTTCACCTCTGGCCGCCTCCTAGAAACAGTCGCGGATCTCGTTTCAATCCATTTCGGATTTGGCGATGGCACCGCTCGGGACATCGATCCCACCCAATTACCGGACCAAACCTATGATGTGTACCTCAAATATTGGGGTGCGTTAACCCTCGCCGATAAAACCAGTGCAGCCACCCTCACCAATCGTGATCTCACCACCCAACCACTCAGTCTCACCCCACTCGAAAACCACATCGAGACCCTCACCGCTTCAAACCAACTTGAACAGGACCTCAATGACCTCCGAGAAAACGCCCGCCAAGACGTCTGTCACAACGTCACCCGACTCTTAACCGATGACGTCGACGTCGGTAAAATCACCCTCCCAACCGGGTTAGGCAAAACCTTCACCGGAATCTCAGCCGCCTTCACCCTCCGTGACGCGATCGCAACAGCTCGCGATCTAGCCACGCCACCCACCGTGATCTATGCACTCCCCTACACCTCGATCATTGAACAAACACGTGCTCTCTTCGAAAACAACGCAATCTGGAATGCCGACCCCCGATCGAATCAATTCAGCGTCCATCATTATCTGACAGAAACGGTCACCGATCCTGACACTGAAACCGGGCCGACAGGACTTCCAGTAACCGACGATTATCAGGCGCCAGCAGCCCTCCTGGGCGAAAGTTGGCGTGCTGGCACTATTCTGACGACATTTGTCCAATTGTTCGAAAGCCTCACGGGGCCATCAAACGCACAGAGTCTCAAACTCCCCGCTCTTGAGAATGCGATCATCATTCTCGATGAGCCCCAGGCACTCCCGCTCAATTGGTGGCCGATCGTCCCGAGATTGATCGACATCATCACCACCGAATTCAACGGGAAAATTCTCGCAATGACAGCGACACAACCTGAATTATTCAGTCGTGCCGGTCTCTCAGTCATTGATCTCGTCTCCGAACAAGCCACCTACTTCGGTGTGAATCAACGCCTGACCTACACGATCGATGACTCAGTGTGGGACTTCCCAACTACCGGATCCGACACCCCGCTTGTACCCCACCAGCAAGCCGGCAATCGGATTGTCGAACGTATGCTTGCGAGTTCAACAGATTACTCAGCCTTAGCCGTCTGTAACACCATCGCCTCGTGTCGCCAATTGACAGCTTCCGTCACGAACGCTGTGGAATCTAAGGGCTTGTCAGTCACCAATATCGGTGACGCATATGAAACCACCCTCGCTGAACTCCCAACCGAATCGAACGACCCGACGGAAGCGTTTGAAAAGATAATCTCGCACACGCTCCAGCGCTTAGGATTCGGGTATGACACCGAAACCGCCACTTGGGAGCCCACCGACGACACCCCTGCCTTCATCGTCTGTTCGTTTAATTCCCGGTTTCGTCCCGTCGATCGACGAGTCTACATCAAGATTGCCAACATCCTCACCACACTCGATACCCGGTTCATCATGGTTGCAACACAGGCCGTGGAAGCCGGCGTTGATCTCAGCTTCACTGGCGTCTGGCGTGATATCGCTCCCCTTGATAGTATTGTCCAAGCCGCTGGCCGGTGCAATCGATCATTCGAATGGGGCATCAATGGTGGTGAGGTCACCGTCTGGTGGCTTTCCCATCCTGACCACCCGACTCTCACGACCCGAACGAAGAGCACCCCCGGTGATCATGTCTATAATCGCCAACGACAAGGGTGGCTTTTGATGGTCACCGAAATTCTCCGCGCTACCCTCCCATCTCAAACGAATATTACCGACGAAACTATCACCCAACAGACTATTCCAGCTTATTTTGCGGATTTAACGATCGATGTCGGCCATGAGTCTGTACACCACGTCGACCAGTTCGATGGTGAAGCCTTAGCTCAACAATCAATGATTGTTCAAAACTACGAGACAATCGACATCATCATCGGTCTCACCTCCCGAGAACGCGCAAAAATTCTCTCGATTCATGAGGCATTCGAATCCAAGAACTACACCGACGCCTATCGCACATTAGAACAATGCAGTATGTACCGCGTTTCAGTCCCTCTCCAATACGTTGATACCAGAACTGATCTCCTCCCACTCGACCCCCGCCCGACTGACCGTGGCAACGATTCGACTGTTTTCGGCTTACTCAATAGCCGTGGCGGAACTGTGGCATATGAATTGGACCGGGGTGGGCTCCGGGTCAACAACCCTACCAACACGTCTCACACGACCGTTTAACGTCGAACGTGGCCTAGGAAGCATTCATTACCCCGCCTCCCATCTGATAACATCTTCCAGTAGCACCCAATAGGGGTTGAAGCGATCCCCATCCACAAGCCGGTCGGTGAGTGGGTCACTAGCTACCGCTCCTTACCCGATTTTTCTTAGCAGTCCGTGTTCACAACCATACTAATGACACCGGACAGTGGGCGTCATGATTCGGCACACGCTTTCATGAGCGTACTTGTTATGTGGTGCTGCCTGGGATGGAGCCCGGACTCGCCGAAAACACTGGCCTGACCGTCGGGTGATCTTTATACTCAGCAATAACTTACCAGCATGCGATCAATGACGGGATTTCGACCGTATCCGAAAATCCCACGCTACGATCACCCGACAGTTCCTTCTGATCTATTCCACGCCTCAGATCTCCTTGTTTTCGAAAAATACGACGGGAGCAATCTGAAATTCATGGTCTTCGACGACCAATTCACCTCAGAGTACCCGAAGTCCATCTTAGAGCAGAACCCATCACACGGGGATATCGTTTTTGGTGGCCGACGGAGTGTTAGAGGAGTTGTTTCCCGTCCCTTCGATCGGTTTGACGGTAATTTTCAACGAGCACTCAGAAAGCTAGAAAGCATAGATCGTGCCCCTGTGTTTGATCTACAGGAGCAAACAGGGCCGGTGACACTCTATTCGGAGAACATGGTGTATCACTCAGTGGATTATGGGTATACCAAAGACCCACCTCCACCGCTGATCGGATTTGATATTCATGCTTCGGCTCACGATCCGAAAACCAGCGTCCCCACCGACCCATTCGCGGACGACTTTCAGGGATTTTTCGCGTTCGATCAAGTGACGGACGTCTTCGACGCTATCGGACTCCCGATCGTCAACCAGCTTGAAGCAACACCCCCGGTCGATCCGGAGGAATTCACTATTCCAATGTCAGAGTTAGGGGACGTAGAAGCAGAAGGAATCGTATTCCGAAGTGACGAACTGGGCATTCGGGCAAAGAAAGTCAGCGAACGACACAGAGAAATTAACCGCCGCATCTTTGGCGGAGATCCAGCAAAAGCAACGAGCGGCGCCGAATATCTCGCTGAAAAATTCTGTACACCTGCCCGCATCAGAAAACAGATCCACAGATTACTCGAGGAGGAAGACAAGGAGTTCGGCCTCCACCTGAACGAAGAGCTTTACCCACGAGTCGTCGAGGATATCTGGCGTGAAGAGTGGCCGACGATCATGCAGCTGGACCGGGAACTCACGCCAGCCGAGTTATACCCTATCGTCGCCGATCGATGTATCGAGCAACTGCGCCAGATGGACACAAATGCTGAGCTTAACGATGTCGAACCCCTCGATCTGTGGCGAGCCATTTGGGACCCGGACACGGATCCCGGAGCAGACGATCAATAACTCCCATCAGGGCATCCCAAGATACCTATCGGATTTGGTGCTTGCCGTTGTTCCCAGCTCCCATTTTATTTCGAACACACGATCATAGAAGCATTCATTACCCCGACTCTCATCTGATAACATCTTCCAGTAGCACCCAATTAGGGGTTGAAGCGATCTCCGTTGGAATCCAATGCGATTTGACCAGCGGATCAACAGCTACCGCTCCTTTCTATCCCTTCGTGTTCATACCATATCAGTGGACATCGGTGAGCTGGCATCGTGATTCCAGCAGACACTCCTCAAGCGTGCTTGGTGGGTTTCTGGATGGTCTGTAATCATATCGTTAAGAAACACGAGTTAACGGGTACGTTATCGGGGATGTAGCCCCGAGGATAGGCCAACCATCCCCGATAGCTGGCAAGAGAGCCGGTAATAACGGAATGTCACCGGAACGCTGGACTTGGGTGGTACCTGTATCGCCCGGAATACCGGGCAAAAGAACCTATGTGAGGTTTGAACATAGATTTTCTGTTCCCGCAAACTAATGCCGGGAGTAGACTTGGTCTTGGTTTGTGTGAGAGAGGAGTATTACTGCCAAGAAAACGACTCCTACGGAAATTGTTTCTGACCAACAGTCATACTTCTTCGGGGCGAATGATCCGATACGGATGACTACCTACCGGTTTCGCGTGAAGTACGAACCGGATCCATCTAGACTGTGGCGTGATATTGTTACTGGAGCGAACCGCTCACTCGCTGAGTTCCAGACAGTCCTGAATCGTGCAATGGGCCTTCAAGGAGATCATCTCTGGTTCTTTGGTACCGATCAAGACTACTGGAGAAGCACCATCCAGTATAAGCACCCTGGGGAGGTTGCGCAGTCATCAGGCGGCCTAATGCAGAGTGGCGAGGAATACGATGCTGCAGAGACGACAATCGAACAGATGGCCCAGCAGTTGGATTTGGATGAAGGCGGTCGTATCTGTTATTTATTCGACTACGGTGACGAGTGGCGGTTCTATGCAATTCTAAAAGAAATCAATGCGAACGAATCCAGTGACACATCCCCGACAGTCGTACAACGCCAGGGTGATCCGATTGATCAATACTCCTAACCTACTAAGGGGCATTTTCCATCAGTCGTAGACAGGCCGCCTTCATCGAAGTAAGTAGTCCGTGCCTGGTTACGATATTCAAAAAACCCGCCAGAAAACATACAAGACTCACCCGAGAACACGCAACTACCCCGCTAGCATCAGCACCGGATTGCGCTCTGCATGATCCATTGCCCCAACTCCACAGCATCCGGATTCCCATTCCCTGCTAGCGGGGTTTCATTCGACCAATGCTGGATAATCCGGCGGGTCCCGTAAAACAGCATAAGTACTTCGTATCACCGGTTGTAAAATCCCGATCCTAAGATAGCCAAGAGCGTGATGGTGGCATTGCCGTAAAGTAGGCGCAGGCCGGATATCCGCTTACATACATCAAGGAAACCAACCCTGTGATGTCGAAATGATCGGTCTCGCATCGTTTTCAGCCGATTGCTGGCTCAACACAAAGACCGGCCATGCTGATCTCGTAATCACCGATGACATGGAAATCCATGGGCATCCAGAAGAGCTTCGAAATCTCTTCCAAACGATATTTCAAACGATGGTCCAGCATGGAAGTGACCAGTTGACAGTCACCATTGGGACGCTTGATGATGGGATTTTTCTCAAAGATGATGGCCCCGGTATTCCAGCCGAAGACCACGATCAAGTACTGAGTACGCTTTCAGACATCGTCGAAAACCATCATTGGGAGGTAGACCTCTCAGAAAGTACAGACGGAGGCGCCCGGTTCGAGATCACTGGACTGTAACGCATTGCCTAATTCTCATTCGCATCCGATGACCAAGCGGCGAGCGACGGAAAACACTCCGAGCAAAAATCGACCAATGCTCCGCGTTTTATCACTTTTTCAACCGTCTCGCGTTCAGTTTTAATGACATCTTCGAGTTCATCTGAATCGTCTTCTGAGAAATCGAACGCCTGTTCGTATCCACACGGGGCATCCTCGGCCTGGTGGACTACCGACAACCCTGCCCCGTCTTTCATTGATCTTCGCGATTCGATTGCAACCCGTGTATCTATGACGCTCTCACCAACAACCTCCCGAACCTTCGGTAATTCATCCGGCTGAATCTTACGGATCTTAGAAACGTGTTGCATTGCTGGCTCAAAATCCACGGCCTCTTGGACCGAATCATACTCACACCGCCGAATCGGCCGAAACGAGAGTCGAAGCCGCTCGGCCGTTGACTCCACTTGTTGACGGATTGCCCGGGTTCTGTAAAGCATGGAGGTGTATGATTCATGTACCGAATCGATCTCCCAGTCCGATCCAAGATCCTGGCGGGTTTGAACAACGAACACTGCCCCTTCAACCCCGGATTCAGCCAAAATTCCTCCATCCCGTTCCTCCTCAAGCCGTCTTTCGGTCGCATACGCCGGAAAACACTCGATACACGGCGAGATATCTCGTGCCAACGCCTCTTTGTGTGTCATATATAGATACCGGGATCCCACCAAGTCCTCGCTCACCCGGTTGGAATTAATCGGCACTCCCTCCTTATTCACCAGTTCACCATCCGTAACAGCTGGTGGATCACCGTCATCGACTTCCGTTGCGTCATGAAACCCATGAAACGTATCTAATTCCGGTTCCCCTTCCGCATCGAATCGATGCCACCACTCGACGGCGACGGGTGCATCAGACGGTGGCGTCTCCTCATTGAGTGGTTGGAAGTCAGCTGTTTCTCGATCCCTGTGTGTCATTATTTAGACTAATTGGGTGAACTGATTGAAAAGACTAGAGTGTCTATATAATACGATTCGGTTTTATGAACCGAAGAACTCGAAGAAGGCGAAAAAGACGATTATCCTATGAGAGATACTCAATCCACAGATCCTTATCCAGCTAACCCCGCTTACTAGTGTCCCCGATGGATCGTTCCTTCACCCTCGTGGTGGTTCTTGGTCTCATTGTTATTGCCGGGTGTAGTGGCGCTGGTGGCCCACCTGCAGGTGGAACCAGTCCAACGGCGACGACCACCCCACCGACTGCGGCCACCCAAGCCCCGACTGCCACCACAAGCCAATCACCGACGACGTCCTCTTCGTCACCATCATCATTGCCGAACGGTACGCTCTCGGTGCATTTCATCAACGTCGGCCAGTCCGTCTCGACACTCATCATCGGGCCGACTGGCGAAACGATGCTGATCGATACCGGCCATTTCCAGGATGATGGTGAGTGGGTGCTTCAGTATCTCAAGCGACACAACATCACCCGTCTCGATCATCTCGTCATCACACACAACGACGCTGACCACATCGGTGGGAACGCGGCTATTATCGAATATTACGAGACCCAAGCCGACGGGATAGGTGCGATCTATGATCCGGGGATCGCGGCCTCGACCCAGACCTATGAGGCGTATCTCGATGCGGTCGAACAGCACGATGTCACATTATACGAGACTCGTGCTGGGGACAGAATCCCGTTTGCTGGCGCTCGCATCAGCGTCCTCGGACCGCCTGACCCATATATCGAAAACGCGGCCCGGAATGAGAACAGCATTGTTCTCAAACTCACCTTCGGGGAGACGAGTTTCCTCTTCACTGGTGATGCGGAGGACGACCAGGAGGCACAATTGGTCGCCGAGTACGGACAGCGGTTGAACGTGACGGTGCTGAAGGCAGGCCACCACGGGAGCAAAACCTCAACGGGAACCGCGTTGCTTGCCGCGGCCGCCCCTAAATCGGTCGTGATCTCCAGTGCATACGACTCCCAGTATGGCCATCCCCACGAGGCGGTCCTTCAGCGGCTGGGGTCGACCCCAACGTTCTGGACGGCGACCCACGGCCATATCGTTCTGCGGAGTGATGGCCAGCAGGTGAGTGTTTACACCCAACAGTCAGCGCCAACAAATCCAATGCAGCTACGCGACAGCGACCCCGTTCCGCTTGGAACGACCGATCCCGTCGAACGCCGCGCGGTATTTCGCGGGACAACCAGCCCATCGACCACTGCATCCGGGACGATTGTGACCGATGGCGGATCGACAGCTGATGGACTGGCCGTCACCACCGTGCACGCAGACGCTCAAGGGGTCGAAGCGGAGAATCTCAACGACGAATACATCGTCTTGACGAACACCGGGACTCAAACAATCGATCTCTCGGGCTATGTGATCACAGACGCTGCCGGTCACACGTACACAGTGCCTGACGGTGTCACGCTCGCTCCCGATGCAACACTCACGCTTCATACCGGGTCTGGAACCGATACGGAGACCGATCTTTATTGGGGATCTGAGTCGCCGATCTGGAACAACGACGGTGATACGATCACGGTGACCGCGCCAGACGGCACCGTCATACTGGAGGAATCATATTGAGAGCCATGCTTCCAGATGGGACATATTCAGCGGTCGTTGACCGGATTGAGGACGACCTCGCCGCCTTAGAGGTCGATGTCGACGATGATGCGCTTCGTGAGCGGGTGGTTGCTCTTACGGAACTTCCTGCAGATGCCAGAGCACCGGATGCAGTTTTGGAAATAACAATCGAGAACGATTCTATCGTTACAGTCTCATATGATCCGGAGGCGACTGAAACAAAACAGTCGGATGCACAGGCTAGGTTTGATCGCCTCTCTCAACGCTTATCGGAAGACAACGACCGGAACTACGAGAATTCCTGAAAACTCTATCACTATCACGTAAGCCAACCATGGTCATGCTGACCACTGAACCTCGCTCTTGATCCGTTGATGGGCGGAGTTCTTCGGGTTTTGAGCCGGCTTCAGGCCATGAGGGTGTCGCTACAGTTTGGACAGAATGCGTGCCGTCGGTACATGGTCGTTTCATCGAGCTCGCTGCCGCATTCTTGACAGCTCTGGTAAGGTTCGGCGTACATGGATTTTTTCACCGTGGTGGAGTCGAATTCCCTTCGACTGACGGGGTTACGTCGATGAATGAACCCCACTGTTTTAGGCTTACCGAAAACCCGATGCTTCTTTGGGAGTGAATAGTTTTATCGCGACTCGAAAGCAAGCGTGGAACTGCGATGGATGCCGACGATCTCCAATCGATGCTCGAACAGAACGGCGAACTCATGGTCATGGTGGCCGAATTCGACGAACCACTTGAACTCCACCTTCACGACACGGAAATCGGTGATGAAACCGTTCGGTTGGAGCTGACTGACGGCATTATCAACTTCAACATCGATGACATCACCGGGGCCTGGCAACACACCCACTCTCTCGCCGATCTTGGATTAGAATAACAATTCCGTCGACCTCTCCCGAACACCCGTCATCTGGATTCATCTGCCGTAATTCTGGGTCAACCAGGCTCAACCAATTAGATGCATCATTCCATAGAAACTTTTCCTATTAAATGCCAAATTATCCATATGGCGGTCAGACCGGGATCAAAACAAAATCTGCATGATAAAGCCATTGAGTATTATGCTAAAAAATTCGCTGACGATGATATGCTTGTGAAAGCAGATATCTCTGGATATGAAACTCCAGACACTCTATATGGCGAAATCCCTGATATCTTGATTATTGATCAGAGTCAGGATGGTGTAAGACGGGCCTTTGAGATTGAAACCGACGAATCCGACGACAAGGAACAACGAGAGAACCTTAGACAGTGGCAGAAGAACCAAAACAACCGGATATTCCGATGGGGTGTTGTTGAGGATCATCCGCCTAATATTGACTGGAAACTGTTTGAAGACAGGTAGCCGGAGTTTTATCGCGATCCTGACCGCTCTGTCACGTATGGGTAGACTTGACGACGAGATCGTCATTGTGACCGGTGCGAGCCGCGGGCTTGGGAAGTCGATGACCGAACGCCTCAGCTCGGAGGGTGCTAACGTTGTGTTGACGGCGCGCGACGAGGAGAAACTGCGAGCGGTTGCCGACGACCTCCCGACGGCGTCACTCGTCGTGCCAGCAGATGTCCGGAACGCTGACACCGTACAGGAGGTCGTCGACGAGACGGTCGATACGTTCGGTCGCATCGACACGCTCGTGAATAACGCGGGTGTGAGTTCACTGAGTATCAACGATCAGCGGCGTCCAATCGGCGAGATCCCGGAGGACGAGTGGGATTTCATCCTTGACGTCAATCTGAAAGGTGTCTTCCTCTTTACACAGGCAGTCCTTCCCCACATGTACGACCAGGGAGCGGGCAACGTTGTGAATGTCTCCTCCGGGCTCGGCCGGTACGCAACGGAGGGAGCGGCCGCCTATGTGAGCTCGAAATGGGGGCTCGAAGGGTTCACGCGTGTTGTCGCGCTCGAAGGCGAAGAGTACGGCGTGAACGCGAATTCACTCGACCCTGGCGGCCGCGTCAATACCGACATTTGGGGGCACCTTCCGGAGGAGGAACGGGAGGAGATCCTCCAGCCGGACGTGATGGACGAGGCTGCTGTCCTCCTCGCCGAACAGCGCCCTCATGGCGTCTCTGGGGAGACACATACTGCCGAAGAGTGGGAGGATGTCCTCGGCTAACCGTCTCAAGTGAGGCAAGAGTGAAGAACGAGTTGATAGCACCCTCCCTTGCAGGACCTGACGTTTCTGATCACACTTGCAACCGTTTTCTTCTTCCGATGAGGCTTTCTCTGAAATCTCGGTCCTTGAGTCGGAATTAAGACCGTGTGAACTGTTCTGTTCTAAGACACCCTAGTCCACTTGCCAATTGATCGGACAACCTTCGCTATCACTAGTGGTCACGATTGGTATTCGCCTAATGAGACGTCGACAACCTGTTCGGCATGCGTTGGATCATCGATTTGCTGGAGGAATTCTGGCAAATCGTCTCGCGGGATGTAGTATTCCCGATACTCAGGGTCATTCTCAGCGGGAACTACTGTCAAGGCTCTGAATACCGGCGGGGGAGTGATCACGTCGTACTCGTGGTCAGTCATCCGTGGTCGAGACGATATGCCCGGGGATGCAAAGGATGGTGTTATGAACTATCCCGACCGGTGACTTTCCGGATGCATGAGGATCCAAATGGCCCGAGTTCTCCTGAATTGAATTTAATGAAATGCCCCGTCGTCAGGTTTGCTCCACACCGTCGGCACTTGAACGAGCCTTCCTTTTTGATTACATCACTATCAAATCGGATGAATGCCCTACTCTTGGTCTGAATAATTCCTTCATCCCGGTCAATCACGCCGCGTCGATCGGCCTCATCAAGGATTTTCCGTGTAAGATGGGGATCCGTTGTGATTGCTTCAAGTCGACTGACTGCCTCCGCCATCTGAAGGGTGCTCTCCTCACAATGCCTAAGAAGATCGACACCGAGTTCGACAGGATCACCCTCCATAATGAGTATCATCTGGCGTCCTACCAAAGTAAATGTTAGCGGCCGAAACTCTTTCTTGATGGCAATATAGCGGTCAGGCAATATAGCGGTCATCATCCAATGCTGGTGTTTTCGCTTCACCTTGCTTGGGATCGGGTGATGTTTTTATACGCACTTAGCGAAGTATTCGAGGAATGTCGAACGATAAAGGGAGTCGAACTGAACGCGAACTTGTCAACCTTCTAGATGAGGCTGGGTTCGCTGTCATTCGTGCCCCATCGAGTGGCAGTGCAACTGATCGAGATCTCCCTGATGTTCTGGCAGGCAATGGATTCGAATTCTACGCAATCGAAGCCAAATCCAGTGGTGGCGACCGAATCTACCTGACCGGTGAGGAAGTTGAATCCCTGATTTACTTTTCACAAAACTTTGGCGCAAAAGCCCGAATTGCCGTTCGTTTTGATGAAATGGACTGGTACTTTTTCCACCCGGGAGAACTCTATGTCACAGATGATGGGAATTACCGCGTCAAACGAGAGACAGCGATAGAAGAAGGGAAGCATTTCTCAGACTTCGTCGGTGAGCCGCCCGACCTACAGAGTGGCGGGACACCCGATCAGGTCGAAGCTCGTTCTATCTATGATGTTGTCGAAGCTGTAAAACAAGAGAGGCTCTCGATCGACGAGGCAGCCGAAATCCTTGATAACCACTAATCCGTTCGTGCTGGATTCCTCGGATTCCCTATTTATTTGACTCCGTATTTGACCCTGTTGTGTATTGAAAGACCGCAGGACTATGTCGGTCAGTCGGCGGGCTATGAGACTGTTCCCAGCACACCCCAAAGGGTCCAGTCTCCAAACGGTGTCCGTTATATTATCCGACCTGACCACTCTATCATACACTGTCTCCCACACTAAAACCACCGGTGGAATTCTCAATGATTGTATCAGCGAGTACTCAATGCGGAATCCCGGAAACCGCACACCAGCCACTATACAATTCGGACAGGTATGCAATCCTGATGGCTGAAACCACTAATCGCGCGATTGAACTCTGGATGCGATGTCCCCGATGCATCAAACGCGCAGTAAACGTCCGGTTGAAGAATCCTGACTCCGACCACCCGCAACTTGAACTCGAATGCGAATCATGCGAACTCACTGATGAAATAGATCTGATTGATCCACAATCCCCCACCAATCGGCAATCACTTCCAGGCGTTCGATCTCCCAATAGTCCTGTTCACGACATCCGATGAAAAATAATAATATTATTCTGAATAATTATATTCTTAAGTATCATATTCCCCGATTTTGGCAATACTCTAACCTTCGTGTTGAAAAGGATAAAAAAAGATCACACGTCTGATACAATGATACAGTCATTGACTGATCGATGCTGGTGACCCTGAAGGCTACCCCGATCGGACGGTCTATGGAGATACAGTGGATTCGATAGAAGTCCAATACTGACGAGAGTAGCTGTTGAGGAGGGACGGGGGCCATAATCGTGGGCGTGAGAGTGAGCGATAAGTGCCTTCTATCTGTGACTACCAGATCCCAGTGATTGCTCAACACACGAGCTATAAGGGAAACCTCGGTAACCAGTTGTGTTAACCTGCATGGTACACCATTGCAAATTTTCTCGAATGTGGGAGGATATCGAGTTAACACCTGCTACAAGCAGGGTAGATTTTAGTGTACAATTGGTACCGATGACCACATTCATAACATTTCTTGTATGACTGCTCTCTCATCAACCTTCAACCTCTGCTAATGCATCAAGGACCTCTCTATAGCGGTTCCGAATCGTCACTTTGCTCACTTTCGCAACCGCTGAGACATCCGATTGAGTGATCTCTTCGTTCGTGAGAGTCCCAGCGGCGTATAAGGCCGCACCCGTGATGCCAGCTGGACTCCGACCACTATGGACGCCTTGATCAACCGCTGCTTGGATCAACTCTCGTGCCCGACGCTCCGTTTCGTTCGAACAGTCCAATTTCGACGCAAAGCGTGGCAGATACGACACTGGATCGGTCGGTTCAATCCGTAACTCCAACTCACCAACGAGATACCGATAGGCACGTTTCACTTCCAACTCATCAACACGACTGACAGCAACGATTTCATCAATTGACCGAGCGGCATTTTCAATGCGTGCCCCAGCATACAAGGCTGCTGTGGCCATGCCTTCAATGGAACGCCCTCGAATCATATCTTCATCAAGTGCTCGGCGATACAGGACACTCGCAGTTTCCCGAATCGCATCGGGAAGCCCGAGCGCTGAGGCCATCCGGCTGATTTCACCGAGGGCGTGCTTGAGATTTCGTTCTTGACTGTTTTTTGTTTGAAAGCGTTTGTTCCACGTTCGGAGACGTTGGATTTTCTCGCGTTGTCGTGAGGAGAGCGACTTCCCTCTACTGTCTTTGTTGCGCCAATCGATAGTTGTTGACAGCCCACGGTCATGCAATTGTTCGGTCTGGGGAGCACCCACCCGAGAGCGAGCATCTTCTTGTTGTGCGTCAAAGGCTCGCCATTCAGGGCCGTGATCGATCTGATCAGCTTCAATAACGCGTCCACAGTCCTGACAGTGGATTTCGGCCTGTTGTTCATTGGTGATCAAGCGGCCCTCACAATCTGGACAGTGATCAGTTGACTTCGTATCCGTAGTTTCAGTTGGTGTTGTTTCTGGATCCGCTTCTTGTTTTATTTGGATTCGTGACGCGTCAGAGGATTCAGTCATACTGGTACACCTTGGGTGGCTGATTAACCAGGTTGATTTTGCTGTAGAAGCCTATTACTCCGATTTCGATAGCGCCGACACATGATAACAAATGATGTGACACCAACTGTGTTCGGTATGTTTTTGGTGATTTTCGACAGCTTACGCGTCGATTGATGACTTGTTAGCATACGACTGTATTTTTTGGTTCACAGTATGTAAAGTTGTTTTATAATAAATATTTCTTTGCGATTTAAAAATAAATATCAATTATTGATCTAATGAGTTTGGATAGATATTCATGGAGATCACCCCCTCATCTTCAGTACATGTGTCCCAAAAGTGACCAATTGAATTGGATGCTTTATTCATTCACTTCTGACGGTCTGCTTTCAGGATTTGGATACACGATATAGAGAAAACCGATAAAGATCGAATATATCGTCGCGCCACCGACAGCATACAGCAGGATTTCGATGGCTGGTGACATCAATACCTCCCTTTTTATGTCGATTATATTAAGCGTTTTGGTGATTATTCACAAATAGG
>JAXINS010000007.1:0-19275 GCA_034190395.1 Chewarchaeum aethiopicum (SeqCode)
GGTTACGGCCACCCGAAGGCCGAAGGATACCAAGCTACCCCACCGGCCCGCATCCTAAACGCAGGGTTGGATCGCCTTTAACCGTTGCGAAGGTCGACGCAGTCGCAGTGCTTCAATCGGGTGGTGACGACGGCTCGCGAAGCAACAGGGCTCCGAGCCCGGCGAGGATGGCGATGATCCCGCCGATGATAAACGTCGTCCGCCAGGAGAGGACGGTGACCATCCACCCAGTGACGGCCCCGCCGAAGACGCCACCCCACATCTTTCCGGAGTACAACAGCGCGTAGTTCGCCGAGGAGTGTTTCCGGCCGTAGTAATCGCCGACAACGCTTGGGAACAGCGTGTACTGGGGACTCCAAAAGAACGTTCCCAGAATCACTGCGGCGACGAAGCCGAGACTGAAGCCGATCGACCCGAACCAGACGATCAGCAAAATCCCGATCCCACAGAGGGTAAAGGAGGCAGCCATCGCTCGCTCGCGATCGACGCGATCGGATATATCACCCAACACCAACCGGCCAACGCCGCCGGCGATCGGCAACACCGTTGCCGAGGCGGTCGCGATCACCGCCGTCAACTGGAGGTTTTGGGCAAAGGAGACGATCTTCGCGGTGAGCATCAACCCGGCGCCGCTGACGGCGATGAACATCGCGTACATCAGCCAGAACTGCCAGGTCCGGAGCATCTCCCGGGAGGTGTACTGATAGGCCGCTGATGTGGCCATCCCACCGTCCGCAGCGGCCGTCTCGTCGTCGACCGGGTCATCATCATCATCATCCGCTACGGCCTCGGCCGTCCCCTCGGCATCGGCGACCCATCCATCGGGCGGGTCCCGGAGGACGAGCGCGCCGACGAGGATGCCGACCCCGATCAACAGGCCCATGTTCTGGAGAACCGTGGCGTAGCCGGTGACCGTCGCGTTCGCCCGGACGTACGGGACGAAAAGCGCCGAGCCGCCGGCGAAGGCCATCGTTCCGATACCGGTCGTAAGTCCCCGCCGGTCGGGGAACCACTTGATCGCGGTGTTGACCGCGACCGTATAGACGATCCCGACCCCGATCGCTCCCAGCGAATACAGCAGGTAGAGCTGCCAGACGGTCGAAGCGAACGCTAACCCGAGATACCCACCGCCAGCGAGGACGCCGGCCAGCAACGTCAGCCGTCGGGGGCCGTGGCGGTCGCGCCACCAGCCGACCGGAAACTGCGAGCCTGCCTGGAAGATCACGAACAGCGTGAACACCAGCCCGAGAGCCGGCAGCGGGATGTCAAGGCTGTTGGCGAGCGGTCCCTCGATCGATGACCAGACGTACTGATAGGGACTGACCAGGCCCATCATGATCGCGGCCGCGGCGATCTGCCACCAGCGCGAAAAGCCGAGGATGTCCTTTGCCTCCTGTGCGTAATCCGGCCCGGTGGCGCCGTCCGATGCGGTGCTCACGCCACGGTCACCACCGAACGGCCGTCAGTGCCAGTGCTCACTCGACGCGATCCCCACATGGATACCCCAGCCATGGTTGAGTATCGGATCGGAACAGCCCGGCGATAGAAAAATCACCGATATCGTCAAGGACGGCCGGTGATTCGATCCCCGATACCGGTTGACCTCCTCCCCGATACCGGTCGGAACACTCGTCACTCACGGGAAGACGGGGATATGCGCTCGTGTCTCTATCAGTACGTCGTGTAGCCATCGGTGTCGAGGAAGTTGTGGGTGACGGCGATCGCGTGATTGGCGTGGATGAGCGTGGGACCGACACGGATCCGATCGGCGCCATGCTCGGCCAGCAGCGCGGATTCCGGTTCACGAAACGACTCGTGATCGGCCAGGACGAACACCGAATCGCTCGTCGGCTCGGCATCGACGATCGGCTCGCCCCGTTCGTGGAGTTGGATGTACGCATCGCTGTCGATGGCCTCGAGGATCGTCTTCAGATCGCGGCTGGATCCGTAGATCCCGGGCGAACTCTCGACTTCTTGATGGCCGATCGCCTCGCCGGCTGCCTCGATACCGTTGCGAAGCATCGACCCGATGTTGCGTTCGTCGGGGTTGAGATAGCGAAGTTCCGAGCCCTCCAGCCGGATCGTGAGTTCGTCCTGGAGGACGAGAAAGAGCCGGACCGAGTCCCGGATGCCATGGGAAAGAAAGAAGGCGGCGTTGACACACCGACAGAGCACGTCGAGCCGGCCGGCCCCGCCCGCGAGGTCGTCGAGGTCGAACTCCGGCGTCGTCGGCGCCCGATGACCAAGCACGATGAACTGGCGCATGAGGGATGCTCTATGTCGATCGGTAAACGTCCGTCGACCGGCAGGCGTTCCTCAACGTCCCCGACGCCGATGTCGTGACGACGGTCCGCGCTGATCGACGAACGGTCGGCGGGATGGCAAGGCAATTACCGACGCCGGGCCGAGACGTCAGCATGTCACTACTGGAGACGGCCCGGGATCTCCTCGCACAGGGGCCGATCTGTGATGCCTGTCTGGGCCGGCCGTTCGCCGACCGGAGCTGGGGATTGACCAACAGGGATCGTGGCCACGCCCTTCGCGTGTCGGTGGCGCTCGCGGACGATACGCCATTCGAGGCCGATGAGGAGGACGAGCCGGCACTGGCGAGGGAGTCAGAGTGTTGGGTCTGTGAGGGCGAATGTGACCGCTTCGAGGAGTGGGCGAACCTCGTCGCAAACGAACTGTCGGCCATCGAGTTCGACACCTACCAGATCGGCACGAAAGTCTCGCCGCTATTGGAGGAAAACGGTCGACTACTGCGGGAGGATGCGGGGCTCGATCCCGACGCCGGCGAGCCGCTCAACCGCGAGTTCAACCGCGAGGTGGGCAAACGCGTCGGCCAGAAGCTCGGGGTAACGGTCGATTTCGATCGTCCGGACGTCGTCGCCCTCCTCGATCTCGCGACCGACGGGATCGAGATCCAGATCAACCCCGCGTTCGTCTATGGCCGCTACCGCAAACTCAAGCGGGGGATCCCCCAGACCGAGTGGCCATGTCGGGAATGCAACGGAACGGGCATCCAGGACGGTGTCCAGTGTGATCACTGTGGGGGGTCAGGCTACATGTACGAGGAAAGCGTCGAGGAGCTGGTCGCGCCACCGATCGAAGCCGCAATGGAGGGCACCGACGCGACGTTTCACGGCGCCGGCCGTGAGGATGTCGACGCGCTCATGCTCGGCACCGGCCGCCCGTTCGTCGTCGAGGTGAAGACACCCCGCCGTCGCCGACCCGATGTCGAGACCCTCGAAAGCGAAATCAACGAGGTGGCCGCCGACAAGGTCGAAGTGACCGATCTCGCCCTCGCGACCTACGAGATGGTCGAACGCGTCAAGGAACTCGACGCCGAGAAGACCTACCGAGCCGAAGTCGAGTTCGAAACGGCCGTTGCGTCGGCCGATTTCGAGACAGCTCTGGCCGAACTCGACGGCGCGACGATCGAACAGGACACGCCCGATCGCGTGGCCCACCGCCGAGCGAAGAAAACCCGAACCCGCACGGTCTATGCGGTCGACGGCGAACTCGAGGACGACCGCCACGCCTCGATCGAGATCCGCGGCGAAGGTGGGCTCTATATCAAGGAACTGATCCACGGCGATGAGGGACGGACCCAACCGAACCTCGCCGATCTGCTGGAGACCACCGCGACCGTCACCGCCCTGGACGTGATCGCCGTCGAAAGCGAGGATGAACCCTTCGCGACCGCGGAGTTTCTCAAAGAATCGGCCTGAATTGACAGAGCGGTACTCGGCCATCCTGTCAAAGTGTTAAAGTATGTGAAGTAGTAACATGATATTGGTGTCCGCCCATGTGTCACCATCGTGACATCGAAATCTGGCAAGCGATCCGCGAAGAGGCCGACGAAACGGACGAGCTCCCCGAGGAGGAATTGGAGACGCCGAACACGGAGGATTCCGAACCGACGCCCGAACCCGTCGATCCCGTCGCTGACGACTGACTGTCCATCGACTGTTTTTTCGGGACGGAAAGACTGAAGCGAGCAGCCACATCTCCCTTGATCAATGGCGATCTGTGGCGTCGATGAAGCCGGTAAGGGGCCGGTCCTTGGCTCGATGTTCGTGGCGGCCGTCCGGGTGACCGACCCGACGGCCCTGCCGGCGGGTATCGCCGACTCGAAACAGCTGACGCCAGCCCAACGGGAGGAGTTCGCCGCCCGACTCCGTGCGACCGACGCCGTTACCATTGGCGTCGCGGAGATCACTCCCGACCGGATCGATGCCCCACAGACGGACATGAACACGCTGACCGTCGCCGGTCACGCCGAAGCACTCACCACGATCACGACGGACGGTGACCGGGTCGTGGTCGATGCCGGGGATGTCGATGCGGCTCGGTTCGCCAGACGAGTCGCCGATCGAGTGGACGCCGATATCGAACTCACCGCCGAACACGGCGCGGATGATCGCCACGCCATCGTCGGTGCCGCGAGCGTGATTGCGAAGGTCGAACGCGACACCCACATCGAGACCCTCGCCGAGGAGTACGGGGCGATCGGGAGCGGCTATCCGAGCGATCCCACCACCCGGGAGTTCCTCAAGGGGTACGTCGACGAACACGGGACGCTGCCGGCCTGTGCTCGGGCCAGCTGGCAGACCGCCAAGGACGTCCTCGGGGCCGCCGACCAGACGGCCCTCGATCAGTTCTGAGTTCCATCGGCTCGGTAGCAACCATTGGTTGTCGACGCTGCGGACACGAGGGATCGACACCGAGAAGACCGCGGTCGGATGGATTAGTGCTCGGTCAGCAGGTTCCGGAGGATGTCACCGTAGGCCGGCCGGGTGATCAACACACCGATGAGCACGCCGAGGATCGTGATGATCGCGAACCCACGGAGGTCACCCAGCGAGAGGATCGCCAGAGGACTCATCGCGATCAGGGTCGTGATCGCGGCGGCGCCGATGATCCAGAACGCCTTGCGGAACCGGTTGCGGAAGACGCGGCCGCTGGCGATCCCCCCTTCAGCCATGACTTCATCGGCGATGATAATCAGGTCGTCGACCCCGGTGCCGATCACGGCGATCAACCCCGCGATGTGGGAGAGATCGAGCGCGAGCCCGACAACGGCCGCAAAGCCAAGCAGGATGTAGACCTCCGACAGCGCCGTGACGACCATCGGCGCGGCGACCTCGGGGTTGCCGTATCGGAGGGAGACGACGGTCGCCACCGCGAGGACGGCCATCAGCCCCGTGATCAGCGAGAAGAGCTTGAACTCCGAGGCGAGCGTCGGCGCCAGGAAGTAGGAGGTTCCGCGGTCGTCGATATCGAGCGGCGCGGGTAGGGCACCGGCGCGCATGTTGATCTGGAGGGCCCGAGCCTGGCTCTGGTTGGTCGCGGTCATCACGAAGTTCCGTTGTTCGACGAAACTCCCGCTCTCGATGCCCTGGGCGAGGCCGCCGGCCAGCGATGCCGAATAAACGACCTGATCGTCAAGGACGGTATCGATACAGTACCGTTGGGTCGGCGGAAGACTCTGCCGACAGGCGTCGGTCCCCTGTGGACTGGTGAATCCATATCGCTGCATCGCCCGGGCGAAGTCCTTGGCCCCCTGTTCGGTGAGCGTGATCGGGACGTGGGGAGCGTTGATCCCACGGGTCGGTTCCTGGACCGGGCCGACCGTCGCGATCTGTCGTTGGACGAGGATGGTCTCGTTGCGGACGACGGTCGTGCCGTTCTGTTGGGCCGGGAAGCGGGCAACGATCGCGACGACACCCCGGCTGTTGACCAGATCGATGACGTCGCTGCGGTTGCGGTTGGGCACCTCGACGACAATGAAGTGCTCAGTGTCCCCACCCGGCGTGGAGGCGGTGACTTCCTGGACGGTCCCGCCAGCCAAGCCGGATTCGTCGATCTTCCGACGAAGCACCCGCACGGCGGTCTGACGGGTCTGTTCCGTCACGCCGCCACGGACCTGCTCGTAGGCGATTCCCGCTTCCTCTAAGGCCGTCCCGAGACGATCGGGTTTGATTTCGGCGAACACTTCGATTGTGCCGGTCGATGGGCGGGCCTGGACGTCTAATTCGGTGACGTTCTCGCCGAGTTGCTCAGCTACCGTCGTCTCGAGTTCGGCTTGGTTAGATTGGGTCACGTCAACACCTTCGGCGGTCACGCCGACCATGGGTGCACGGACCCGCGCGCCGCCCGACAATTCGAGCCCATAACTCAGGTTCGTTGGTCCGGTCGCAGCAGGGCCAAGCGTTGCCCCGGGGGCAAACAGCGCGAGCGTACTCACCAACAGCAGGACGACCAGTCCGGCCACCCGCCAGTTCTCACGGATCGAAACCATCAGTCGTCCACCCCCACATACCAGCGCAGCAGACTGACGTTCATCATGTAAGTGTTCATCAGATCAGTCAACAAGCCGAAGGCAAGGACGGTGCCGATCGAGGCGAGCAGATCGATCCCAAAGAGCGTGGCGACGATCGCCATCACCGTCACCGCCGACAGCGATGTCAGCGTCATCGTCACACCGGTTCGCATCGCCCGATAGGTACTCGGATAGAACCCGCCACTACGTCGGATAATCTGGTTCGTCAACAGGACATCCGAGTCGACGCTATACCCGATCAACATCAGGAGGGCCGCGACGGTCCCAAGCGAGAGCTGGATACCAAGCAGGTTCATCAACGCCACCGGAACGACGATATCGCTAAACGCCGACAGGACGACCGCGATCGACGGGATAAACGTCCGAAAGAGAATGAAGATGATAATGCTCATTCCGACAAAAGCGATGCCGACGCCGAGGAGTGCGAGTCGTTGGGTAGCCTCCCCGAAACTGGGCGAGGTGCTCTGGATCGATTCGACGGTAAAACCCGCCTGTTCGGCCTGTTGGGTGAGTGTCTCCGTATCGACCCCTTCAAGCGCAGTCGATTGGAATGTCACGATATAAGTATCCTGGGCGGTCCGGATCGGCCGGATCGAGCTGATCTCAGCGGTGAACGCGTCCTGGATGGCGGCCTGTCCACCCGGCGCCTCGACCTGGATCTCGACCCCGCCGGTGAATTCGATCCCCGGCTCAACCGGCACGCCGGTCGTGGCATACCACACCCCGATCACGACCAGCGCGATCGCCAGGACTGCAAACGGAATCCCCAGCAGCTGGCGGTTTGAGTACCGCCGGTAGTCGACATTGTCAACAGCGACGTCGACATCGAGCATGCGAGACGCTGTGACTGCCCGGCGAATAAGCCTTCTTATCTCTTTTTCGCCGGCAGTGACGGCGATCACGGGTGATGCAGAATACGATTACAGTCCCATCGAAACATCGACGACGATCGGTCGCCGTGGCGATCCACGGACTTATTTCCGTTCTACCCATGGCGAGGGCATGCCCATCGAACCAGGTGATCGTGTCACCCTCGAGTATATCGGCCGCAAAAGCAACGGGATGGTGTTCGATACCTCCCGGGACTCGGTCGCCGAGGAAAGCGGACTGGCCGAGGAATTCCCGGACCGGGAGTTCCAGACATTGACGATCGACATCGGCGCCGGTCGGGTTATCGAAGGCCTCGAAGAAGGACTGCAGGGCCTCAAAGAGGGCGAACGCGCCGTCATTACGGTCGCCCCACAGGAGGGCTACGGCGAACGGACCGACGAGAACGTCGTGACCTACGACGTCGAGACCTTCGAACGAATCCTCCAGGGCGATGAGATCGAAGTCGGAATGCACGTCCAAAGTCAGCAGGGTGACGTTGGCCAGGTGACCCGTGCTGACGAAGAATCGGTCGAAGTCGATTTTAACCATGAGTTGGCCGGCGAAACGCTCGAATTCGAAGTCGAGATCCTCAGTATCGAAAAGGGCGACGCGTGACGATCCGGGCGGCAGTTCCGGCGTCTACCATCGCCTTGTGAACCAGTTACGCCCGTCGAAGAGAGCGGAACCGCTATACGGCCGAGCTACCTCACTACCGTATGGAATACGACGAGCTTCTCGACCGGGCCCTCGATGAAAGCCCGGAGCTTGCTGAACGAAGCGACCGGCTATCGGTTCCCGATCCAGTCGGCGAAACTGACGGCGCTTTCACGCGATTAACGAATCTGAACGATATCGCCCAAGCGGTCGCCCGCGAACCCGAACACCTCCACCGGACGATCCAGCGCGAACTCGGCACGAACGGCCAATTCGACGGCCAGCGAGCCCGGTATAACGGCTCGTTCACGATCGCGGACTTCGACGCGGCCGTCCAGAATTATATCGCCGAGTACGTCACCTGTTCCCAGTGTGGGCTACCTGACACCCGGCTTGTGACCGAAAACGGCACCCAGATGCTTCGCTGTGAGGCGTGTGGCGCGTTCCGTCCCGTCGAAAAACAGTCCTCGGCCCAGCAGACCCAGGATCCAAACGCCGTCGAGGAGGGCCAGACCTACGAGGTCGAGATCACCGATACCGGCCGGAAAGGCGATGGGGTCGCCAAACGCGGCAAGTACACGATCTTCGTGCCCGGCGCGCAGGTCGGCCAGACAGTCCGGATCCAGATCGAAAACATCAGCGGCACGCTCGCCTTCTCGAAGGTCGTCTGAGACGACTCGCTGAACCGATCAGTGCGATCGGTGTGTATTGTACAGACGATCAAGCCCAATGCCTCGGAATCTGATTCTGGGGTGATTCACTCCAGTCGTTTGGAGTGTTCGGCGTGCCGTCGGGCGAGTTCGACGTAGTGATCGCTCGCTTCGGTCCAGGGCGAGTTTTCAACTTCCTTGATCACCTCGGCCGGCGCCCCCGCAACGAGGGTGCCCGGTGGAACCTCAGTTCCTTCAGTGACGACACTACCGGCGCCAACAAGACTTTCCTCGCCGATCTCGGCGTCGTCGAGGACCACCGCGTTCATGCCGACCATCGCCCGTCGATCGACCGTCGCGGCGTGGACGATCGCGCTGTGACCGACGGTCGCGTACGGACCGACCTCCGCCGCCTCGTGACAGACGGCATTGTCCTGGAGATTCGCCCCTTCACGGATCACGATCGGATCGGTATCGCCCCGGACGGTGACGTTCGGCCAGAGGCTCGCCTTCGCCTCGACCGTTACGTCACCGATGACGACGGCCGCCTCGTCGATGTGAGCCGTTTCGTGGATCGTCGGTTCGGTCCCCTCGAACGAACGGACAGTCATGGCGACCCCCACCGTCGGCGGGGACTAAACAGTACGGATCGAAAAGAGCATGAGAGGATGAATAACAGCGTCAGTCAGCACCCGCACCCGCCCGGGCAGCCCCGGCCAGTCCGATCGCCTTCCAGCGATCCGATCGGAACCGGATCCAGTTAACCGCCGCCCGGGTGTAGATGTCACCCCAGATCGCCGCGAAGACGGCCGGGAGTCCGAGACCAAGCCCCGGTGAAATCGAGAATCCGAGGATCGAGATCGCCATGCCGGTCGGAAGCGCAAGCGCGGCCACCGGCAACCGGACGAGATAGTTGCCCATCATGGTTCCGTAGAAGGGGAAACTCGTGTCGCCGGCCCCGCGGAGTGCGCCCCGCAGAGTCCGGCCGATACTGAATCCCGCAACCATGACGCCGGTGACGTAGATAAACGTCACCGTGAGCGCGACGTTCTCGGCGCTAAACAGCTGAGCCAGCGGTCGCGCCGCCAAAAACAGGGCGCCCGCGATGAGTAGCTGGGTCGCAAGGGCGATCCGAACGGTCTGCCAGCCGTATGCTTCGGCCTCGTCGTCATCGCCCCCGCCGATAGCCTGGCCGACGAGCGTGCTCGATGCGGTCGAGTATCCCCACGCCGGCATCATCGCCAACATCATGAGCCGTCGACCGATAGCGTAGGCGGCGACGACGTTCGTTCCCAGAGCGGCCAACACGAAGAGGAACGGGAACCGACCGAGTGCCTGTGCCAGCCGGGTACCCGAAAGCGGCAGACCGACCCGGACGATCTCGCGCATGATGCTGAGATCGAACTGTGAGCCCCCGACGCGCAGTTGAACCGAATACCGACCCGACAGAAGCACGGCGGTGAAAATAGCCGCCGCCAGTGAATTGGCGATGATCGTGCCGACCGCCGCCCCGGCGATCCCGAGCCGTGGTGCCGGGCCGAACCCGAAGATGAACACGCCGTTGAGCAGGATATTCGTCGGCACGGAGACCGCGCGGATGTACATCGGCGTTTGCGTGTCACCGGCGCCCTGGAGCGCCCGGGCGGCGATCATACTCCAGAACCGGAGGGCGACCGAGAGCATGATGAGGCGCAGATAGACCGCCCCCAGCGCGATCGCTTGGGCGTCGTCGGTGAGCAGGTCGATCAACGGCTCGGCATACACCCACCCGCCGATCGTGAGCGGCAGGGCGATCCCCAGAGCAAGCCAGAGTGACTGTTTGATCGCGAGATCCGCCCGGTCGTACTCTTCAGCGCCGTGAAATCGCGAGACGACGCTGATCGTCCCGCTGGAGACGGCGAGCGACAGGCCAAGCGCGATGAAGAAATACTGAAACCCGAATTGGAGCCCGGCGACGGCTGCGGGACCGAGCGCCAGGCTCACCATGAAGAAATCCGCAGTCCGGAGGAGCGTACGGAGGCTTCCGGTGACCATCACCGGCGCGGCGAGTTCGAAGGCAGCCTCGCCTTTCTTGCGATCGACTATCCCGAGCCGGGCGAGACCGGCCGGAAAGAGGAACAACGTCGATCGAATCCGCTCACGGACCGTTCCCGACACGTTCGGGGCTGATGGGAGAATACGCTATAGGTATTCGTGTTCCGGCGAGCGGGCGGCCAACGAGCACCCCGGTCCCGAGCGGATCGGACGGGCAATTATCAGGGGCCCTCGCGTAGGCGACTGCGTGGATCAGGAGCCACACCGACGCGGACTTACCCTTGATCTCTCCGACCGGCGTGAGATCAGTGGCTACCTGCTCGTCACCGTGGTAGGGATCGAAATCGTGTTGAGCACGGTCATCAACCTGGTCGTGTTCCCGAACGCGTGGGTCGAAAGTACCGTATTTGCCCCCATTCAGGCCGCTACGGCCGGGCTCGTTACCGCGTCCATGCTGGTGAATCTCGTGTCCATCGCCGTCGTACCGGTCGGCCTGCTGGTGATCGTGAGCGGGCTCCGTTGGCGTGATCTCGGCCTGGATCGGACACAGCTCCCGGTCGCGGTGGCGGTTACGGCCGGGATCTGGATCGTCGCCCAATGCATCGGCGCGGGCATCGCGTTTTTCGACACGGGAACGGTGACGCTGGACCCGACGTGGATCGACTCCGGCGTCGGCGGAACCCTGGGGTTGGTGCTCACACAGCTGATAGGCAACGCTCTCTACGAGGAAGTGGTGTTCCGGGCGGTCCTCTTCGATCAACTGGTTTTAAAATTCCGTGACCGTGCGTCGGGATTCGAATACGCGCTGATCGGTTCCCAGCTGGTGTTCGCCCTCCTACACGTGCCCAACCGCCTCTATCGCGGATATTCGCTTCCGGAATTCGGCGAGAGTCTGGCTCTCTTGTTTTTGCTCGGGCTCATGTTCGCGATCGTCTATCACCGCACGGGCAATCTCCTCATCGCCGTCGGTATGCACGCACTCATCAACGCTCCGACGATGGTCATCGAGACGGCCGTCTCGGGACAGTTGCTCGTGATCGGTCTGCTGACGGTGCTGATCCTGGTGTGGCCACGTCTTCGGCGTTCGATCACTGCCGCGAGGACGAGAACGCCGATCGAAGAGTGAGATCCGCGAGGGAGACCGATCAGCAGGGAACATCGAGGAGGAGTCATACAGCCGCACGGTCTTTATGAGCCACGATCACGTACCCATCGGTATGGAACGCCAAGAAGCTGATCGGGTGGTCGTTTCTTATCCGGAAGACCTCTCGGGATGGGGCCAACAACAGATCAAGACGCCGTGGTTCAAGGCCTACCTCGGGAAGACCAAACACTCGGCCATCGAGGGCGAAGAGTGGGAGGAGTTCGTCGGCGTGGGGTGTTGTGGCAACAGCCTCGACGTCCCCCTCCGGGTGGAATCGGTCGAAAACGGCAACGCCTTCGGACCCGATACGGAGATCGAATACACAACCCGAGAAGCCTGTGGAGTGCAGGGGGGCTGGCGCGTCCAGAGTCAGGACGGCCCGACCCTCTGAGGACGACGATCACCGGCGTCGCGTCGTTTGGAACACTGTTCTTTCGAGTTAGCGGAGATAGCGAACGCCGATCACACCGTCGGCCCCTCGGACCTCGACCCGGGTGGCCTCGAGCCGGGCGGCACGGATCCGGGTCGCGTCGTCCGCAACGACATCGGCAACGGCAGATTCGGTTTGATCGGGGGCCACTGCCAACGCGTGGAGTTCGCCGGCCGCTGACTCCTCGAGCGGGCGGGTGACGAGTTCGCCGACCGCTTTGTCGGCGACGAGTTCGACCGTTCGCTCGCCAGGGGGCTCATCCGGGGTGTGAATCTCGAGCTGTCGCCGGTCGTCGATCTCGACGATCGACCAAGTCACCTCAAGCGGTGGATCGGCAACGAGGACGCCGTCGATAACCTCGTCCTCGGACAGTCCTGGATTCGATCCCAACGGGTGGACCTGTCCGTCGTCGACAGCCGAGAGGACAGCACTGTCGGGATCGACACTTGTCACCAGGAACGTCCCCTCTTTTTCCGTCGGGGAGTCAGTCATTGGCGGCCGATAGGTGATCCCGCCGTTTGCCGGTTTCGAACGACACAGACACGGGGTGTCGAGCAGGCCGGGAATCGATCACGCCGAAACCTCAGTCGGCTCGTCGTCCGACGATCGGGTGGCATACGACACGAGCGCGATACCGAGCGCGGCGGCCACCGGCGGAACGAGACCGTAAATCCGTGGTAATCGATCGAGCGTGGCGATCATACCGGTGGCGGCGTGCTCGTTGGGATCGGTGATGAACAACCCCAGATACACCGCGAGGACGAACCCATACCCCGCAAGCGCGAACAGTCGATCGTGTGCCGTCGTGGACGAATCACGTCGGTACCGTCGGGCCACCAACAACACGGGAGCGAACAGCGGGCCGACGAAGAGCAGTCCCAACACCGCAAGCAGCGCCTTCTCGCCGATGAGCCCGGTCGGGTTAGCCATCCACGTCGTCAACCCCAACACGAGGAGTAACCCAACGAACAGTCCGAGCAACGCGCTGATGAGGACATACGATTGAAAAAATCGGGAGTCACTCCGCCGGAAGGCGAATCGAAACGCCCCGATGAGACCGGAATACCCCTCATCAGCCATTGGTCGTCGTTCGGTGTGCGTCGTCGTTAAGCCTGCGTTTCGGTGCTGTCGAGCCGACGGACGGGAACCTCTTTGGCCCCGGCGGCTGGCGTTAGGGTATGCGCGTCGACCTCGGGAACGCCCTCGCCGCCGTCGCCAGCCCGGGGATCTCCCGGGCGTCGCTGGACCGCCTCGATCGACAGGTCGCCAGAGCCCACGACCGCATCGACCATGGACGGACCGACGGGACGTTCGGCTATGCGGCGCTCAATCTGCCCCACGAAACCGATCCCACGACGATCCACACGGCGATCGAGTCACTGCCGCTGGATCGGATCAATACGGTACTGGTCGTTGGAATCGGCGGCAGCGCTCTCGGAGCGGTGACGCTTCATCGGGCCCTCAAAACCGACGTCGATCTCTATGCGCTAGACAACGTCGATCCCGCTCACGTGGCCGGACTATTGGAGAGAGTCGATCTCGACCGGACGGTCGTGAACGTGGTATCACGGTCGGGGACGACCGCCGAGACGCTCGCGAACTTCCTCGTCGTTCGGGAGGCGATGACAGAAGCGGACGTCGATTGGACCGACCGGACGCTGGTGACGACCGGCGAAACCGGGCCACTACGCGAATTGGCCGACCAACACGAGCTGCCGACGCTTCGGGTGCCGTCGGGCGTCCCGGGACGTTTCTCGGCCCTGTCGGCGGTCGGGCTAGCACCGGTTGCCCTCGCCGGCGGGAATATCGAGGCAGTACTCGACGGTGGGGCCGACGCCGCGGCGACGTTGACCGACTCGCTGTTCGAGTGTCCAGCCTACGCTTACGGGGCGATCAGTACCGCGCTGGCGAACCGTGGGATCCGGGTCAACGCAATGATGCCCTACGCGGAGTCGCTCGAACCCTTCGCCGAGTGGTTCGCACAGCTGTGGGCCGAAAGTTTGGGCAAAGAAGGGAATGGCCAGATACCGGCCCGAGCCCTCGGCGCGACCGATCAGCATTCCCAACTCCAGCTCTACCGTGCCGGGCCTCGGACGACACAGGTCACGTTCCTTCGGCCACGATCCCGACCCGAACGACCGATCCCAGCGACGGACGTCGACGACATCGCCTACCTGAGCGAAGATGAACTCGGCGAACTCCTGGATGCGGAGTTCGAGGCCACGGAGGCGAGCCTGGCGGCGGCCGGACGACCCAACGTCCGCCTCGAAATCGACGCCGTCGACGCGCATGGAATGGGCGAGTTGCTGTATGCGATGGAGGCCGCCTGCATCCTGGCCGGTGAGCTCATGGGGATCGACCCGTTCGACCAACCGGCCGTCGAGTGGGCCAAGCGGGCGACCCGCCAGTTGTTGCGTGAGACGACGGGTCCGGAGGCCGAGACAGTCGGCGAGAAGACGACGCTTGCGATCGATTGAGCCGGGAACACAGGGCCTTTATCGCCGCCAGCCGTTGGACTAGTATGAGTGATCGAACCGCCGCGAGCGCCGGCGTGGTCATGGCCGGCATCGGGCTTGCGGCCGCAGTGATGCCCTGGCCGATCGACACGGGATCGATCGCGGCGATACTCGCGGCGATCGCGCTGGTCGCTTTTCTGGCACGGCGGTACGGCCGGCTTCCCCGCCGTCAGGGCGCTCCCTTGGCCGGTGGCATGGGTGTACTCCTCGCCATCATCGGGACTTACACACTCGTCCAACCCGCGATCGGTGCCGGATCGGGAGCTAACGCGACCCCGCCGGTGATCCTCACACTGCTGATAGGGCTGTGCATGACCGTCGCCGCCTACAGCGATTGGCTCGGGATCGATCGCGACACGCTCTTGCGAAAGCTGAGCGCGACCGGGTTGGCGGCGGCGATCGGTGCCGCCGGCATCGCAGCGATCGTCCTCTGGGGACTGATCATCGTGACGGTCGTCCGCACGTTCCTCGGTATTGCCCTCCGACCGACGATCGCGACCGCACTCTCGACGATCGCACTGGGATTTGGCACCGCAACCGTCGCCATCGTCTATCTGCGGGCTAGCGATCGTGGCTTTGAGTTTATCGACGTCGGGGTGCCGAGCCTGCGTGATTTCGGATTCGTCGTCGCCGGGGTCGTCACCATCATCGGGCTGAATCTCGCGATCGGCTGGTTGTTCCAGCAATTGGGGGTCGAATCGGCCTCCCACAGCGTCATCGAGACCGCCCAATCGACGCCCGAGATCCTGTTGGTGTTGATCCCGCTGACCTACCTCATTATCGGCCCTGGCGAGGAGCTTCTCTATCGGAACGTCGTCCAGAAATCCCTCTATGAGGCGTTCTCCCGGCCCGCCGCGGTCGTCGTCGCGAGCGCGATCTTCGCGAGTGCCCACTTTTTCGCGTACGCCTCGGGGAACGTCCTCGCGACGATCAACACCCTCACCGTGATCTTCGCTCTCTCGATGATCCTCGGGTTGCTCTATGCCCGGACGAACAACGTCGTCGTACCGGCGTTGGTACACGGAACGCTGAACGCGGTCGCGTTCGCCGCGAGCTATGCCGAGATCACGGGGCGATTCGATCTACCGTTTCTCGTGCCGGCTGTCGATCCCGTCACGATGGCGGTGATGACGCTCCTGACGGGTTGAGCTACCCACCCGTTTAAAGCCGTGGGTTTTCGCCTCGCACTTTCTATAACTCGGAACCCGCCGGCGATCCGGAGCAGGAACGACTGCCGTCGCCGGCTGACCGGTCAGGCTCTGGCTATGAACTCACGACGGGTTCTTCCGGGCGAGATCGCTCCCACAGATCGGACAGCGTTCTTTGTGTTCGTCGAACTCCCGACCACAGCCCTGACACTGAAAGAGCCAATCGCGCTGTTCTTCGATTCCCTCTTGGGCGATGATGTCCACGGCGACATCGAGGTGGTCGGCGACGTTCTGGATGGCGTAGTCGTCGGTCACCAGCGTGCCATCGAGTTCGAGCGTCGCGGCGATCAGCCGGATATCGGTCTCGGAAAGCACCTCCCGGTCGCCGGTCGATCGGGCCGCCCGTTCGACCCGCTCGACCGTGCCTTCCTCCGGAATCTGGATATGCATCCCGGACCCTTCCATGGCGTCGTATCGGTAGGCGCTTTCGTCCTGAAGCTCCTCGCGAACCATCGGGATCGTCGCGATCGGTTCGGTGGTGTGGTACTCGTTGATGAACGCGGAGGCATCGAGAACGTACATACCGGATGTGAGGATGGAATATGGTGACGTCGGGTGGCGACTGGTGTCAGTGGTCGACGACGATGTAGTCTTTGACCGCCTGGACCCGGTCGACGGATACCAGAAAACGACCCATCTCGTCGGTCTCGAAATTGACCGAGATCGATGGATCCCGGTCCTCCGGATCGACGATCAGGTTCGATAGCTGGCCGGTCTTGACGTCCATCGTGATGTTATAGAGCATACCGAGCTCGGCGCCATCCGATCCCATCACCGCCTTACCTGAGAGATTCTCAGCGAGTATGTCCGACATTGTTGATAAACTCCTGTGACTAGTTATAAGCGTTCGTGTGTCTGGATCGTTGATCGATTATCGGTTACTGGTTACCCCACGCTGCACTCCGTTGACTGCGTACTGGGCTCTCAGACGGGAGCATAAAAAAATGCTATGGGCCGAGCGACCGGTAAACGGGGTGGCGACGGCACAACGGCCGACGTGACGGACAGAACCATGGGCGCCGATCCGATCGACCGTCACACCGCCACGTACAGCCCGGAACGCGGCGGACAACCGACGAACAACCCGATGGACTTATCCGTCCAGTCCGGGGACTAACACGCAAGCTTTCTTGGTGGTAGGGATGTCGGAGACAGAACCGGACGCTGACACGGACACGCAGGCGGACACCCTCCGAACGCCGATCGTCGCGGTGTTGGGGCACGTCGATCACGGCAAGACGACGCTACTCGACGCGGTGCGAGGCTCGGCCGTCTCGGAGGGGGAAGCTGGCTCGATCACCCAACACATCGGGGCAACGGCGGTCCCCCTCGATGTCATCTCCGGCATCGCCGGCTCGCTCGTCGATCCGGACGACTTCGATCTGCCCGGCTTGCTGTTCATCGACACCCCTGGCCACCACTCGTTTACCACCCTTCGCGCCCGCGGTGGCGCCCTGGCCGACATCGCTATCCTCGTCGTCGACGTCAACGACGGCTTCCAACCCCAGACCGAGGAGGCGATCGACATCCTGCGCGACACCCAGACGCCGTTCGTCGTTGCGGCGAACAAGGTCGATACCGTTCCGGGCTGGAATCCAAACGAGGGGACCCCAATCCAACAAACCTACGACCAACAGTCCGAACGGGTGCGCAACGACCTCGACGACCGGCTCTACTCGATCATCGGCGAACTCTCGGACAACGACTTCACCTCGGACATGTATTGGCGGGTTCAAAACTTCCAGAACACGATCGGGGTCGTGCCGGTCAGCGCGGTCACCCAGGAGGGCATCCCGGACCTGCTGACGGTGTTGATGGGCCTCTCCCAACGCTACCTCAAAGGCGAGATGTCCGTCGACGTGGGCGGCCCCGGGAAAGGAACCGTTCTCGAAGTCACTGAGGAACGGGGCTTTGGGACGACGCTTGATGTCGTCCTCTATGACGGGACGATCCGGGCCGACGATACCATCGTCGTCGGCGGGACGAACGACCCGATCGTGACCGACGTGCGGGCACTCCTGAAACCACAACCGCTCGAGGAGATCCGGGTCGAAAGCCGATTCGAGAAGGTCGATGAAGTGGCGGCCGCTGCCGGCATCAAGGTCGCCGCCCCGGATCTCGACGACGCGATGGCGGGTGCCCCGGTTCGGGTGGTCCGGGACCAGTCACTCGAAAGCGTCCTCGAGGCCGTCCGGGCCGAACTCGCCGAACTGGAGGTCCAGACCGGCGAGGAAGGCATTGTCGTCAAAGCCGATACGCTGGGGAGTCTCGAGGCGATCGCCAACGCCCTCCAGGAAGCGGAGGTTCCGATCATGCGTGCCGAAGTCGGCGACATCGCCGCCCGCGACATCGCCGTCGCGAGCACGGCCGACGATCCGAAACACCAGGTCATCCTCGGGTTCAACGTCGAGACCCTCGGCGATGCGGCCCGCCAGGCCGAAGAGGAGGAAGTGACGATCTTCGAGAACGACGTCATCTACCAGCTCGTCGAGGAATACGAGGAGTTCATCCACCAGATCGAAGAAAGCCAACAGGAGACGATCCTCGAGAACATCTCCCGACCGTGTCGGTTCCGCTTGTTGCCCGATCACGTCTTCCGACAGAACAACCCCGCGGTCGTCGGTGTCGAAATCCTTGGAGGTACCCTGCGGACAAACATGCCGGTCGCGGCCTTCGAGAACGGCGGGAGTCCGACCCGGCATGGAACCGTCAAGGGGATCCAAGATCAGGGTGAGGACATCGACGAGGCCCGGGCCGGCGATCGCGTGAGCGTCGCCATCGACGGGCCGACCGTTGGCCGACAGATCAACGAAGGTGACACCCTCTGGGTTGATCTGCCGGAGAAACACGCCAAGATCCTCGAACAGGAGCTCCGCGAGGAGCTACCATCCGACGAGCGCGAAACGCTCAAACAGTACCTCGAAAAGCGCCGTCAACAGGACCCCTTCTGGGGGAAGTGACGGAAGTCGGGCTGTTTGTTGAATAGCTCGTAGCACAATCCATCGGCAAAAGGAATCCGCCCAAAGCGATCGACGCCCGTCGATCAGTAGAAGGCCGGCGTGAACCCGTCGGAGTGAACGACCTGGCCGGCGCCCCCTTCCTCGAGTTTCTCGTGAGCCTCGTCGAAATCCCGGCGTTCAACAAGGGTCCGGCTGTCGCGGATCGCGAACATCCCCGCTTCGGTCGCGAGCGTCGCGATCTCGGCACCGGTGTAGCCGTCCGTGATCTCCGCGAGCGTGTCGAAGTCGACGTCGTCGGAGACGTTGATGTCCCGCGTGTGGATCTGCATGATCTGTTTGCGGGCCTCGTGGTCGGGTTTGGGGACTTCGATGAGGCGGTCGAAGCGGCCGGGTCGGAGGATGGCCTCGTCGAGCATGTCAAAGCGGTTGGTGGCGGCGATGATGCGGATGTTGCCCCGGTCTT
>JAXINS010000125.1:0-19081 GCA_034190395.1 Chewarchaeum aethiopicum (SeqCode)
ATGCTCTACGCGATGGTACCGATCACGAATATGTATCCAAATTTTTATAATGGACTATCCTGTAGGAAGGCGTAGATGACGCGAGATCGTTCAACTTCGTTCGCTCGCGTCCGTTCCGGCGCTGTAGGCCGGGCTCTCTGAGCCCTTACTCCCTATTCTATCGCCCGGCAATTCGTTGTAACTTCGCTCGCTTCCGGTCGGTTGTCCCGCCTGCGAACCATCCGCCAACCAGAAACCAATCCACACCAATGCGCCCGAACGACGCGTACGAACACTTCGAAACGGAGTTCAGCTATCCGATTACCCGTACCGATGTCATCAACGCGACCGATGACACGACCATCCACGCCCCGACTGGCACGTCCGACTCAATCGGCGATGTGATCGCCCGAACCGAGACGACGACGTTCCGTTCGCCACAGGAACTCTACGAGACGTTTCTCGCCAACCTCGGCGAGCAATACATCGGTCGGAAATTCTACGACGATCGAAGCTGCAACATCGGAAACGACAACCGACAGGCGTTCTGACGAGCGGCGGTGGTAACACCGGCACATCCCGAATCCGTCGCCGAACAACACAGCGAGCAAGGATCGCGAGAACGGTCCTACGACCGTCTCTGTCCGGTGGTCCGTCTCGGTGGCTACTCTTCGGATGACTCACAGTCGTTCGTGATCGCCGACAACCGGCGATGGGTGGCCAGTCCGGATCGCCAAGCCTAACATAATCTCGGCCGACTAGTCGTGGTTATGAGCATCGCCGGGGAATCCATCCGGGTTCTCCACGTCGATGATGATCCCGACTTCGTTGACATCGCATCGGAGTTTCTCACGCGAGAGGACGAACGGCTCATCATCGATACCGAGACAGCCCCCAGTGACGCACTCACGCGGCTCGATGAAGTGGAGATCGACTGTATCATCAGCGATTACGATATGCCGTCGATCGATGGCGTCGAATTTCTCAGACGGGTGCGTGAGGACCATCCCGACCTCCCCTTTATTCTCTTTACCGGCAAGGGCTCGGAGACCGTGGCCAGCGAGGCGATCTCCGCCGGCGTGACGGATTACCTCCAAAAACAGGGCGGGACCGATCAGTACACGATCCTGGCCAATCGGATCATCAACGTCGTTGAAAAATATCGAACGGAAACGGTACTTGAACAGACGGAGAATCGCTATCGGCAGTTGATCGAGCAGGCGCCCATCCCCATTCTCATCTACCGACAGGACGGCGAGGTGATGCGGGCCAACAGTGCGGCCGTGGAGTGTTTCGATGCGGACAGCGAAGCCGACCTGATCGGCCGAAACGGTATCGAGTTCACTCATCCCGATGACCGAACCGAGAGCGCCCAACGGATCGAACGGATCCAGGAAGAACGCGTCCCGACCCCGCCGGCACAGATCAAAGCGAGGACCTTAAAGGGGGAAGTGCGCCACGTCATCACGGTATCGACACCGATCCAGTATGACGGCGAACCCGCGATCCAGACGATCGCCCACGACATCACCGATCGTATCACACGCGAAAAGCGCCTGACAGCCCTCCACGATGTCACCAGCGAGCTGTTCGAGGCGACATCCGTCGAGGAGATCGCCGGGCGTGGCGTCGAAGCGGCCCGGGAAATCCTCGACCTGCAGTGGGTGATCTGTCACCGCTACGACCAGCAACACGATCGGCTGATACCGATCGCCAACACCGAAGAATTCGAAGCCCAGCTCGCAGAAACCCCACAGCCGATCGACCCAGGGGATGCCATCGTCTGGCGAGCGTTCGACACCGGTGAGATCGAGTTCCACACCGACGTCAGGAACGATCCAGCAGTCATGAACGAAGGGACGTCGTTTCGTAGCCAGATCGTCTTCCCGCTCGGTGAGTACGGTACCCTCACGTGTGCCTCGCCGGTGACGGACGATTTTACCGAGGAGGACCAACAGTTGGGACGCATTCTGGCGACCGCTATCACGACTGCGATCGATCGCATCGAACGCGAAAACGCGCTCAAGTACCAGCGGGATCAGTTCGAATCGCTCTTCGAGACGTTCCCGGAACCGGTCGCGTTGGTGACTGGCGACAGCGAGGAAACCGCGACCATCACCCGGGTGAACTCCGCCTTCGAGGAAACGTTCGGCTATGTGGAGGCCGACATCGTCGACGAACGACTCAACGACCTGCTCGTACCGGACGATCGGTTGGCGGAAGCACGCCAAATCGATAAACAAGCGGCGGCCGGTGAGTTCTCCCCACAGGAAGTGCGTCGCGTAACGGCCGATGGCGAACAACGGGACTTCCTGTTGTTCGTCACGTCACTCACCTCGACGGCGGTCACGAACACCGAAGAGGTCGCCGGTTTCGTCGTCTATGCCGACATCACCGATCGGCGCAAACAAGCCGATCGATTGGCAGCCCTAACCGAGGCTTTCCCCGATATCGCCTTTATTATCGACGAGGAGGGTCGTCACATCGAGCAGTTATCGAGCCCGGCCAGCGAAGAGCTACTCGTGGCCGAACCGGCCGACATCATCGGTACTCGGCTCCACGATATCTTTCCCGACGAGCAGGCCGACCGCTTTCTGTCGGCCGTCACGGAGACGATCGAGACCGGGACCCAACAGCGGATCGAATACGAACTCTCCATCGACGGGGAAACGCGGTATTTCGAGGCCCGTATCACGCCGTATCCGTCCGAGATCGAGCAAAAACGGGCGGTCGTCTGGGTCGCTCGGGAACTCACCGAACGTAAAGAACGCGCCCAGGAACTCAAACGACAACGGGATCGGTTCGAAGTACTCTTCGAGACGCTCCCCGAACCGACGGTGTTGCTCGAAAGCGACGACCGATCCCGGGTCCAGGAAGTCAATTCGGCCTTCGAGGAGACGTTCGGGTACGAGGCCGCCGAGATCCGTGGTCACCCGCTGAATGACTTCATCGTTCCCGAGGACAGAACCGACGAGGCCAACGAGATCGACCGGGAGGCACTCAGCGGTGAGGTAATCACGCGGGAGGTAACCCGACGGACCGCCGACGGCGAACGGCGGGACTTCCTGTTGATCGCAACCAGCGGTGTGATCCAACACGAGGACATGACACCGGAAGGGTACGCCATCTACGCCGATATTACCGATCGGAAGGCCGCCGAACGGGAACTCCAGCGGCAAAACGAACGCCTCGAACGGTTCGCCTCGGTCATTTCCCACGATCTCCGGAACCCGTTGAACGTCGCGAGCGGCCACCTCGATTTGCTACGGGCTGAGAGTGACACGCCCGACGACCATCTAGACGCGATCGAACGCGCCCACGCCCGGATGGAGACGCTGATCGATGATCTGCTGTTGCTGGCCAAACAGGGCGAACTGGTCACCGAGTTCGAACCGGTCGATCTCACTGGGGCCGTCAGGGAGTCGTGGGAGACGGTCGCTACCGATACCGCATCGATCCGGATCGAAACCGACCTGACCATCCGGGCCGACGACACCCGACTGCGGCAGGTGCTCGAAAACCTCATCAGAAACGCGATCGAGCATGGAGGTGCCGATGTGACCGTTGAGGTCGGATCGCTCGATGAACGCCCGGGCTTTTATGTAGCCGATACCGGCGTCGGGATCGACCCCGCCGACTACGAACGGATCTTCGAGAGTGGCTTTACGACCAGTTCCGATGGGATCGGCTTCGGGCTCGCGATCGTCCGGGAGGTCGTCGAGGCCCACGGTTGGGAGATCACCGTCACCGACAGCGACAGCGGCGGTGCCCGCTTTGAGATCACCGGCGTCGAACCCGTTCCGTGACGATCCCCCGGGGTAACGTTTTACTCCCGCCGGGGAGGTCGCATACGGATATGGGCTTTCCGGAGTATCCCGAATGGGACGAGGTACAAGAACAGACGCTCAGCGGGGCGACCGTGCCGATGATCGATCCGGACCAGCCGACCTTCATGCGACGGCCGTACGCCTACTCGGAGGACCAACTCGAGGACGCCGATGTCGCCATCATCGGGGCGCCGTACGTCCAGGCCGGCTCGGATACCTACGGGGGGATTCCCCTAGAGGAGTGGGTTCAGGGGCCCAAACGGGTCCGCCAACAGTCGGCGAAGTACGGCTCCGGTCGGCTCTCGGCCTTCGACGTGGACGTCTTCGAGCATCTGACCGTCGTCGACTACGGTGACGCCGACATCCCCGAAGAGATCATCGAGAGCTATCCGCCGAACGTCGAACAGGTCCTTGAAGCCCAACGGGCGGTCGAGCGAAAGGTCACGGACGTCCTCGAGGCCGACGCCATCCCGATCGTGATCGGCCAGAACTCCCCGGCCGGTAGTTACGCCGTTGCCAAACCGATCCTCGAACGGACCGCCGGCGACGTCGGGATGATCAGCCTCGATACCCACTGGGACGCCCGGGATATCGACGGGCTCACGATGGACGAGCGGATCGCCGGCGGGGGCAACTGGCTCGCAAAGCTGTATGAGTGGCATGACAACGCCCGCCTCGAGGACCTCGTTGAGATCGGCGTCCGCGGGTTCGGGGACGCCCTCGACGACTGGTCGATCGCCCGCGAGAGCAACTTCTATCCGATGTTCGACGTCAAAGACCAGGGCATCAACCACATCTGCGAGGAACTCGACCACGCCTACGACGGCACCGACGCAACCTACCTCCACTTCGATATGGATGTGATGGGCGGCGGTGGCTCGGCGCCGGGGGATCTGCTCGGTCGGCTCGCCGAACCGATGGGCATGAGCGACTACGAGATCCTCAAACTCTCGCATGAGATCGGTAAACGCGGGTTCGATGCCCTGTCGTTCATCGCGATCATGCCCGGATCGGCGGTGATGTATCGCACTGTCGCCTACGTCATCATGTATATGCTCGCGGGCAAGGTCCTCGCCGAGAAATACTGATCGGGCCCGTCGGAACGGAGCTCGGTCACGACAATCCCGCTCGGGTAATACTTTCGTACGGTCGTCGTGATGGCCCGGGCATGGATACGGTGGTGTTCGGCAGGGACGGCGAAACGGAACTCCTGTTTGTCCTCGGGTTCCGGGCCCGCATCGGCGGGGCCAACGAACAGTGGTTCATCAGCCGCTTGACCGACGCAGGATACCGGGTACACGTCGTCGAGCTCCCGACGAACATCACGGATTTCAACGCCCAATACCGGGACCCCGTCCAGCGGTATCACGACGAACACGAACCGGCGATCGTCCTCGGCCATAGCCTCGGCGGGCTCGTTGCCGCCCATCTCGACACCGATGCCAAGCGGGTCTATCTCGCGCCATGGTGGGGAATCTACGGCGAGAAACTCATGACCTGGGAGACGGTCGTGATCCCGCGGTTGCCGATCAAGGCGGAGATCATCGCCGCCAGCATCGAACGCGGCGATCTCGGCGAGCACGTCTCGGATGCGGAGTTCGATCGGCTCACCAAACGCGTCTCACCGGCGCTCATCACCGCGGTGTATAACGCCCAGCAAGCCCGACCGTCCATCGACGAGTCGGCCGTTGTCTTCGCCTCCTTGCGCGAAACCGTTGTGAGCCTCCGGGCGATCGGCGAGGCGGTGTCGACCGATCAGCTCCGGATCTATGATGGGGCCCACATCCCGTATGCTTCGGCGAACCGCCAGGCGACGACGGACGAGATTCTGGCGACGCTTACAGCGTAGCCATCGACAGCGACTGATTCGGGAGATCGATCGGCGACCGGAGCCTGCTCGATAAAGAGCCGGGATGGTCGGCCAGGACGGCGAAGAAAATCGTGGTTAAGCGCGTTCGACGGTGACACCGAACGGCGTCTCGTTGACGATGTTGTCCGTGACCGGACAGCGATCCTCGACGGCCGCCCGCCAGGTCTCGAGGGTCTCGCTATCGGCAGCCGTCGTGACGGCAAGTTCCACCTGTATGGCCTGGAGGCCAGCACGAGCGTCGGTGTCCTCGCCGCGATAACGAGCATAGTCGACGTCGGCCTCGATCGATGCCTCCATCGATTCGATGTCGATGTCCATGTCACGGGCGACCATCGTCGCCGTCGAGTTCAGACAGGCAAGCACCGAGCCGAGGAGATACTCGATCGGATTGACGTCATCGCCAACGACGAACTCCGCGTCGCCGGTGTCGATGTGCATGCGTTTCGGGCTCATTCGCGACCCGGTGAGTTCGTAGTGGCTCAGCGACGTCGCAGTGGATTGCTCGTCGGCCATGTAGGACAGTAGGTCCTCGACCGTAGAAGCGTTTGTGCCTCGGAGCTATCCATGGATTCGGTGTGAGCCGTCACCGAGGGGGATCAGGAATCGCTGGCGGCAGCATCCCGTTCGGCCATCATTGCTTCGGCCTGTTCGGCCCAGTCGCCCCGAAGGAAGCCCCACCCGACCACCACCGTCCACCACACGTATGTGAAGGCAAGGCCCAGATACACACCGATCAGGCCATAGCCGAGGACGACCCCGACGAGATAACTGAAACCAAGCGTGAACCCGAACGTCCCGGTGAGTCGGGCGTAAAACGGTGTCCGCGTATCGCCGGCACCACGGAGCGATCCGGCAAAAGCGAAAAACAACCCGAAAAAGATCATTGAGGCGCCATATACCTGCGCGAACGTGACGGCATAGCCGATGGTCGCCGGATCCTGTGTAAACACCGTCACGAGACGATCGGCACCGAAAACCAATCCGAACCCGACGGTTCCCAGCGAGAGGACGCCCAACGCCGCGATCGCAATGCCGTTGAACCGGGCGCCAGCGGGATCGCCTTCGCCGAGCGTCTGCCCGACCAGGATACTCGAGGCGGTGCTGTAGGCCCGATAGAGCGGCCCGGCAAGCTGTTGGTACATCCGCCGTCCGATGTGATAGGCCGCGTTGACTTCGGTCCCGAAGCCCAGCAGGATCGCATTGAACGGGAAGTTCGCGATGGTCTGGCTCATCCCCTCGGCGATGGTCGGAATCGATACCCGAACCAGCTGCCGAGTCGTCGTCAGATGCCGTGGCCGGACGAACGTCGCCGTCGAGATGCCACGAAAGAGGATCAGAAAAAACGCCACAGCCGCAAACGCCCGCCCGGCGAAGGTCCCGATGCCGACCCCGACGATGCTCAGTCGGGGTGCCGGCCCGATCCCCAGTCCGAGGACCACCGAGCCAGCGATGTTGATCAGGTTCGAGGTGATGTTGACGACCATTGGCGTCCGGGTGTCACCGGTCCCCTGGAGGGCCCGTGATCCAACCAGCCCCGTGATCCGGGCCGGGGCCGCCATGAAGACGATCGCGAGGTAGGTCCCACCCATCCGCGCCACCTCGGGAGTCGCCCCCAGAATCGCGATCGCCTCCCGGCTGAACAGCAGGCCGCCTATGACAAGCGGGATACCGGCGAGCAGTCCGATCACCATCGCCTGAGTAATCGCCTCGTCCCGGGTCGAAATCGCTCCCCGACCCGTATCCTGACTCGAGAGGGCGATCGCACCGCTGCCAAAACCCAGTCCCAGCCGGAGAGGGACCTGTGCATAGAGATCTGCAAGGCCGATCGCGGCGACTGCTGCCGGGGAAAACAGGCCGGTCACGATGATGTCGGTCGTCCGCATCATCGTGTTGAACGTCTGCTCGATCATCAGCGGCCACGACAGCGAGAACGTCCGCCGCCAGACACCGAACAGACGCTCCCGGAGATCGGCCATACGCCTTTCTCCGAGAGCATCCGGATCAGCGTATCGAAAGCGGCAGCGGGCGAACGCACACAGCGATGGGCCGAACGAAACGGAAAGAACCGGATCCGACAGCCCCCACGCCGACGGCATCGACGATGAGACCGCCGATCGGTGACGCACGGTTGGCAAACCGATTGGGGTAATGATCACACTAAAACGATGGTCAGAACGGTCGAAGTGGCGGCTGGTTCACGAGTTGAAACTCGAGGATCGCCCCGATATGAACAGCCATCCGGCTGGTCCGACGGGTCGACGACACCACCATCGTTTCGTCGGGCGATTCACGCTGAGTCGCTACTCGACCAGTTCGATGTTCTCCGCACAGATCGGGCACTCAACCCCGTCGTCGGTTTCGGTAAGCGCCGATCGGCGGCCCGACCAGCCACACTCCGGACAGAGCACGGGATCCGAATCAGTATCCGTCATGGGAGACAGACGACGTTTGTATCGACGGGTGCATGAAAGCCCGTGATCGTTTGGTGCGGATCGAAACCACCGAGGTGGATGTGTTACGGGATCGGTCGGTCGCCGCCGGATAGTTTCACGGATTGAAGCTCGTCTGTGCTTATTACCGGCTCCACAACCAATCGATCAGTAGAATGAACGCCAGACTCCGACGTGCCGTGAAGCTGTTTGGAAAACGGGTAGTGTTGTTAAACCTGGTCGTCGGATGGACCGTCTTTTGGTCTATCGTCGTGCGATTACATCTCCGACTCGGGGACACGGTCGGTGCAACGACCACCGGCGCCGTTGCTGCGGTTCCGATCGTTGGCTTGCTCGTGTGGATGGGATATCACAGACATCAAGACGGCGTCGACATCGGATGGCTTCGCGAGCTGCTCAGTACCCGCGAAACGAACACTCTAAGCTGAGGATCCATCAATGGCCCCCCATCGATCGATCACAGTCGTTCTCGTCGGTCTCGTGCTGCTCAGCACCGTCCCGAGCGGTGTCATCGCACAGGAGCCATCGCCACCGGCTAATCCGGTACCGCTGACCGAGTACGAACGATCCGATCGCGTCGTGTTGGACGGCCAGACGTATCGCGTCTACACCTACAACAGTCCGTTACCGTTCGTCGATGGCGTCGCCGTCTACAGCGACGGTCGCGCCATCGAAAACAGAAACCTCGTCGAAAAAGTGGTGGCCGTCCACGCTCGCCAAACGACGGTCGCCGGGCTGCGAAGCGACGAGATGGCGATTCTCAGACGACTCAAACGCCAGAGTCACACGCTTGAAAAACGGATTCCGGCAGTGGTTGCCGAGATCAACGCAACGATCGCCTATACCGAGAAATTAGAAGAAACGACTATTGGCAATCGATCGGTGCGAACGGTCGCGATGGAACGGATTCCGGCCTTCGAGGATGAATTCCAGGTCGAATACGGGAGATCACGGATCGAACGAACCAGAAAAACCCTCCTGAAGCTAGAGACGGCTGCCACGAACCTCAACGAGAATGCCACGGCAGTCATCAACCTCATCGAGAAACGCCGGAACGGAGTGGATATCGATAAGACGGAGCTGTTCCGCCATTATGTGGCGACGATTTCGGCGCTTGAACGGACGGAGACGATCGCTAGCGATCTGAAATATCCCCTATCAGTCACGACCGAGCACCTGACCACGATCGCCAAACAGAGTAACAAGCTCCCCCGCGTCGAGACGGAAATGAAACGGCGATTTACCACATTCGCTGAGGAGATCGAAAGGATCAAGAAAACGATCATGGAGACACAAAAGCGGCTGACGGCCGACCGCAAAACGCTCCAAAAGGTCGATCGCCGGGCCGAGGCGATGCGTGAGCGACTGATGAAACAGTGGGAGCCTAAAGGATCGATCAAAGCGAAGGTCTACGGCCTGATCGGCGAGACCGGGCTGTTGCTGTTCGCCGGTCTGTGGACAGGGCTGACGTTACGAAAGACGTGAACGGCCGGCGGGTCCGGATGGTTATTCGTCGTTCTGGAGTCGCTCCCACTCGGCCCGACAATCCTCGCAGAGATAACCGGTGAACTCGTCGACATCATGTCGTTCGACATGAGTGTCCGCTCCGCAACGCTCGCATTCCATACGTCATTGCCCACGAGGCCAGCGGTTTAGATGCTATGAAGGCGCTTCAGAGACCGAAACTGGCGTTCGACCCTACTGTGAAAACTAAACTATCTGATACGTGTGGTTCAGTTTCTAATGTGTTTCGGAACCGCCGAGCCTTAATGCCAGTAACACGAATTGTCGGATATGCGCCACCTCGGCCTGAAGGCTCGAATGGCGATCGTTGGGTCGATCCTGTTCGTATTTTACGCCGTCGCCGCCGTCGTGGCGATGGGTGTGTTCGGCTGGCCGCTCTGGCTCGTGTTGCTCGGCAGCGTGGCCTTCGTCGGTGTCCAGTATAAAATCGGCAAGTGGGCCGCCCTACGAAGCGTCGGTGCGAAGGATCTCCCCGAGGATCGCTATGGTGAAATCCACCGCCGTGTCGAGTCGTTGGCGACCGACATGGGCATCGAGAAGCCAGCGCTCAAGATCGCCCGGATGGGGGTGCCAAACGCCTTCGCCGTGGGGCGAAAAGGAGCCGGCACCGTCGTGATTTCCGAGGAGCTCATCCAGACGCTGACCGCCGATGAGCTCGAGGGCGTCCTTGCCCACGAACTCGCCCATATCCGAAACCGCGACGTCGTGATGATGGTTCTCGGCCAGGGGGTCGCCTCGATCGTCGCGATCCTCGCCCAGTGGATCGTGCTGTTGACCGGCGACAACGACTTCGCGGATTTCTTCCTGGCCATCATCGTCGGGCAGATCACGCAGATGTTGGTGATGGTGTTCGTCTTCGCGATCTCGCGCTATCGGGAATACGTCGCCGACAGCGATGCGGCCGCCGAGATCGGCAGTGGCGAACCGCTCGCACGTGCGCTCGAGAAGATCAGCACCGGCACCGAACGCGCGCGCGACTCCGAGATCGACGAACAGGTCAACGCACTCTGTATCTTCGGCGAGAAACGCGGCCTGGCCCGGCTGTTTGCGACCCATCCACCGGTCGAGGAACGCATCGAACGCCTCCGATCGTAAGGACCACTGATGGCTGACCTCCGGACGCTGTTAGCTGCCGTCCTCGGCATCGGTATCGGCGTCGTCTGTCTCGCCTATCCGGAGGCGATCATCCGCGCTCAGACCGCCGGTCGCATGCCCCATGACCGGAGCGGCGAGTACGGTACCGATGCGACGACGGCCGACCGCTGGCGTCGACTCGTCCAGCTCCTGGGCCTTGGGGCAGTGATAGCTGGCGGGTATTTTGCCGTCATTATACTGACCGACAGCGGCGTGATATAACTGAGCGATTTTACCGTGATGATCCACGGGGGGTGATGGCGGATGCCCCTATCGAGCAGAGCAACCCGCGACAAGTCATCCCGAAGCCAAGGGAGTGTGGGAAAGGGGAGGAGGGGAGATGGAGGCGGTAACGTACGGACAGATCGAACGCCCACACTCCATTGTGAAGCTCAACGATGCGGGATCAAAAACGATTCGAACGGCCGTCAGTCCGGCGCTGCTGACATCGTCGTGACGGCGGGAAACCGAACCGAGGGCGATCAGAACACGTAGTCGTCGTCGCCGGTATCGTCACGAATAGCCGGATCCTGCTGGTCGTCGACCGCCTGGGTGAACATGTCCTCGCCGACCTCCTGATCGGAGTCCTCGCCGGTCCCCTGGGCCGACAACCCCATCGACAGGAGCTGTTCGATCGCCTGTTCGCGATTGATGAAGTCGCCGCGCTCGACGAGCCGGTTGATTTCGCTATCGACGTGGTCCGGAATCGAAACCTCAACGCTTGGCATAGTCGGTCCTCCGTGACTTGAGAGTGTAAAAGCTCGGTTGCAAACCCTCCATGACAGTAGTTTACATGGAACAATCGGCGTGGAGACCCCTAATGCACGTCGGCGATCAGGGAACGGCGGCACCAGGATCCAACTGAACCATAGGCCGCCGCATTCCGGCAACAGCAGTGTTTTTGTGCCCACCACGGCATGGACGGACATGTCATCCGACGGCGTTCCGGGGCGGCCCACCCTCCCGACGGCAGCCGATATCGTCATCATCGGCGGGGGGATCATGGGCACGAGCACGGCGTTCTTCCTCGCGACCGAGACCGACCTCGACGTTGCCCTACTCGAGAAGGACACCATCGCCAGCGGCTCGACGGGTGATTCCTCGGCGATCCTCAGACATCACTACGGGCCCCAGAAACGCTACTCCCGTATGGCGTGGTGGAGCCACGAGTTCTATCGGGCGTTCGAGGACCGGACCGGCCAGCGGATCGCCCGCAATGAGAACCCGCTGGTCCGCTTTGCCGAGACGGGAACCGAGGCAGCCGAGTACGCGCAGGCTGGCTATGAGGTGCTCTCGGAGCTCGACATCCCGGCGAGTCGGATCGAGGCGCCGACGTTTCCACCGGAGTACGACATGCTCGATCTCGACGACTACGACTTCGCCATCAGTGACGACACAGCCGCCTACTCCGACGGCAGCGACGCCGCCAACGGATTCGCCCAGGCGGCCGCCAAAGCGGGCGCCACGGTCGTCACCGGGACGGCCGTGACGGACATTCACGTTACCGGCGGGGCGGTGACCGGCGTCGAAACCGACGACGGGACCGTCGACTGTGAGGCCGTCGTCGCCGCCGCCGGACCGTGGACGCCGCGAGTCGCCGAGATGGTCGGTATCGAGGTCCCGATCACGACCTCCAGAGAACAGATCATTATTCTCGATCCACCCGAGGAATACGCGAACAAATACGAGAACCTCATCCCGACGACGGCCGTGCCTGGCGGGGAGTGGTACATGCGTCCCGACTTCGGCGGCGGGATCCTCATCGCCACCCACCACACCGGCGAGGAGGTGGATCCGGATAACTACGAGCAGGAACCCGACGAATCGATGCTCGTCGAGTTCACTGAACGTATCGGTGAAGCCATGCCGGAACTCCGGGAAGCGACGGTGAAAGGGCAGTACTGTGGTGTCTACTCGACGACGCCGGATCACGACTTCATCATCGATCAGGTCGGGCCGGAGGGGTGCTATCTCGCGTGTGGGTTCTCCGGCCATGGCTTCAAACACGGGCCGGCGGTCGGTCGTATCCTCACCGATCTCATTCGCCACGGCGATACCGATCTGGTCGATGTCGAGTATTTCTCGCTCTCGCGGTTCGACGACCATCCGGACGGCCACGGCAAGCCGGGCGATCTGGCCTGAACCGATCGGTCAACCGGTCGGATCGGACGTCAGGTCTCAGCCCTCCGCGATGGCGAGTGGGTCCGGTCGATCGAGCAGCTCGACACTCCGCTCCCAGAGTCGTCGCTGGGCCGCCCGATCGCGGGCCGCCGTCGACGGTGTCCGTGGCGCACAGTCAGCGAAGTATTGCCCGGATAGTTCTTCGAGCCCATCGGCAGCGGCGAGATACACGGGCGTCTGGGCCCCCTCGGCGACCGAGGTGAGAAAGGGGAGTCCATCGAGCGCCCGGACCAACCGGGTCAACGGACCGGGCAGGAATCGGAAAAACCCCGATCCAGGGATGGCACCAGGATGCAACGAGTACGCCGTCATCGAGCGGTCGGTTCGATCAAACCGACGGGCCAGCTCCGCCGCGAACAGCACGTTGGCGAGCTTCGATCGCTGATAGGCCTTGAATCCCGAATACTCGTTGATCGTCGTAACGCCGTCGAAATCCGCGTCGACCCCGCGATGGGCACCCGATGCGGTCGTAATTATCCGGGCGTCAGTGGCGAACGTGGGCAAGAGCTCGGCCGTCAGTTGAAAGTGCGCGAGGTGGTTGACCTGGAAGGTCCGTTCGACGCCGTGGTCGGTCAGGTGTCCCCTCCGGAACAGACCGCCGGCGTTGGCGAGCAACCGATCGAGATCGTCGGTCCAGGCCCTGACGGCCTCCGCGAGCCTGGACACGGCGGCCGGATCGGTGAAATCGGCGACCTGAAACCGCGCCGAGACGCCAAGGGACTCGAGATCCGCGACGACCGCCTGACCCGCACGCTCGTCACGGCCATGGACCATGATGTCGGCACCGAGACGGCCAAGCGCGAGCGCCGCCTCGCGGCCGATCCCGCTGGTCGATCCGGTGACGAGGACGGATCGGCCCGTAAGATCGATATCGTCGACACCGGCGCCAACCTCCGGTCGGACGGCCATGCTTGATCACTAGTGTGTCGGCGCCAAAACCCCTCCGTTGGGCACGCCACCACGAAGTGATTGCGGTAGCCACAGGCGGGAGAATAGCCGATCGAATCGTCCGGCACGCCGGATTGATATATCGCTATTCGGGATGGACGACGTCCCGACAGTCGGGACACTCCGCGTAGACGGCCGTTCCGTCGGCCGTCTCATACTCGATCAACAGCCGTGCCTCCGGGATCGACGTCTGACAATCCGGACAGCGACCGAGCATCGAGGGCGTGAGTTGGGTGCTCATGGGAAGATCACCGCAGAGAGCTGCGGAGGGAAAGGACCACGATGGCCCGTCTATCTAGGACGTCAGTCTCCCCTCACATATACCATCGCCAAGCGGAGTGAAAGTGAAACCAACCGGCACCGTCCAGCGGCCCGTGACAATCACAAGGCGGGACTATATTCCCCCGGCCGTCAAATCGGGAGCTATGCCGCGTATCGAGCCTGCTGTACTGCGCACGTTTGGCCGGGAACTGTTCGAGGCTGTCGGCGTGCCGACTGCCGTCGCCAAACCGGTCGTTGCATCGTTGGTCCGGGCGGATCTCGTCGGCCATTCATCCCACGGGATCCATCGAATCCCCTGGTACGGCGGCTGGGTCGAAGACGGCAACATCGATCCAACGGCCGATCCGACGGTCGTTACCGAGACGACAACGACGGCCGTCCTGGACGGCCGGTTTACCTTCGGTCAAATCGTCGGCCGGCGCGCGGTCGACGTGCTGGCGGAGAAGGCACAGGAACACGGTATCGCGGCCGTCGGGATCCGTAACGGCTCCCATCTCGGTCGGATCGGCGAATGGGCCGAGCGGACGACCGACGAGGAGCTGCTCTTTGGCGCCTTCGCACATAGCCAGGGACAAGGTGCGTTGGTAGCACCGCCCGGCAGCGCCGACCGCCGGCTCAGTACGCATCCGCTGTCCTTTGGCGTGCCGACCTTCGATGCCCTGTCGTTTCCGATCGTCCTGGACATGGCGACGAGCCAGGTCGCCAACGGCAAGATCAAAGAACGGGCCGCCGACGGTGACACTATCCCGGTTGGATGGACCGTCGACGAGAACGGCGATCCCGTCACCGATCCGGCGGCGTTCGCCGACGGTGCGGGGGCGATGCGACCGTTGGGCGGGGCGGTATCGGGATACAAGGGGTATGGCCTGGGCGTGATCGTCGAACTCTTCGGGGCTCTCCTCGGGGGTGGGGAAGCCTTCGGCATGGAATCGGAGAAACCCTGGAGCAACGGGGCGGCATTCATCGCGATCGATCCGACCCGGTTTCTCCCCGAGGATGATATCGAAACGCGGATCGCGTCGTTGGCAGCGTATCTTCATGCGACCGAACGATCGGCGGCCGTCGCGGACGGGATCGGAGCCAAAGAAACCGACGAGACATTGCTCCCCGGCGAGGCCGAACACCGGACCGCGGAACAAAACCGCACGGCGGGCATCCCGGTTGCCGATGGGGTCTTCGATGGCCTCGTCGAATTCGCCGAGGAACACGGCGTCGGCGATGTCGTACCTAAGATCAACTGAAACCGACGGCTCGATTACGGCGTCGCCGACCGGTTACGCCGACTGGTGTTGTTCCCGAAGGGCCGTCCGGTCGAGCTTATCGGCGGAGTTGCGCGGCAGCGTCTCGACGAAGACATACTCACGAGGGCGCTGGTAGTCGGCGAGGTCATCGCTATTGAGACACCACTCCTCGAGAGCCTCGGCCGTCAGTTCCTCAACAAGGGGGATGACGTAAGCGACGACGCGTTCACCCCACTCCTCGTCGTCGACACCGATGATCGCACATTCGGCGATATCGGGGTGATCCTCAAGGACCCGCTCGACGCGTTCGGGATAGACGTTGATCCCGCCGCTGATGATCATGTTATCCGACCGCCCCTCAAGATAGAGGAATCCGTCCTCGATGTGTCCCAGATCACCGGTGAACACCCACCCGTCCTCGTGGAACGTCTCGGCAGTCCGGTCGGGATCCTCCCAGATCTCCTGACAGACCGACGGGCCGTTGATGATGACTTCGCCCACTTCGCCGTCGGGGACAGTCGCATCCGGATCCTGACTGTCGGGGTCGATGACCCGGACGTCACAGCCCATCCCGGGCTTGCCGACGCTTTCGATCGTCTCCTCGTCGATCAGCCGGGCGGGCAATCCCGTTCCCGACCCCATGGTCTCGGTCAATCCGTAGCCGGTGCCGATGTTCTCGGTAACCTGCTCGGCGAGCTCCCAGTAGAGCTCGGGGTTGATCGGTTCCCCGGAGATACCCGCACTCTCGACGGAACTGAGGTCGTACTGCTCGAGGTTTCCCGATCGATAGATCAACCGCCAGGGCGTCGTAACCAACGAGATCCGCGTCAACTCCTCGTTTTCGGCGAGCTCCGGGACACGGCGGACATCGCCGTCGTGAAAGACGGTCGTTGCTCCGGCGTGGACGTTTGTCAGCGCGACGTTCTCCCAGCCCATAAACGGCGGCGAGAAGGCGTTGAGCACCCGCCACTCCTCGGTCATCCCGCCGGCCTCCAATTGTAACATCGTGGTGATCTGCTCGTGTCGCGTGACGAGCGCCTTGGGCGTACCGGTCGTTCCGGAGGAGAAATTGAGAAAGGCCATATCGTCGGGCTCGACGGTTACATCAGGCTCAGTCGCCGGCGCGTCGGCCATCAGCGTCGAAAGGCCATGCGCGTACGCCGGAATCGAGTCCACCGTATCGAGACCGATGAGCGTGTCCGTATACGTCAACTGGTCGCGGAACCGATCGACCTTCTCGGCATACCGGGGATGAAAGATCAGTGCCGACGCCCGGATCCGGTTGACCATCTCGGCGATGGGATTGGGTGCCTCCCGGGCGTGGACCGCCGCGGGCACCGCCCCGATTTTGGTGGCACCGTAGTGGGCCAGGGCGTGCTCGACGGTCGAGTCGTTGAGCAACGCGATCCGATCGCCGTGTTCGATACCGAGGTCGGCGAACCCATTGGCGATACGACGGGCGGCATCGTTGGCTTCGGCGAAGGTGTACCGCCGGTCCGGCCCCGCGAATCCCTGGACGAACGCCTCGTGGTCGGGATACCACTTGGCAGCGCGATTCAAACTGAACTTGAGGGTCCGGACGTCCATGCCCGCCAAACGAACGGGACGGAATAAGACGTGACGGCCCCCGCAGGACGTGCCGGCTTCGCGGACCCACTCAGCGTTCGCCGCCGGCCACAGCCGCCGACTCGGTGGCGGCCTCGCCGTAGCTCCGATCGAGGTAGGTCATGATGTTTTCCGATTCGCTCATCGTGACGCCACGACGTTTGTCGACCAGAACGGGCACGCCCCGCTGGCCACTGACGGCCTTGACGGCGTCGCGTTTCGAATGCATCCCCTCGACCCAGACGCTGTCGAACGCAAGATCGAGTTCCATCAGTCGGTCGACGACGCGCTCACAGTACGGACAGCCCTCGAGCCGATAGAGCGTGAAATCCATACGGTCGGGTAAGGTCCCCACCGGCAAAAGCGTGTGTTCCCCGGCGGCTTTTTGCCCGGCGGTGCCGATCCGATGGGTATGCCACCGACCGTCGGCGATCAGGTACCCGATTTCGAAGCACTGCTCTGTGATGGGGAGACGTTCCGGCCGATGGAGCTAACGGAGGCGCTCGGCCCCAACGGCGGGATCGTGGTTTTCTTCGGGTTTACCGGCAGTGCGATCGCCGAGAACTGGTGGAAAGCGTACGATCGACTCGGCTGGGACGAATTCGATGGCATGCCCGTCCTCGGGGTAAGTCGGGATGGCCCCTACGCTCAAAACCGCTTTTTGCGAACCGTCGAGAGCCCGTTTGCGTTTTTCGCGGACGTCGAGGCGACGGGGATCGACCGGTACGACGTACTGACCGAACGCGAGGGAATGGCGGGCGTCCGGACCGCCCGTCGGGCCGTCTTCGTCGTCGACGCAAACCGGACCGTCCTCGACCGGTGGCTGGCGCCCGATTGGATTACGCCGGTGCCCACCGACGAGATCGAAGCCACGGTCGAGGCCCACCTGTCGTGACGGTGTGGGGACGTGGTCGGTGGTCAGTCGTGGCCGGAGACCCGAACCGGCTCGTAGGGCTCCTCTAAGTAGGCGAGTTCATCGTCAGTGAAATCGATCTCGACAGCCCCGACGATGTCCTCGAGATGTTCGATCTTGGTCGCGCCGACGATGGGCACGTCCACCCAGTCTTTGTGCAGCAACCAGGCCACCGAGATCTGGGCCATCGAAACACCCCGTTCCTCGGCGAGTTCCTGGATCCGCTCGTTGATCTCGATCCCACCCCGATCGGGGTAGGGACGGCGTGTGAGGCTGCTGCTCGACTGGCCCCGTTTGGTGGCGTGGATATCCTCATGGGGGCGGGCGAGAAAGCCACCGGCCAGCGGGGCCCACGGAATGACGCCGACGTTCTCGCGGGCACACAGCGGGAGCATTTCCCGTTCTTCCTCGCGGTAGACGAGGTTGTAGTGGTTTTGCATGGTCGCAAAGGGCTCGTAGCCGACCTGGGTGCTGACGTTGAGGGCCTCGGCGAACTGATAGGCCCACATCGAACTCGCACCGAGATATTTGATCTGGCCCCGTCGAACCGCGTCGGTCATCGCCCGGACGGTCTCCTCGATCGGGGTCTGGTCGTCCCAGCGGTGGATCTGGTAGAGATCGAGATAATCCAGCCCCATACGTTCGAGGCTGTTGTCGAGTTCCTGTTCGATCGTCTTCCGGGAGAGACCCGAAGCGTTAGGATGGGCGTCGTCGGCGGGCGGGTTATACACCTTCGAGGCGACGACCAGTTCGTCGCGATTGTACTCCGAAAGGGCCGATCCAAGCACCCGCTCGGAATCACCCCACGAATAGGAGTTCGAGGTGTCAAAGAAAGTAATGCCCAGTTCGATCGCCCGGTCGACGATCGCGCGGCTCTGTTCTTCGCCGACCGTCCAGTCCCAGCGCTCGCTGGAATCGAGGCTGAGGGTATTACAACCGAGGCCGACCTTGCTGACGGTCATCCCCGTATCGCCGAGGGTGGTATACTCCATGGCAGGCGATGGCGAGGTGAGAAATTAGTTCTTCTGGGATGAGAACGATAAAAAATAAAAAATATAATTACTCATTTTTTGATAATCCTCGATTACAGCAGATTCGCAAAAAGATCGTACGCAGTCATTCGATTT
>JAXINS010000078.1:0-17832 GCA_034190395.1 Chewarchaeum aethiopicum (SeqCode)
CATTACACCGGCATCGCGGATACGCTGGCCGATACCGTCGGGACCGATAGTTGATCAGTTGGGTCATCAGTGGCTGTATCCGATGCTTGGGAGGGTTCTATCGCAGGCACAGTATGATGATACCGATCCCCCCAACACCTATCCCGATCATCGGCAGCGAAATCAAACCTGGAACCAATATCGGAAGAGATACCGTTGGGAGCGAAAGCACCATTCCAACCGGTACCAGGCCCATAGCGATCATTCCCACTGTCGTGAGAATCATCTCTCCCTCCAACATGAGGGACATTCCTACCATCAACAGCACAATCCCGACTGCCGTTCGTCCAAAGAATCCAAGAGTGACCGGCGGGCTGACCTTTTCTTCGGTCTGCATCGCCGACGTCATTCCATTCCCGTCTTGATCAGTACTGGATGGATTGGTGGAACTGAATGGGTCGAGCTCTTCACCTCGTCGATTGGTCCACCTAATGATGGACGAAACTCTATCAGCTGCGACCATATCATGGTAACAATTAACAAGCAAGCCGTCGAACCGACACGTCGCACTCCACTTGCAAATGGATTGATGGACAGCAATGCCATCCAGTGTACACTCTCGAGGGTAAACCATGTCCACGGAAGCAAACAAGGAACTCGTCCGGAGATACTTGAACGCGTTCAACGACCAGGATCACGACACATTGTCAGACGTACTCGCCGCTGATGTCGTCGAACATGGCGTCCATCAGGAGTTACACGGCGTTGATGACATTCTGGACTATCTCGATGCGCATTTCGAGACGTTCCCCGATTACTCGGGCACCACCGATGCAATCATCGCTGAAGACGATCTCGTGACAGTCCGGTATACCGTCAGCGGAACACACACCGGCGAATACCAAGACATCGAGCCAACCGGACACAACACCCAGTGGACCGGGATCGCTATGTATCGCATCGAAGACGATCAGATTGCTGAAATCTGGATCGAAGAAGACAGACTGGGTCTGCTTGAGCAACTCGATGCTGTCGAGCCCAAACCCGCCCATTTCCGAGTCTAACGGATCAGGATCGACAGCTGGTGTCACTCCAATTGGCGGGTGAATATGAGTCCGCGAAATTGTTTATCGGTTGGACTTTACTTACCACAACCAACGGGGGTGGGATAGAATTCGTCCCAAGATCGATTCCTTGTATTTAAAGAGCTACTGAGATTACTGATTTCAGTTACGTACGATCAGTTACAGTTCCGATTGAATAGGGTTAGTATACGACCGAATCGTACCACTCTCGAACGTACCACTCTCGAAGCCGCTCCCACTCTGCATACCCTCGCCGCTTCATTCCGGTTGGTCCGCTGCCGACGAACGGTTTCCCGATATAGTAACCGAGCTTACACCCGTCCAGTAACGGCCTCGGCACGTGTCAGTCCAACCGCGATGAGGACTAAGACGACGGCTACAAGGATAAATACCACACTAATGACGTTCACTTCCGGAGTGACTCCGTACCGGACCCGTTCCCAGATGTAGATCGGGAGGGTCGTTGTCGCCGTGCTCTTGACGAAGAACGTATAGACGAATTCATTGAATGAGACGGTGAAGGCCAACAGCCCGCCGGCGATAATCCCCGGCATGATGTTTGGCAGTGTCACTTTCCGGAAGGTGCGGAATTCATCGGCCCCCAGATCCATCGATGCCTCCTCTAATGTCCGGTCAAACGAGAGAAATACCGACACGATGATCAGCGTCGTAAACGGGATCGTTCGGATCACGTGGGCGATAAAGACGGTGGTGTAGCCGGCATCTATTTTTGTAATTCCAAAGAAGAAAATGAGTGCGACACCGCCGACGACTAATGGGACGACGATTGGCAGCGTGGCCAGCACCTGGATCAATCCCTTTCCGGGGAAGTCGTAGCGATCGATCGCGTAGGCGATAAGCGTCGCCAGCGCGATGCTCACGAACGTCACCGGCAGGCTTAGCTGTAAGGAGAGGAAAATCGCGCGGATCGCGGCATCGTTATTGAGGAATGTCCCATACCATTTAAGCGTCAGATACTCCGGCGGGAAAGACAGCACGGTTGGGGCGAACGACATGAATACCAGTACCGCAATCGGGGCCCAGAGATAGAAGAAAAACACAAACATTAGTCCCCGACCGATTGTGGCACCGTACTTCTGTGCGAACCACTCGGTTCGCCCGAGTACGGTGCGATCCTCGGAAAGCGACGGAAGCGATCCTGCCATCGTCACTCACCCCCTCCGATATTGAAAAGATTGCCACCGGCCCGGAATCCACCGATGAGGAGAACGACCATCACTACCGAGACGATCACGCTTAGGGCAGCACCGAACGGCCAATTAAACGCACCACCGAACTGTTCTTCGATCACGACTCCGATCATGAGGACGTTCGTCCCCCCGAGCAATCGGGGAGTTATGAACGATCCGAACGTTGGGATCGCGACGAGGATCGTTCCAGCAATGATCCCCCCCTTCGTCATCGGCAAGGTTACCGTCAGGAACGTCTTGAGCGGGCCGGCACCGAGATCCTTTGCAGCTTCAATCAAGTCCTCGTTCATATTCGCGAACGACGCATAGAACGGGAGTGTTGCCAATGGAAGCCACACGTAAGTAAACCCAATGAGGACCGCCTGCCAGGTGAAGAGATAGCCGCTTGGGTTCTGGATCAGGTCCAGCACGACAAGCAAGGAGTCGAGTACTCCGCCCTTCTGGAGAATATTGATCCAGGCGTACATCCGGATAATGTAGTTCGTCCAGAACGGCAGGATTACTAGTATTAACAGTGTGGAGGTACGGGTCGAGAACCGGACGATACTGTAGGCCAGTGTATAACCGATTCCAAGGACGATGGCCGTTGTCTGTACGGTCAGTACCGTCGTCCGCCAGATGACATCCAGATACACCGATGTCGTGAATGCCCGGACGTAGTTCTCCAAGGTGATCTGTCCGCCAGGGAAGATATTTGTCTGTTGGGGTGGGCTAAACGAGAGCAGGAATATCGATACCAGTGGGATGATGAAGAATCCGATTAGGACCACCAGAGGCGGACCGAGCACCAATGCGAGCCGTGCCCGGGGTTTGTCGCGTAGATAACCGAGTACATCGCGGAGATATCCTCCTGTTAGTTCCCTCGGGGCCTGCTTGGTTCGTTCCGCCATCTACACCACCCCGGTCTGTTCGAGTTCAACCGCCTCGTCGCCGCTAGATGGAAACACGTGTGTTTCTGTCTCATCCCACTTCGCATAGACCGGTTCGCCGATCTGGAAGCGGGCGGAGTCCGTATCGACTTGTAACGTTGCCGAATCCGTCTCGATAATGTAACTGACTTCATCTCCTTTGTAGATGCGGTTTCGGATATGACCACGTATCTCGAATCCGTCACTGGGTTGTTCGTCAATCTGAATATGCTCAGCACGGACACACACCGCAACCGTGTCATCGGGTCGTGGCTCCCGACCGTCTGTGATGATAGCATCCGATTCGACCATCAGTTCATTATCGCCGACTTCGATTGTCGTTGTTGAGTCTGAGACCGATCGAATCGTCCCCGGGAGCGTGTTCACGTCGCCGATGAAGTCTGCAACGAACTGTGAGACAGGATTCTCGTAGAGTTCTTCTGCCGTGCCGATCTGCTCGATTTGACCATTATGCAGGAGGACCAGTCGATCGGACACCGACATCGCGACTTCCTGATCATGGGTTACATAAAGGAATGTAATTCCAGTCTCGGACTGGATACGTTGGAGCTCAACCTGCATGTGTTGGCGGAGTTTTCGATCCAGCGAGGCAAGCGGCTCATCGAACAGGACCATCTCGGGCTGGTTAACTAGTGCCCGTGCGAGCGCGACACGCTGTTGTTCGCCGCCACTCAACTGGTTTGGATCACGATCGTTGTATCCCTCGAGACGGACGATTTCAAGCATTCGATTGATACGTTCTTCACGCTCGCTTTCCCTGACGCCGCGGTTTTTGAGCCCATAGGCGATATTCTCCTCAACCGTGAGATGAGGAAAAAGCGCTAGGCTCTGGAACACCATATGGACATCACGTTCAAACGGTGGGACACCGACGATGTTCTCGTTGCTGATATAAATCTCGCCCTCGGTCGGCGTCTCGAATCCGGCAATCATCCGTAGAATAGTTGACTTTCCGCTTCCCGAGGGGCCGAGAATTGAAACGAACTCCCCGTCATCGACATCGAAGGATGCATTATCGACCGCAATGAGGTCTCCGAAGTGTTTACTAACGTTCTCAAGCCGAAGTAGCGGCATACATCCGTTTTGACCAGTATTCCTAATGAAGGTTTAGTGGATTTATCACCGTCGGCCTGGCAAAAAACGACGCTATTAGTTAGGCAGCTTTCACTTCAGTCCAGATCTCGTCATATTTTTTTCGGACATCATCCGGCAACGGTGCGAGGAAATCAAGGCGGTCACCTCCTTTCGCTTGCCAGTTGACGAACTGCCGTTTCTTTTGAGAAACACCAGCGTCTTTCAGGGCACTGTCGACGCCACCGATGGCTGGGAGGTATCCCATCGTCGTAAAGAGCTTGATCGCATTGTCCGGATGGGCGGCCCAATTCATGTAGTACGTACTTATGATGGGATGAGGTGCGTTCGTCGGAATGATGAATTGGTCGGCAAAGAATGACGAGCCCTCTTTGGGAACCGTCCAGTTGACGTAGGGAGCGTCGTTTTGGAAGTGTGCCGAATAGAGCCGTCCCATTGTCTGGGTCCCGACCACAGCGCCCTCGTTGATGAACTGCTGCATGGCCGAGGAGTACTCCTGCCAGTAAGTCTTCACGAGTGGTTTCTGTTGTATCAGTGCCTCTTTGATATCCTGGAAATCACTCGGGTTGCGCCAGTCTTGGCCGGTGTACCGGGCGCCAATCTGGACGGCAACGTTTGCACGGTCCTGGATGATGATTTGTCCCTCGTAAGCATCATCCCATAGGACATCCCAGGAGTCAGGGGCGCTGTCGAAGACATTGGTATTGTATCCAAGTGCCGGGTTGACACCACGGCTTTGAGGAAGGGCGTATTGGTTCCCCTCGTCATCGGTAAACCACTCTTCGACGAAGCTCATGTAACGGTCTGGCACGTTCTCTTGAACGTTCGGCATCTCCGAGAGCGGCACCGGCTGGAGAAGGTCATTCTGGATTGACCGGAACGTGAAGTTGGCCGTGCCGCCGATGTTATCGATATCGTGGTTGCCGGCTTGGATCTTGCTGTACCACTCTGTCGGCGACGCGTATCCGGAGATGTTTACCTTCTCCAGATCCGGAAAATCCTTGGGGAGTTGTTCTTGGGCGTACTTCGCGAAACCATCGTACCAGTTCCAGTTGTTGAACGTCGATTCATAGTTTTGTGGGTTCTTGAAGTCTTCCTGTGTGAGATCTGTCGGTTTACTAGGCCCACCACCACTACCGCCACCCACGCCGCCGCCGGCGCAACCAGCGATGGCGGAGGCTAATGCGGCTCCGGATGTCTTCAGGACCGTTCGTCTGTTGATATCCTCAAGCGACATGTTCCCCCGTTATGAGGACCTACACAATAATTCTTAACACAATACACCCTCTCCAATGGGAGTGGACTCGGGCTCTGGTCGATGCGATGAGGTGGGACGTATATCGATTGTACCGATAAGCAACCGGTTTAAAAGTCATCCATTTGAAGAAGTTGATACCTGCTGAAAACCAGTGTCGTAGTTATGATTGTGAGAAACTAATACTGTCGAACGCAAAGAGCAAAAATCGCGGTTATTCGCTTCTATGGATGAGCGTTACGAATTATCGCTCTGTTGAATTTATTCTCTCCATCTTACACGGCTGTTACCCATCCATCCAGCAGGTGTCAGATACGGCGTGCAAGACGGCAGGCGCGAATGTTGCTAATCAACCGATTTTGCCATCGACGATACTTATTGATGGCCCGGCGGCGGGCCGACGATCTCGATTCCGTGCTCGGGTGCAACGTCACGTACCCGCTGGATAGCGTCTTCGGACGGCGGCGGTGTCGGGACTGTCTCATCGTCGGTTGGTTCGCCAGCGGCCATCACGAACTCGTCGAATCCAGCCGGCGTGTTCGAAACGAGAACGATCGATGGTTCGTCCACGACGAGCGCGTGCTTTTTGCCTCGGGGCAGGACGACAGTTCCACCAGCTGTTACCTGGCGGGTGGTGTCGCCCATGTGAGCGGTGAGTGCCCCTTCTAGCACGTGGAGGGTTTCGTCGGTGTCTTCGTGGATGTGCTCCGGCGTCTTGTGGCCCGCTGGTTGGTGCATTTCGACGACTGAACGCCGGCCATCCGTTTGGTCTCCTGTGACGACGATGTACGCGAGGTTATCCAAAAACTGGTAGACCGGTGCGTCGTCGCGATGTCCGACCGCTGGTGTAGTGAACTCGGACATAGTCACGTATATATCTTCAAATAAGTAACATCTTTCCCACGCATCTGCGCCGCTGAACGCATGCTCTCGGTTCTGCACAATCCAGTTCGATCAATCCAGCAATTGCTAGAACTCGTCTGGTGGCTACAAAGCGCGTCTGCAACACATCAGGGCCTTCTCGTCTCTCATTCTCCATTCGGCCGACGAGCGAACGATAACGTCCGAAAAATTCGGTTCCGATACTGATCACGTCGCCGATTCGCCCCGGCACTGCTGGATGACTTCGTTGACAACATCCTGGTCGGCCGCGATGAGGTAACGACGGCCAGCGACCAACGTCGTCGAGTGTTGGACGGCCACGTTTCCATCGGTTTCGGCGATGACGACCGACCCCTCCGGAAGGGTGTCCGCCACTACCTCGCCGGCAGCCGGCGCCTCGTAGTCGATTCGGATGTCGAGTACTTCGAGGTCGCCGGTGACCTCCTCAAGCGTGCGGATATCGCTGCCGGTGAGGGCGTTGACGGCCGCTCGAACGCTCGCCCGCTCGGGGAAGTACACCTCGTCGACGTACTCCCTGTACTCGTCGCCGGTCCGGTCGTCGATACGGGCGACGGTCCGGAGGTCCGAAGACAGTCGCTTCGCGGCCAGACAAACGACGAGGTTGGTATCCGTCCGGTCGGTCAGTGCGCCCACGACGGTCGTCTGGTCGGTGATGGCCTCGCGAAGCACGGAGGGTCTAGTTGCGTCTCCTCTCAAGTACTCGATCTCATCACTCTCTACCCTCCCAGCGGAGTCCGGATCGGGATCGATGACGGTAGCCGTGGACCCGCGGTCACGGAAGCGCTGTGCCACGCGGTGTCCAACGCGGCCCCCGCCGGCGATTACGATGTGCGTTGTCTCGGTCATACGATCACATCACGAAACCTCACAATAAGAGTTCGTCCGAAGTAATACTCACCTTTATTAGCTGACTGTAACGACGATGGCGGGAGCGAAACGAGATCAAGCGTGCAAAATACGACACGCGAATCTGGCACGCTCGATTCCACTGCGTTCGTCGATAATGAAAATCAACATATCATACCAGTCGCTGGTAATACGATACCTCTATTCGGATCCGAATCAGAGAGAACCACTCAGTGTCCCGACGGACGGATAGTCGGTGAGGGATGGGGATGAGATGGGTGCGGAGGGGGATCAACGACCATCCGTCCACATGAATGACATGGGATAGAGCTACGTATGTTTTACTCCTGTCGTCCTGTTGATATCTGGTGTTGTGAGCACTGTGTCAATCGTATCCCTTTTGTCAGTCTGAGCCAGGAACGGTTCTTCACGGTGACCGAACGGGACGTATTCGACCGATAGACGGATAGGGCAGTGTGACAGTCGCCGAGATATGCACCCTGCGAAAGGGTTCTTCGACACGTGGGCTGATCTCTACGATGCCGATTACGAGGACCAGGACATCGGTGACGTCGAGTTCTATGTTGACTTAGCTCGTGACATCGATGGCCCAGTGTTGGAAGTCGGGTGTGGGACGGGACGGATCTATCTCGAGCTGTTGGAGGCAGGTGTCGACGCGTATGGGTTCGACATCTCCGACGAGATGCTCGCCGTCTTAGAACAGAAAGCCGCTGACGCCGGGGTCACCCCACACGTTCGACACGCCGATATGACCGACTTCACTCCCGAACGTGAGTACGCCCTCGCTATTGTCCCGTTTCGCACGTTCCTGCACAACATCACGTTGGCGGACCAGCAGGCCGCGTTACGCAATCTCCATCAAGCACTCGAACCGGATGGACGGCTTGCGCTCAACTTCTTTGTCCCGAGTTTCGAGGTCATCTGTAACCGCTATGGCGAACCGGAGACACGGACGGTGACATACAACGACGATGAGTACACCGTGAGGGACGTGACCGATATCAGAGACGAGGTCGAACAGATCGTCGAAGTCAACCGAACACTCGAACACGACGACGAGGTGATTCGCGAGGCAACGTTCCAGTTGACGCTCATTTCGAAACCCGAATTCGAACTCCTGCTGGAGACAACCGGCTGGAGCGATTGGACGGGATATGGTGGGTTCGACGGCGAACCTCTCGAAGACGGAGCCCAAGAAATGGTCTGGATCGCTGACAAGTGAACCAACGGCCCAGTTTGGCTGCAACGAGCCTTGCGAGACGTATTCGGGATCTTCTCACGCAATCAAGCGTCAGTCGATCACATTGGGTTAGAGTGAGTGTCAGGGCTGGTCGAATCCAGCAGCGCCGAAACACGATTGGCGTTCCGAGATGATTCGATCCGCTGTGTTCGGACATGACAACTAAGTAATTTTATTTTGATATGTCCTGTTGGGGGATACTTCCCACCCCAATCCTCATCACCGACCCCGAGGTGAACTCCGATGCCAACGTATATCGGACTGATACAGTACACACAGGAAGGGATCGAACAGTTCGAAAACCACCCTGACGAGCTTGCCGCAGCCCGTGAGGCGATCAACGACATGGGCGGTGAACTGCTGGAGTACTACAATACGTTGGGACAATACGACGCCGTGGCGATCGCCGAGTTTCCAAACGGCGAGGCCGCGATGATGAACTCCCTCGTCCAGGCACGGCAAGGACTCGTCCGCGTCGAAACACTCCGGGCCTTCGACGAAGACGAAACCGAACGCGTGATCGAACAGATGACAGACTAACGTCGAACGGCGCTGAACTCGGGCCATAGTTCGGCACGTATTTTTTGACGACTGTGTGAGGCGGATGGATTGTTCGCGCTGGAACGACCGTCTTCAACTCGCAGTAGCGCGGAGTGTCCTTCCTGTCACGGCTCGGAGGACGATCCCTGTCCAAATCCAACTCGGAGTGCTCCCAACCCCGACGCGACGGTCATATAACTCCCTCAACTCTTGAGCACCAGCCGAGGGCGTAGATGCCGCCGTGACTGCCCTATCTGGTATAAACACATGACAACCCATCGCTCGCTTCGGTTCAGGGCAAGTGTGACTCCAATCGTCGGCGTAATTGCATTCGTGAGTGTCGTGGCCGCTCTTTCAGTAATAACGCATCTACGGATACTGGGCCCGGACATATCGGGCTATCCGGATCATCTCTCGGCGCTCCTGAGCCTTCCGTTCTTCGTGGTCATCTTTCTCGGCACTTGGCGCGTGCTACAATCCGAAGGTATCCCGATTTCTGCTATCGGGCTCGGCAAGTCCGAGTTCCTGTCCGGTATCGTTGCGTTTGGCCTCGTCTGGGGGTGGAGTACCGTAGCCGGTTTGGGCTATCTCATGGCGACGGGTGCGAACACAGCCATCGGATTTGCCTTCGATATCCGGTGGTACTGGGTCCCGATCTGGTTTCTGTTGACGCTCACGCTGTCGAACGGCCTCACCGAGGAGTTCGTCTTTCGGGGCTACGTCCAGAGCAAGTGTACCGCCCTTGCGAGCGGTCGCTCGTGGCTCCCCGCTGCTGGGGTTGGGATCGTCGCCGGGGCGATCCTGTTCGGTATCCCGCACATCCCGTTGGGGCTGATCGCGGGTGGGGCGTCTCCGCGTGCAATTCCGTGGATTATCGCGGGGAACGTTATCCCTGGTATCGCATACGGGATCACATACTATCTGACACAGAACCTGTGGTATACGGGCTTCGTCCACGGATTCGGCAACGCTACGCTGGTCCCATTCGATGTGGCCGCGGTACCGTTTTTTACCCCCTTTGCCACGGGGTCCGCCGTAGTCATCGCGCTCGGATACCGATACTGGGCGATCAGAACCCAGGCCCATACGGTCCGTATTCACAAGCGGACCGCGACCGAGTGAGCGGACAGCCCCTGAAAACACGCTGCCTTATAGGCACGCAATTTCCGAAGCTCCGGCCGACGGCTTTGCGGTTTCCGTCACACTCACGATACGGACGGTTCACTCTCCATTCTCGATTCGTGCTGTTGTCCGTGGATGTCTATTCCGATCCTGTTCGAAAGGTGTTTTCTCACACCGCCGCGACCGTGGACGTCGGTCCCTTCGCTCGGGACCTTTTGCCATCAAACGCCTCGAATAGCTCACACCGCTCACCCACTTCCGAACACATCGAGTTTACGGAGCGTTCGCTTAGATCCGGCGTGATGAGAGCACGGCTTGGCGGTTGCGAACGACCCAGTAGCCGAGGCCGGTCGCCATCAATCCGGCGGCGAGTAGATACAGGAACCGCTGGATCGAAAAGACCGTGCCGGGTTGTCGCATCGCCAACACGACCCCTTCCCCGCCGAGGGTAAAGACGATGAACGACCCGATCGCGACACCGGTCGCCGCGACGATGATCTCCCGGCCCTCGTATTTGCCCTGATCGAGACCGACGATCCCGGCGACGAAGACGACTGCCATCCCGAAGACATAGAAGGGCAATCGCGTTCCGATGTCCGCCGAGGCGCCGGTGGTCAGCGCCAACAGCCCGAAGAAGCTGAAGGTCAACACCAGCGTACAGACGATGACGAAGGCGCCGACCTGGTGGATGAACTGCCGATCGGACACCGCGTGGCTCCCCCGCATACTCGGGACCTAACCGTGAACGGGCAAAAGCCTACGGGCGATCGTACGCCAGCCGTCTGACGGTTTGGCCCGATTTTCTCCCGTTCAGCCCTCGACCGGTGGGCGTTCGAGTTCGCCGGTCGCCTCCCGAACAACGGGGCCCCGGAGCGTCGTCGTGCCGTCACGACGGATCGTCACCTCGAGTGGGCCGCCCGGCGGCACGACCGTCGCCGCGTCGCCGGTATCGAGCCAGCCAAAGCGGTGGGCGACCGCCGCGATCGCGACGGCACCCGTGCCACAGGCCCGGGTCTCGTCCTCGACGCCGCGTTCGTAGGTCCGCTGGTCGAACCCGTCGCCGTCACGCCGGCTGGCGAGTGTCACGTTCGCGCCTTCCGGAAAGGCATCGGCGTACCGGACCGCCGGGCCGATCCGCCCGAGATCGATCGCGTCGACATCCGGAACGATGCTCACGGCGTGGGGGACGCCGGTATTCACCGCCGTGACGGTCAGCGGGCCCACACGTTTTTCGATGAGCGGTTCGGTGTATCCTTCGGCCTCGGCCACGGGCACGGCCCGTGGGTCGAAGGTCGGGGTGCCCATCTCGACGGTGACGGTTTTGCCGTCGACGGTTGCCCGACGGATGCCGGCCGGCGTATCGATGTCGACCGTCTCGGCGCCGGTACGCTGGGCCGTCCAGTGGGCGACACAGCGGGCGCCGTTGCCACACATGGCCGCCGTCCCGCCGTCGGGTTGATAGAGCGTCATGGTCACCGTCACCGGATCGGTCGTGGGGTCGAGAGCGAGGCTGAGAACGCCATCGGCGCCGATCCCGCGGTCGGGATCACAGGCCCACGTCGCCAACGCTGCCCAGTCATCGACCGGCGCCGACGCATCGATGACGATGAAGTCGTTCTCGGTGCCGTGGTATTTCTCGTAGGGGATCGCCGTCATAGCCAGTCGACCTCCCGTTCGCGCTCGATGAGGTCCTCGAAGGTCTCCCGACGCTGGGCGACGGCGGTGCGATCGCCGTCGATGACGACCGTGGCCGGGCGCGGCTGGGAGTTGTACTGACTCGCCATCTCGGCGCCGTAGGCACCGGCGTTACCGATCGCGAGGACGTCCCCGCGTTCGGGTGCCGGCAGCGGCCGGTCCGTTCCGAGGATGTCCGAGGTCTCACAGATCGGGCCGGCCAGCGTCACCTCGTGGGTCGGCCGGTCGTTCGCGTCCGGCGCGAGGCTCTCGACGTGATGGTAGGAGCCGTACATCGCCGGTCGAATCAGCGTTGCCATCCCGGCATCGATCCCGATCATCTCCGCGCTCGGTGTCGGTTTGACGGTGTTGACGGTCGTGAGCAACACGCCAGCGTCGGCGACGAAATACCGACCCGGCTCGACTGCCAGCCGTGCATCGATCCGCCCAAGAGCCTCTCGGGTCGCCTCGGCCGCCCCCGTGAGGTCGACGGGCGGTTCATCGGGGCGGTAGGGTACCCCGAACCCGCCGCCGACGTCGACGAATTCCAGCTCGTAGCCGTCGGCGATCACCGATCGCGCGAGTTCGCCCATCCGCGCGACGAGTTTCCGGTGGGCCGAGAAGTCGTCGCCGGAGATACCGCTGCCGGCGTGTGCGTGGATGCCGACGATATCGAACCCGTACTCGTCGGCCCGATCGAGCACCGCACCGACCTCGTCGTAGGGCACGCCGAACTTCGGGCTCGATCCGGTGGTGACCTTCTCGTGATGGCCGGCCCCGACACCGGGGTTGACGCGGACACAGAACCGTCCGTCGTAGCCCAGATCGGCTAGTCGGTCGACCGTATCGGCGGCACCGACCGTGATCGTGATCCCGTCGATCGTCGTCGCGTACTCGAGATCCCGTTCCGGCGGATTGACCGCCGTGTAGGTGATGTCCTCGCCGGCGACGCCGGCGTTTCTGGCCCGATAGATCTCCCCGCCGGCAGCACATTCGATCCCGATATCCATCCCGTCGAGGGTCCGGAGTACCGCTCGGAGGGTGTTGGCCTTCGCGGCGTAGTGGACGGCCGCGTCGGGAAAGGCCGCCTGGATCCGCCGGGCGTTCTCCCGGACACGCCCGAGATCAAGGACGTATAGCGGCGTCCCGTGATCCGCGGCCAGCGTCCGCAACCGATCGCGGGGCCACTCGGCGAGACGTCGGATCGGCGGGTTCTCGGTGTCGGTGGCGGCCGTCATTGTCCTGTGTGCAGACCTTACACTCCGGGATATCAAGGCTATCGACTCGGTTTCACGGGCCGACGTGCTTGATCGGCGGGACGATGACGACGTCGGATCAGACCGGGAGGACCTCGAAGACGAAGACGAGGTAGTAGACGGCGACACCGAGCATGATCGCCCCGGTTGCCCGGTTGATGAGCGATTGATGCCCGGTGAGCGTCGACATTACCTGGGTTTGCCAGCGATCGGAGACGACCGCAAGCACCACCAGCGGCGTCGCGATGCCGCCGCCAAAGGCGAGGAAGTTCAGCAGGCTGCCGACCGGATCGGTAAACAGGAACGAGCGGGCGAAAAAGACGGCGATGAACCCGGGATTGCACGGGATCACGATCGCACCGAAGAAAAAGCCATAACCGAAGGCCGACGCGACCGGATACTCCGATTGGGGCGGATCGACGGTCGGGAGCACCCGTCCGAACTCGACGTCGGCCAACAAGAGGAGGCTCACAGCCCCCAACACCAGAAAGGCAACCGGCGAGACGACGCCGATGACGTTCGTCAGCGAGGCTTCCAGGACGGTGGTGAACACCACACCCAAGCCGAGCATGAACGTGAGGACGCCCCCGGCGACGAGCATCCCGAGCAGGCCGATCGATAGCCGGGTGTTCTCGGTCTGATTCGAGAGATACGCGAGAAAGCCGGGGTACAACGGGAGGACACAGACGGCCGTCAGCGGGGTCGCGAGTCCCAGCGCGAACGTGCCGGCCAGTTGTGACGCCGTCGCCATCGGTTCAACACTGCTCGATCGCCGTTTCGAGGGTCTCAGCCGATTTCACGCCCTGTCCCTCAAGAAGGGTAGCTCCCCCGTCGGGACAGATCCGGACGACGGGCGCAGCTGGTGGCGAGGAAATGACCGATCCGAACTCATCGATGAGGGCCTTCGTCATCGCCGACGGCGCGATCGCGTACCGCCAGTCGAAATCGTAGTTTCCGAGGTGGTCTTTGACCGCCCCAGCGTCCTCGTTTGGATCGACGTTGATGCTGATCGCGACGAGCTCATCGAGATTTGCGACCGTGGTCGCCAGCTGTCGTTGCTGTTTCGTACAGATCGGACACCAAACGGCGAAGAACTCGAGCAACACCGGTTTGCCGGCGAACTGCTGGACGGTGAAGGTGTTGCCCGTCTGGACGTCGGTCAGTTCCGTCGTCCGCCACCCGCCCGTCGGTGTCGCCGTCGATGCTTGTGAGGTCATCATCTCGGTGTCGGTACCCGTCGCCGTGTCGGTCATCATCGTCGTCTCTTCGGTCGCCGTCTCGGTGGCCGACGTGTCTCCGTTGCCGCCGCCACCCGACGCACAACCGGCCAGGCCGGCGAGCAATGCACTCCCGGCTAGCCCGAGCACAGCACGTCTCGAACGGTTTCCGTCCGGTATCGGTGCCATAGCTGATCCGACAGGGGTCACGTTGATAGTGATTTTTCAAACTCTGTGCAAATTCTCTCCAGGCTCTTACCGAACTCGGCGAACCAGTATCGTCTGGGTTGTACTACAGTCCGTGCGAGGTGGCGCGCGCATTTCTGTCACGACACACACTCCGTCGCGTTGGCTGAGACACGAGTCGCGTCCTCAGGCCGTCGTCGCCACCGTGGCGAGTAGCCGGTGATCAATCCGGTGGTTCACTCTCATCCACCAGCGCTGAGATGATGAGCCGCTTGATTCCACGTCGAAGGAGACCGCTGGCCGCCGGTTGTGAGATATCAAGCTCAGCGGCGACGTCGCTGAGCGTTGCGTCTCGTGGTTCCTCGAAATACCCTGCATCGAGTGCGACGAGGAGTGCGTCCCGCTGGCTATCGGTCAGTCCAGCGTCCGTACTACCCAAGCTGGCGTATTCGTTCACGCGCAGTAGCTCGATATCGATGTCGTTTTGCCGTGCGTAGTCCCACAGCTGGACCAGATCCGTTCGCTCGGGAATCCAGACGGTGAGGATCCAAGCGCGTCCCTCGTTTTCCATATCGAGAATGACACCGTTTGCGGCCGACACTACCGGCGTCAGGACCTTCGCTTCATCCGTGTACTCAAAGCTATAGATCGCCGCCCCGTCTCTGGTTTCGATGACTCGTTCGGATTTGCCGACGGTACTATCCTTTCGTAACCCCTCCTCGAACCGGGCGAAATCAGCGGACTCTATGTGATAGAAGAATTTCCCCGACGTCGGATCAGTTCCTGCCTCCGACACCGATCTGACTTTCGAGCTTCGGTCGTGAGCGACTGTCTGCGTGAGCACTATGTCGGGATGCTTGGCCCGGACGACCGCTTTGATATCTGTCATGTTCTATAAGACAGCAGTTTGACCGCGTCGAAGCGCATCATGAACGGCGTTGGAGCGCTTGCAACCGACATTGTGACGTGGCTACCGGTGTCCTATCGGTGGCGGTGCGATGGTTTAACTGAGTCGGTCAACCCTTAGGATCGGAAAATACTGCGACTGCGTATCGTCTTAGGTGTTGTACGCGTGGAGAACCGACTCTCACCCGTCCACGTCGTCCCTGGCGTGGAGCTTGGCCTGTTCGCGAGCACTGGGATTGACCGACTCCTTGAACGGAACCTTCGCTAGCGTCGCATACACAGGTTCACCGGGTTCTTCGGTGTACTCGTCCGGGAGGTGGACCTCGAATTCCAAGTCGAGATCCGCGTCGTATATCGAGTCGTCGAGCGGGACGTCGGTCACGGCCTGCAGTTTCGCCGCTGGCACGAATCCGAGGCCGATGTTGGCCCCGAGGTCCGGATTCCACCCCGCCGACGTCAGGTAGCCACACTCCTCGCCCGTCTCCGGGTCCGAGATGAGCCAGAAGTCCGAAGCCCACTCCAGAATCGGTTCGTCCGCCATCTTCAGCCCGACCAGTTTGTGGATGAACGGAAACTCGCCGTTTTTGATGATTTTCTTTTGGCGTTCCAGTTCGGCTTTGCCGACATAGTCGGCGTCCTTGTCATCGGGCACTTGGTAGCCGAGATTGACCTGGAACGGCGACGTCTCATGGTCCATGTCCTGGCCCAATGACAGGATTCCGGCAGCGATCCGTCGACGGCCGTCTACTGGCGTCGCGGCCCCGCCGTGGTCTTTGACCGTTTCGAGGACCGGGTTCCACACGGCCTCGGCGTTCGTCGTCGCCTCACGGACGTATATCTCGAACCCCGCCTCGCCGGAGAAGCCCGTTTGGCTCACCAGCACCGGGGCGTCGTTGATAGTCGCTTCCAACAGGCCGTAGTACGGAACGTCTTCGACCGAGTTATCGATGAGTGACTCGATCACGTCGGGCGATTTTGGGCCCTGTACCTGCATCGGCGAGACGTCGATCTCATCGATGTCGACCTCGAAGTCGTTCCCGACCGTGACCCCTTGCAACCACTGCAGCAGGTCCGAATCGGCGATGGAGAACCAGAACTCGTCGTCGTCGAGTCGCAACAGGACGAAGTCGTTGAGGATCCCGCCGTCCTCGTTGCAGCAGATGGCGTACTTGCCACGCATCGACTCGATGTCGGTTGCGTCTCGCGTGATGACGTAGTTGACGAACGCCTCTGCGTCGGCCCCTTCGACACGAATCTGGCGCTCGACCGCGACATCCCACAGCGCTACGTGGTTGACCAGCAGTTCGTACTCGGCCTTCGAACCGCCGTCTTCGGGATCGATGTACGCCCGCGGGTGATACATGTGGTTGTACACCGTCGCCTCGTGACACCCTTCCTCGACGGAGAGGTGCCAGAACGGTGACTTCCGGACCCGGGTCGAGATCACGAGGTCGATGTTTGCGTCGCCTGTTTGTCGTAGGTTTCTGGGAACGATGCGATCCGACTGATCGACGCTGGGGTGGTTCGGGTGGTGTTGATTTCCGGCCATCACTATCTATTCGATGGGTCTACGCCGTGGTCGAACAGCCGTGTCCGGAGTCGCTCGAGCCGACGGGTTTCGACCGGCGGGATGATGCCGGCCGGGAGATAGAGTTCTAATTCGATCGCTCCGTCTCGATCGTCGCCGTGGGTTCTCGCTGGCATACGACCGAGTGAACGACCCGTGACCGTATCGGTCTGTAGCTTATTCGTATAACCTCTTTATACCGGGTTCGGAAGCGTCGGTGGTGGCTGTCCGATTCTTGATGGATGTCGGACACGATCAAACGTTACCTGTTGGCTCTTCGATAACGCAACACGGTAGCATGAGCAGTTGCCTGACATCCACAACGGATCGGAAGTTAATACATATATCCGACAGCCGTGTATTCCTGCCTTGTATGCAATTCTGTGACGAGTGTGGCTCGATGATGCACACGGAGGGCGACACGTGGGTGTGTCGCTCCTGTGCGAACGAGGAGCCGCGGGACTCGCAAGCAGAAGCGGCGATGGCGACCCAGGATGGCCAGCGGGACGACGGAGCACCCGCCGTGGCCGACGCGACCCAGAGCTCCACCGAGACGACGCAGGAGCCCTGTCCGGCGGACGACTGCGACAGCGAGCGGGCCTACTACGAGATGATGCCCAAACCGGGCGGCTCCTACGAGGTTCGGCTGTTCACCTGTGTTGAGTGCGGCCACAAGTGGCGCGAGTCCTGACGGCGCATCTTCACGAACCCCGCCGATTAAATGTGCTCAGACCGCCACATCGGACTCCCAACTCCCGGGAATACTCGGTCTCAAAGCCACACATCGATCCCATACCAACGCG
>JAXINS010000082.1:0-17680 GCA_034190395.1 Chewarchaeum aethiopicum (SeqCode)
AGAACGGGACCGGCGCGGTCATGTCACCCTTCGACTGTTATCTCGTTCTCCGGGGAACCAAGACCCTCCCCGCCCGGATGCGGATGCACGAATCCAATGCTACCGCGATCGCGGAGTTCCTTGAGGACCACCCGGCCGTCGAGGGCGTCAACTACCCCGGTCTCGAAAGCCATCCCCAACACGACCTGGCGGCCGACCAGATGCACGGCTACGGCGGCATGCTCTCTTTCGATATCGACGGCGGGTTCGACGCGGCCGCCCGTTTTCTCGAATCGCTCGAGGAGATCAACCTCGCCGTGAGCTTGGGCGGCGTCGAGTCATTGATCGCCCACACCCCGACGATGACCCACTATTATCTCGATGAGCCGACACGCCAGACGATGGGCATCACCGATTCGCTGATCCGGCTTTCGACGGGGATCGAACACGAGGCCGACCTCATCGCCGACCTCGAACAGGGCCTCGATCGGATCTGAACGCCCGGTTCCCTGAACGGTTTATCGGATCGCCCCGTAGGGGCGGTATGGCATCCGACGGCGATACCCGACGATCGACCGCCGACAGCGACCGCCATCACCAGGACGCCCGTTCGGTGTTCCCCGGTGGTGTCTCGCATAACGTCCGGTATGCGTCGCCCCATCCCATCTATATCGACGCCGCCGAGGGGGCGACGGTCACCGACGTCGATGGCAACACCTACGTCGATTTCTGGAACAACCACGGCGCGAGCCTGCTCGGCCACGCTCATCCCGACGTCGTCGAGGCGGTCCAGACCCAGGCCGCAAACGGGCTCCACTACGGGGCGCTCAACGAGGCCGCGCTCGAACTCGGCCAGCGGATCCAGTCGTTCGTGCCCTCGGCCGAACGCGTCCGGTTCTGTGCGTCGGGCACCGAGGCGACGATGTACGCCGTCCGGTTGGCTCGGGCGGCGACGGGCCGGGATCGCGTGATGAAAGCCCGTGGCGGCTGGCACGGCGGGAATACGGACCTGTCGGTCGGCGTCTATCCACCCTTCGACGCCCCGACGACCGACGGCCTGCCGCCGGGGCCGGCCGATCACGTCGACCTCTTCGATGTCAACGATGCCGACTCGGTCGCCGAACAGCTCGAACGCCACGGCGAAGACGTCGCCGCGTTGATCATCGACCCCCGTCGCGGCGGGACCGAACCCACCGACGAGTTCCTCTCGTTTCTCGAGGACATGCGCGAGACGTACGGCTTTCAGCTGCTCTTCGATGAGGTCGTCACCGGCTTTCGCGTCTCGCCCGGGAGCTACCAGGCACGGGTCGATATCACGCCCGATCTCACTACGCTCGGGAAGATCCCCGGCGGGGGGCTTCCGATCGGCGCGTTGGCCGGCCGGGCCGACCTCTTCGATCCCGCCCGCCCCGACATCGACGTCCCCGCCGACGAGCGGGTACTGGCCGGCGGCGGCACCTTCACGATGAACCCCATGACGGCCGTCGCCGGCAACACGACCCTGGGGATCATCGACACCGAACCGGTCTACGACCACACCGAGGGGTTGGCCGCGGATCTGCGGGCGGGGTTAGCCGACGTGTTTGCGGATGCCGGGATCGACGCCGAGGTCCTGGGGTTGAGTTCGCTGGTCACGGTTGGCTTTAATCCGACCGGCCCGCTGACCTCGCCGGCGGCGGTCAAGGCCAATACCGACAGCGACGCTCTCAAGGCCTTCCACCGCCGGTTGCTCGACCACGGCTATTACTTCAATCCCGGTTCGATGGGCAACGTCTCGTATGCCCACACCCGCGAGCACATCGATGGCCTCATCGACGCCGCATCGTCGGTCGTGGCGTCGATGCAGGCCGACGGGCTCGTCTAATCGATCGGTGTCGATACCGCCGCTGCGAGCGCGCCGATCGACGGTTCGATCTCCGTCGCCGTCCCGACGATGGCCTCGATGTGATCGGGCCATTTGACGCCGGCACCCGACCCGATACAGACGGCGGTGTCGCCGGGGGCAAGCATGCCGTCTGCCTTTGCGATCTCGACGCCGGCGACCGTGATCGCGCTGGCCGGCTCCAACAGCATGCCCTCGGCGGCCGTCTCCGCGAGGGCCGCCTCGATGGCCGACTGCTCGATCGGATAGGCCGTTCCATCCGATTCCCGCAGCGCCCGCAGGACGTGATCGCCGGCGGAGGTCCCCCCCGCGGAGGTGGTGATCGGCATCGGTCCCTCGACGTGGCCGACGGTCTCCCGTCCTACCTCGAGGGCCTCGACGACGGCCGGTCGCTCGGCCGGCTGACAGCCGATCATCGCCGGCGGCTCCTCGATGACCCCGAGTTCGTCGAGCTCGCGGAACCCCTTCCAGGTGCCATAGAGGCCGTCGCCGTCGCCGATCGACGCGAAGATCGCGTCCGGGACCGTCGGCAGTTGATCGACCAACTCGAAGGCGATCGTCTTGTAGGCCTCATAGGAGTAGGGCAGCCCGCTGTAGGGCTCGGTCGTGTTGACGGTCGGGTACCAGCCCCGGTCGACGAGTTCGCCGAGGAGCTCGCCACGGGCATCGTACTCGGTGACCGCGAGGTCGGCGCCGTAGGCTTTGATCTGGGCCCGCAACGGGCGGTCGGTATCGGGCGGTACGAGGACGATCACGTCCTCGACGCCGCCACGCCCGGCGTAGGCGGCGGTACTGGCGCCGTGGTTGCCGGTACTGGAGGTCGCGATGCGGTCCTCGCCGAAGTGAATCGCGTTCGAGAGCAACAGCGCGTTCAACCGATCCTTGTACGACCACGTCGGATTGACGGTCTCGTTTTTCAGCCGCACCGTGAGCTCAAGTGCCTCTGATCGGGCCGCAAGCGGGACGGCCGGTGTGCCACCTTCCTCCATCGTGATCGGCTCGGCGGGCAACAACGGCAACAGATCGCGGTACCGCCACATATCCGTCGGCGTCGACGTCGAATCGCCCGGTGTCGGCGGTGCCGTCTCGGGGATCACCACCGGATCGTAAGTCACTTCGAGCCGGCCGGCGTCCCTGCGCTCCCGACAGTCCGGACAGCCCCGGGGATAGCTCCCGGGTTCGTGTTCGGCGCCACAGCGTTGACAGACGAGACGATGGTCCATGTGCCGCCCACCGCGGCGGCCGAAATAAGCGTTCGGCGATCCACGCGAACGTGTCAGGCCGTTGGCCCGAGCGCGTACACCGCCCCGGTTTGCTCGCGGGTCGCCCGGTCGGCGATGAGGATCCGGTTGCCGACGACCGTCGGGGTCGCCGTAACGTGCCCGTTGGCCGCAAAGCGCCACCGGAGATCGCCGGAGTCGGCCTCGAAGGCATAGAGGTGGCCGTCGTAGGAGCCAATGAGGACCGTCCCATCACAGATCGTCGGACAGCCGGTGATCGTCCCGTTCGTCGACGCCCGCCACCGTTCGGTGCCGTCGGTGCCAGCGAGGGCATAGAGGGTGGTGTCGTGGCTACCGACGTACACCGTCCCCGAGTCGGGATGGATCGCCGGGCCCGACATGACCTTGCCGTCGGTCGGAAACGACCAGCGCTGTTCGCCCGAGGCCAGATCGACGGCATAGACGCGCCCGTCCCACGAACCGAAGACAGCCGCGTCCCCGTCGATCGCGATCGGGCCCTTGATCGCGCCGCCGGTTTCGAAGGTCCAGGCACGGGTCTCCGAGGAGAGTGTCCACCCATAGAGCACGCCATCGTTCGCGCCGACGACCAACCGGTCGTGATCGGGGGCAATCGCCGGCGAGGAGTGGGGATGATCGCCGATACCGGGATCCTCGAAGACAACCTCGCCGGTGGCCGGATCTAAGGCCGCGAGGATGCCACTCGGCCAGGTGGTCTCGACGGCGATGTAGAGCCGATCGTTGTAATACAGCGGGCTCGCGCCGATCGACTCGCCGATCCGGGTTCGCCACAGTTCCCGCCCGTCATCGAGTCCGAAGGCATACATCGCGCCGTCGTAGGCCCCGACGTATACCCGGCCGTCGACGACGACGGGCGTCCCGTGAATCCCGTTTTCCGAGGGGTGGGTGACCGCGGTCCATTTTATCGAGCCGTCCAGGTCGAACGCCCAGAGAACGCCGGTGTCGCCGCCGATGAGGATCGTGCCGTCGGAGCTGACCACGGGACTCCCCTTTGCGGCGGTGTGGGTCCATTTGTTGAGCCCGGGCCGTTTCCAGTCAAGAACGACCGACGACGGTACTGTCCCGGACGGCAGGTAGCCGCGACGGCGGATCCCACCGCGAAACGTCGGGACGCCGGCCGGGTCGTCGGGCATCGGGGCCGTCGGCGGCCGGCGTTGCCACCGGCGGAGCTCCAGTCGAAGTGCCCCGCTCAGCGAGTAGGAGGTGGCGATGTCGTAGGCGGTGATCGTCCCCGCGCTCCCGAAGCCGGCCGCGTACGCGAGCCATTCCCGGCGGGTCGGCATGGCTCAGGCTGGCGACGCGGTCGATATGGCTCTGACGATCGTGGCAGATCGATCTCAGGTGTCGGTGATGTCGGGGGATTCGAGCCGGCGGACACCCGTAATCTCGAAGCGGGCGCCGCCGCCGTCGCTGTCGGTGATACTGATCTCCCACCCGTGGGCGTTGATGATCCGCTTGACGATCGCCAGTCCGAAACCCGTGCCGTTCTCGTTGGTCGTGTTGCCGGCCTCGAAGACGCTCTCACGCCTGTCGGGCTCGATTCCGGGCCCGTCATCGGCGATATAAAACCCGCCGAGCAGCGACCCGACCTCGATGGTGACGGTCTCCCCGGCGTGTTCGATGGCGTTGCGAAACAGGTTCTCGAAGACCCGTTGGAGGCGATCCGGATCCGCCTGAATCGATCCGAGATCGTCGGTGATCGAGAGCGTCGCTTCCTCGCCGCTGGTGGTCGACCAAGCGCGCTCGATCACCGTCGCCAGCTCCGTCGGTTCGGGGTCGCTGACGGTCTGGCCTTGTCGGGCCAACGAGAGCAGATCCTCGATGAGCCGTTCCATCCGGGTGAGCTGTCGTTCGACCGTCCGGAGGTTCTCGTCGTCGGGATGGGTATCGATGGCGAGGTCGAGCCGCCCGCTGGCGACGTTGAGTGGGTTCCGGAGATCATGGGAAACGACGCTTGCGAACTCCTCGAGCTCCCGTTCCCGTTCCTTCCGATCGGTGATATCGGTGTAGATCGCATACCCTTGGGGGGGATCACCGGCCGTATCGAACGGGACGTTTCGCAGCAGGAATTCCCGCGGACCATCGGCCGTGCGGCGACGGACCTCCTCGTAGATCTGATTACCCCGGCTGACATCCTGATTGATGCGGCCGGCCAGTTCGAGTTCCGTTTGATCGTCCGGGAGGAGCCACTCATCCAACGGGGTGTCGATCAGTTGGTCGGCCGACCAGCCAAACACCTCCTCGAACGCGCCGTTGACGTCCCGGACGATCGGCTGACCGTCAACGAGTTCGTAGCTCACCACCGGATCCGGAATGTTCTCGAACAACGCGGCGAAGCGATCCCGCTCGCGTCGGAGGGCCTGCTCGTTTCGAATCCGCTGGATCGCCTGAGTAACGTGCGTCGCGAGGAGTTCAGCGAGTTCCCGGTCGGTCTCCGAGAAGGCATGGGGTTCCGTTGAGATGGCTTGGAACACGCCGAACTCCCCGAGCGGGACCGAGATGGCCGATCGGTATTCCTCGTTGACGGGGTCAGCTTCGGGATCGGCTTGGGCGTCCTTGACGATATCCGATGTCTGTGTCCGGATCGCCCGCCCGGCGGCGCTGTCCTCGACCGAGAGGATCGGTGATTCGGCGTCGAGTGGTTCGGCGTTGGCTGCCCGGGAGACGATCTCGCCGTCTTCGACCTCGCCAACATAACAGATATCGAACTCCAAGATGTTCTCGGCGACCTCGACGGTGAACTGGAAGACCGTCTCCTCATCGGTGAGGTCCTCGAGTCTCGTCGCGACGTTGTGGAGGGCTTCGATTTTCTCGTTGCGTTCCTGGAGCTGTTGTTGGATGCGGTCACGGTCGGTGATGTCCCGGACCGTCCCGACGGAACCGAGCCAGTTTCCCGAGGTATCGGTCAACCGGGCGACGTTGTCCTCGAAAACTCGGGTGTCGCCGTCGATGTCGTACTCGAACTCGAATTGCATCCACCGATCCCCATCGGCCTCGGTGATGCGATCGAGACATCGCTGGATCCGTTCGTCGACGGTCGACCCGAGGACGGCTGCCACCGACGTTCCGACGACGGTCGATCGATCGAGATCGAAGGTCTCGATGAAGGCGTCGTTTGCCATCCGGAGCCGACCGTCGGTGTCGAGGACGTACATCGGATCGCCGACGGTTTCGACGAGCGTTCGGTACTGTTCGAGTTCCCGCCTGGTTTCGGCGGCCTGGACTGCCTGGACGATCGTGTCCCGCAGTTCCTCGAGGACTGTTTGTTCGGTTTCGTCGAAGGCCTCGGGCCGATCGGCGTAGATGCCGAGCAATCCGAACTGTTCGTTCTCATAGACGAGCGGCAGTGCGATCACCGACCCGACGCCGTGCTCGACCGCGGCGGCCCGCCAGGGTTCGAAGGTCGGGTCTTCACGGACGTTCTGGACGACCTGTGTCTCGCCGGTTCGGATCGCCCGGCCGCCCGGTCCTTGGCCGGTCGGCTCCTCGTCGGTTCGCACCGTAATCTCGTTGAGGTAGCTATCGGCTTCCGTCGAACTGGCACGCGGGACGATCCGATCGGTCTCGGGATCGACCTCGCCGATCCAGGCGAACAGATAGCGATCAGCCGCGCTCAACCGTTTGCAGACGGTCGTTTCGATCTGTTCACGGGTCGTCGCGCTGACCAGCCCGCGTTGGATATCCCGAATGACGTCGTTAATCCGGGTGAGTTCACTGGCGCGTTGTTCGGCCCGCCTGCGTTCGACGGCGGCGACGATCCGTTCGGCCAGGATTTCGAAACTATCCATCCCGACGCTCTTTTGGACGTAATCGGTCACACCGGCCGAGATCGCCTCGCTTGCGATCTCTTCGGATCCCCTCGAGGTAAACAGGATAAACGGCAGATCCGGCCACTGATCGCGGACCCGCTGGAGAAATTCCAGCCCGTCGATGTCCGACATCTGGTAATCCGAGATGACACAGTCGATCCGCTCGCGTTCGATCATCTCCAGGCCTGTCGTGGCGTCGGTGGCGGTCACCACAGTGAAATCTTCCCGATCGCTGCCGAGCATCGATTGTGAGAGCTCGGTGAACTCGGGATCGTCATCGACGTGGAGCACGCGGATCGGATCAGTCATTGCTGAACCTGCCAGCCGAGATGTCTGCTCGGGGAATGGGTGCCGGCAATAAAAAGGCCTCCGTCATATCCGGCCCGTTCGGGCGGTTGATCGGGATCGGTCCTTTTACCGCCGTCCCTCGACCAAGGCCCTCCATGACCGATCCACCGGCCAGCGCGACCGTCTGGTTCGATCTCGACGGAACGCTGCTTGAACACACGACCGATCGGTCGCTCATCGAGTTAGCTGGCGCCGACTGTGACCTCACGCTCACCGACGAGACCGTCGTCGCGTACCGTGATTTTCTGTTCCAGTATCTCGCTCGTGGACGTGATCGACCGTACGAGCGGGCGGCGGCCCTTTGGCAACGTCACTGCGATCTCGCCCTCGATCCTGCGACCTTTGTCGATCGGCTGGCCGACCGCCATGCCACCGATACCGCCGTCGTCGATGGCGCCGTGGACGTGCTCGACTCGATCGGCGAGACGTATTCGCTCGGGCTGATCACCAACGGCACCGGCCGGATCCAGCGTGGCAAACTCACCGCCCATGAGCTCACTGATCATTTCGAATCGATCGTCGTCTCCGGGGAGACGCCGTACATGAAACCCGACGATGGGATCTTCGAACTCGCTGCCGATCGCGTCCCGGCTGATCAGCATGTTTACATCGCCGATCGTCTGGCCTATGACATCGTGCCGGCCCGCGAGAACGGATTTCGGGGCGTCTGGGTGGCCGACGAACCGGCCTCGCCGGTCGCCGATGCGACGGTCGCGACGGTCGCCGACCTCACGGTCGAGCAACTCCACGCACTACTCGCTGACTAACTGAGCGAACCGTATTGATCGAAAAAACCGTGTGCCGATACCCCGGATTTGGGGTACTCGTCTACTCAGGATAGCTATGTTGTCCGTGGTCCAAGTCAGTGCACACAGCAACCAGACCCACACCTCGGCAATCAGGCCGGTTTCGTTACGACCTTGATCCAGTTGCGCCCGTCGCCGACATCGCCACAGTCCTCGGTGTAATTGACGACCTCGTAAGCGACGCCCGTGTTGACGTTGCGATTGGCCGGGAAGAACACCCACGGTCCGACATCGGTGGCGTAGGGGACGTGTTCCTGCGGTTCACTCTCGTCTTCACAGCTCGGAGTGATCTCCGTGGGATTCCATTTCTTGTTGTCGACTTCACCCGTGATGGTGAACGGGCCATTGAGGAGCGCCGTCGCCGTGGTGGTAATGAATCCGCGGCCGCCGCCGCCCTTGGCCTTCCCTTTGCCCTTGGCTTTGCCTTTGCCTTTGGCACCGGCGATACTCGTTGCCCCGAGGAGGGTCGTCGAGAGGATTGCTCCGGCTTTCAGTACATATCGTCGCGTAAACCCAGTTTTCTCTGTCATGATAGTTTTCGTTGTGGTGGTTGTGTTTGTGGTCGATCAGTTTCGGTCAGGCCGACGCCGTCGGGGGTTCGAATACGCCCAGCTGTTCAAGGACGCCAAGCCCGTCATCGATCGTCCAGGCCTCTTGCATCTTCCCGTCGGCAAAGCGGACGAAGACCATCCCTGACCCAGTCAGTTCGATCCCGGTCGGCTCGATACCCATGAGCTCACCGTCGTGGGTGGCCCGCCAGTTGTACCGAACCGCGACCGTATCGTCTTCGGCGATCATGTCATAGTCGGTGACCTCCATGTCGGGGAAGGCCTCGCTCATCATCCGGACGTATTCCTTGTAACCGGCTCGCCCACGGATCGGTTCCGGTTGGGTCGGATCGTGGAGGACGTAGTCCTCAGCGACGTATTCATCGGCGAACGAGAGATCCTGGTTCTGCCAGACGCGTTCGATCTCCTTGCGTACGATCTCCTTGTTCGAGGTCATCGATTTCATTGCCATAAAGATCAACATCGATAATGCACAACTCGCGAGAGCATAAAGATAGAGTGAGCTACGCTAACAGCTGTCTGTGGTACTCTTTCCATCGCTGAAGGGGCTCGATCGTCGTTCCTGCGGCAGAAGGAACTAAGCCGACGCTATCCGAACCAGTGTGTATCCGACATGAACCCTGGCGATTATCGAGAGCAAATCTACGATATCTTCACCCAGCCAGGGATCGATCCGGACGAGAAGATCACCGATGCCCTCGATGTCGGCACCGAGTATCTCGATTTACCGATCGGATTTCTCACCCGGATCGACGCCGGCACCCAAGAGATCGTCCATGCGACAGGCGACCATCCGCTCGTCCGACCCGGCGAACGCTGTCCGCTTGAGGAGGCCTACTGTCGGCGGACGATTGCGATCGATAGCACCCTCGCCGTCCAGAACGCCGCCGTCTCCACGGCCATCTCCGAGCAGGCGTTCGATACCTTCGAGCTGGGGACGTATATCGGCGCGAAAGTCACGGTCAACGATGAGACGTACGGCACCATCTGTTTTGCCGATCAGGCCGCCCGTGAACAGCCGTTTACCGAGGCTGAGGAGATCTTCGTCGAGCTGATCGCGAAACTCACCGGCCAGGCGTTCGAGCGACAGGCCTACGAACAGGATCTCCAGGCCCGCAACGAGGAGCTACAGGAGGAAAAACAGCGGTTCGAGGCGATCGCCGAGACCAGTTACGACATCATCTTTCGTGTCGACCTCGGTGGCGAATTCACGTACGTCTCCTCGGCGGTCGAACGGGTATTGGGATACGACCCTGCTGAGCTGGTCGGCGAGCCGTTCGTCGAATTCATGACCGATCGGGCAATCGAGGACGCCATGGCGGCCTACGAACGGGTGCTCGCCAACCAAACGATCGAAAACCGGGAACTCGCTTTCCGGGACGTGAACGGCGAGACCGTCCTCATCGAGATCAACGCCATTCCGATCATGGACGAAGGCGAGATCACGGGCGTTCAGGGCGTCGGCCGTGACATCACAGCCAGACGGGAACGCGAACGCGAACTCCGGCTCAAAAACCGGGCGATGGACGATGCCGGGGTCGGCATCCTCATTGCGGATCTCACCCGCTCGGATCGGCCGATCATCTATGCCAACGATGGGATGGGTCGGTTGCTCGATACCCCAGTGGCCGAGATCCTCGATCAACCGTTTCGATCGGTGCTGGGGGACGTTCCTGCCACCAACACTGCATCTCGGTTCGACGAGCGTGTCACCGCCGGCGAGGCCGTCACCGGTGAGTTGATCAACTATCGGGCCGACGGCACGCCCTTTTGGAATCAGGTGCGGGCGATGCCGATCGAGGACGCATCGGGCGCACCGACCCATTATCTGGGCTTTGTCGTCGAGATCACCGACCGCAAACGGCGCGAGCAGCTGATCGGGCTGTTGAACCGCGTGTTGCGACACAACCTGCGAAACGACATGAACGTGATCCTCGGCTTCGCCGATGAGATCCAGGCGATATCGGATGAGTCGGCCGGATCGTACGCCGGCCGGATCCAGACGACCGCCGAGCGGCTGGCTAGTCTGAGCGAGCAGGCCCGGGAACTCGAACAGGTCGCCCGATACGAGCGCACACCCGAACGGTTCGCGCCGGCGACGCTTTTAGACGACATCGTCACGTCCTATCGTGAGCGGTATCCCGACGCGAGCATCGAGGTGTCGGTCGAGACCGAGCAGGGGATCTGTGCCGGCGATGAGATCAGGGAGGCGCTCACCGAACTGCTCGAAAACGCGCTCAAACACTCCGGTTCTGAGCCGTGGGTCCGCATCGATGTCGGCCACGACGGGGACTGGATCGAGCTGACGATCGAAGACGACGGGCCTGGGATCGATGACTTGGAAGCGGCGGTGATCGCTAAGGGTGAGGAAACGGCCTTAGAACACGGGTCCGGACTCGGTCTCTGGCTCGTCAACTGGATCGTCACCCGGTATGGCGGCTCCTTTCAGATCGGCGCGAACGAGACCGGGGGCACGACGGCCCGGCTCCGATTGCCCGGAATCGATTCGTCCGAGACCGTCGAAGACGCGGCGCGAAAGCCGACCACGTTGTTCCAGTAGCTAAGGGCCTAAGGGCCTTCGAAGCGGGATCGACACTCAGGACCGATCAATCGCTCGGCCGTGGCTGTTCGCCGCTCTCCCCGGGCTCGAAGCCCTCGTCCTCGGTGGCGGGCAGTTCCTGGATGTATCGGATCCGTTCGGGAACCGGCGGATGGGTGTAATGAAAGGTCGCATACAGCGGATGGGGGAAGGGGTTGCTCAGGTTCTCGGAGGTAAGCCGACAGAGCGCTTCGATCATTGGCTCGCCCTCGCCCATGACATCGACCGCAAACGAGTCGGCCTCCCGCTCGTGTTTGAGCGAGAGCCGGTTTTCGATCGGCGAGAGGAGCCGATTCACCGGCGAGATCAACAGCCCGGCGAGCACCAAGCCCGCATACTCGACGCCGGTCGGCACGCCGAACATCGTATACAGCCACGACGACTCGATGAGGACCGCCAGCACGGCGAGGACGATCCCGGTCCGGAGTGCGGAACTGCCCAGGCGCTTCCAGATGTGTGCCTTTTTCCAATGGGCGAGTTCGTGAGCCAGGACACTTTGGATCTGGCGGTGGTCCATCTGCTCGATCAGCGTATCAAAGAGGACGACGCGTTTGGTCCGGCCAAAGCCGATGAAGTAGGCGTTCGAGTGACTCGACCGCCGCGAGGCGTCCATCTCGTAGATGCCGGAGGTGCTGAACCCGGCCCGCTCGAAGACGTCCTCGATGGCTTCGCGGAGGTCGCCGGTTTCGATGGGTTCGAAGTCGTTGAACAGCGGCGCGATCACCCGGGGGTAGATGACCAACATCGCCAGCGAGAAGGCGACGAACAGCCCCCAGGCCCCGACCCACCACCAGGTCGGCAGCCACTGGAGGACGGCCATCAACGCGGCGCCAGCGATCGCCGTCAACACCAGCGTCACCGCCAGCCCGACGAAAAAATCCCGGACCCAGAGTGTGGGTGTCTGTTGGTTGAACCCGAAGATCTCCTCGGTGACGAATGTATCGACGAGGTCGAAGGGCACGCCGAACAGCCGGACGGCGAACACCCCACCGATGAAGAAGGCAACGCCCTGCACGATCGGATGCCACCCGGTGGCTTCGATCAGCCTGACGGCGTCGGCATAGAGGCCCACATAGAGCACGCCGAGCAGGGCACCCAGACCGATCCAGGTCTGTAACAGTCCCAGTCCCGTCTTCAGGCGGTGGTAATCGAGCATCCGGTCGGGATCGTCGACGTTCAACCGCTCGTCGATCCACTCGGCGGCGTCGGTGACGGCGGATTCCTCATAGCGGAGGTTGAGGACCGACAGCGCCGTAAAGAATAGCTCGGTCCCGACGAGCAGGCCGACAAAGAGCACGTGTGCCCAGAGCATCGTGTCAGTTCCTGCCACGAGGGTCCGGCTCCAGGGAGTAAAGCTCCTCGTTTGGCATCGCCGTCGCTCGGGCTATAGGGGTAAAATATCGGAAAATCGGTCGGTGAACGATGCCGCTGTCTGTGGGGTTCCAGCCGGTTTAGAGGCGGGTGAGATTCTGTGCGCGGGGACCCTTGGGGGCCTGCTCGATCTCGAATTCGACCTCTTGACCCTCTTGTAGGTCCTCGCCGCCGACATCGTCCATGTGGAAAAAGACGTCCTCGTCAGCATCCTCAGTCGAAATAAAGCCGTAACCGCCGGAATCGTTGAAGAAATCAACCTTACCAGTTGCCATTGCCTTTGTACGGAGGTGGTGTGACGGCATAACCCTTCCGCGGTTCACGTTGACACACCTGACGCCGTTGGTCTGTTTTCGATCGGTCGTCTCTCGCAGCCCGAACGCCACGCAACCTTTTTCCACCCGCTCCATCACGACTACCCATGTCACACCCCGACGACGGCTCGCCCTGGGGCGAGTATCGAGCGGCCGCGACGTTCACCTTCGATCTCGATGCCGACGAATCCTGGCGTGTCCGCGCCGAGCAGGATCCCGCCTGGGGGAAACGAGCGATCCGGACCCGCGGTGAGTTCGGGCCGAAGGTCGCCGTGCCCCGGATTCTCGAGGTGTTCGATCGCTACGATGTGACCTGTACGTTTTTCGTGCCGGGCAAAGTCGCCGAGGACTGGCCGGCCACCGTCCAGACCATCCACGAGGCGGGCCACGAGATCGCCCACCACGGCTACACCCACGCCAGTCCCCGCGGGATGACCACCGAGGAGGAGACCGAGGAGTTCATTCGGGCGCTCGATGTCTTCGATGACGTCCTCGGCGAGACGCCGGATGGGTATCGCAATCCGGGCGGCGGCATGAGCGAACACACGCTCGATCTGCTCGTCGACCACGACATGGCCTACGACTCCTCGATCAAGGACCTCGATATTCCCTATACCCTCTCCGAAACCGACGATCGGATCGTCGAATTACCGAACAGCTACTATCTCGATGACTTCGTCTATTTCGGCTACAACATGGGGCCGACCTACGAGTTCCAGGCCGGCATCTCCCCGACCGGTCCCGTTTTCGATAGCTGGCAACGGGAGTTCGACGGCATCTACAAACACAACCGGCTGTTCATGCTGACGATGCATCCCCAGGTGATCGGTCGGGCCGGCCGCATGGACGCCCTTGAGGAGCTGCTCCAACACGTCCTCCAGACCGGGGATACCTGGGTCACGACCGCTCGGGACGTCGCCAAGCACTGGCAGACACGGGACTGATCCGTTTCGGCGGGCCCCGAACCTCGCTCGGCGATATCGGTAAAATTTTCCCCTATGCGATCAACACTCAAGGTGTCCGCAGGGGCGATATTCCCACCGATTAGGTCTGCCGCGAACCGTGTCGATTGGCACACGTCAGGGTTCCACCACCCGCCACCTGTGGACACAAGGGGATCATTTCCGTCACCAATCACATTCCCATCCCATCCCACCTCTTCCCGTCTCGATCCCCTTTCGGTCCGATGGTATCGACTGCCCGCCGGTTACTTCGCGACCAGCGATACGTAGCTGATACGGCCGTCCTCAGCGGCCGCTTCGAGGTCTTCGATCGCGGCTAACAGCCGCTGGCCGCGTTCGCCGAGCAGGCCGAGCAATCCCTTGTAGTCCACGCGGTCGGCCAGCCGATCCCGCATGGCGAGGAGATCGTCACGGTGATCCTGTCGATCGCACACCTCAAAGCCGGCCGCTTCGATGTGGGCTTTGAGCTGTGTCTCACTCCGGAAGTCGGTCAGACAGAGCGCCTGTGCGACCTCCTCAGGGAGTTCCGGCAGCGATCCCTCGACGACGACATCCGACAGCGCCAGCCGGCCGCCGTCGTCCAACACTCGCCGGCTCTCGGCCAGTGGCCGGTCGAGCTCCCCGGCCAGACAGATCGAACACTCCGCCAACACGACGTCGACACAGCCGTCACGGACCGGCAGGGCCGTCAGATCCCCGCGGATGACGCCCGCGATCGGGGTCGCCGGATCCCGGTCGAGGCCGATCGCCTCGGCATCGCGCTGGCGGGCCAGCCTCACCCCCTCACCGGCCCCACAGCCGATATCGAGCAGCCGGGTCCCTTCGGTGACGGCGGCCCGATCGAGCAACGCCTCGGTGGCCGCGGTCCCGCCGGGATGGAGCGGCTCATCGAGGACTGTCCGGAGCGTGCCCCAGGGGTTGGAAAGCGCCGTTTCAAGGGGGTTTTGCACGGCGGTCACTCCCCTTCGCCGCTGCCGGTCGCTCGATCGGTGCCCCTTCCCGTCTCGGCGTCCGCGACCGATGCGTCCGGCGGCGACGGACCAACGCCCGTCCGGCCGCCCCAGCCCTTGCGGTTGCGGATCGCATACCGGCCGTCGGCCGTGGTCATGTTGTAGGCACAAAAGGGCACCAACTCCCCCGTCTCGGTGGGTACCGACACACAGCAGTTGCTGAGCTTGCCGGCATCGGCGGCGTCAGCGTCCATAAAGCCCGTCAACGACACCGGGAGCACCGATTCGAGAAGCGCTCCGGCGTCGATCGGGAGATCGGCGGTGCCGCCACAACACCCCGAGACCGAGCAGGCCCGATCCTGGCCGGCCGTGGTACACGCGAGGAGCTCCATCCAATCGGACTCGTTGACCATCCCCGAGAGGGAATCAAAGAGTTCGTCGTTGACAAACGAGGTCAGCGGGATGACGCCCCCGTCGCCGTCGGGCTTGAGGACGGTCGCCATCTGACAGGTCGAGGAACAACACGGGATCGGTAGCAGGTCTCGAGGCCCCATCGCCTCGATATCCTCGGCCAGCCGTTGGGCCGCCCGGTCGAGGGAAAAGCGGCCGTTGTGTTCGTCGAAGCGTCCGAAGTGGGCGACCGGCTGGAAGTTAATTGACTCGACGATATCGAGGTTATCGAGGCCAAAGCGGACGATATCACCCATCTCGTGGTCGTTGACGCCCGGCACGATCGTCGGCACCAGGACGACCGGCAGGTCGGCCGCCCGACAGGCCTCGATCGCGGCGTGTTTGTGCTCGGTGAGATCGACCTCCCGGATCGCCTCGTAGGTCTCGGCGGTCAGCCCATCGAACTGCAGATAGATCGCGGTCACGCCGGCCTCGACTAGCTGTCGGGCGTAGCCGTCCTCGGTCGCCAGCCGGATGCCGTTGGTGTTGACCTGGATGTGGTCGAACCCCATGTCGGTCGCCGTCTCAACGAGGGCGGGCAGATCGTCCCGGACGGTCGGTTCGCCGCCCGAAAACTGGATCGGCCGCGCGCCGCCGTCCTGTTTGACGACTTCAAGCAGGTCGACGATCGTCTCGACCGAACGGTGGTCGCCGCCGGGGCCCGAACTCGCAAAACAGTACGAACACGAGAGGTTGCAGTCCTCGGTGACCTCGATGACCGCGAGACAGGCGTGATCGTTGTCGACGACGAACTCCCCATCCGGATCGGGATCGGGAGCGGTGTCGCCGGCCACGTCGTGGGCCCACTGCCAGTGGTCGACCGACCCCCAGACCTCCCGGCTGGTCGTCCCGTGATCGGGACACTCGCGGGTCAGGTGCACGCGCTCGTCTTCGACTTCGTATCGCCCCGGAACGCGTTCGAGACAGGCCGGACAGAGGCTGGTCGTCTCCTGGAGTACCGTTCGCTCGGTTGACATGGAGACATCCAATGAGTGGACTGTTGTAATCGTGTCGGGGATGTAACGTGATCGCACAACCGATCGCACGCCGTCGGCACGTAGCTCGGGCTCCGGGCGGTGGGTTTGTGCCGATCCCGCCCACCCGCCGAACCTTTTTCGCCGTTCTCACCAATCCGTTGACATGGACCAGGTTGCGGGACACGCCAGTGGCGCCACCGAGTCGGGACCGACCGATCCCGAGTCACTCGACCCATCGGCCTGTGCCCGCGAACTGCTTGAGGCCGTCCGGGCCGGCGAGGACACGACACCGTACCGAACCCGGCTTGGAGCCTACGACGACGCCGATCTCGCCGTCCTTCGGGAGGACCGGGCGGCGGCGCTTGCCTTCTGGTTGAACCTCTATAATGCGGGCACGCAGGTGTTGCTCGAGGAACGGCCGGAGCTGTATGCGAGCCCGCTTCGGTTCTTTCGGTTTTTTGGGACGGCCTGTCTCACGGTGGCTGGCACCGGGGTGTCGCTTGACTTGATCGAACAGGGGATCCTCCGTGGCTCCCGATCGAAGTACGGTCTGGGATATCTCCCACGATTGTTGCCCTCCCGGTTCGAGCGGCGATACCGGCTTGACGAGCCCGATCCACGGATCCACTTCGCGCTGAACTGTGGGGCCGCGAGCTGTCCGCCCATCCGCTCGTTCGCTCCCGATCGCATCGACGAGCAACTCGATATGGCCACCGCCGGCTACCTCGAAACGAGCGTCGAGTACGATCCCGCCGACGGCGTCGCCCGATTGCCGCGGGTCTTTCTGTGGTACCGTGGTGATTTCGGCGGCCGGTCGGGGATGCGTGACCTGCTTCGCGAGTACGATATCATCCCGGCCGATACCCGGCCGCGGCTGCGGTATCAGTCGTGGGACTGGACGCGCGAGCCCGGGAAATTCGTCGAGTGACGTTCTCCCTTTGATAGCGCCCGTGTCAGCGAATAGCCGATCGGCGTACTCATCGCGCTCCAACGGCCGTCCGTTCGTTCGAATCCCTTGCCGCCACCGCCGACGGTCAGGCCCGTTTCGTCCGAGGTCACCTCGACGTCCCGCAGGCTCGCATCGCCGATATCCTCGTTCCACCCGACGGGTTCCGGGTCACGGAGAAGGTCGGCGAGTCATAACCACGGCCAGCACTCGATTTGTCTTTGCTACCGACGGTCGTTTTCAGTACCCACCTCCCTCGTCGAAACACCGACCACACTTATCCGCCTCCTGTTCTTGGAGTGCTCGTTCGAGTGACATCCGTTCTAAATGGTCGGGATTGGCGTGGAGCATGATGCCACACTCGGTGTGAAGTTCCGGTGCTCCCGTCTCGTGTTTGTGGACCGTCTGTGTCGATTCGTTTAGAATCGGATTCATGGTATTTGATAACAACTGACAACG
>JAXINS010000122.1:0-17277 GCA_034190395.1 Chewarchaeum aethiopicum (SeqCode)
CTGTCGATCCGAGATGGATTCGACGTACCGGCCGTTGGAGCCGTCGAACCGTTCGATCAGGACTGTCTCGTCTGGGCCGGTAAAGAATCCGGCGCTGTTGACGAAAGCCGCGCCGGTCGGGATGATCAACAGACAGATAACACCGAGGACGATGATCACCTGTCGGTAATCCGCGAACGGAATCGAGGGGAACGCCGACTGTCGCTTGCTCATCGGTGTCCTCTGAAAACACACACAACCGAACCGTAGCTATCGTCGTTCGAGCGATGGTGTCGACCGAAGACGTCCGTCGATCGATCGCCAGAATGTCCGTCGGGCCGCTCCGCTCGATCACCGAGTGGTGACGGGATGCGGCCAGTGTCAGTTATTCGCGTGTCGACGAGTAGCAATTCGATTGATTCCTGTTTTATCCGGTTGTGATTTCGTTGTCGTATGTTTCGAGTCAGTTTCCCTAGTTATTGTAGACGCGCGTTACGCGTGTGCGATCGAGAAATAATCGCGATGCGTCCTGAGAACCCTCAGTACGCGATAAGGGTGGCTAATCTACGCGTTACGAGCTTAACTCGAGCTCGCGTTGGCGTAGATCGTGATGCCGTCGACCAGTTCGTCACCACCGCTTAGACCGGCATCGACGGTATCGATCTCCATGGAGACGGTTACCGTCTCACCGACTGCGAGCGTTACGGCGTTGCCGTCGTTTTCGATACTGCTACCGGTTTCGACGGTACCAGCATAGAAGACCACGAGGTCTGCGTTGTCGCCAGTGGTGTTGATGTAGACATCAACGTCTTGGGTGCCCTGGTTGGTGATGTTGAAGACGTTGTTGACCGTCGTGCGGGCGTTGAGGTTGACACCGCTGTTGCGCTCGGTACCCGCGTTGTAGCCGTTGAGACTGATTTCGAGGGTACCGCCCTTGATATCAGCGTACCCGTTACTTGCACCCGCGGTACCGCCGCCGTATCCGTTCGGGCCGTTGTACGGGGTCAATTGCAGCAATGCGCTGCCGTCGCCCGCGACGTTTACCGTGGCCGTTCGTTCCGCGCTCACCGTTGTAAACGCACCCGTGCCAGTGATGACGCCGATCGCCGCGAATACTGCCAACAGTGCGAAGAGTTTGCCTTTTGGACGCATGATAGATTTGTTTGTTTATGCCACCCGGACAGGGACGCGATTCTGATGATCGATTGCTGTTCGAATGGGTTACTTTACCTATGGATACCTACCATATTAGTTATATTTACCTAACAATCGGTTAGTACGGCCTACTGACCGGTTTGGCCTGCCTAATGCATGAAGTGTCAGGCCTAACTCCGGTTATTCCCCACGATAGCGATCACACAATCTCAGTTGCGTATGGCTGTTTTGACAATATATACAATATATGATATATTAATCGTCGATATTGTCGGATTTCATCCGACAGAATCTGTCACACCGAGCGCCGGCTTGAATTGGTGGCCATGTGCGCCGGCCGCGGGTCGTGATGAATCAATATAAATATCCCACAACCGCTCAAATACCCCATAACGTCGGCAATACAATAAGGCCCGAGGAGAATGGTCAGTATATTGACGCCCGAGACTACCAGCAGTTTCCGATTCCACACCCGATCCTATCGATCACTCCCCGGATCCCATCCCAGTCGCTGGCCGGTCGTCGGGAGGCTCATATCATGACCGAACTTCGCCCTGCCGCCTCGGGAGGAATACACTAATGAGTATGACGGAGGAACCGATGCAGGAGCCCCCTGAACCATCGTCGCCGTCGAACGACGAGATCTACAGCATCCTCGCCGATCGGCGTCGCCGATATACGATCCATTTTCTCAAACAGCGCGAGGAGCCGGTCTCGATCCGTGATCTCGCCGAGCAGGTGGCTGCCTGGGAGAACAACAAGACGATCCAGGAGTTGACCTCCCAGGAACGCAAGCGGGTGTACATCTCGCTCTATCAGTCTCACTTGCCGTCAATGGACAAAAGCGGGCTCGTCGATTACGACGAACAAAGCGGTATGGTCGAGCTGGGGTCGTCGCTCGAAACCTCCGATATCTATATCGAATTCGTCCCCGAGAACGATATTCCGTGGAATGTGTTCTACCTCGGACTATCGGCCGCGAATGCGACGATTCTGGCGCTCGCCTGGCTCGAAGTCGCCCCCTTCGATGCAGTCCCCGATCTTGTCTGGGGGGCCGTCGTGCTCGTGACGTTCGCCCTTTCGTCGCTTGCCCAAACACTGCTCGATAGTCGGCGGAAGTTCGGCCAGGAAGGGCCGCCGCCGGGTGTCGCTGACAACGACTGATCCGTTGGCTGTCGCTATCGAATTCTCCTTTTGCGAATATTGGACCCGTATTCAGGCAAGTTCCCGGAACGCGTTTTCGGGCTGATCGTGCGGGACCGAATCGACCTGCCGCTGAACGGTTTTGAGCCGCTCGACCAACCGGGCGTACTCGTCGCTCGTTCGGAGTTCGGCGTTCGACTTCGACGCCTCAAGCGTCGCCTTCTTTTGGGCCAGTTGGTAGTATTCCTGCATGAGATCGCCGTACGAGGAAACGTTTTTGAGCTGATCGAGAAGTTCGAGGAGCTCGTCACGTTTGACCGGCTTCACGATGTAGTCGTCAAACCCCATCTCGATGACGTCGAAATCGGGATCGACGGCGGTGACCATCGCGACCCGCACATCGACGCCGGATGACCGGATTACGTCAAGTACTTGATCGCCCGACAGATCCGGCATGCGTCGATCCAACAGGACGAAATCGACATCGGCGTCGAACTGTTTGAGGGCACTGTTGCCGCCGTAGGCCGTCCGGACAGTGTATCGATCCTCGAGCCATTGGGTGTAGAGATCCGCGACCGATTGCTCATCGTCCACGACGAGCACCGTCGGCGAAGGTGTGGTTGTATCTGTCATGTTCGTTGTGAGATTATCGTCGGCGTCGGTCACGGTTCGGTCGGCCATTCCGACCCCGGCGCAACCGTTGGGTTTGGGGGCGATCGTTCGGTCACAGCAACATGAACGCACTGATCCCGGCCGCTTGAGCGATCGTCAACAGAAGCATGACCGCCACAGCGCCACGCTCCGATAGCGTGTCGTCGGGCGTCAGCTGCCACAGCAGATCGGTCACAGACGCGGTATTTTCGTTTGAATATGCCATGATGATCACCGTTGATTGGGCTGGCCACTGGGTTGTGGTGGCCAATTCATTCGGTCTGAATAGACCTATGCCGGACAGACGGATATACTCGATGGTTGTATTTTCATATCTGGAAATATATGTTGGCAAGTAACAACCAACACGAAATCGACCGCACCCTTCGATCGGCGCCAAATGGTGCCAAATTGCACTGACGTTACAACACTCCCGGCGTCGCGCGCGGTGCGATCGGCGTGGACGATCAGTCCACGATTGCCGCAACGGCTCCCGGTGGGTCTTGGGTTGGACACATCTGGCCGTTATCAAGTCTGAATACGATCGTTTTCATCACTGATAGCCGTGAATACCCCCGTCGTATGTCATGTCATACAAACATTTATTAACATTTAGAATCGTGTCAATAACACGCATGAAGCAGTTTGCTGTGCGTCAAGGCTTCAGATTGTACGGGATCGCCCTGGTAATCGTCGCCGTCTGGACCGGTGTCTGGTCGACAACCGGTCTTGAGGCCTCGATTCAAGCACTCGGTTCGGCATGGATCGGCCTTGGGATCCTCGGCATCGCCCTGTTGGTCGGCGTTCTCGAGACCCGTCGCCAGGCGTTCACCATTGACGAGCAACGGCGCGAGCAATTCACGACGAATACCCTTACGGGAACACCGCTGCACCTCTACATCGGTGGATTGCTGGCGTGGTCGTTGGTCTCGATGAGCTGGGTCGCCCTCGACACCGCTGCCCTCAGCGCTACCGTCATCGCCGGTGGGTGGTTCGTGGTCGCCGCTTTCGGCGGAGTCCTCACGCTCGGTCTGTGTGTGGCCCACACCGACGCTCTGCTCGATTCGATCCCATCGTCGTCGGTGTCCGGGATCGAGTGATCTGACGGGCGTCGATTGATTTTTGCTACTCGTCGGCCGATGGGAACTCTCCGGTCGTAGATCGCGGACGAGACCCCCGCCGATCGCGGGTTCGAACTACTATCGGCCATTATGATCTCGACGGGGCTCAGCGTCGACTGACGGGCGTCGGCCATTTCGTTGCTGACCGTGAATTCGACGCCGGTCCCAGCTGTCTGGATTGTCTCGGATTCGAAGACCGTGTCACCGTACTGGTTGGGCTACCGTGTTCAGTCGACTTGTCCAACGGGAGTGACTGTCGTCTCAACCCTTCTGGATTCGACCGTTCGGACCGCCGTCTATGGCCCCCGGAACGACGCCCGCTGTGGCTGTCGTGTTGATATGATCGGCAAAAACAAGCGGTCAGGTGATGAGTCGATTCAGGAATCCTTGCCTTCGAGCATCAGCTGTTCGAGCGGGGACTGGTCGTACTGGTAGAGCCGGATGTCGGGGAACAGCAACAGCGATCCGGCGATGATCCAGATGCTGCCGACCAACACCGCCCATGTCCAGGTGGTGAACATTCCGATGAAGTGATGGGCGAGCCAGATGCCGACGCCAAGCATGATAAAGAGGGCGCCGACGGGAACACTGGTTTCGGCGTATGAGCGCGATGACATATCTCGATATGGGGCGTTATTGCACTTATACTAGTGGGGTAAAATTTCCAAATATGAAAATACAAGCCAAACGTTAACACGATACCTGGATAGATTCGGTGTATGTACCGGCCGGAAGCGGGATCCCGTCGCGGTAGCTGCTACCATGACACACGCGATCCGGCCGTTCATCCGCGTGAGTTATCGGATTCGATACTCCGAACCGATCGTGGGTCAACCTATTAACAGTCCGTACCTTACCTATCCCGCATGGCCGCCGAACACGATCCCAATCGGGTCATCCGGACCTTCGGGAAGAAACACGCCGTCGAGATCTTAGAAGCAGCCGACGAAGCCATCTCCGTGCAGGACCTAAGCGACGAGTTGGGCGTCCCGCAGACGACGTGTTACCGACGCGTCGAGGATTTACTGGATACCGGACTGCTCGAATTCGAGGACAGTATCCTATCGGAGGGTCAACAGCGGGTCAACGTCTACCGGCGCAACATCGACGAGCTCTCCGTCGGTTTCCAGGGTAGGGACTTCTCGCTCTCTATCGAGGAACGATCGATGGTGAAAAACAAACTCGACGATGTGTGGCGAAACCTGCCGGATTCGACCTGACCGGTGCTTCGATGCGTTGCGACCGCGATCACCTGCCGGTCGGCTCCACGAGGGTAAGTGATTCTCGGCTGGTTTTGCTCCCGACGGTCACGGCTACCGGTATGGGGACGTGGTGTTGATCCTGCTGGAGATTGAACGACGCCGTCGATGTCGTTGATTCCGTGGGCGATGTGGAACGGCCGCGACCGAGAGTCAAAAGAGGTCTTCGGAAAAGGAGTTACCGTCGCCGTCGCCACCCTCCAGCAATGAGAACCCAGCGGCGTTTCCATAGACCGTGATGCCACCCTCGCTGATTTCCATCGGATAGACCTTGTTCTCGAAGTCCTGTTTGCGCATCTTCGCCACCCAGACGTACCGGTTGACATCGGAGCTGGTCGGGAGCTGCGAGAAATAGATGTTCCCGTCTGTGAGGAAGTTCTCCAGTCCGATCTCGGTTTCCGGGAAAACGGCACCTTGTTCGTTGATCAGGAGGGCGGTCTGGCCGTTTGCCTTGAGGATATCGATAAATCGCAACAGCGACGTCCGCTGTTCTTGTTCGTCGTCGAAGAACATCGTGAACATCGTCAACGAGTCCATGACTAGGCGCTGGTAGCTTTCGTCGCTGATGACTTCGAGGATCCGATCGAACACCGTCGTGAAATCCTCCTCCTGGAGCAGATCCCGCTTGTCGTAGACGATTATATCACCCTCCTCGACGAGTTCGGCCCATCGATCGAACCCGATCGATTCGGCCGCCTGCCGGATATCGGTCTCGTTTTCCTCGAAGGAGAGATAGATCCCCCGTTCGTCGAACTCAGTGACACCGGCATACAGGAATTCCATGCCGAAGATACTCTTGCCGGTCCCGGGATTGCCCGACACTAACACCGCGGATTCCTCAACGATGCCGCCGCCGAGGATATCGTCCAAACCTTCGACGCCCGTCGAGACGTAATTGACCATTCTCACAACCCCCTACGATTTTCTTAATTAAGTAATATGCTGATCTTTTCTTCGTACTTTTAAATATTGTTGCTGATGTGTCATCTCAATGTCGAGTATTGGATCGACGGGCTGGTCGGGGAACCGTTCGGTGACTGGGATCTTCACACCGCCGACCGCCTCAGATCACGATGACCGTGAGAATCACGATGTTCCACCCGGTGACGAGGATACCAAAGACCGCCAACCCGAGCGGGACCCCGATCTTGTGGGGCTTGGGCGTCACCAAATAAAGGCCCGAACAGACGACGAAGGCAGCCGATTTCAGTCCCAACATTGCGGGCAAGCCGTGTTGTCTGATCACTGATGCGATGAACGGACCCACTTCGATGATATATTCCATCGACAACCCGATGTGGGTCGTTACGAGGTCGCCGATCCCGAAGAACACGAACGCGAGTATCCAGAGATGGGTCTCGATGTCGAGAAAGAACGAAACCTCCGAACGGGCGCGTTCACCCCGCTCGTGTCCCTGATCGATGCTACTCTGCATTCGGCGTATGCCCTTATGCCCGAACATCCGATAAAAAGGTGTTGAATGTTGTCATGGCTCACTGATTTCATCGATACTGCCCCTGCCAACGGACAGTATGACGGGTCCGCACCGATTGCACCGATCGATCACGGAGACGACCGGTCGAATTCGGTACCGGTCCGCATCGAGAGCGGTCGTCTCCTCGATGAGCCACACCACGCCGCATCCACGTCGAATCTCACTACGGCGCTGGGATACCCTTCCAGTATCCCGACTGACAGCTTGTCGGCACCGAGCATCGTCCGGGCCCCGCGACTCGCTGTTCATCGGTCGACTGGCGGCTGAATGACCGGCCCAGGGCCCGACATATTCATACGGCTCACTCCCTTACATGCTCGATTGAAGAGGCGGATGACTGATCGGTCGACCGATGATACGACACGTCACGTCGTCATGTCGGGCGACGCCCCTCGCCACCCTCGTGTATACCGACATTATACGGCAAAGTGGTGATAGGGGGGAGACGTGTAGTACAAATCTAGAGACTAGGTCAACTGCAGTGACTGACTGAGGCCAATACAGCATGAGTTCCGGATCCCAGACTCCCTCGCAGGCCCTACTGTCAGCCCCGCTGCTGAGCAGCGTTGACGACGAGGCCTGTTGTGAGCTGGTCGGCGATCACCTCGCCCCCGGAGCCATCGTCTTTTTCATTACGATTACACAATCGCCCACGGATCGGCTGTCGGTGTACCGGGAATACGGCCCCGATGACACCGACGTCAGCTTCGAGCTCATTGCGGTCGACAACCAGAATACTGCGACGGAACTGGATGCCGACAGCGTTCGGGAGGGCTCGGAGGATCTCACCATTACAACGGTCCGCAGCGCCCGCGATCTCACTCGGCTCGGTCTGGCCATCAACAAACGCCTCCGGGAAGTCGACGAGAGTCGGCCCGTAACCGTTTGTTTCCACTCACTGACGTCGCTGTTACAGTTCGTCGAGGAGGATATCGCGTTCCGGTTTATTCATACTCTCAACGGCGTCATCGAGTCACACAACGGGAGTATCCACTACCACATCGACTCGAACGCTCACTCGCCGGAGGTGATGGGTACGTTCCGGCCGCTTTTCGACACCGTCGTCGACGGTGACGATATCGTCCGGACCAAACGGGACATGGAGAAGGTCAAAGAAACGTCCCAACGGCCCCCGGCGATCGAATTAGAGCCCTCGACGGATACCGAAACGGACACGCGGGAAGCCCCGAGTGCGTCAGCATCGACGGGCAGTTCCGAGCCAACGGAGGAGTTCGACACTTCCGAGCCGTTTACCTTAGACGTCGAAGAGGTTTCCGAGCCGCTATCGGACTCCGACACTCCCTTCGATCCCGATCCGGACGCGACCCCTACGGCCGATTCAGAGTCGATGCCCGCCGATGCCGAGCCGACGCCGGAGACGAACACCGCGGCGTCGGCAGCGACTTCGACACCGGCAAGCGACAATGGTTCCGAGACGGCTGCTCCGGATATCGATCCGTTCTCGCCCGAGTCGGCGGGGACGTCGCCGCCCGATACTGACACGACGACGTCCTCGTCAACCCCGCAACAAAACAAGCCACTCCCGGAACTCGGCCAGACCGATACCGCCGATTCGGAGCCAACGATCGAGTACGATGCGGCCTTCGGCGCTGCCGAGGCCCGCCGGTTGTTGCTGACTCGTTCCCATCGTATTGCCGAGGGCGCCCATCCGCTTCCGATCATTTCAAGCCACACGTCGGACACGTCCACGAGCGATCCCGGACAGCTGTCGTCGGGTGACTCATCGGATGATGCGTTGGCAGACTGGGAATGGGTAACCGATACAGTCGACGGCGATCCGACCGATTCAGCCGGGACTCAATCCGCACTCGATTCCGATTCCGATTCCGATTTCGGTCCCAGCGTCGAGACCGTTTCGGCGGCCACGACCGATGACACCACGGCCGCTGCCGTGGGCACCGATTCGACCGATCAGGCGACTGCAAGCACTGAGGAACCCGACAGCGGTCACGCGGCCGCGAGCCGTGACCGCACGGGGACGGAAACCCAGTCGGCCGTCGAGGCCAATGCCGACGCCGATACCGACACGACGACCGACGTCGGGTTTATCGCCCAAACCGTACTCGGGATTGTCCTCCTCGTCGCGGGGATCACCATCGCCCTGCAGGGCGAAGCGCTGTTCGCCACTGCCGGGATCGCCGTTACCGCGTTGCTTCCGGCCACCATTTCGTTGACCCCGATCGGCGCCGTCGTCGGTGCCATCGGCGCGATCGTCCTGTTCCTGCGGTGAGACCGCCGTCGGTGGTGACCGACCACCCCCGATAGCTGAATTGTTTTGCCGTTGGGTCCCGTATTCGGCGTCTATGGAACTGGTTTCTGTCGCCGCCCTCGCGGATAACCGCGTCATCGGCAAGGACGGGGAGGTCCCGTGGCATTTGCCGGAAGACAAACAGCAGTACCGGGCCCGCATCGCTGAGGACCCGGTGATCCTGGGTCGGCGGACCTTCGAGGCGATGCGGTCGGATCTGCCCGGCCGGGCCCAGATCGTCATGAGCCGGACGGAACGCGACTACGATCTCGACACCGCCTATCACGCCGCGACGGTCGAGGAGGCGAAAGCGATCGCCGAGTCCCTCGATGCAGAGATCGCCTACGTCATTGGGGGTGGCGCGATCTACGCACTCTTTCAGCCACACCTCGATCGGATGATGCTGAGCCGGGTACCCGGGGAGTACGAGGGCGACACTTACTATCCGGAATGGGATGCTGACGACTGGACGCTCGCCACTGAAACGCCGTACGACGGTTTTACGCTTGAGGAATGGATCCGGTCGACCGATGGTTGATCCGCGGTGGTGTTCGACGACGGTCCGTTCGGCTCCCGTTTACTATTACAATAGCCGATAGCGGCCGTTCGATTTGGAGACCTCGCCGGCCTGAACGAGTTTTTCGAGAGCTCTCCGAACGTATTCGGGGGGCACGCCGCGCTCGGATGTGTAGTCGATCACCGCCGGTTCGGTCGGCTCGTCGAGCTCCTCGAGGGCGGCCCGGACGATCGCCTGCCGGCCGGTCGTACCGCCGCTTGCCCGCCCCTGTTCGGCTCGCTCGGCGGCGCCGTTGACGGCGTCGACATCCACCCCTTTGGCGTCGAGATACGCCTCGTCGTCGATCCCCGCGTCGGCGAGCTCCTCCTCTAACTCGGCAAACGAATCGAGTTCGGCAAACGCGTCGCCGTGATCGCTCCGGGCGGCGAGCATCGAGGCCCGGACCTCCCGGGCGTGGTCCTCGTCATCGGTCGTGACGAACTGTTTGAGCCGATCGAACTGGTGGCGACGGCCACAGCGGGGACATTCCGTCGTCGCCGGTGAGTCCTCGACCAGCCAGAGGGCTTGACAGTCGCTACAGCCCACCACGGCGTACATGGCCGATGGTTCCTCTCGGTGCCCGTTGAATGTATCGGGCCACCGCCCCCGGGCGCCGAAGGTTTACGGTCCCGGCTTTGGTTGGCTGGGATATGGAGACCGACAGCCGCTCCGATCACACGCCCACTGAGGTCGTCGATGGCGTCTTTCTGAGTCAACTGGCCGCCGGCGAACGCATGAGTATCCAGCACGTTCACGTCGAGCCCGGGGCGGAGGTCCCCGTCCACAGCCACGAACACGAACAGGTCGGGTTCATCTATCAGGGTGCTCTGACGTTCCTGATCGACGACGAGGAGATCGTCTGTGATACCGGCGATTCCTATGCCTTGGCCTCCGAGGAACCCCACGGTGCGGTGAACAACGGCGATACGGCCGTCAAGGCGATCGATATTTTCAGCCCGCCACGCCTCGATGTGCCCTGGATGGACGATTAAGGGTGCGGTCGGCCGCGTGGTCGGTCGATCAGGCCAACCGTTCGATGTGTTCGACGACGCGATCGGCGAACTCGCTAGTCGCGACCTTCTCGCCGCCTTCGATCTGGCGATGCAGATCGTAGGTGACGTATTTTTCGGCGATCGTCGCCTCGACGGCGTCACGCACGAGGGCGGCGGCGTCGTCCCAATCCATGTACTCGAGCATGATCCGCCCCGAGAGTATCAGTGCCGAGGGGTTGACCTTGTCCTGGCCGGCGTATTTCGGGGCCGAGCCGTGGACGGGCTCGGCGAGGATCCGGCCGTCGCCGATATTTGACCCGGGCGCGATGCCGAGGCCGCCGATCTGGGCGCCGGCGGCGTCCGAGAGGTAGTCGCCGTTGAGGTTGGGCATCGCCAGCACGTCGTACTGGTCGGTCCGGGTCAACAGCTGCTGGAGCATGTTGTCGGCGATACGGTCGTTGACCACGACGGTGTCGTCCGGCGCCTCGCCGTCGCGTTCCTCCCAGAGGGTGTCCTCGGTGATGACCTCATCGCCGTACTCCTCTTCGGCGACCTCATAGCCCCAGTCGCGGAAGGCCGCCTCGGTGAACTTCATGATGTTGCCCTTATGGATCAGCGTCACCGAATCCCGGTCGTACTCGAGGGCGTAGTCGATGGCTTTCCGGACGAGCCGTTTGGTCCCGAACTCCGAGATCGGCTTGATGCCGATCCCGACCGGCCCGCCGTGGATCGTGTCGTCGTAGCCCATTTCCTCTTCGACGAACTCCCGGACCCGCTCGACCTCCTCGGTCCCGGCTTCCCACTCGATGCCGGCATAGACGTCCTCGGTGTTCTCCCGGAACGTGACCATGTCCATCTGTTCGGGGCGTTTGACCGGCGAGGGGACGCCTTCGAGATGGTAGGTCGGACGCATATTCGTATAGAGATCGAGCTTCTGGCGCAGGGCGACATTGAGGCTGCGAAAACCCGAGCCGACCGGCGTCGTCAACGGCCCCTTGATCGCGACGCGGAATTCCCTGATCGCCTCGACGGTATCATCCGGGAGGTTTTCGTCGTATTTCTCCCGGGCGCTCGCGCCAGCGTAGACCCGCATCCACTCGATCGAGCGACCGGTCGCCTCGGCGGCGGCCTCGAGGACTTGTTGGGCCGCCGGGCCGACGTCTTGACCCACCCCGTCCCCGTAGATGATGGGGATGATCGGCCGATCGGGCACGTCGAGGGTATCCGTCTCGGGGTCCTCGACGGTAACCGGCGCGCCGCTGTCGGGGACGTCCACCTGCTCGTACTCGTAGCTCATAGTCGGAGGGTTGCCGTTGGCCGGTAAAAGGCCTGCGTAATTCGTTCTGCCCGCTGCGTCGGTGTCCCCTCGCTGTCGGGTCCAAACCGGCAGGCTGGCCCGGGCGCGCGAACGCTTATACCACCGCCACCAGGAGGATTGGGCATGCAGGTTATTGCCCACGGTGGCGCCGGTGGCGCCCCCGACGATCCCGACGCACGACAGGACGTACTCGATGCGGCCGCCGCCGACGGCGCCGAACAGCCCGACGTGGTCAGTGCCGTCGAGGCGGCGATCAACGTCATGGAGGAATCCCCACGGTTTAGCGCCGGTCGAGGGGGTGCCGTCCAGATGGACGGGGTGATCCGCACCGATGCCGGCATCATGACCGGCGACCGCCGTGCCGGGGCGGTCTGTTCGATGCCGGGGGTCAAAGACGCCGTCAGCGCTGCTCGGGTCGTCCTCGAAGAGACGCCCCACGTCCTCGTCAGCGGCGAACATGCCGTCGAACTCGCCGCGGAGTACGGCGTCGAGACCGGCGTCGACCTCTGGACCGAACGGACTCGTGACCGTTGGGACGAAGCCGATCCGCCGTCGGATGCGCCACTCGGTGAGCAACTGGCGTGGCTCCGGGAGCATTTCGGTCGAAACGAGGGTGGCGATGGCGCCCCCGCCGACTTCGATCACGATACCGTCGGGGCGGTCGCGGCCGATGGTCAGGGCGGGTTCGCGGCGGCTACCTCAACGAACGGGCGGTGGCTCGCGATCACGGGCCGTGTCGGCGATGTCCCCCAGATCGGCAGTGGCTTCTTCGCGGCCCCGGCCGGGGCGGCGAGTACCACGGGTGCCGGCGAGGACATCGCCAAGGTGACGCTCACCCGTCGGGCGGTTCGGCATCTCGAGGCGGGCCACAACGCCGGGCAAGCGGCCGATCTCGCGATCGAGGAGTTCGGCGAGATCACGGGGGCCGATGCGGGCGTCATCGTCCTGGATCGGGACGGCAACGCCGGCAGCGCCTACAACAGCGCGGCGATGCAGACCAGCGTCGCCCGCCGGTGATCGATCGCAGTCCAGGATCGTTCCGTCCGCTCGTCGGTTTTCTGTATCGATGCATCGCCGGATCACCATCACCCCGTTTTTGTTCCGAGCGAAGCGGTTTTACGGATACACTGCTAAGCGGGAGCGAATGCCATCCGGCGGTGTCGATGAGGACAAGCGGGCGACGCTCCGGCGGTTCGCCGCCTTAGGCGCCGCTTCGCCGCTTGCCGGGCTCATCGATAAGGCCGCCGCGACCGACAGCAACGCTCCCGATGCGATCGCCGGCTACGTAACGGCCACCCCCGGTGTCCACTTCTCAAAACTCCGGGACGACCTCAAACTCGGTACCGGCGAGACCCAACACCACCTCCGGCGGTTGCTCGAGGCCGATGTCATCGAGAGCCGTCGTGACGGCGATTATCGGCGGTTCTTCCCGGCCGATCAGTTCTCGCCGTTCGAACAGATCGCGCTGGGCTATCTCCGCCGGGAGACACCGCGGGGCATGATCATCGAACTCCTGCGCGACCCGACGGCGACCGGGGGCGACCTCGCTACGTCGCTCGATGTCTCGCGGCCAACGATCAGTAAATACGCCGGCGAACTCGCCGACGCGGGGCTGCTGTCGCGGGAGGACGGCTACGTGCTCGAGGATCCGGAAACGCTCCTGGTCCTGCTCGTTCGGTATGCTGATTCCTTCGATGCCGACACCGCCGCGTTCGCCGCCGAGGCCGCCTCGTTGATCAGCGTCGATACTTCCCGATAAGCGTTCGATTCCGGTCTACCTCTATCGACGACCCCTACTGTTGGTCCTGTTTCGATACCGGCGAACCGCCTTTAGGTTGAGACCATCCAGGTCGTACTCGACGAATAACCCCACTTCTCGACGTCGACGTCGAACTCGCCCTGCGCGATCGCCGTCATATTCGTCCCGACTTCCTTGGCGGTGAGACCGAGTTCCTCGCCGATGAGCCGTGACTTGAAGTAGGTCTGTTCGTCGGCATTCGTCCGGAGGTACTCGAGAATCCGGCGTTGCTTCTCGGAGAGATCGGTCGTGGTCGATGGGGCGGTCGCGCTCATAACCGTTCGGTAGGCGTATATCCTCTTGATGGATTTGGTACGCCCGGATAACACGCCGCAGTAGTGCATTTTCAGATAGTAAATTGCTGTAATTAATCCCTATCGATCGACCACCGGCCGTCGTTGGTACGGGCGGTTAACAGCTATTGGCTCGCGGATGGTCGAGCCGTGGTGGCTACGACGACGGGATCAGGATCCGCGGTCGGCCCATCTGATGGTCGCCGATCCTGTCGGGCTCCAGAAGGTTCTTGCCCGCCCGAACCCCAGTCAGGATGAATGTCCGGTGGCGCGTCAGTGGCCGTCAGCGTCGTGCTCCCCGCCTACAACGAGGCGGCCACTATCGAAGCAACCGTCGAGCGGACGATCGAAACTCTCGACGAATTTCTCCCTGCCGGGTCTTTCGAGGTGATCATCGCCGAGGACGGCTGTACGGACCGGACGCCGGCGATCGCCGCCGACCTCGCGGCCACTGACGATCGCGTTCGCCACCTACACAGCGACGATCGCCTCGGTCGGGGCGGCGCACTCGAACGCGCGTTCCGGATGGCCGACGGGGAGACGCTCGCCTATCTCGATACGGACATGGCCACGGATATGCGCCATCTCGAGGAACTCATCGAGAGCGTCCGGTCGGGCGAGGCCGATATGGCGACCGGCTCGCGGTGGATGCCCGGCCACGAGGCCGACCGGCCCGCAAAGCGGGGGGTTCCGAGCTTGGGATTCAACTTCCTGGTCCGGTCGATGCTTCGCTCACGGCTCCGGGATCACCAGTGTGGGTTCAAGGCGTTCGATCGCGAGGCGTTGTTCGACGTTCTTGAGGATGTCGACGATGCCCACTGGTTCTGGGATACGGAGGTGCTCGTCCGCGCCCAGCGGGCCGGCTATCGCGTCAAGGAATTCCCCGTCGAGTGGGAGCCCAAGGGCGACACCAAGGTCGATCTCGTGCGTGACATCCTCGGGATGGGCAGCCAGATCCTCCGGACGTGGTGGCAACTCACCGTTCAACCCCGGATCACGCCCCGGCGGTCGATCGCCGCCGGCACGCTGTTGACCGTCGTGGCGATTGCCCTGATGACACTGTATCTCGACTTCGGGGTCGTCGTCGCGGAAATGGGGACGGCGTTCCGCGAGAACCCGGTATTGTTACTCGCCGCCACCGCCGTCTACGTCCTCTCCTGGCCGCTTCGGGGGGCCCGGTACCGCGATATCCTCGCCGAACTGGGCTTTCACGAGCGGGTCGGCTTCCTGACTGGCGCGGTGTTCATTAGCCAGACCGGCAACCTCGTCTTCCCGGCCCGGGCGGGCGATGCCGTTCGGGCATACGTTGTCAAGGCCCGCCGGAACATCCCCTATCCCTCGGGCTTTGCGTCCCTGGCCGTCGAGCGGGTGTTCGATTTGCTTACTATTGCGGTCCTTGCCGGGACCGTTCTCGTCGGACTGGTACTGACGGATGGGGCCGCCCAGGTAGCCGCGGCGTTGGCGGCCGATATTCCCCCCGTCACCTTCGGCGGGCAGACCGTCGATCCGACCCAGGCCGCCCGAACGGCGCTGACCGTGGCGGCCGGCGTCGGGGCGGCCGCCGTCCTGGCGATCGCGGTCATCGTCTGGTCGGCCCGGACCGGCGATGATCGAATTCGACGATTCGTCGGCCGGTTCTCGTCGGACTCCTACGTCGAGTACGTGGCCGGCGTTCTCGAACGGTTCGTCGGCGATATCCAGACCGTCGCCGGATCGGCGGGCTCGTTTAGCCGGGTCGGGCTCTCCTCGCTGGCCATCTGGACGCTCGATGTGGTGACGGCAGTCCTGGTGCTCGCGGCGTTCGATCCGGGGCTTTCGATCGGGCCCCTGTTGGCGGTCGGGTTCTTCGCCGTCAGCGTCGGCAACCTCGCGAAGGTGCTGCCGCTGTCGCCCGGCGGGCTCGGCCTGTATGAAGGGGCGTTCACGCTGCTTGTCGTTGGGCTGACGCCGCTGTCGGTTGGCGTGGCCCTCGGTGCGGCGGTTGTCGATCACGCGATCAAAAACGCCGTCACCGTCGTCGGCGGGATCGTCTCGATGCTCGTGTTGAACGTCTCGCTTACCACGGCCGTCGAGGAGAGCCGGGATATCAACCCCCGGGAGGCCGACTGACCGCCGGCTCGATCGGTTCGGATCGTTGGCATGGCCGGTAGGCTGTGGTAGTTCGACACATGGTAACTCCCACCGCAGTCCGGCGATTTTCGCGTCGAATATCGGCGAATTTAAATGGTCGTTCCGCAACGTCTGTCCTAGTAACTGGAGCTCAACGGCCGGATTATCCCTTCCTTCCGGACGTTTCCAATCATGACATCCATCAGAACGACACACCGAGAGGAGGAATCGGAACGCGACCGCAGTGAGGACCTCACCTGTCCGGAGTGTGACGGCAATCTCATCAACGACGAAGCCCACGGTGAGACGACCTGTGCGGACTGTGGGTTGGTCGTCGATGCCGACGAGATCGATCGGGGTCCCGAGTGGCGGGCGTTTGACTCCCGGGAGAAAGACGAGAAATCCCGTGTCGGTGCCCCGACGACGAAGATGATGCACGACAAGGGCCTGTCGACGAACATCGGCTGGCAGGACAAAGACGCCTACGGGAAGTCGTTGAACGCCCGCCAGCGCGAGAAGATGCAACGACTGCGCACGTGGAACGAGCGGTTCCGCACGCGCAACTCCAAGGAACGCAACCTCAAGCAGGCGCTTGGCGAGATCGACCGGATGGCCTCGGCGCTGGGATTGCCCGAGAACGTCCGGGAGACCGCCAGCGTGATCTACCGGCGGGCCCTCGACGAGGATCTGTTGCCCGGCCGCTCGATCGAAGGCGTCGCGACCTCCTGTGTGTATGGGGCGGCCCGCCAGGCGGGTGTTCCGCGAAGCCTTGATGAGATTAACGACGTCTCCCGCGTCGAGAAGGACGAGATCGCCCGGACCTACCGGTATGTCGTCCGCGAACTCGGCCTCGAGATCCAGCCCGCCGATCCCGAGAGCTACGTTCCCCGGTTTGCCTCCGACCTCGAACTCGCCGAGGAGGCCGAACAGCGCGCCCGGGAACTGCTTGCCTCCGCGAAAGAACAGGGCGTCCACAGCGGCAAGAGCCCGGTCGGCCTCGCGGCCGCCGCGATCTACGCCGCCGCCCTCCTGACCAACAACCGCGTTACCCAGGCGGCCGTTAGCGAGGCCGCCGATATCAGCGAGGTCACGATCCGCAACCGATATCACGAGTTGTTGGAAGCCGAAGAGACGTTGCT
>JAXINS010000075.1:0-17240 GCA_034190395.1 Chewarchaeum aethiopicum (SeqCode)
TCAACAGGCGCAACCGCTGATGGTAGTTCGTTCGGCCCTCGCGGCGTCGCCGCATGGGGACGTTATACCGTGGTCCTGTCGCCATTAGTCGTCACCGTAATTGTTCTCGATGTACGTCTCGAGGTACTCGACGCTGCGGAACTCGCCACCGCCGGCTTTGTCGTAGAGCTCCCGATACTGTTTTGGCGTCAGTTCGCCGCTGTCTCGGAGCTCACGCAACGTCTTCCGCTGTGCGCGGATGTCGTTCGTCCAACTGTGCTTTTTGTCCTCCCGGGCGCCGGCCTTCCCCTTGCGGGTACCGGGGCCGGTCTGGTGGCCGTAGGCACGCTTTGCGTCACGCTCGCGAGCCCGGCCGCGGGAGTTGCCCTGTGCGTCTTTGGCCTGGATGATCCCCTGATCGACCAGATCGCGGATGTCCTCACGGGTGATCGCATCGGCGATCTCGCCTTGAGCATCGGGATCGAACCAGACACGGCCCTCGCCGACGTCAAGGACGTCGGAGGCCAGTCGTTTCTGTGCGCTGAGGTCGCTCATTCTTGGCTCACCTCGACTTCCTCGTAGGTGGGATTGAGGATGCGGATCTCCTCTTCGATCGCGCGGTCCTCGATACGTTCGCGTTTGCGTCCGCCGACCGCCGAGGCGATCCGGACCGCCTCACGGTCGGGATCGACATCCTCGAGGTCTTCGGGACGGTGAACGCGGACTTCCTCGAAACCGCTTGGGTGTTTCCCCCGGACGGCTTTCGGCGTCCGGAATCCGGCTTCGACGGTGTCGCCCTTGCCTTTGACACCCTTGCGCTGTTTGGAATGGGTGCCACGGGGGCGTCGCCAGGATGTCGGGAGGCGCTTTTTGTGGTGGTGGACCTGCCTGTTGAACTGCGGCATCGGCGTGTTGTGCCGTTCGTTGAGCAGGCGTTCTTCCTCCTCGCTGAGCTCCGGCGTCTTTTCGACGAGCCCGCGTGGCCGAAGCTCCGTCTCGACGGTTGCCTCCTCGTCGGCCTCGGTCTCGACGCCTTCCTCTTCGATTTCGGCGGCGGTGTCGGCGACTTCGACCTCGCCGACGTCGGCCTTGATGCGGGCCGCCAGCGCGTTGCCGACGCCTTCGACCTCGGCGAGTTCCTCCTGGCTTGCGACCTGGACGTCCTCGACGGTCTGATAGCCCGCCTCCCGAAGGACGTCGGCCTTGGCCTCGCCGACGCCGCTGATGTCGGTCAGCGTCTCGGGGACGTCCTCGGGGACCTCCGAGTCCGGCTCGTCTGCCGGCTCGGTGGTTTCCTCGGCGTCCGCGGATTCGTCGGCTTCACCGGCCTCGTCGTCGGTCGTCTCGGCTGTCTCTTCGACGTCGACATCGGCGTCGGGCTCGCTGTCCTCGTCGACTTCGACTTCGCCGACGTCGGCCTTGATGCGGGCTGCCAGCGCGTTGCCGATTCCCTCGACTTCCGCGAGTTCCTCCTGGCTGGCGGCTTTGATGTCCGCGACGGTCTCGTAGCCGGCATCCCGGAGGGCGTCGGCTTTCGCGCCGCCGACCCCGCTGATCGATTCGAGCGATTCGTCGTCGTCAGCCATTTAGACACCTCCCTTGCTTGGTTTCTGGGTGATATACACGCCGTCTTGGAACACGCGGGTGTCTTTGTCCTTCACGCGGGTGAGCTGTTCGATGTCCGCGGCGGTCTGACCGACGGCCTCCTTATCGGAGCCCGTCAGGCGAATGACTTCCCCGTCGACCTCGACGTCGGTGTCGCCGTGGATCGTCGTCCGGCGCGGTGCCCGCTCACCCAGGAAGTTCTCGATAATGACCTCCTCGCCTTCGACGCGGACCTGCATCGGGAAGTGTGAGTAGAACACTTCCATCTCGTACTCCCAGCCGTCGGTGACGCCCTGGAACATGTTGTCGACGTGGCTCTCGAAGGTGCCGATCGTCGCCAGCGTGTCGGCGTCCTCGGCCGGGGATTCGATCACGACGTGGCCGTCCGCGACATCGATGGTGATGTCGGGATACCACAATCGTCGGGTAACGGATCCGTTCGGACCCTCGACGGTGAGGTCGAACCGATCGACCTCGGCCGTCACGTCCTCTGGGATCTCGAGTTCGGTTCGTGCCATGGTTATCAGTATACGTAGGCGATGACCTGTCCACCGACGCCCTCATCGCGGGCCTCGTAGTGGCTCATCACGCCCCGGCTCGACGTCACGACGAGCGCGCCGTAGTTCTGCGCGGGGAGAAATCGTTTCTCCCATTTCTCGAAGCCGTCGTTGCCGACCGAGTAGCGGGGTTTGACCGGCCCACACTCGTTGATGGCGCCTTTCAGTTCGACCTCGAACTGCCCGGATTTGCCGTCGTCGAGGCGTTCGAACCCGTCTATGTAGCCGCGTTCGTAGAACACCTCGAGGACGTTGCCGATCAGGTTCGAGGCGGGTGATACCGTATGTGTGAGATGACCGACGCTCTCGGCGTTGTTAAGCCCCGACAGCGCGTCACTCAGCGGATCCTTGCCTGTCATTGTCCTCTATTTGTATTTCTTAAAGCCCATCGAGCGGGCGATCTCGCGAAAGCACTGTCGGCACAGCCAGATGTCGTATTTGCCGACCAGGCCCTGCTTGCGGTCACAGCGACGACATTCGCTTCGTTGCCCGGTTCGTTTGGCCGCGTGCTCGCCGCCCTCTTGGGCGTCAACGTCGTTTTCGACCTCGCTTTCACTCATTAGTTCGTGACCTCCACGTCGAATTCCTGTTCGATGTAGGTCATCGCGTCCTCGGGGGTGAGCTGGTGTTTCGAGGGGATCGACTTCGATTGTTTGTCGCGTTTCGCGATCCGATACCCCGGCCGGACCAGGTTGACCGTCACGTCCAGCCCGTAGATCCCGACGTTTGGGTCGTATTCCTGGTCGGGGAAGTCCGTGTGTTCGGTGATCCCGAAGCTGAAGTTCCCCCGGTCGTCGAAGGACGTTCGCGTGACCGACGCGATCGACAGCGCCGTCTCGAGGAACGAGCGAGCCTGCTCGTCACGAAGGGTCACCTTCGCGCCGACCGGATCGCCCTCACGGACGTTAAACGCCGGAATCGTCTCGTCGGCTTCCGTCTGGACCGGTTCCTGGCCGGTGATATCCGCGAGGATCTCCTCGGCGTTGGCGAGTTCGCGGCCACCCTGGCCGACGCCCATGTGGACGACGACCTTCTCGATACGTGGCCGGCGCATCTCGTGGAACTCGGCGTCGCTTTCGGTTTCGCTCATCAGTCCGCACCTCCGGTGAAGTTCTCGTCGATCACCACGACGTACTCCTGGATGGTCTCGAAGCCGCCGTCGTCGGTATCGACTTCGACGGTGTTCGAGCCGCTGCCGGGCGTGACCCGGATCGTCTCGACCGTGCCGATGTCGCCGGCGTGGCTTCCCTGGACGGCGGTGACCAGCGCCCCTTCCTCGAAGGGGAAGTGCGCGACGATCTCGCCGGTCTCGTTGTCGATGACCAGCGAATCGCTCCCGCTGTACTCCGAGGCGTCCTCGACGCGGACGTTCCCGCCGTCGTGGAGGCTCAGTTGGGTGTCCCCGCCGGGGAGTTGCTGTTTGTTGACGATCTTGCCGAGCTTGCTCCCGGCCGATTCCTCGTCGATGGGTGTCAGCGCGAGCCGACCGCCCTCGTCGGGGAAGACCCGGTAGTACTCATCGCGCTCGGTGAAGGCCACGATGTCGAACATCCCGATCGGTCGTTCGGGATCGGAGATGGCCGTCCCGTTGATCAGGACCGTATCCTGGTTGAGGGCGTACTGGGCCTCCTTGCGGGAGTCAACATACTCGAGGACGTCCCGCAGCAGGATCAACAGGGGGACACCGGCCTCGCCGTGTGGGCCGGCTCCGGCCTTGACGGTAAACGTCTCCGTCTTGCGTTCGACCGGCCAGGAGTTCGGCACCGAGAGCCGTTTCTGGTGGCGTGTCATGGGTTAGTCCTCCCCCTCCAGTCGCGCCTGTCGTCGGTCGTCATCGAGATCGAGGTCGGTGACGCGCAGGTTGCTCGCGTCGAGGGCCCGGGGCAGCTCCTCGCCGTCGGCGGCCTCGACCGTCACGTCCTCGACGTAGATGGCGGCGTTCTTGAGATCGACCTCAAGGATCTCGCCTTCCTCGCCGGCGTCGTCACCGCGCATGATTTCGACGGTGTCGCCGGCGTTGACCCGGACGCTTCGCTGGTCGTACTCCTCGCGGAGATCCTCGGCCAGCGTCGCTTTGACCTGCTTGTGGCGCTCGTGGAGCGGGGCTCGCTCCGTCTGGTTGCGCTGTTTGCGTGGTTGTTTGCTCATAATTCGTTCAAACGATCATCGTCGCCGTGCTCGCGATGCTGCCGAACCGTTCGGCGACCTCGCGGGCGATGGGGCCTTTGATCTCCGTGCCCCGGGGTTCCTCGGCCTCGTCGATGATGACGGCGGCGTTGTCCTCGTATTTCACCCGTGTGCCGTCGGGTCGGCGGATGGGCTTTCGCTGTCGGATGATGACCGCCTCAAGTACTTGGCGGCGCATCTCCGGGGTGCCCTTGGTGACCGAGACGGTCACCTTATCGCCGAGCCCGGCTTTCGGGTGGCGGTTCAGCGTTCCCTGATAGCCGGCAACGCTGATGATCTTCAACTCACGGGCGCCGGTGTTGTCGGCACACGTGATCTTGGACCCCTTCTCGAGACCGCGGGTGACATCGGCCGTCAGGGCTTCCATCAGGCCTCACCTCCGGTCTTCTCGACGACAACGTGTGATTTCGTCTTCGAAAGTGGTCGTGTCTCTACGATACGGACCGTGTCGCCGTCCTGCAACTCAAGGCACGGCGGCGCGTGTGCGGGGATCCGCGAGCGCCGCTTCATGTACCGATCGTATTTCGGCACAAAGACGTCGTATTCCCGTTCGACGATCACGGTCTTTTCCATGTCCGTCGAGGCGACTGTTCCGGTCACCATCTGTCCGCGAACGGACAGCGACCCGTGGAACGGGCAGTTCGCGTCGGAACAGGTCGTCTCTGGTTGTTGTACGTTCAAACCGATTGCCATGTGGATTCACCTGCCGTTTCAGTGCGCCGTGCTGGGCGCGCGATCAACCGTCGACCGTCGACGGTGGCATATTCGTAGTCGGCGTCTGTGTCTGCGTTCGGTGTCTGACTCGCCGGGAGTCGAAACTCGATCGTCGCGCCCGCCTTGGGCACCGTCGCGACTGTCGCCGCTCGCCCCCGGCCACGCTCGATCGAGAGCGTCCGCATCGTCTCGTCGACGATCCGGCCGTCGATACCGATCAGATCGGGATTGCTCGCATCGACGACGCGAGCCGAAAGCCCGATGAGTTCGTGTTTGACGAGCGTCTCGGGGGCGAGGGTCATCACTCCAGATCGCCCTCCTCGCGCTGGATCGTTTTGATCCGAGCGATCGTCCGTCGAAGCTCCTTGACGCGACCGGGGTTTTCCGGTGCTCCGCCGGCGGCCTGGACGGCCCTGATGTTGAGCAGCTCGGTCTCGAGTTCTTCGAGTTCCTGGCTGCGTTCGTCGGCGGTCATCTCGCGGATCTCCTCGGGATAGAGGATCGCCATCAGTCGTCACCCTCCTCGTCGTCGATCTCGGCTTCCATCTCGGCCATGATGGCCTCGACTTCGTCCTCGTCGACGTCCGCCGAGCCGGCGTCAGCCGATCCAGCGTCGGCGTCGGCATCGGTATCGGCGTCATCGGCGTCGACGTCGGCGTCGGCCGCTTCCTCGGCGACTTCCTCCTCGATCGCGGCTTCGACGACCTCCTCATCGACTTCGGCCGGTTCCTCAGTCTCGATGTCGGGTTCGGCGCCGCCCGCCGATGCGTCGGCGTCGGCTTCGGCGGCGGCCGCTTCGAGCTCCTCGAGGTCCTCGTCGTCGGGTTCCTCAAGCAGTTCCTCGACGCCCTCGCCCGTCTCCGGTTCGGGCGCGAGGTCGCTGGTGTCGACGTCGTCGCGGATCCGGAAGTCGTCGGGGAGCTCGGCGTTCGGCGGGATGATCTTGACGTTGACCCCGATCGTGCCGAGTTTCATCACGGCGACGGATTTGCCGCGATCGACGATCTCGTCGGCGGGCTCGCCGTTGTGTTTGATGTACCCCTCGTTGAACTTCTCGACGCGGCCCCGTGCACCGGTGACCTTCCCCGAGAGGACGATCTCGGCACCGAGGGCGCCGGCGTCGATGATGCGTTCAAGCGTGGTGTGGCCGGCCTTCCGGAAGTACCAGCCACGCTCGAGGGCGTTTGCGAGCCGGTCGGCGACGATCTGAGCGTTCAGATCGGGTTCTTCGACCTCCTGGACGTCGATCTGTGGGTCGTCCAAGTTGAATCGCTCTTCGAGCTCGGTGGTGATCGAGCGGATGTTCTTCCCGCCTTTGCCGATCACCATGCCCGGCTTTTCGGCTTTGAGCACGATCTGGGTGCCCATCGGGGTCTTGGCGACCTCCATGCCGCCGTAGCCGGCGCGGCCCAACTCCTCGCTGAAGAACTCGTCGATCTGCGAGCGTTGGATGCCGTTCTCGATGAACTGTTGTTCGTCCGCCATTATTCGGATACCTCCTCGAGGACGAGTTCGACGTCGACCTCCGGTGTGTTCCACGGGCTGGCCCGGCCGAACGCCCGGGGTTTGCGGCCCTGGCGTTCGCCGACCTTGTGGGCGGCGACGTGCATGATCTCCATCGACTCGCCGTCGAAGCCCTGGTTATCGGCGTTGTTGATCCCGTTTTCGAGCAGATCGATGAACGCCCGTGAGGCCTTCTGTGGGTAGCGACCGGCGTCCCACCCGTCGATGTCCTTGCGGTGTCCAACGCCCGAGTTATGTGAGCGAAACGGCACCGACTGCTCCTCGTTGATGACCGCTTCGAGGTATTCGATCGCGTCGGCGGCCGTCTTGCCCTTGATCTCGCGGGCGATCTCCTTGGCGTGTTTGTGGCTGATCGGACGCTCCCGGAGCATCGCTTTCGCGGTTGTGTCCGGGTCCGTCTCGACGCTGTAACTGATTCCCATGGTTGTTATTTGAGTGGCACGAACTTCGACGATCGAGTCGCGCCGATGCCGGCCTGGCCGTGTTCGACCTGCGTTCGCGTCAACTGGAACTCGCCGAGGTAATGCCCGATCATCTCCTCTTCGACGCGAACGCGCTCGAAGGCCTGGCCGTTGTAGACGGCAAACGTCAGCCCGACGAACTCCGGCAGAATCGGCATGTCCCGGAGATGTGTTCGGATCGGATCGTTCGCCGTCGTTTCGGCGTCGGCCTCGCGTGCTTCTTCGAGCAGCTTCTCGTGTGCTGCCGACAGGCCGCGTTTGATGGTTCGCCGCTGGCGGGCGGGGAGCAGTTCCGCGACATCCTCGACATCCATGTCCTGCAACTCCTCGAGGTCGTGTCCACGGTAAGTGAACTCGCCTTCCTGTCCGGTTCGGTACTCAGAACTCATTGGTTACCACCTCGTCCGGTGCGCCGCGAGGAGATGTCGCCGACCTTCCGGCCTGGCGGTGCGTTCCGGGAGATGCTCTTTGGTTTGCCGGGATGCTGGCGGCCGCCGCCACCGAATGGGTGATCGACGGCGTTCATGGCGACACCCCGCACGGTCGGATATTTCGACCCGCGGGCGCGCATCTTGTGGTGTTTGTTGCCCGCTTTGACGAACGGCTTCTCGGTCCGGCCGCCGCCGGCGACCACGCCGATCGTGGCCCGGCATTCGGGATCGAGCCGCTTGATCTGGCCGGAGGGCAACTGGACGACCGCCGCGTTGCGGTCGTGGGTGATGAGGTCGGCACTTACCCCGCTTGCGCGGGCGAACTTCCCGCCGTCGCCCGGGCGGGCTTCGACGTTGCAGACCGGCACCCCTTCGGGGATTTCCGCGAGCGGGAGCGTGTTGCCCGGCTCGATCGCTGCGGAGATCCCGACTTGGATCCGATCGCCGGTCCCGACGCCTTCAGGTGCCAGGATCAGTCGACGATCGCCGTCCTCGAACTCGACGTCGGCGATCGGCGCCGAACGGGCCGGATCGTGTTCGATGTCGACGACTTCGCCGGTGATCGTGTCCTGATCCTCGGTGTTCCGATGGCCGAGGTCGGTTTTATACCGATGCGAGGGTGCTCGGAACGTCGGTCCACCGTGACCGCGTCGTTGTCCCTGAATTCGTCGTCCCATCTCAGAACACCCCGATTCGGGAGGCGACGTCCTGGGCGTCGTCCTCCTCGGAGAGTCGAATGGTCGCTTTCTTTCTGCCGTTCATCGTGATCTGGGTGTTGACCTTCACGACCGAGACGTCGTAGCGCTCCTCCATCGCCGACTTGACCTGTGGTTTCGTCGCGTCGAGGTCTACGATGAACTGGAGTTTGTTCTCGAAGTCCATCTCGTCCATCGCTTTCTCGGTCATGTATGGGTGTTTGATCACCCGGTGGCCATTGTTGGTGCTCATCGGTCAGCGACCTCCTCGAGGGCGTGTTCGGTCCACAGCGTCAGCCGACCGGCGTGGGTTCCCGGCGCCAGGTCGGCGGCGTTGACTTCCCGGCCCGTGGCGACGTCGACACCCGCGAGGTTGCGGGCGGCCTTCGATGGCTCGCCGCCGGTGACGACCAGGATCGACTTCGGCCGTTTGTACTTCCGGCCGCGGGTCGTCCCTCGACCGGCCCGGATCGTCGCCGAGTCGGCCCGTTCGATATCGGCGTAGACGCCAAGCGTTTCGAGCACCTCGACGACCTCCTTGGTCTTGACGAGGTCCTCGAAGGCGTCGTCGAGCACCAACGGCAGTTCGACGTCGTCATCGAACTGGTGGCCACGGTCGGCGACCAGCGACGAATCGGCCGTCGCGGCGATCGCCGATCGGATCGCCTGCTTGCGTTCCTTGTCGTTGATGTCCTTCGAGCGGTCCTTCTCGGCCTTCGGCGGGTGGGCCTTCCGGCCCTTGACCGCCTGGGGCACGCGCCGAGCCATGTTGTTCGACCGTGGCACGTGAGCCATGCCACGCCCGCTACCCGGCGATTCCGCGGACGTACGAAGGCCGGCGTAGGGGTCGGCTCCGTAGTCCTGTTTTGCGTTTGCCTCGGCGGCAAGGACGGCGCGTTTGATCAGGTCGGGCCGGTACGGCGAATCGAACGCCGTCGGCAGCTCGACCGTGCCCGCGTCCCCGCCATCGAGGTCGTGTACTGTTGTATCCATCCGTGATCACCCCTGATTCGACGTCGTGCTGACGTAGCGTACCTCGGGATCGAGGCGCGGCTGATCGGCCGGTCGGACGGCCGGCCGGAAGCGCAACAGGCGCTTTTCCGGCCCGGGGAGCGAGCCCTTGATCAGCGCGTAGGCGCCGTCGACCTCGCCGTAGTTGACGAACCCGCCGTCAACGTTGACGTCCTCGGCGTCGCCCATCGCGAGCAACCGCTTGTTCAGTTCGGTTCGCTGGTGGTAGCCGGTCTGTCCCTGTTGGGGGACCGTCGAGCGGACCCGCGAGGGGTTCCATGGCCCGAGGTTCCCGATCCGTCGGCGCCAGCCCTGGCGGGCGTGTTTGCCCTTCCGTTTCTGGACGCCCCAACGTTTGACCGGTCCTTGCGTGCCTTTGCCTTTCGTGATGCCGCTGGCGTCGAGGTATTCGCCGGCGCGGAAGACGTCGTCCATCTCGTGGACGCCGTCGGCCAGGAGATCCAGCCCGTAATCAAAGCGGGCGTCGAGATCGCCGCCACCGAGGCGGGTCTCCATGACGTCCGGTTCCTTGCGGGGAATACTCGGGACTGCTCCCGGTTCCGTGTGCGTGATGAGTCGGAGGTCAGCGATCTCCCCGGCCGCGATGGCCTCCCGGATCGTCTCCTCGGCGCTGTCGCCGTCGTGGTTTTCCGGCACGTCGAGGGCTCGCTCGAGATCGGGGTGGACGTTCTCGGCCCACACCTCCGTGAGCGGCTTTTTGCCGTAGGGCGTATCCTCGTACGCGCGGACCGCCACCGCATGCATGGGTGGCGTCTCCACGATGGTGACGGGGACGGTCTGTTCCATCCCCTCGCGTGGGGAGTCGGCTTCGTCGTTGACCATCACGACGTGTGACATCCCGGCCTTGTAGCCGGCGAATCCTTGGAGCGTTGGCTGTCCATCGCCGTCCGGCCACGAATTAAAGCGCGGCACCTCCGCGGCGGCGCGCTTGCGCGGCCCGAACGCCAACGACCCTTTGCGTGGTCTGTGTGATTCTGGCATCGTATCACTCCGTGAGTGTCAGCGTAGCGAGCGAGGCGAACATCGCTTCCTCCGTTCGCACGATGTCGCTACCCTGGTGTGGAACCGTGTTGAGCCAGAGGTCGAATCCCGCGCCAGCGTCCGTCGCCGTTCCGACGGCGTCGGTGTCTGACTCGGGTTCGACCGCAGACGTCTCGGCATCGGCCACGGCGGACTGGACGTCCGCCGGATCGATACCGAGGATTGCCGGCAGCCCACGGCCGGGTGCGCCAAAGGCGAGGGTCATTCCCCCATCCAAGCGTCCGGTGAGGCGCGCGAGGCGGCTCACGGTGAGTTCCTCGCCGTGGCGGGACGTCGCGATACGGAGTCCCGCGTCCGCACGGTCGAGGGCTGCGGTGAGTTCCGTGCGTTGGATCGTAAAGCCCGGTGGGGGCTCATCGACGATCCTGGCACGGACCGGTCGTCGCGAAGAGACCCTGATGGTCACGCGCTCTCCTTCGTCCACCGACATATCGTCGGGGACGATGAGGGAGATCGGGTGTTGCATACCGCAATTGACCCGAACGCGCCCGTCAGATCCGACCTCGGTCACGATTCCTTGTCTTAACGACCCCGAATCATCCGATCCGGAGCCGGTCTGTGACGAGACCTGCAGGGGCGGCAACAACCCGACGGCGGCCAACTCGTCGCGACGGTCCCAGACATCCTTTCGGAGGTAGGGGGGCGTCGCGGCGTAGGCCAGTACGGTTTCGACGAATTCACCGCCGAATTCGCCGTCCTCGCCGTCGGGGTCCGGAAAGATCCCGATTCGGTCGACCCGAAAGACGACCGCCGCGCGAGCGACGATCCCGAGCTTTCGGGTCGCATCCTGTTTGTCATCGGCTTCCCGGACGAGCGATGACGGCACCAGCACGGTGCGCGTCATGGCCACCCGCGGTGGTTTCTCGCCACGAGACTGTCCCATTGCTACCGGATCAGCTAATAAAAGGATGGCGCTTTGGGGTGGGTCTGCGAGGTGCTCGCATGGCCCACGAGCCCGTCTCGCGTCGCCTTCGATCGGTGTGATACGGGCTGTGTCATCTGGCCGGTGTCCCGGCTTTTGCCCCGGTTTCGGAACGCTTATACACTCTACCCGGATTAGTCGCAAGTGCATACCGGCGCTGGTGGTGTAGTGGTATCACAGGACCCTGCCACGGTCCTAACCCGGATTCAAATTCCGGCCAGCGCACTTCTCCCATCGATCTCCTCGGTAGTTACTGCTGACTGGGCCGGTGACATCTCATCCTACTTGTCGATGGTTTCGATCGGCGTGGACTGCTGTCGAACCAGAGACTGGTGGCCCATCGTTTCATGACCCCACCCTTCGAGCCCGGTGTATGGCTGATACAGCCGCACTCCCGGCGGAGACGATCGCGGAGATCGAATCGTTCATCACCGACTGGCTCAGCGACGATCGGATCCCGGGGGCCAGCCTCGCCGTCATCGATGGCGAGGCGATCGCTTACTCGGCGGGCTTTGGCGCCCGGGAGCTGGAGACGAACACGCCGGCAACCCCCCGGACGCTGTATGGGATCGGCTCCTGTTCGAAATCGTTTGCCGCCCTTTCGATCATGCAATTGGCGGCCGATGGCCACCTCGACATCGAGGAGTCCGTCGCGGACTATCTCCCCCACCTCGATGATGTTCCGGGCGAGCCGGTGACGATCGAGGCGCTGTTGACCCATTCCTCGGGGATGCCAAGCGACGGCAGCCTCAGCGCGTTGATTCGACGGCTGACCGGCGTCAGCGACATCGAAGTCCCGGTGAGCGGCGGTGAGGACTTCCGTCGGTACGTCCAGGGCTCGGCCGACGAGCGACGCCTCGAAGGCGAGCCGTTCTTCTATTACAACGCCGGCTACACGATGCTGGGATTGATCGTCGAGGCGGTCAGCGGCGAGGACTACGCAACGTACGTTCGCGATAACATCCTCGATCCGTTGGGCATGGATCGATCGGGGTTCACGCGCGAGGGCTTCGAAGCCGAGGCCGACCGGATGACTCCGTACTACAAAGAGGACGATGAAACCGTCGCCGGCACGCTCGCCTTCGACGAGCATCTCTATGCGCCCGGCGGGATGATCAGCTCCGTCGAGGAGTTGGCCGACTACGTCGCGGCGATGATGCACGGCGGCCAGCGCGGTGGCGTCGAGTTGCTGGCGGCCGAAGACGTCGCGACGATGCACGAACCCCACGCAACCCGGGAGGTGCTGCTCGACGGCACACAACGCCACTACGGCTATGGGTGGGGCGTCCGGTCGTATCTCGACGACCGGCTTATCAGTCACGGCGGGATGATGGGAACGACCACCGCCTCGATGGGGTTTCTCGAGGATGCCGAGCTCGGCGTCACGATCGGATGCAACATCGCGCCCGAACACCACCCGACGACTGCACTGTTAGGTGTGCTTGCGATCCTCCAGGACACCGAGCCGACCCAGGCCGTCCCCCAACTCGCCCTCGATGAGCAAGCCGATCCCCTGACCGGCTCGTACGAATCCTACCGGGGTATCCAGACGGCGACCGTCGAGCGCGACGGGGCGGATCTCACACTCACCATGGACGGTTATACCGGCGACCGGACGATGGTGCTCCATCCGACCTCGCTCGATCCCGACGACCGGACCTTCGAGGCGATCACGGCCACCGGCGAACGGGTCCCTATCGAGTTCGAGGTCGATACATCGGGCGAGGTGGATCTGTTCGTCCAGCGCTGGCGGCTGCACAAAACCGACTGACTGGACTCATTCCCTACCGTTCGCGGTCGCTGTCGGCGTCGATGACACCCAACGTTTCTCGGAGGCCGTCGGCGTCGAACCAGGCGACGTCGGTGCCGAACCACGTCGACGGCTCGGTCAGCTGATACGCCTCCCGGGCCGCATCGAAGTCATCCGTCCCGAGGAGGTAGGCACACGGCGCCTCGCCGAGATGGTCGAGTCGATCGGCCAGCCGACCTGCTCCGTCGGCCGGTGTGGCAAGCGTCACGGGTTTACCCGGGAACGACGCGACGGTCGCGTCGAGCTGATCGGCGTGGTCGGTTTCGGGTGTCGGATACCGAAACAGGCGATCGAACTGCCGGGTCGCTGCGTCGATGGAATCGACGGCGATGATGACCTCGGCGACGCCGGTTAGTGGCCCACCGGCAACGCCCGCCGTCGGCGATACCCGCTCGATTCGTGGGGTCCGATCGGTGATAAAAAAGGGTAGTTTCTCCCGTTCGGCAGCCTCGCCGATATGGACCAGGTCCCACTCCAATAGCGTGCCGTCGGGTCGCTCTCGGGTCATGTACGTCGGACCTTCGATTTTCACACCGGCCTCGACGCCGGCCTTGGCAGTGCGAGCGATGTCGTCGACCTCCATCGCCCAGGCCGCGGGCCCGGCGTCGGTGGCGATGTACTCGGTCCACATCGGCGCCTCGTCGGCCCCTTCGACCGTCGCGATCAGTTCGATATACGAGCCGTCATCGAACCCAAGCACCGACATATGGGTGATGCCGTTGTCGTGAACGCCGCCGTACTCCGTCGCCAACCCGACCGTTTCGACGGTCGCCGTGAGGGTATCAAGGTCGCTGCCCGCGATCGTGACGTGATCGATCCGTCCGTCCATACGGGGTCGACACCCGCCGAACGCATAAGTCCCACCGCGGCCGGACGGAAAGAGTTGAGTCCGAACCGCGCCATCGACCGTGTATGACCGTCATTGCCTTCCTCAGTGTCGCCCCGGCGACCAGCGATTCGATGGCCACCGATGTCGCCGACGCCGTCGCCGCCCTCGACGATTTCGATATCGCCTACGAGACCGGCCCGATGGGGACGACGATCGAAGCGCCGGATATGGACACGTTGCTGGCCGCGGTACAGGCCGCCCACGAAGCCGTCGATGCCGACCGCGTCGGGACCTTCCTCAAGATCGATGACAAGCGCGCCAGCGACGACCCCGCCCAGCGGAAAGTCGACGCCGTCGAGTCCGAGCTGGGCCGACCGGCTCGTAAGGATCGCGAGTAGGCCTGTTTACCGTCTCAGGACCGCGAAACCCTTTAGCGCCCGCCGGCGACGGATCGATATGGACAACGTGAATCGGGCGGCCGTCGAGCTCGTCGATGAGGCGATCGACTTCGCCGATGAGCTCAACCTCGAGGTCCGTCATCTCGACAACGAGGCCGTCGTCCTCGATTTCGGGATCGAAGCCGATGGCGGGATCGAGGCGGGGCTCCTGTTGGCGGAGATTCAGACCGGTGGCCTGGCGACCGTACAGACGCGGGTCGACGATCTCGGGAGCGTGACGCTGCCGTTCGTCGAGCTGTCGACCGATCATCCCGCCCTCTCGCTGCTGGGCTGTCAACAATCCGCCTGGATCGTCCGGACCGAGGGCTTTTCGGGATACGGTGCCGGACCGGCCCGGGTCCAAGCGGATAACGCCGGTGCCGGTCAGTATGCTCAGGCGACCGACTTCGATCTCACCGTGCTGGCGCTGGAGGCCGATACCCTCCCCGACGCTGATGTCGTCGAAACGGTCGCCGAAGCGACCGGTGTCGGCACCGCCGGCGTCTTTCTCCCCACGGCGCCGACGGCAAGCATCGTCGGCAGCGTCACGATGGCGGCACGGGCCGCCGAGGTAGCCCTCGAACGGTTCCAGAGCCTCGGTGGCGATCCGACGGCCGTCGTTTCGGCCACCGGCAGTGCGCCGGTCGCCCCCGTCGCCGATGGGTATCGGACGGCGATGGCCCGCACAAACGACGCGATCGCGTACGGCGGGCGGGCCCATCTGGTGGTCGAGTCGGCCCCGTCGGCCGTCGATGAGCTCGCGTTCGAGTCTTCGGCGGCGTACGGCGAATCCTTCGAGACGGTCCTCGGGGCGGCTGATTGGGACCTCCTCAACGTCGATCAATCCGTGTTCGCCCCCGCCCAAGTCACCGTCGACGTCCGTGGTGGGCCAACCCACGCCGTCGGGAGCGTCGAGCCGGATCGGCTGGCTTCGCTGCTCGATTGCCACCCATGACGAACATGCGTATCAAACTGGTTGCCGAGCCCCCGGAGACGTTGGACGCCATCGCCGACGTCCAGCGGGCCGTTCCGCTCGTGCCCGGAACGGAAGACGACTGCTGTGCTCGGATCATGGACCGGGTAGGGATCCCGAGCCGTGACGACGCCCGCACCTGGTTGAGTTTCCTTCGAGGGGTTGGACTCGCCGAGGAGACCGAAAGTGGGCAGTTCGTCCGCACCCGGACGGAGCCGACGCCCGATCGAGTCACGACGGGACTGCTCGATGGAATTTACGGCGCCGAGGAGGTCCGGACCATTCTGGCCGAGGCCGACGAACCGCTGCCGACGGCGGCGGTCGTCGATCGCTTCGAACCCCACGTTCCTGAGTGGGAACGCGCCCGCGATCCGGACCGATGGCGTGACCGCTGGGCCGAGCGGATCGACCGCCTGCTTGAGTGGTTCGTCCTCGTCGACCTCGCCGAGTCGACCGATACCGGCTATCGGCTACGGGAGGATTCCACATGACCGTCGAGGCCGTTCTCTTCGATCTGGACGATACGCTCTGTACGTACAATCGGCCGGGAGCGGAGCTGTTGCCGATCGCCTTCGAACGGGCCGGCGTCGAGCCGTTCTTCACCGTCGATGAGTACCACCGGCGGTATGGCGAGTTCGTCGAGGGATCGGCGACGACCGCCGAGCTTCGCGAACGGTGTTTCGCCACGATCGCCGAGGAACGTGGTTACGACCCCGAGACTGGCCGGGCGGTCGCCGAGGCGTATGCCGCCGAACGCGATCACGGCAACGTCTCGGTGCGTCCCGGTGTCGAGGCGGCTCTCGCGACGCTCGCCCAGACCCATCGGTTGGGCATCGTCACCAACGGCGCCCCCGGAATGCAACAGGAAAAACTCGATGCGACGGGGCTTGCGGAGTACTTCGAAACCATGGTCAACGCCGGCTTCGATACCCCGAGCAAGCCCGATCCGGCGCCCTTCGAACAGGCCCTCCGGACGCTCGATGTCGGCGCCGATCGCGCCGTCTACGTCGGGAACTCCCTCACGAGCGATGTCGCCGGGGCCCGTGCCGCCGGCCTCCGGTCGGTGTGGATCCCGGTGGACGAGCCCGCACCGAACCCACAGCCGCGGCCGGATCACGTCCTCCGATCACCCGAGGAACTGCTGCCGCCACCGTGGGAGTGATCGATCGACACAGCGGGTCGCCGACCGGCTTCACTCGATCGGGGTCACGTCGGTGATCGTCCCGACGCCCTTGCTTTCGCCCTCCCGGAAGACGAACCGTTGACCGGGTTCGATCACGTAGGGGCGAAACTTAAACCGGATCCGGGCGGTGCCCGTGTCGCCCGGGAGGAGTTGGCCCTCGGTGGGATAGAACGCGGCGGCCTCGCTGACGGTCTCGACGTGGACGACCGGTTCGTAGCCGGCGCCGATACGGGTTGGATGGTTGAGGACCATCACCTCGGCCTCGAACTCCCGGCTCGGCGTCGGTTCGGCCTCCCGAGGAACCAGGACCATCCCACGTTCGATGTCGGTTTCGTTCACGCCCTTGAGCGCGATCCCGACGATGCGGCCGGCCGTTGCCTTGTCCACGCGATGGTAGTGCATTTCGATCGACCGCACCTCGACGTCCCGGAACGATCCGTCGCTGAACGGGCCCAACTTGAGTTCGTCGCCCGCCTCGACGGCGCCGGCCTTGATCGTCCCCGAGGCAACGGCGCCGACGCCGGTGACGCTGTAGCTCCGGTCGATGTACATCCGGAAGGTCTCGTCGCTGGCTTCGTCTCTGGTCTTCGGGAGGTGTTCGAAGAACTCATCGAGCACGTCGAGGCCTTCCTTGGTGACGGCGCTGGTCAGGACGATCGGGACGACGTCGACGCCGATCTCCTCGATGGCGGTCTCGACGCCGTGTCGTTCGACCCGAAGCGGCGTTTTGCCGACGTCACGCAACAGGCCCTCGACCTCGCGTTCGACGGTTTCGACGCGTTCGTCATCGACCAGATCCGTCTTGGTGATCGCGACGATCGTCGGTAGATCGGTCGCCAGCAAGATCCCGAGGTGCTCGC
>JAXINS010000006.1:0-17090 GCA_034190395.1 Chewarchaeum aethiopicum (SeqCode)
TCGTCGTTCGGACCGACGTCGAACATCCGGCGGGCACCCTCCCGTGGGATCGACTCGCCGACCTCCGTGGGATCGATGTCCGAGTCGTCGAAAACGACCACGGCTACTTCGATCTCGACGATTTCAAGACGGCTGTCGAGGACGCGACGCTGGTCTGTGTCTCCTCGATCGCCTGGAACTACGGCACGCGACTCCCGATCGAAGAGATCACTGAGATCGCCCACGATGCCGGCGCATTAGTGCTCTGTGACGGCGTCCAGACGCCGGGCCAGATGCCGGTCGATGTCAAGGAGTGGGGTGTCGACTTCTATACGGGCGCCGGGCACAAGTGGTTGCTCGGCCCGTGGGGTGCCGGCTTCCTCTATGTCAGCGAGGACGTCCTCCCGGAGGTCCGTCCGAAACGGATCGGGTCGAGCAGTGTCATCGACTCCAGTGCCGATGAGTATGCGTTCAAAGAGGACGCCTCCCGGCTTGAGGTGTCGACGAAATCGGTCGCCTCCTACGGCGGGCTCGCCGAAGCGATCGAGATGATGCTTGAACTGGGGCTGGACACCGTCGAAGACCGCATCGCGGAACTCACCGACTATCTCAAAGCCGAAATCGGGGAGGAGCGGCTCAATAGCCCGATGGATTATCACTCCGGGCTCGTATCGTTCAACGTCGATGAGCCGGATGATTTCGTCGAGGAACTCAAAGCCGACAACATTGTCATCCGGACGATCCCGTACCCCAAATGTGTCAGAGCCTCGGTACACGCGTTCAACACCATCGAGGACATCGACGCCCTCGTTACCCACTTGGACTAACTCTCTCTTTTTCCGGTCGGTGAGAAACCGTACGTTTGCTATTCCGGAGTCGGGACGGCCTAGTCGGCCTGGAGCGTTGTTTCAAACCGAATCCCAGGAGCCGTTGTTGCCCAAGGGATCCGTGAATTGTGTTTGGTACAGCTCCCCGTTACCGTCTCGCGGCCGATACTGAGTGCATCGAGCGAATAGAGGTCGTCCGGAGCAAACTCGAGGCGAGCATCGTCGATCACGCCATCGAACGCGCCGTAACTGAGGACATACCCCTCATTGATCGGGAGTTCGATGCCCTGCTCGGCGCTTTCGTCGTCGAATTCGCCGGGGGTCATCTCTTCGATGTCTTTTGCATACTGGACTGTCGGTGGCATCATGCTCTCGCGTTTAGTCTGGGTGGCTTCGTTCCGGAATCGTGGGGAACCAAACCGATCGATATAGATGTCGGCCTCGGTTCGCAGTTCCTCAATAGAGTGTGTGCCAGGTTCGACCTCGAGATGGCGAGCGTGGATGCGTGGAGGGTGGTCTAATGCTAGGCTCTGGATCGAATGGCCGTGGGGGATCGCGTCGTTTTCGGCGGCGCTGGCTGTATTATGGAAGTAATTCACCAGTCGGCCGTCGTCGACGACCGTCATCGGCTGGGTCGGCCGTCCTTCGGTGTCGTATGCACACGCCGCCCAAGAACCGGCCCGGACCGTGTCCTCGATTTGAAGGGATGCGGGCCCGACTTTGTCACCGAGTGCGAAGGGACTGCTTCCGAAGTAGACGGTATCGATCTCGAAGTAGTGAGCGAGCTGATGGAACAGCTGGCCGGCCGCCCGCGGACTCAACACGACCGTCGTCAGATCGGCCGACTCGATGTCGATCCGCTCGTTGGCTTCGATGCGACTCGCCCGGTCGGCGAGGGCCTCGAAATGGTCCGGGAGGCGATCCAGGACGGTCGTCCCCCGTGTGCCACCGAAGTGATCCTCTAACTTCGGACCATCCTCGAGATCGAGGATCGACTCGGCACCCACTCGATCGATCGTCGTCCGGAGGGAGGTGCCGGTCGTCGTCATGAGCATGTTGATCATGTGGGTGTCCGTATAGGTGACCTTGGCGCGCTTGTAACCGAGGCCATCGATGGCTTTGTGCAGCGCCGTTTCGATCCGATCGCCTTTCTCCTCGGCCCCGATCGAATCGATCGCGGTGTCGGCCGTCGCCCAACCGGCGTGGGTGTCCCGATGTAGCGAGGCGGGATCGTATCTGGCGGGGAATTCCTGACCGAGCTGCCGGCCGGCCCGCACGACCCGTTCGCCGATATCACGGATATGCTCGTCTTCTAAGGACGTGGTATACCGATATTCGGCGGCTCCGTCCGCAAAGACCCGACACCAGACTCCCGTCTCGTCGAACTCACTGGCGTTACGGACGCCCTCGTCGGTGATCACGGCATCCGTGTAGGTTCGGATGACGCCGCCGACCTCTGCGTAGGCGACGTCATCCTCCCCCTCTAAGTAGGTAAGCAACGTGTCCATCGCCTCGACGACGGCTTCGTTCTCTCCAGCCATGAGTTAGCTGAGCACCTGTGGCGGATAAAAGCTCACCAATTCCCGCTCTGACCGGCCGGGATTATTTTTCCTCTAGGGTATCGGCGAACTCGGAGTGATGGAGCTTCCGGCGGTACTCCCAGCCCCCGGCCAGCAGGACCACGACGCCGATCACGGCACCCCTGAGGATCGCGCCCCCAAGAGCGAAATAAATGAATATGCCGATCGCAAACAGAATCGAAAGCCCCAGAGCGATCTGGCCCTGGCCCCGGGCTTTCGATCGTTGTTTCCGTTTTTTCCGCCGTTGCTTGCTCATAGGGGGTCGCTACGGGCGCTAGGATGGTTGGTCTGTCGGTCGGTGTGTCGGCTCGGCCCCTCGCCCATCACTGCGCCATATCGGCTTTGAGTGCCTCGAGAATCCGGTCGTTCGTGTCGTCGACGACCTCGGCCATGAACTCCGGGTCGGAGTTGGTTGGATCGCCCAACCCGCCCTGTTCGGTGATGTCCGAGAACCACTTATACTGGCGCGTTTCGTAGTCGGCTTTCCGAACCTGTGGTTCCTTTTTGTCCTGTTTGACGAGTTCGGGATGGTACAGCTCGATCGCGCTGGTTTCGTGATCGCCCGCATGGCCCCACTCGTCGCCGAATTCGTCCTTGAGCTGCTCGCGAGCGAAGTCCGTCCAGGAGAAGTTATACACCTCCATGTCGTGGTCGCGCTGGAGCCGGTCGGCCGCCAGCTTCAACGGTTGGCGGTTGCCGCCGTGAAAGTTCACCAACATGAGCCGGTCGCCGCCGTGGTGTTTGACCGACCGCCCGATCTCGATGATGACATCGGTGTAGGTATCGGGCATCAGCGTGATCGTGCCCGCATAGCTCATGTGGTGTTCGGAGTACCCGTATGGGAGGACCGGCAACATCGCGATCTCCAAGTCGTGTTCGGGGGCCTTCTTGGCGAGTTCACGAACGAGGTTGTCCCCACGGAGCGTATCCACCGACAGCGGAAGGTGAATCGAGTGCTGTTCGATGCTTCCACAGGGAAGGGCAACGAAATCCGCGGAGTCGTAGAGTTCCTCGGCGTCTTCCCACGTCACGTTCATGAACTCGAAGTCGGTCGGCTCGTCGTCTGCCATAGCCTGGAAGGCGACACCGACCCACAAAACCGTATTGATCCAGGTTATATTACCCGACGGAACCGATTTGAGCCCCAGGCTCTCACGCCCTAGGCGTCAAAGGGCCAGCTATCGGTCGCGCGCATCCCCTCTTCGGCTTCGGGTTCGATCGCCTCAGCGATCGCCTGTGGATCCTTGTGCTCGACGGAGTAGGCGTCCGTCGTGAGCTTCAACGCCCCGTCCGCGAGTCCGACCGCCAGTTCACGGATATCCCGGATATCGAGCTTATCGAGAGTGTCGCCGTGCGTGTGTCCCCAGCCCCGTCCGCTTCCTTCCGAACTCGATCGTGCCTGGGCCCCTGCAGCCCCCTTCTGGACGAACGGCCAGTGATCGGAATGGGGGCGGATCCCGTCATCGACGACGATGGGAATCCCGAGGTCGTCGCTGGTGGCTTTGAAGGCCTCACCGATCGGATCGAAGGTGTGCGTATAGACTTCGAGGTTCCGTGAGTAGCCTGCTCCATCGATGTTGATGATGCACTTCATGTTCTCGAGGTCGTGTGTATCGGCCCACTCATAGGCGCCGTAGAGCCCGACCTCCTCAGCGCCGAAGGTCATCACCCGTACTCGCGTTTCGAGGTCGTCCTCGACCTGTTTGAGCAGGCGACCGACCTCACAGACGAGCGCACTGCCGGTCCCATTGTCGTTGGCTCCCTCGGCGATGTCGTGGGCATCGACGTGGGCAGTTACGAGCACCTCTTCGTCGGTGTCGGGACCGATGACTGCCTCGACGTTGCGTGAGTGAGTATCCTCGTTCCGACAGTCGATGTCGAGGTGGGCGTCGAACTCGCCGTCTTCGGCATATCGCGCGAACCGATCGCCCAGTTCCTTCGAGAGTCCGATCGCCGGGATCGCGCCGGGGCCGTCGCCGCCGATACTGCCGGTCGGGGGAAGACAGCCCTCGATGTGATTGCGGAAGATGAACCCGGCAGCGCCGTGGTTAACCGCCATGCCGTACTTCTCGCCGCGGTGAATCCAGCGGTCGTAGTCGTCGGGGACATCGCTTGAGGCCATCGCCAGTTTCCCCTCCAGATCAGCCTCCTCGAAATCCTCCGGGAGCCCGTAGCCGAGATCGACGATCGGCGCCGAGACGTCAGCCGCCGGCGTGCCGGGAAGCGCGATCACCTGATGGCTGCCGTCGTATCGTTTGCCGCGGTCGGGCAGGCCTAGGGCCGAACTCCCGCGCCACCACCCGGGAATCTCGAATTCGGTGATCGAGGCGTCCCGAAGGCCTGCGTCCTCGAAGGCGGCTTTGATGACTTGGGCACCTTCGCGTTCACCCTCCTGGCCGGCCATTCGGTTTTCGATCTCGACGAGATCCTCCAGTACCGACAACGCGAAATCGCTCGTATATGCATCACCGACAACCGCAGTCGGAAGTTGAACCATACAGACGCGGCGACGGCCTGCTACTAAGGCGTTAAGAAACCGGGGAAACGGCCGTCGCTGAGCGATCGCTGTGGCGGTGGCGGTCTGCTTGGAACCTGGACGTTTTGTAGCCGGTTGCCGTTGGCCCGGGACATGTCCACGGCGGAAACGGGCCTTGGCACCGATCGGGCTCGAACGGTCGCATCGTTTCTGAGCGAATGGCTCCGGGAGGACAACCTCCCCGGCGCCAGCGTCGGTATCGTCGAAAACGACTCGCTTGTGTATGCCAACGGCTTTGGCTCGCGTGATCTGGATTCGAACGCGCCGGCAACCGAGCGAACCCTGTACGGTGTTGGTTCGGTTTCGAAATCCTTCACTGCACTCGCGATCATGCAACTCGCCGAGACGGGCCAGCTCGATGTCACCGATCCGATCGATGAGTTTCTCGATGTAGAGCTCGGATCGGAGCCGCCGATCACGATTCACGATCTCCTGACCCACTCGTCGGGGCTTCCCTCGCTGGGGGTCAGTACCGTGTTGCTCAACCGGAAGGCATCCATCCGCGAACTCGGCGTTCCGATGGGCGGTCTCGATGATTTTCTCACCCACGTGCGAAACGCTGCCGGCGAACTTGCCGCCCCGCCGGGCGAGCGGTTCTTTTACTGTAATGCCGGCTACTCCCTGCTCGGGTTGATCATCGAAACCGTCTCGGGACGGTCGTTTGATCGGTACGTCACCGAGGAAATCTTCGAGCCACTCGGGATGCGTCGTTCGCTGTTCCGCCAGTCGGCGTTCGAACGCGTCGACGACCGCATGACGCCGTATCAACTGACCGACGAGGGCCCCGAACCGACATCGTTGCCGGTTCGGGAACTCTCCTTTCCGGCGGGTGGGGTCGTTACGTCCGTCAGCGAACTCTCCCGCTATCTCCGTGCCCAGATGGCCAACGGGTGTTTCGACGGCATGCGAGTTGCCGACGCCGAGGCGTTCGATCGCATGCACGAACCACACGTCGAGACTGACAGCGGCTCCTACGGGTATGGGTGGCGTCGATCCTCGGTCGGCGACCGATCGATTATCGGCCACAGTGGCTCGATCGCCGTCGCCTCGGCGTATGCCGGTTTCACTGCCGATCGGGAGTGGGGCGTCGTTCTGGGCTGTAACGCCTCGCCGAGCTATCCGCTGTCGGTCATCGCTAAGGGTGTGTTCGCGATCCTCGATGGCATGGAACCCACCGACGTGGTACCGTTTTTCCGCCGTCGACGGGCGATCGAGGAACTAACCGGGACCTACGAGTCCTACCGCGGCATTCTCACCGTTCGTGTGGTCGAACGTGGGGGGATCCTTGAACTCACCTACGAGGGCGGGGCCGACCGGGAGCCACAAGCTCTCGTCCCGACCGGCGACAGCTTCCGGACCTACGAGTTCGCGGCACCGGCCGCCGCTGGCCATCGTCGAACCGTCGAGTTCGACGCCGAGGGCGACGGGATCGATCTCTATATCGACCGCTGGCGATTGCACAAAACCGACTAGCGGCCACCCGAGCCTACTTTTCGGTCCCTTGTGTTGGCCGGGACATGACCGACCGCGGGCAACCCGAACACGAGGAACCGGTGGATATGCAGGATCTCGTTGCGGAACTCGAAGAGCTCGCCGAAACCGCCCCGACGGCGGCACGACGTGAAGAGATCGAGATGATGATCGAGATCGCCTATCAGATCCAGCCAACGGGCACGTTCGGCCGGCTGATCCGCGGGTTTGATCGCGCTGACATGGCCGAAGCATTCCTCGGGAGCGTCGTCTTCGGGATCCCGATGATCATCGAAGGCGGCAGTTTGGAGGTGGGCGCGTTTATCGCGACCCATCCGATCTATATGATCAGTACGCTCCTGTTGGGGGTCGCCACGGTGATCGGATTACTGTACGTCGCCGACATTCAACATGTCGTCGTTCATCGGCCTTTCTTCGGCGTGATTCCACGACGGCTGGTCGGTGTGTTGGGGATCTCCTTTGGGACCGCGTTTGTTCTCATGACTGGCTGGGGCCGGGTCGATTGGAGTACCCCCTGGATCGCGTTCTCCCAGATCCTCTTTGTCTTCGTCGGGATGGCGATCGGTGCAGCGCTCGGGGATATCCTCCCGGGTAGTTAGGCCAGCCGAGTCGCAAAGAGAACGATTAAAAGGTGTGCAACGCCTTCGTCTGGGTATGAGTGAATCGCAGGCCCAGGCACGATACTGTGTGTCCTGTGGCATTCGCATCTCCGGGACGAACGCGGCGTCGTTCGACTGTCCCGAGTGTGGCACCGACATCTCCCGCTGTGCGAAGTGTCGCAAGCAGAGCAACCTCTATGACTGCCCGAACTGTGGGTTCCGTGGTCCCTGACCACCCGATGTTAGTTACCGATTGACAATGGGAAAAGTCGCAGCCAAAATCAAAGTCATGCCGCAAAGTCCGGAGATCGATCTCGACGACCTCGAGGATCGACTCTCCGAATCACTACCCGAGGGTGCCGAGATCCGGGGCTACGAACGGGAAGACGTCGCTTTCGGACTCGTTGCCCTGTTGCCGACGGTGATCGTCCCTGATGACGCGGGCGGCACCGAGGCCGTCGAGGAGGCCTTCGTCGGCGTCGACGGCGTCGAATCGATCAGCGTCGAATCGGTCGGTCGGTTGTAGTTTCGGATTCGTCAGGATCGACGGATCGCGCTTGACCGTAAGCTACGGCGCCGGTGGGATCGAACCACCTGGCGATCCGACGGACGGTCGCCAGTGAGTCCGTTCTCGCGACTGGTCGGCGGTGGAGACCACGATGCTTATACCTGTCAACGGGCAATCGAAGAGCAAGACTATGCCAAATTCCAAAGGTCAACGACAGGGGTCCCGCAACAAGCTCTCGAATTCGCCACGGGAACGTGGGACGTCCCCGCCCCAGCGTGCCGTCCAGGAGTACGACACCGGCCAGAAAGTCCATCTTCGACTCGATCCGTCCGTGCCGGACGGTCGGTTCCATCCCCGATTCAACGGCCACACGGGGACCGTCGTCGGTGAACAGGGTGCCGCCTACAAGATCGAAATCAAAGACCGCGGGAAACAGAAGACGATCATCGCCAAGCCGGCCCATCTGCGCGCACAAGAGGACTGAAGCCACTGTTTACTGGTCTTTCATTCGATAGGGTTCGGCGGTCGGCGTTCCATTCGTTCTCGATCGGGTTGAACGACCCTTGCGGTATCCCGAGCGTGGCTTGCCTTATCCGAACAGGAGAAAGATCCCGTAGGCGAGCGCGAGCATGATCGTCACATGCTTGGCGCCGCTTTTGATGTCACCTGCGCTCATCTTGCCCGCAACGAGTCCGGACAACACCGCCTGGATGACCGCACCATGGAAGAGAGCGAGCATGTAGCTGCCTTTGTTAACCTCACCGCCGCCTTCGACGGCGATGTTGACCCCGAAGGATCCACCGGCGCTGCCTAAGTTCCCCAGTTGATCAGCCGACGGAATGGCTGGCACGAGCACCGTATTGAGCGCGACGGCGATCCCGAGGAAGACGAGAAAGGAGATGTAGACGATGATGACGTACATGAACATCTCCTGGCGTCGCTGTTTCTTCAGCAGGCGATCCTGTCGGGCTTCGTCGGCGGCAATCCGGATCACCGGGCCGATGTGCCCGCTCGCCCGCAGTGCGTTCGTGATCAAGGCGACGATCCGGGTGATGGTCGGCGAGCCGATCCGCTGGCTGAACCGGTTGAGGGTCTGTTCGGTCCGGCCGCCCAACTCGATATCGGCGATCAGTCGCTCGAATTCGTCGTCCAACACGCCGAAGTCACCTTGATCGATTCGCCGGAGACTCTCGGTGAACGTCATTCCGGCCTCGTTGGTGCTCGCGAGGCTATCGAGGAAATCCGGGATCGCGCGCTCGATCGCCCTGAGCCGTCGGGTGTGGATCTCCTGAACGACGGCAAAGGTACCGGCCACGAAGAGCGTCGCCTGGATCAACCAATCGTCGACAGTCCGGACACCGGGAATGCCGCCGGCCCACCATCGAACCACAATCGAGGCAAGCGCGAGCGGCACCGTCACGTACAACAGGACGACGGGCCGTTGGGTGATGGTTTCGACCGGCCGTTTCAACGCCCACCGGATCTGTCGGATTTGATTATACAGCTCAAGCCGACGGAGGCTCTCGGCTGCGGCCTTCGTTGCCGTTCCGCCGTCCGGCACCGCCTCCGCGCCGGGATCGGACGATTCCCGTACTGCTATTCCACGGCGTTCTACCGACGTGTTGATCGGTGCCTGATACGTCGATAGCGGCTGTCCGATGCTGCCCACATAATAGATGAAGCCGGCGTTCGATACCGGGATCCACAGATAGACGATCAACTGGACGATCTTGAGCATCCCGCCCGAAAGGATCCCGAAGATCGAGATGATCGTGATCAAAAACAGCGGGCCGGCGACCAACACCGCGACGTATCCTTCCCCCAACGCTGTAAAGAGTTCAAGCAGTTGTTCCTGATTCGCCACCCGTTCTTCTTGATACTGTTCGTACTGATCGCTCAGATAGTCGGTGACGTTTTGGCCACTCTGGAGGACGTTCGCGAAATTCTCGAGGAAATCCGAAAACTGCTCGCTTGGGGTCCATCGAGCGGTTTGTTTGACGGACGTGATGATGTCGGTTCCGAATAGGTCCATCTCCTTGACGATAACCCCGATCTCCTCCGCACTCTCGCCGAACGCGTGTCGGTTTTCCCCGACAGTGCGGAAGATTTCTGGATACAACATGTCGCTGCGGGACAACGCATAGATGAAAGCGATCGTCCGGGCGAGACTTTCGTCGATTAGCACTTCCCGATTGTCGGCCTTGTCTTTGAGATCGTACCACCGCAGGAGATAGACTGTCACGGCGGTCGCTGTCCCGACGGTGAGTGCGACGATCGCCAACAACAACAGCTGAATGGGTGATAGTTTCGTCAGGGCGTTGGGCACGAGCTCGATTTCCGGGAAGACGATCAAAATCTCGATTTCATTGGGTATCGTCCCCGGTGTCGCTCCCTCGCTGTCGCCACCGTTGAATAAGGCGGTCCGGACCGACCGTGGGAGCACCGAGACTGCCGTCCTGGCAACATCGAGGACAACCCCCGGGACGGGAATGCCGACCTTCGATGGGAGCCCGACCGGGAGACTCCCCGAGCCGCCGAGGTTGGATAGCATGCCGAGATCAGGATTCGGATCGACGATAATATGCATCTGTTCCGGCAGGCGGGCCTTGATCTGCTCGCGGTGGGCAACGACAAACGAGAAACCAGCGTGGGCCACCAGCCCGGTGAGAACGAAGGACAGCACCCCTGCAACGAGACTGAAGAGGATCGTCCTCGCGGTATAGACGGTGTAGGTCGCCGTCGAGTGGACCGATTGGAGCAGTGGAATCCGCTCTTCCCGTCGTGGCGCCCACTTGTCCGCGGGCTCTCTGAAGAGATGGAGCGCGATACGCGTGATCGCCTGATCGACCGGCTCAACGAACGGCGCAACGGCGACCACACATACCACGAGCAGTACGAGGACGATGAGGATCGACATTACTCGATTTCGTCGTCGTCGAGTTCACTATCGACCCGTTCGAGCACGGCATCGGGCTCGCTGTAGTATTTGTTGACCAGTGCCGTGAACGACTGATAGTCGGTGACGTCCTTTTGTTGTGCGTATTTGAGGACCCGTTTTCTGTTCCGGAGCTCTTCGAGCAGTTCCGAGTGTGACCAGCCCTGTTCTTCCTGGATCTCCCCGAGGAGGTGGCTGTTGGTCTGGCCGCCCTCGAAGGTATCCTCCGAGGGATCCCAGGAGAAGACATTGACGTAATCGAGATCGCCGGTTCGCTGGTCGATGCTGATGACTTCCGCCAGCTCCTGGGAGCGCCGGACCCGCTCGTCATCGATCCGTGTCACCGTCTGGATCGAGAGGATATCCAGGGTCTGGATCATCGACCGGGGGACGTTGATCGGATTGTTCTCGAGACGGTTGATGACCGTCTGGAGGCTATCGGCGTGCATCGTTGAGTAGGTGGTGTGGCCCGTGTTCATCGCCTGGAACAGCGTCATCGCCTCCTTGCCACGGACCTCCCCGACAATGATGTATTCGGGTCGGTGTCGCAGGGACGACCGGAGGAGATCGTACATGTCTACGTTCGATTCCCCGCCGACCCCCGACCGGGTGACTGCCGACAACCAGTTTTCGTGATGGAGCCTGATCTCTTGGGTATCCTCGATCGTGATCACTTTCGCCCGGGGCGGGATGAACATCGAAATGGCGTTCATCGAGGTGGTTTTCCCCGAGGCGGTCCCCCCGGCGAAGATCAGGCTCTTGTTGTTCTGGATCGCCAACCAGAGGTACGCCATCTGATCGAGCGAGAAGGTCCCGTAATCCATCAGGGTAATCGGCGTCATCGGGTCCTCCTCGTATTTCCGGATGGTAAACGCCGATCCGTGTGGGGTCACCTCGTTGCCGAGGGCGAACTCACACCGACTGCCGTCGGGGAGTGTCGCGTTGGTAATCGGTTCGGCGATACTGATCGATCGCCCCGACTGTTGGGCCAGTTGGACAACGAAATCGTCCAGCTCCTTCTGTTCGAACTCGATGTTGGTTTTGATGTCCGTGTATCGGTTGTGATAGACGAACAGCGGTTTCCCGTAGCCATCACACGAGATGTCCTCGATATACGGATCCTGCATGATGGGGTCGATCTGATCGTAGCCACGGAAGCGACGGTCGAGATAATAGAGGAACTTATGGAAGGTGCGGGTATCCACGGCGACGCCGTACTCATCGAGGAGGTTGGTGAGTTCCGACTGAATGACGTCAGGTGTGTTCCGTTCGCCGATGTCCCGTCGATGAATGAGCGTCTGGCGGAGATCGTCGACTAGATTTTCGAGGATCGTCACCGCCCACTCATCTAGGTCCGGCTCGACGACGTAGTAGAGGTGTTCGTTTTCCTTGGCGCTGTAGTTGATCGAGACGAACACGAACGGTGGATCGACCCAGTATCGTTCGATCTCCTCGTAGCCGGGTAATCCCGAAAAGGACACCAACGGTTCGTGCTCACCTGGTGCGTATTCTTCGATGTCCCGTGGCGATCCACGGAGGACCGCGTATGCGTCCCTGAACCCGCGCTTGAGCCGATCGAATCCCCCGATATCCTGATCGTCGGTCGTGACTTGTTCCATCATCTGGCACCTCTTCCCCCCCAGGAAGATCCGGCTATCAATCCCTGTTTGAGCCTTAATTATAAATCACTGGATCGGGTTATCACAACTGATACTGCGGGTCAAATGCTTAAGTTCGGTTTTTTCGATAGGCCAAACCGAGAGACCACGGATTCGGGACCGAAGGGAGCGCCAATGGATATTGACAACGACGACGACAACGACCTAATCGACGACACCCTTGGGGATTTCGACGATCCTGACTCGAATGAGGAGCCGCTCAAGGATCTCGCCCAGGAGGTCGAGGAGCGACAGGAAGACGAGGAAGTCTGGGACTCCTTCGAGGAACGGGAGGTCGAAGAGATCGATGACCTCTGGGATCGGATCGAAAACGACGACGATGAGACAACGGACCCGAGCACTGATGAGGATCGGATCGAGGAAGTCCCGAAAGCCGATTACTGTGCGGGCTGTCCACATCTGAGCGATCCGACCGAGATGGAATGTACTCACGAGGGGACCGAAATCCTCCAGCTCGTTGACGTCGAAACCGTCCGTGTCCGGAACTGTCCGGTCGTCGAACAGCGTGAAACGATAACCGAACTCGAGTAAGCCAGATTCGTGTGATACCGGTGAGGAAATCGAACGACTAACAATTTTTGTCTGATTTCGTTGGTTGACTCCCTGTCCTTACTTCACGATGAAATCAACACGGCCGTGCATTTCGATGATGTAGATCCGGACCTCGTTGTTTTTGATGAAGTTCTGAATTTCGGTGAGATCGCTCTGTGGATTCCCGGTGTAGTGAGCAGTATCGAGTAGGTCGATCGTCTCCTTTCGGTTATACCAGTCGGTGAGATCCGCCTGGTTTAGGTTCATGCTCACGATCGCACTGTATCCCGTGCCGTCGTCGTTCACCATGGTGTCCTTGTAGATCTTGACTTTGCGGTTGTTGATGTTGATACTGGCGTCATCGAGCGTTTGTTTGAACCCGTTGTTGTCGCCCGGTATCACGAACATATACCGTGTCGTCCCTGTCAGATCCGCCTGATCCTTCTCGATCACGAACGCAAATCTGAACCGTTCGGTCGAAGGTTTCGTTGCTTGATCCCGTGGCGACATCGCTGCGAACGATGGGTCGGAGATGTTGAGGTGGGTCGCGCTTCCGATCCCGGAGATCACTCCCCCCGGTTGCGAGATGGTCGTATTGACGCTCGAACACCAACTCGAGGTACTGCCCGTGCCGGGGCCGTTACACCCACCCGAACCGTCTGAATCGAGGACCGTCACATCGAGGGTGACGTTCTCCCGTGGAACTGTCGTGGAGTTGAAGTGGAGTCTGATCTCGGCCGTCTGAGTCCCATCAACATCCTCCGGTGGATTGTAGGTAAAGGTCGCTTGGCCCTGACTGTCGGTCTTGACGGTTGCTGGCGTCACCGTATCCCCGCTTCCGGCGCTTTCTGTCACCGCCGACTGGACGGTGACGTTGCTCACCGGGTTATTGAACCGATCCCGAACTTCGACGACGAGCTTTCGGTGACCGTCTTCGGGGATGCTTGTGTCGTTGCCTGAGACGTCAGTGATATAATGAGCGTCCATGGATTCGACACCGGTCCCAACGCCGATCTTCGCCAGTCTGAGATCATATGTGACGCCGGATTCGAGCAGGATCGAGACCTGGTTGTCGCCAGTGTCCCGGACCGCGACGACGTATTTATCATCAGTGCCGGCCCCATCCATCTCACTTGCGAGGAGATCGGTCCATTTAGCGGCGGACAGTCGGGTGGGGATCGTGATGTTGAGTTTTCCACTCTTGTTCGTAACGGCGATCCGTTCGTTAGACGTCGAGACCGCGCTCGCGTCGACCGTCACTGAATCCGCTGATGTCTCCGAAAGGTTGCCGGCGAGGACGATAAGCGAGATCCGTCGCCCGTCAACGATGCTTTGATCGGTGAGCGTTAGGTTGGCGTCGTTTTCGAATCGATTGTATGCGACCGTGTTTTCATACACCGTCACCGGCGCGTTCGTATATCGCAGGTAGTTCGGCGTATACCGGAGTGACTTCGAGTCGAACGGGCCGAGCGTGGTTTCGGTGTCTCCGAAGTAATCGTCGGTTTCCCCATCCGTCGCTGTCACGTTCCTGATTATGATATCGGTACCCGACTCAACCGTCCGGAGCGATCCAGACGCATGGCCGAGGTTTTGGGCGATCGTCCGCTGGGGATAGTTCGGCCCGAGCGTGACAGTTGCCGAGCGGTCGTTCCCGTCCGCAGCGTTCTTGATTGCGTTTCGAACGTCCTGCATCTGGGACTGGAGGTTTTGGTTATGATCGAACTCGACTTGTCGATTCTGTTCCGGAACCACCAGCCCCTGATAGAGGGTAAAAGCGAGGATGAGAAAACTGAAAATGAAGATAAATCCGACGGTGGTCGACAGCCCCCGATCGTCGGATCGACCTCCCCCAGTATCAGAGCAGATCAAAGAGCTCATACTTGAGACGCATCTGGCACACACTCCCCGATTGACCGATATAACCCTATGGCTCAGATTATTAGAAATAAAAATATCGGTGCCACATACTGACCTGATCTACTCGATTCGTGCATCCGGTCACTGATCAATCTCGTTCCGCTCGGCCGGCAACTCGGCGCACTGGTCGCCGAATCGAGTCCTGGCTACCGATATTCGGATTATCACGATCGATAGCTGAGGGTACAGGTTTTATACGTGTGATATACAACTGCCCCCAAACCCCTACATGTCGTCCGAGCGCGGGCAGTCGGAGGTGCTGAGTACGATCGCGATCACTGCAGTGGTGATTGTCCTCTCGATCACGATCGGACAAGGCATTCTCGCCGGTATCGATACGGGAACAACACCACTCTTTTCGGCGGACCTCTCGATGAACGACGGCAATATTACGATCGTCCACGCCGGCGGTGACCGGATCAATGCATCGGATCTCCGGGTCATCTTTCATACCGATGGCAACCGGACGGAGTTCAACTTGGGCAACGAAACGATCGACGGCGATGGGGATGGCGCCTTCGAACCGGATGAATCGGTGACCCACCCCCACGGGTTCAACACGAGCGTCATCGATGTTCTGATTGTCCATCGTCCCACGAACTCGGTGGTGCTTGACGAGGCAGTTGAACCAACCGACACGACGATCACCTTCGGTGGGGGCAATCAAGCGCCGACCGCGAGTTTCTCACACTCGCCGTCGCCGATGATCGCGGGTGAATCAGGGAACTTCAACGCTTCAGCCGCCACGGATCCCGATGGACTCATCACGGGATACGAATGGGATTTCACGAGCGACGGCACCTTCGATGCCACCGGGATGGATGTCAATCACACCTTCCCGAGTTCGGGGAACTACACGGTGACGCTCCGGGTGACAGATGACAACGGTCTCACCGCGACGACCACGAACAATATCACCGTCAATTCGTCCAACGAGTTGCCGACGCCGGCGTTTACCTATTCGCCATCGAACCCGGTTACGGACGAATCGATCAGCTTCGATGCCTCCGGCTCGTCCGATCCCGACGGCTCGATTACGACCTACGAGTGGGACTGGACCTCCGACGGCACATACGACTCGACTGGCAAGACGGCGACCCATCAGTACGAAACCGGTGGGAATCATACCGTGACACTTCGGGTGGTCGATGACGACAACGATGCCAACACGACGACCAAGACCGTGACCGTGTTCGTCCCCGAGTGGCCGATGAAGGCGGCTGACGCCCAAAACACCGGCAATGCGAGCCTTGACGCTCCGCGGTCGAAGGCCCTGACGGCCTGGACCTACGACGCCCCCGGTGACGGGTTCGACTCGGCCGGGCCGGTAGTCTACGATGAGACGGTCTACATCGGGTCGAAGGACCAGACACTGTACGCGATCCACGCCGCCAACGGTACGAAGCGATGGAGCTACATCAGTCCTGACGACGAAATCAAGTCGACACCCGCGGTTACTGCGGATACTGTGTACGTCGGATCCAAGGACGGCACACTCCATGCCGTTTACACGGCTAACGGGACGAAACGATGGACCTACTCGACCAACGGTGATCTGGATAAAACCTCACCAACCGTTGAGGACGGCGTCGTCTACATCGGGGACAAGAAAGGCAAACTCTACGCGATCTACGCCAACAACGGCTCGAGAAAATGGAAAGAAAACGTCGGCAAGGAGATCAAAACGACTCCCGCGATAAATGGATCGACGGTCTATGTTGCCGATAAGAAAGACGAAACGCTGTATGCGCTCTCGACGGCCGATGGAACTGAAGAGTGGAGCTATGCACTCGGGGATGATCCGGAATTGACCGGTCCAACGGTCGTTGATGGGACTGTCTACCTCGGGGACAAATCCGGAACCATCTACGCGATCGATGCCGACTCGGGGACCAAAGAGTGGTCGACGGATGTCGCCGAGGAAATCAAATCACAGGTCTCGATCAGGGACTCGACGGTCTACGTCCCGGCGAAAAAGCAAGGGAAAGTCTACGCCCTTGCCACGAGCGATGGTAGCCAACAGTGGGTCTTCGATACGGACGGCGAGCTTGAAGACGCGGCACCGGCCGTTGCCAACGGCACGGTCTACGTCGGTGACAAGGACGGGACGGTGTACGGGATCGATGCGGACACGGGTACGGAACTCTGGAAGATCGACGTTGCCAGTGAAATCAAATCACCGGTCGCGGTCGCGAACAACAGCGTCTACACGGCGGACGCAAAGAACGGCGAAGTCTACGCGATCAAACATGTCGTCTATGAGTTCACGGAGTCGTGGACCCAGTTCCAGAATGACTCGGTCAATTCGGGTAACTCGACGAACACCGGGCCGACGGCATCCCTCCAAGAGCGGTGGCGCTTCAGTGCTGGGGGCGAATTCAACGGTGCCGGTGCAGCCGTGATCGAGGATCGGGTCTACGTCGGGAACAAGAACGGCAATCTCTATGGGCTCTATGCCCGGAACGGCTCCACTGACTGGACGTATTCGGCAGGGAGTGAGATCCGATC
>JAXINS010000053.1:0-16870 GCA_034190395.1 Chewarchaeum aethiopicum (SeqCode)
GCGAAACTGTGGCACTATCAGAGCCGTTGTCAGCATCGAAATACTTTCACCACGCCACGTTATCTACGCTCATAACATGCGGAAGAGTGGTCCGCCGAAAGGTCTCGTCTCCTATCTCGTTCTCGAGTTCCTGATCGAGAAACCACGCTATGGATACGAGATAATCAAAGAAATCGAGGAACTCAGCGGTGGCCACTGGGAACCATCCTACGGCTCGATCTACCCGATTCTGTATAAGTTCGAGGAGAAGGGGTGGGCCGAACGGATCGAACGCGACGACGAACCCGACCGGAAATACTTCCGGATCACCGATGCGGGCGAGGACGAACTCGCCGACCGGCGGGTCGAAAACGGCCGGAAGGCCCGTGAGTTCGCGGATGTCATTCTCGGCTTCTATCACGTTTACGTCGCTTTTGCGACCGACGATCGGTTCGATGTCGAGGTCCCCGACGATACTTGGCGGTTCGATGAGACGTTCAGCGCCTGGATCGTCGAACAGCTGATCCGGCATCACGAACATTACTTCGATCGCGACTTCGAGCGGATCGACGATACGCCCGAGGAGTTCTACGAGCGGATGGGTGTCGACCGCGAGTGAGCGTCCCGTTTAGGTCAACAGCTGCGGCCCGAAGATCGTCAACAGCAGACTCACCAACATTGCGAGGCCGATGCTCGTCGTGACCATCGTCGTGAGCCGGCGCCGCCGGCTGACCGGGAGCCGGGCCACGACCGATTCGGCGGCCATGCGAAGGAGATGCCCGCCGTCGAGCGGGAAGGCCGGAATGCAGTTGAAAAAGCCGAGGTTGAGGTTGATCCAGCCCGTCCAAAACAGGGCGTTCGCGAACAGGAAGACCGCCCCCCAGAGTGCCGTCGGCAGGCCGTTGACGACGTAGAAGTTCTGGATACCGCCGGTAAAGCCCGCGAAGTTGAATTCCAGTCCTGCGCCACCGGTCACGCTTGCGAGCGGTAACTGCAGCGCGAAGAACATCCGGCCGAAGAACGAGCCGCCGCCCCCGTCACCGCCACCTAGAAGCGTAAGGTAGAGTTCCGCAGGATAGAGTCGGGTGCCGAAATCGTTGACCTGCATGCCACTAATTCCTGGCATCACATCGACGCCTAGGAACCCATACGATTCCCGGGGGTGATCGCCCAAAGTCACATCGTACTGCTGGCGGGTCCCGTCGTGATAGGCGACGATCGGGACCGTCTGGCCGGGATCGGTCGTCGCCATCACGTCGCTGAGATCGGCCGCGGACGTCACGCGGACGCCGTCGATTCGGGTGACGATTATCCATTCGCCGGTCGGCGCGCCGGCGGTGCCGGTCGGACTGCCCGCCTGGGCCCTGACGAGTGCGCCTGCTGGGCCGGTCGCCGATTCCCCACCGGCCGTCGTCAGCTGAATCACCGTCCGGTTCGCCAGCGTCTCCTGGAGATCCGTCTCGGTGTGGATCGTCGTACCGTTGACCGATACGATCCGGCTGGCGGTCTGTTCGGTCACCTCACCGCCGCCGACGAGCTCCCGGAACGGCGAGACGGCCTGCATGCCCGTGATGAGCAGCGATCGGTCGACCGTCGTCGTCCGGCGTTCGTTCCCCTCGACGTAGGTGACCTTGACCGTCTGGGCGTCGACCGCCCGAAGCGTTCGTTCGAGATCGGTGTTGTTCTGCACCTGCCGATCGCCGACCGCGACGATCCGTTCGCCGCCATCGATCCCGGCCGACGCCGCGGCCGATCCGGGTAGGGAGTCACCGACGGCCGCCCCGCCGGCGACACCGATCATTCCGATGACCGGTCCAAAGAGGAGGGCGAACGCGATGACCGTGATCGCGAAGTTGTTCATCACCCCCGCCGCGAACATCCGGCTTTGGGCACCCCGGTCGGCACGCCGGCGACTCTCCTCGTCGGGTTCGACGAACGCACCGATCGGAATGAGGGTAAAGAGCGCGATTCCCATCGATTCGATCTCGATGTCCCCGACCCGACAGAAGATGCCGTGACCGCCCTCGTGGACGACCAGCCCGACCAGCAGTCCGAGCACGATTTCGGGCGCTGCCGACAGCGGGAGGAATTCGTTGACGCCCGGGATCACCAGGACGTTCCGGGGTTGATTGACGGGCGTCGGCGTCGGGTTCTGGACGGTCGAGACGGCCGCAAAGGCCAGAAAGAGAAAGGAGCCGATCAGGATGACGAAGGCCAGTCCTACCCCGAAGTTCCCCCAGGCCCGCCAGAACGTCCGATACTGGGCGATTCGATCGAGGAACGCGCGGCCTCGTTTGGTATGGACCGTGAGGATCGGCCCCTGGGTCCCGATGTACGATGGGAGCAGCCGGTTCCGTCGGGCCCAGATAATCGCGATCCAGTAGAGCCCGATCCCGGCGAGGATCCAGGACAGCGTACTCATTACCCGTTCTGAAGGTCCGTTCGCTCAAATGCGTTTGGACCTCGATCGACACAATTCACTTGCGAACGTTGCTTATCCTTTCCGGCGGAGACGATCGACGACGAACGCCCGATCGAGCGCTGCGAGAAACGGCCCCAGCCGTGGGCCTTGCTCCTGCCCGAGAAACAGTCGGTAGCCCGCGCTGAAGAACTCGCCGACCTCGATGTCGTGGCGTTTTGCCGTCTCGTAGATCTCGCCTTGAATCGTCTCGCCGTCGGCGCCATCGGCGACGAGGTCGGCTAACTCCTCGAGTGCCTCCTCGATTGCCGGATCGAATTCGACGGCCGGCAGCTCCGATTGCAGCCGATAGTTGTACTCGTTGTCCGTCCGCTCGGCCCAGGTTCGGGCTCCTTCGATCCGATCGGTTGCGAGCGTGACGACCCATGCCGGCGCGTCCGGCGAGAGGTGTTCCTGGCGGTGAGCCATCGTCAGTCGGAGGTCGGTATCGTCGGTCATCCCCAAGACGGCCGCGAACGTATAGGGGATCCGCTCACGGGCGCTGAAGTCCTTCTCAATGATCGCAGTCAGCTGATCCCGCCGCCCGGGATCGGTGACTGGTTCGGCGACTGCATCCGGCTGTTCGATGGGCGTGCCGTCGGCATCGAATCGGGTGGCGACGGTCGGGCGGATCACCGCCGGATACGCCGCCTTGGCGACTCCCGTCGTGTCCGGATCGGGTTCGTCTATCTCCTCGTAGTAGTGGCGTTCGAACCGGTCGAACTCGTCGGTGAGTTGATCGAAGCGTTCGATGTTGAAATCGCGTGCCCGAACCGGATCCTTCGTGAAGAAATATCGGACGACCTCGGGTTCGAGCATCTCCAGCACTTCCTGGACGAGGATGACGTTGCCCTCCGAGGAGGAGAACGCCTCCCCGTTGAGCGTAAACCACTCATAGACCATCGGCACCGGTGGCTCGAAGTCCATGACGTTTCGGGCGATATCGGTGCCACTCGGCCAGGAGCCCTCGGCGTGGTCTTTCCCGAACGGTTCGTGATCGACATCGAGGGCCTGCCACTGGGCCGGCCACTCGAACCGCCAGGGGAGTTTCCCGTCCCGGAGGCTGGCGGTTCCATGGTGGCCACACCCCTCGATCGTCTGGCCGCCGGCCTCGATGTCGGTGCATTCGTATTCGACCGTGTCGGCATCGGCGTCGACGCTGGTGACCGTTTCGGTGATCTTCCCGCAGGTTTCACAGATCGGGTTAAACGGGATGTACGACGCGTCCACCTTGTCCTGATATTCCGCGAGAACGTCCCGGGCAGTCTCACGTTCCTCGAGGAGGTGGCGGGTGATCGCATCGAAGGCACCGTCCTCGTAGAGGTCGGTCGTCGAGATCATCTCGACGGGAATGCCCAACTGCTGGGCACCGATCTCGATGAGCGTCGCGAAGTGATCGCCATAGGAGTCACAACAGCCGAACGGATCGGGGATATCGGTATAGGGGACCCCGAGGTTTCGACCAAGCGCGCCGGCATCGACGTCCCCGAGGCCGACGATGTTCCCGTCTAGGTCGGCGAGTTTCCGAGGGAGTTTCCGCAGGGGATCCCGGTCGTCGGCGGTGAATACCTGCCGCACCGTATGGCCACGGTCCCGAAGCGACTCGGCAACGAAGTACCCTCGGAGTACCTCGTTCATGTTGCCCAAGTGGGGGACGCCCGACACCGAGATCCCCCCCTTGATGACGATCGGTTCGTTCGGTTCACGGGCCTCGATTAGATCCGCCACTCGATCCGCCCAGAAGGCATGATCTTCGGGGCCGCCACCACCCAAGACGTAAGGATCGTCGTCGGGATGCATGCTGGTCACTGGCTGACCCAGTAACTCATTTCGTCGGCCGTTCCCTTGGGGATGATATCGGTGCCGTCGTGATCGCCCGTTAGGACCGCATCGAGGATCCGTTCCGGCGCCGTCCCGTCGAGGACGATCGCGCGCATCCCCGATCGCTCGATCAGTTTCGCCGCCAGCAGATCCACCGGCGCCGAACTCCCGGCGCTCATCTCGATCCCGGCGATCACGTCGACGAGTTCGCCGGCCGACAGGCGATCGTACTTCTCGGCACCGGCGTCCTCGTTGGGATCGGCGCTGAAGACGCCGTTGACGCTGGTGGCATAGACCAACAGATCGGCGTCGGTGTACTCCGCGAGCGCGGCACTGACGGCGTCGGTCGTCTGGCCGGGCTGAACCCCACCCATTACGGCAATATCGCCCCGTCGCATCGCCGCACCGGCTTCCTCGTACGTCGTTGCCGGACTCGGTGCAGCCGCTTCCCCGAGGGCGGCGATCAACAGCCGGCCGTTGAGCCGGGTGACGTCGATCCCGATCTGATCGAGTTCGATCTCGTTGGCCTGTAGTTCACGTGCGGTTTGGATGTACTCGCGGGCGATCCCACCCCCGCCGACGACCGCCCCGATCGAACACCCCTCCCGATCGAGACGTTCGATCACGTCGGCGTGGCCACGGACGGATGCCGCCGCGAGATCCGGGGCAAGCACGCTACCCCCGATAGAGAGAATGACCTTCATGACTACCCAGGCGTAGCTACGACGCGCTCTTAAGGATTGTTAACCGGTTAGGCCACGAACCCGACGTTCAGACCCGATATGCCCTGTCGCGGGCGAAGCCTACAAGCGCGTGCTTGTCCATGGGTATAGTATGCGACCGATCGGACTCCGCGTTCCCGATGCGATCGATTCGACGTCACTACGACGATCGCTCTGTCAGGGGCTCGAACAGCGGGGGGATGTCGTCGCGATCAACCGCGAAGCACCCGTCGGTGACGGGGGAACGGCGACACAGACCACAGCCGTCCCCACCTATCGGCTGGACGAAGATGGCCGATGGTCGGTAACCGGCGAGGAGCACACGCTCGATTCGTTGCTCGATCGGCTTGCGCCGACCTACGATTACGCGGTCTTGGATGGGTTTCCCGACGCCGATGTTCCGGAAGTTGCGGTCGGCTCGGTCGACGTCGAGGAACCGCTGTATGCGGTCGATTCGATTGACGCCGTTGACACCGACGCTGTGATCGACGCACTCGACGACACCGAGCCCTACGAGACCCTCGAATCATTGGTTACACGGATCAAACAAGCCCCGAACGCGGACCGTGCGGGGGCGATCGCGACGTTCACCGGCCGGGTTCGTGAGAAGGACGCCGATGACGACACTCCGACGACGCATCTCGCCTTCGAGAAATACGATACGGTTGCCGACGAACGGATGCGGACGATCGAGACGGAACTCGAGGAACGGGATGGCGTGCAGGCAGTTTTGTTGCACCACCGGACTGGCGTCATCGAAGCTGGCGAGGACATCGTCTTTGTCGTCGTGCTTGCAGGCCATCGTGAGGAGGCGTTTCGAACCGTCGAGGACGGGATCAATCGGCTGAAAGACGAAGTTCCGCTGTTCAAAAAAGAGATCACGGTCGAGGAGACTTTCTGGCGTCACGAGGCCGAATAGCGGAATAGTTCGTTTCATAGAGATTGCGAGGGGGATACCCCGACCCTTGAGGTCGGGGAGGAAGCCGCCACTCGATGACACAAGCTAAAGCTCGACGTTCCTGAGGGACCTCACAGCGTTCTCGATGAAACGTTTGAGCAATTTCGCCAAGCGGCCCAACACGTCGCTGACGCTGGATGGAGTGACGACCCCACGGAGATAGAGGATACGAAGAACACGCTCCACGAACAGACCTACGCGGACGTTCGGGAGCAGACCAATCTGCAATCCAGTCTCGTTCAATCCGCCCGCAACCTCGCTGCCGACGCGCTTGGCAATTGCAAAGACCGCATGCATGCAAAGACCGCATCGGTTACAGCGAGCTGGGCAGAGCGAGAACGTGGAAACCTGTACGGCGATTGCGTTTGAGAATTTGACCCAAATACGTGAGCGTATTTCGGACGCCTCGAAGTTTCAGCAGTGGGCGTTCCGCGAACTTCAACACCACGTGGGATACAAAGCCGAAGAATACGGCATCGACGTGGACGATGTTGCCCCTGCCTACACGTCTCAGCGGTGCAGTCACGGTGAGTGCGGGTGCGGGTTCACGCACGAAGACAACCGCGATGGTGATGAGTTTGAGTGCTTGAAGTGCGGTAAGGAACTGCACGCCGACTACAACGCCGCTCGGAATATCGGGTGGCGGCTTGTCCAGCACTGGCTCAAGTCTGGTGCTGGACGGGCCAGGAGTCAACTGGCCCTGAAGTCAGGGACGGTGAACGCGAACGGCGAGTACACGCCTTCCGCCTTGTGCGGATAGACCGGGAGTCGACTGACAAGCCTCGGGGCTTGACCCCGAGGCGGTTGACATCCGGCTAACCTCTCGTTCACCCATCAGGTTGTCCGCCGGACGTATGCCGATATATTAAATCGAAAATAAAAGAAAGAAATGCTTAGAATCGGTTCTAAATTTTTAAACTGTTTTTGAGCCGCTTTTAAAAGAAACCCTGTTACGGCTAAATCGATAAATGCACCCGAAACAGCTCTAGCGATCTTGACTTTATAAGGGGGTATGGTGTATACCAGTGATTGCGATGAGCACGACCGCCCAACCGACCGCTGACACCACTGATGAGACGCCGAGCAAAGAAGAACGCCTTCGTAGTTTCCTCCGCGAGAAGGCCACCGACGGTGAAGGCGAACTCTACTTCAAGAGTAAGTTCATCGCCGACGAAGTCGGACTGTCCCCAAAGGAGATCGGCGCTCTGATGGTGAAGCTCAAAGACTCCGCTACCGAGCTCGAAATCGAAAAGTGGTCCTACACCTCCGCGACGACCTGGCGCGTCGCCCCCGCCTGAGGACGCCTCACCCACGCTCGCACCGCACGGCCCTCCAATCCGAAGCATTCTCGTTCTGTGACGTCGGCACGTGAGATATCGTGTCGCTGCTCTCTGCGCTGACCACCGCGATCCTTCCAGTCCTTTCGATCGCTACCGTTGGCTACCTGGTCGGGACGATCCGTGACATCGATGTCGATGCGCTCGGGACCATCACATTGTACGTTCTCATCCCGGCGTTGATTTTCCATAGCTTGGCGACGACCTCGCTTGCGGGAACGACCGCACTCCTCGTCATCGGTAGCGTCATCCTCTTTACATTCTCGATGGTCGGAATCGTCGAACTCGGTGGACGACTCCTTGGGAAGAGCGAACCAGCCCTGAGTGCCCTCGTTCTCTCGAGTGTCTTCCCCAACGCCGGCAACTACGGGATTCCACTCTCGGAGTTCGCATTCGGACCAGTGGGCCGAAGCACGGCCGTGTTGTTCATCGCCGGTCAAGCGATCATGATGTACACGGTCGGAGTATATGTGGCCTCCCGTGGACAGAGTTCGACCCGTGACGCTATCGGGCGAGTATTTCGGATTCCGCTGATCTATGCTGTTGTACTTGCTTTCCTGGCTCGGGTTATCGGCGTTGTCCCACCGACTGAATCGACAGTCATGCGGACAATCGAACTCGTCGGAGAGGCGTCGATTCCCGTTATGCTGCTCATGTTAGGGATCCAACTCGCCAACACTAGCTCCGGGGTTGCCGTTCGTCGAGTAATGGTGGCAAACGCGTTCAAACTCGCCGTCGCACCGGTCATCGGGCTCGGGATTGTCCTCGCGATCGGTCAGCTCGAATCGACCGTTGCCCGGGTCTTCATCCTTGAGTGTGGGATGCCTGCAGCCGTTACGCCGCTGATCCTCGCCATCGAATTCGAGGATCCCGGTGGGACCGCCGCACAACTCTCTCGCCCGGAGTACATCAGCACCGCCATCCTAACCACGACGCTCATTAGCGTGCCGACGCTGACGGTGTTGATCACTGTGCTGCAGGCCGGCATCATCATCTAGAATATTCCGGCTTCGACTACTGGTCTTCGGACAGGGAATTCTCTCGAGAATCCACGACGAATTTGGGCACAGTTCCAACAGCGGTGAATCGGGCTACGTGACGGTGCCGGCGAATACCTATACCGTTCAGATCCGCGGCGACACGATGGAAAACGATGGTGACATCGTGGCCGATTTCGATCTGGAGCTCAGCGGGGGGCAGGTATACACGGCATTCGCCACCGGCTATCTCTCGCCGGATGATGAACCGGCCGATGTCGCGTTCGATCTGATGGTGGTCCAAGATACTGAGAGTATGTCGGGCTGATCGAGGTAGTGGGAGCCCTCACGATCGACCGCAGACACTCACTGAGACTTCTGTGTTCGGAGTCGATCGTGGCTCTCCTTCGATGTAAAATCCGACCCAGGAGTTAACGGACTTTTAAGCTCTGAATCCTAACGAGTGATCGATGTCTGCTACCGAGGGCCCGAACGCGGGGCCGCCACTCGATGATTTCGATTCTGTTTTCCGCGTTTACGAGGCCCGTCGAGACGGTGACCGGCTCGTCTACTACGGCGAACCGCTCGTGCCCTCCGACGAACTGATGCAACAGGTGTGGCCGCTCTTCCGAGAACAGGGCTATGAGGTCCAGTTGAGCCGCCAAACCGGGGAACACGTCCTCGTCGCCGAGCCGATCGACGTCGGGATCGATGGGATCCCGTGGACGAACGTCATCCTCTTTGTCGTGACCGTGCTGTCGACGTTGTATGCGGGCACGATGTGGTATTACGTCCGCGATCCGCTTGCCGATCCGATGACGCTGTTGCGGGCGTGGCCCTTTGCCGCAGCCGTCATCGGCGTCCTCGGTATTCACGAACTCGGCCACTACGTTATGAGTCGCTATCACGATGTCGAGGCGACGTTGCCGTATTTCATCCCGATGCCGACGATCATCGGGACCATGGGGGCGGTCATTCGAATGAAAGGCCAGATCCCCGACCGGCGGGCACTCTTCGATATCGGCGTTGCCGGCCCGATTGCCGGCCTGATTGCAACGGTTGTCGTCACGGCGATCGGACTGTTGCTCCCGCCGATCGAGGTCCCGACCTGGGTGGTCAACAGTCCGAACACCTTCGAGATCCAGTTCGGCTATCCGCTCCTGTTTCAGTTGATCGCCGACGTACTCAACCAACCCATCGACTATCAAAACAAGTACCTCGCGCCGAATCCCGTTGTCTTCGGCGGGTGGGTTGGGATGTTCGTGACCTTCCTCAACCTCCTGCCGGTCGGTCAGCTCGACGGTGGGCACATCGTCCGGGCCCTGGTCGGCAAACGCCAGCTAACCGTCGCCGCGCTGGTGCCGGCGGCCCTGTTCGGGCTGGCCGGCGCGCTGCAGTTTACCAACTTCTTTGGCTCCGCCGGCAACGCCTCGGGGATCTGGATCTTCTGGGGGCTCTTTTCGTTGGTGCTCGCCTATGCCGGGCCGGCCGATCCGATCGATGAGGGGACGCTCGACACCAAGCGTCGGGTTATCGGTCTGTTGACGCTGTTTTTCGGGCTCCTCTGTTTCACGCCCGTGCCGATCCAGATCGTCGGCTAAGCCGCGCTCGGGCGCTACGTCAGTGTGTATAGCCACGATCCGGCAGCGGGTCGCCATCCATCGTGACTCCGTTTGCCGTCTCGGTGACCGTCCCGATAACCGTGACCGAACATTCGGTCGCGGATCGAACCGTGTCGACGTCCTCCGTCGGTATCGTGAAGACCAGTTCGAAATCCTCCCCGAAGAACACGCCCAGTTCCCGCCGGTCGGATGGGGAATCGGCGACCGTCTCAACGGTCTCGTCGATCGGCAAGGCCGCTGTATCGATCGCAAAGCCACACTCACTGGCGGCCGCGAGTTGATGGAGCGAGCGGGCGAGACCATCGCTCGAGTCCATCATGGCGGTGGCGTGGCCCGCGATCGTCCGACCAGCAGCCACCCGTGGGGGAAACTGAAACAGTGCGTTTGCCCGCTCGTTGTCGCCACGTTCGAACAGTCGAAGCCCCGCGCCACTGCGACCGAGAGTCCCCGTGACGGCGACGACATCGCCGGGGGTGGCACCATCGCGTCCCACCGGTGTCGACGTCTCGCCTAATGCGGTCGTGGCGACCGTAAACTCCTGATGGTCGTCGAGATCGCCGCCGACGTAATCCGCCCCGACGGCCGCACAGACATCCCGCGCACCGTCGACGAAGGCTTCGAGTTCGTCCGATTCGAACGTCGGGGCGCCATAGACCGCAACCGCGGCGACCGCTCGGGCCCCCATGGCGGCCACATCGGAGAGTGAAGCACCGACGGCCCGCCAGCCGGCCGTGTATCTGGTCGTCCCGTCCGGGAAGTCGGTCGTCTCGTGGAGCATATCGGTCGTCAACACATGCTCGCCGATCACGGCCGCGTCATCGCCGGCTGTGGGGAGCGTGTCGGCCAACAGCGCCAGGGCGGCACGCTCGTCGAGAGACATAGCCGTCGTTGGGTCGGCGCCGGCAAATAGGACTGTGGTATCCGTCCTTGGCCGATACTCGATCCGGTAGCAATAGCGCTCGTTCCCGTGCTAACGGTCCGTATACCGGCGCTATCCCGATGGCCTTAAACGCCGTGACGGGAAAGATGCGGGCATGGTAACCCTTCATGACGCCCCCGCCGATGAACTGATCGCGGCGGTTGCGTCGACGCTTGAAGACGAGATCGACGAGCCCGAATGGGCGACCTTCGCTAAATCCGGCGCCGGTCGTGAACTGCCCCCCGAACAGTCGGACTTTTGGTACACGCGGGCGGCGAGCCTGCTCCGAAAGGTCGCGATCGACGGTCCCGTTGGCGTTGAGCGACTCGCGACGGAGTACGGCGATAAGAAAGCTGGCTCGACCCGCTACCGGGTCGCGCCCGCCCATCGTTCGGACGGCAGCCAGAAGGTCATCCGCACGATTCTCCAGCAACTCGAGGAGGCCGGCTACATCGAATCCGGCCCGAGCAACGAGGGTCGTATCGCCTCCCCCGAGGGACGGTCGCTGCTCGATGAGACCGCTGGCGACGTGATCGACGACCTCGATCGGCCCGAACTCGAACGGTACGTCTGAACACGAGTTCCACTCCATCGGGTGGTCCGCAACGGTTTTTACGCCAGACCGGCAATCGATTTCATACGATGAGCGACGCCCCCGACGAAGAGCGCCTCGAAGAACTTCGAGAGGAACGCCTCCAAGAGCTACAAGAACAAAAACAGGGTGAATCCCAGGAACAGGCCCAAGAGCAGGCTCGCCAGCAGGCCGAAGCCCAAAAACAGGCCATGCTTCGCCAGGCGCTGACTGACGGCGCCCGCCAGCGGCTCAACTCCGTCCGGATGAGCAAGCCCGACTTCGCCGAGAAGGTCGAACAACAGGTCGTTGCCCTGGCCCGAAGCGGTCGGCTGGGCGATGAGAAAATCGACGACGAGCAGATGAAAGAGCTCCTCTCGGAGCTCAAACCCGACTCGAAGAGCTTCAATATCCGTCGCCGATAACCGTTTTGCCGGCCGAGCAGTCGTTCCCGTACATCGATCGGGCCGCCGCCCTGTATCTCTTATCGAAAGGCGGCCCTCTGGCTGTCGATGAGCGGTCGATCGACCACGAGCGTTGTATCGCCGGACCGTTCACCGCGAATTCGGGAAGGAAGCTTTCAAGCGAGGCCCTCGCCAACCGGGCGATATGTACGACCGTCTGAAGGGGTTTCGTGACTTCTATCCCGAGGAGATGGCTGCCCGCCGGGCAACCATTGACGTCCTCGAGGATACGGCGCGGCGGTATGGCTTTCGGGAAATCAGTACGCCCGCCCTCGAACGGACCGAGATGTACGTCGATAAATCGGGCGAGGAGATCGTCGAGGAACTCTATTCGTTCACCGATCAGGGTGGGCGAGACGTGACCCTGACGCCCGAACTGACCCCGACGGTCGCCCGGATGGTCGTCGCGAAACAACAGGCACTCGCCAAGCCGATCAAATGGTTCTCGACACGCCCATTCTGGCGCTACGAACAGGTCCAGCAAGGCCGTTTCCGGGAGTTCTATCAGCTCAACGCCGATATCTTCGGCTCGGCCGAACCCGAAGCTGACGCCGAAATTCTGGCCTACTGTGCGGATGCACTCACCAACCTCGGGCTCACTAGCGAGGACTTCAATTTCCGGGTCTCCCACCGGGATATCCTCGGCGGACTCCTGGAATCATTCGGCGAGGATGTCGATACCCGGGCAGCGATCCGGGCCGTCGATAAGAGCGCGAAGATCAGCCAGGACGAATATTACGATCTGCTGGTCGACGCTGGTCTCACGCGCGAACAGGCCCGACAGTTCGACGACCTCCTTGCGGTGGACGTCGATGGCCTCGACGAACTGGTCGCCGTCGCCGAGACCGATCGCGTCGAAGCCGCCGTCACGAACCTCCAGGACGTCCTCGCGGCCGTCGAGGACTTCGGGGCTCGGGAGTACTGCACCCTGTCGTTGGAGACGGCCCGGGGGCTCGATTACTACACCGGCGTCGTCTTCGAGTGTTTCGATTCGACGGGTGAGGTGAGCCGCTCGATCTTCGGTGGCGGCCGCTACGACGATCTGATCGAGAGCGTCGGTGGCCAGCCGACACCGGCCGTCGGCGTCGCGCCCGGGTTCTCGACGCTGACGTTGTTGATGCAACGGGCCGGTGTCTGGCCCGACGAGGAGTTTACGACCGACTATTACGTCCTGACGGTCGGGGAGACCCGCGAGGTCGCGAGCCGGATCGTCCAAGCCCTCAGAGGAGCGGGCCACATCGTCGAAACCGACGTGACCAGCCGGAGTTTCGGGGCGCAACTCGATTACGCCGACTCGATCAACGCCGAAACGACGGTCATCGTCGGCGAGCGTGACCTCGAAAACGACGAGATCACAATCAAGGACATGGCATCGGGTGAGCAGGTACAGGTCCCGGTCGCGGAGTTCCCGGGTAACTACGACCGACCGACCTACGACGATTTCGTATAGGTCGTTCCGGTTTTTCGCGAGCCGCTCGGTCCGCTTCCGCTGTCGATCGCCTTGGGTTATTAGTCGACTCCTGGCGAACCCAGCCGTATGCGACCCGATCGCGATTCGACATCATCGATCGGTGGGCTCGTCGTCTTTCTCACTCTCGGGGTTGGATTGACGTTGCTGTTTTTCGGCGTCGATTGGTTCTGGATCGTGTTCGTCCTCGGCTTTGCCGTCGTTTTGCCGATGGTCGGCATCCTGACCGGCGATGAAAACGAGCCGACGGCCTCCGAGGCGACCCAGCCCGATCCGCTTGAGACGCTCCGGGAACGATATGCCCGTGGTGAGATCGACGAGGCGGAGTTCGAACGCCGGCTCGATCGATTGCTCGACACCGAATCACCGCAAGCGGCCAAAGAACGGCTCATCGATGAGACGGAGCCCGATCGTCAACGGGATCGAGATCGCGAGTCGGCGGCCGAGCGATCCTGAGGGCTCACATGAGCGATCGACGCGCGTTCCGGCTGGCGTATGATGGGCGGCCCTTCCATGGCTTTCAGCGCCAGCCCGACGTGCCGACCGTCGAGGATCGACTGTTCGATGCCCTTCGAACACTCGATTGGCTCGATGCGGACGCGGACAAACCGACCGGATATGCCGCCGCGGGCCGTACCGATGCGGGCGTCTCGGCGGTGGCCCAGACGGTCGCGTTTGATGCCCCCGCCTGGCTCACACCGACCGCACTCAACAGCGCGCTTCCTGACTCGATCCGATCGTGGGCGGTCGCCGATGTGCCTGCCGATTTCCACGCGACCCACGATGCCACTCGACGGGCGTACACCTACCACTGCTATGCACCCGACGCCGACCTCGATCGTGTCCGGACGGCCGTCGATCGACTAACGGGCGAGCACGATTTCCACAACCTGACGAGCGAGACTGCCGGGACGGTCCGTGATGTGACCGCGGCCGTCGATCCGGATGGCGACTTCCTCGTTCTCACCGTCGAAGCCGGTGGCTTTCCCCGCTCGTTCGTCCGACGGTTCGTTTCACTGGTCCGTTCGATCGGTGTCGGCGCCACGCCGATGGAACGGATCGATCAGGTCCTCTCGGACACGCCGCTCTCCGGACCACAGGGGATCCCATCGGCGCCCGCGTATCCCCTCGTGTTGACGGCAGTCGACTATCCGGGTATCACGTTTCGGCCGGACGATGACGCCCGCGATGACGTTCGTGACCGGTTCGCAGAACGGCAACTCGAACATCGCACGCGCGACCGCGTGTTCACGACGATCCTCGACCGGATCTAGTTCCAGTCGTCGGGCCAGATCCCGGCCGCCCGCATTCCTTCTTCGAGATCCCCTTCACGGAGCGCGTCGGCGACGGTTTCGCTGTCGAGCCGGGGGAGGGGATCGCGTGCAGCGAGTTCCTTGGCCGTCAGGGCGATCAACATGGCGTGTTCTTGGAGGTTGCGACGATCGGCCTTGTCACGCGTGTCGGCGTGGGTGTGGCCCCAGCCACGACCGCGTTCGCCGCTGTCCGAGCGGACCTGTGTCGCGGGCACGCCACGGCGAACGAACGGCCAGTGATCGCTGAACGGATGGGTTCGATCGTCGGTCTCGATGGGATGGCCGACCGCCTCACTGACGGCCGCGAACGCCTCGGCGAGCGGGTCCGATCCGTTGACGACCGGCGTCATGTCGCGGAACCGCCCGGCACCATCGAGATTGAGGACGGCTTTCACGCGATCGAGATCGAGCGTCGCCGCCAGCTGATCGGCGCCGATCAATCCGATCTCCTCCGAGCCGACGCCGGCGATCCGGACCTGTGCCTGCAGCTCGAATTCGCCAAGCAGCTGTGCGGCCGCGACGGCGGTCGCGATCCCGCTACCGTTGTCGAGGCCACCCTCCGCGATATCATGGGCATCGTGGTGGGCAACGATGACGACCTCCTCGTCGGTGTCGGGGCCGACGACGCCGTGGGCGTTGTAACTCTCGGCCGGCTCGACGCTGGCCTCGACGGTTAGTGCTACCGTACCCCCACGGTCAGCGTACTCCAAGAGCCAGTGGCCGGTCTCCTTGCTGACGCCGATTCCGGGGATCGATCCCTCCTGATTGAACTGCAACGAGCCGGTTGGCGGCAGCTGGCCGGGAACGTGGTTGTGAAAGATGAAGCCGATCGCGCCCGCCTCGGCGGCGTGGCCGTATTTTTCCATGCGATGGATGAACCGGCCGTAGTCCTCCGGCGTTGAGGAACTCGCAAGAGCGATCTTGCCCTCGACATCGGCGTCGTCGATCTCCTCGGGGGTGCCGGCGCCGACGTCGACGAGCGCCCCTTCGATATCCCCGGCCGGCGAATACGGCAGCGCGATCGCCTCGAACGACCGATCGACGGGAGTGGTGACGGCTAAGTCCGTCGTCCCCCGGTTCCATCGTGTCATCGCAAACGAATCGACCGTCACGTCCCGGGCACCGGCCGCCCGAAGGTGGTCGGCGACGAGCGTTGCCGCCTCGTGTTCGCCCGGATGGCCACCCATCCGGTTGCCGATCTCGATCAGCTCGGTCAGAAACTCCCACCCGAGATCGCTTCCCCAGGCACTCCCCAGAACTTGCCGTTCGGTATCCGTCAGCTCGGCCTGCATCTCTGCGGGCATATCACCCCGCAGATCGCCCGCTGGCAAAGCCGGTATGAAAGGGGCAAGGCTTACGTCCGGAGTCCGGTAAGGCGGGGCCATGAGTTCGGTGCCGGAGCGAGAGGAGATCGATGAGGAATACAAGTGGGATCTGACGAGTATCTACGCGAGCGACGATGACTGGGAGGCCGCCTACGAGGATGTCGAGGACCGAATCGAGACGTTACGCACCTACGAAACCGACGCCTTCGACGACGGCGAAACATTGCTTTCGGTTCTCGAGCACCGTGACACGCTGATGCGGGAGCTCTCGAAGGTTACCGCGTATGCCCGGATGCGCTCGCATGAGGATACCCGCGACCAGGACTACCAGGCGATGAGTGCTCGCGCCCAGTCGCTGGCATCCGAGGCATCGAGCGCCGCGAGCTTCATCGAACCCGCGATCCAGTCACTCTCCCGCGAGGAGCTGGATGCGATGATCGACTCGACCGACGGTCTCGACGTTTATGATCATCATCTCGACGATATCATCCGGATGAACCCCCACACGCGGTCGGCGGAAGTCGAGTCGGTGCTCTCGGAGCTTGGCGAGGTGTTGTCTTCGCCGGGAGAGATCTACAGTATGCTGACGGATGCGGATCTGACTTTCCCGACCGTCGAGGATCCCGATGGCGAGCCCGTCGAGATCACCCAGTCGAACTTTACGACGCTGCTCAAACGGCCGGATCGGGCGTTTCGCCAGCGGGTCCACGAGGCGTTCTACGCGGAACTCGGCGATCTTCGCAACACCATCGGGACGTCGCTCAGAAACAGCGTCAAGGCCGACGTCAAGACGGCCCGGGTCCGCAACTACGAGACCGCCCGCGAGGCCGCGATGGATGGGCCGAACATCCCCGTGGATGTGTACGATACCCTGGTCGAGACCGTCCGCGATAATCTCTATCCGCTCCACCGCCACGCCGAGTTGAAACGGCGGAG
>JAXINS010000096.1:0-16535 GCA_034190395.1 Chewarchaeum aethiopicum (SeqCode)
CCGAACCGACGACCGTCGAGATCGAATTCGAGTACAGCGAACAGGCGAAAAACGAACTCATGTTCAAGCGGATGGGCGACCGGACCGCGACACCGGGGGCGATCGATCCGATGGCAATGAAAGGAATACCCAACTCGCTGGCACCGGCCAAATCAGCCCTCCCGGGACAGGTCATCGGATCGGCGATGAGCAACGACGCCGAACTCGTCGCAACGGTCCTCGATGAGCCACCGTTGGGTATCGAGGGCGACGGCCAGTATCTCGCGGTGTCGGCCCGAACGCGCTACAACCGCATGATCATCCCCGCGATGGCCGTAGAGGGCACCCTGACCCGCAATGGGGAGACAGTGTACGACGGCGAACTCACCCGGACGCTCGATCCGACGCTCAACTATCACTACGGTGCCGTCGTCAAGGAGGTCCGGACGGGTGATGACCTGACGCTCTCGATTCCGGTCCAGCCCCAGACCGCCCGCCATGAGGGGTACGAAACGGCCTTCGGTGGTCTCCTGGGTGGGATGCCTGACGTGAGTATTACCGTCTGACTGGGTTGAAGCTCATCGTTGAACTGACAGTCAGACACTCCGGGAGGTAGAGCCTCCCTCAGGCCGCGACCGCGAAAAACCGTTAACATCGAGCGGGCGTGGCGGGATTCGAACCCGCGATCGAGAGGTTAGGAACCTCTCGCCCTGTCCGCTAGGCCACACGCCCGGCTGCCACCGGATAAAATCAGAGGAATCGACGTTAAGGTTACTGTCCGTATACGGAGCGGTCAATCAGTTCTTTTCGTCGGCACCGACATCGCTCGTGTCGACGAGATCGGCGTCCTCGTCGCTGGAGCTCGAACTCTCGAGATCCGCGTCGACCGAGGCCGCATCCCGGACCTCGTTGAGTTCCTCTTCGATTTCCTCGCGGCCGCGCTTGAATTCACCCATGGCTTGCCCGGTCGATCGGGCCAATTTGGGGATTTTGTTCGCGCCGAACAGAAGCACGGCGATCAGGAGAATCACCGCCAGCTCCATCCCGCCGGGCATCCCGCCGACGAACAGTGGGGAAAGTAATCCGGTCATCGTCTACCTCTCCTTTGCCGGTTGGCGGTTATAGGCTTTTTGATGGGTTGAGTCGACGAAATTCGCCGACGAAAGCGAGATCAGCCTGAATCAGCCAAGGCGGATCGGGAGCGTCAACCGGCAGGCGGCGATGACCGAACGCGGTCGCTGGCCGGAGAGGGCGACCAGAAGCGACTAAGCGGTGCCCGCCTACCCACGACCATGGTCACCGACGGCGATACCGCGCCGGAATTCACGCTGCCACTCGCGGACGGCGATATCACCGAATTTACCCTCTCCGAACGGCTTGGGTCCGAGGCACCGATCGTCCTTGCGTTCTTTCCGGGGGCGTTCACCCGCGTGTGTACGACCGAACTCTGCACCTTCCAGGACCGCCTCGGGGCGTTCGATGCGGTCGGCGGAACGGTCTACGGCGTGAGCATCGATTCCCCGTTTGCCCTCAACGAGTTCCGTGAACGGGAGGGACTCACCTTCGGGCTGTTGAGCGATACCAACAAAACCGTGATCGACGATTACGGTGTCCGGATGGATTTCGATGACATCGGTCTCTATGGGGTGGCCAAGCGGGCCGTGTTCGTCATCGATAGCGATCGGACGGTGACCTATGCCTGGCAGCACGACGATCCAACCGTCGAACCCGACTACGACGCCGTCGAAACCGCCGTTCGAGAGACGAGCTGACCCCTGACAACCCTTTTGATCGCTGCTCCCGAAGCCGGGCTATGAGCGAAGCCGCCGACGAGCGCTATTACGATCCCGACGGCGACCACGCCTTTCCCGACGATCGGGCCAACGAGATCCTCGAGTTCATCGAAAGCGACGAGGAAATCGATGTCTATCTCGATGCCCAGAACGTCAACCCGGTGGCCCGCAAGCGCTACAACGACCATGGCCGCAAACACATCGAAATCGTCCGTCACCGGGCGCTGTGTCTGTACGACCTGCTGAAGCGAGGTGGCGTCTCCTTTAACGGCGCGACGGATCACGACGGCCTCGAGGAGGCCGACGAGCCGGTCATCATCCTGTTGGCGGCGACGATCCACGACATCGGCCACGTCGTCCACCGGGACAGCCACGCCTACTACTCGATTCCGCTGGCGGCCGACATCCTCGATCGGATCCTCCCCCAGTTTTACGACACCCGCGAGCGGGTTCGCCTCAAGGGCGAGGTGCTTCACGCGATCCTCACCCATCACGTCGAGGAAGACCCACTCACGACGGAAGCCGGCGTGATCCGGGTCGCCGACGCCCTCGATATGGAACGGGGGCGCTCGCGGATCCCCTACGAACGGGGTGGCCGTGGCATCAATACGATCTCCAGTCAGGCCATCCAACGGGTCTCCTTGCAGGCCGGTGCCGAGGTGCCGGTCCTGGTCGAGATCGAGATGACCAGTGCCGCCGGCGTCTATCAGGTCGATAACCTCCTGAAGGCCAAACTCAGAGACTCAGGCCTCGAGAACGACATCCGGATCGTCGCCCTCCACGTCGGGCACGACGACGACGAAAGCCTCGTCGAACGCATCGAGCTGTGAACCCCCGGGCTGGGAGGACCCGGTACGGGACCGTACAGATCGATGGCGTGACCTCTCTCACGTACCTCGACGGTGGCACTCGGTAAACGGGCGAGATGCTAAGCTACATGGGGGCTGCCGGCCCTCTGTTCGGGCATGGTCGGTAAGGTGGACCCGGATGATCTCGGTGAGTACGTCTTCTCACGAACGGGGGCGCCGGACGAGTCGGTCCGCGTCGGTCCAGCCTACGGCGAGGACACGGCTGCGATCGATCTCGGCGAGCGGATGCTCGTCGTCAACGCCGATCCGATCTCGCTGGCGGTCGACCGAATCGGGACGCTGGGCGTCACTATCGCGTCGAACGATATCGCCGCCTCGGGTGCCGATCCGGAATGGCTGACGGCGGTCGTCTTCCTGCCGGAAGGACGCCCCGAGTTGCTGGATCCGATCACCGAACAGCTCGACGCCGTCGCCCGGGAGTTAGACGTCGCGATCGTGGGCGGGCACTCCGAGTACGCCCGCTCGCTCGAACAACCGCTGCTCTCGTTGACCTGTTTCGGGCTGACCGACCACTATGTCAGCTCCTCGGGTGCCACCCCCGGCGACGCGGTTGTGCTCACGAAAGGTGCCGGGATCGAGGGATCGGCGATCCTCGCGACCGATTTCCGGGATGTCCTCGAAAACGACGTGTCGGCGTCACTGCTCGAGGAGGCCGCGGGCTACTTCGGGGACATCAGCGTGCTACCCGAGAGCCGCGTGCTCCGCCGGGTCGCGACGGCGATGCACGATCCGACGGAAGGTGGTCTGATCGACGGGCTACTCGAGCTCGCACTCGCCTCCGGGGTGTGCTTGGAGATCGACCGCGAGTCGATCCCGATCCGGGAGCCGACCCGGGCACTCTGTACCGCGATGGACGTCGATCCGCTGGCGATCTTTGGCTCCGGGGCGTTGGTCGCGACGGTACCCGAGGCCGAGTGTGAAGCGACACTCACGGAACTGGCCGGGGCCGGGATCGAGGCTGCCAGGATCGGCACCGTCACCGACAGCGATCCAGGGCTACAGTTAGACGACCGCCGCTATACCGAGCCGATCCGGGATGATCTCTACGCCCTCTGGGAGGACTAACGGTAACCAGAGGGCCAAGACGGTCGATCCATCCGGCCCGTTTCAACAGGTTTGTACCGGCTGACATGAACCCTTGAGTAATGAGTAGGCGCGTTGTTGTGCTGGGTGCCGGCTACGCTGGCGCAGCGGCGGTGACAGCCCTCCAATCGATCGCTGATGAACTGGATGTGCGGTGGATCTCCGAACACCCCTATCACCTTGTCCTCCACGAATCACACCGGGTGATCAGTACCCCCGCGGCGGCGGAGGCGATCACGATTCCGATCGAGGCGATCACGACACCGGCCACTGACTTCACCGAGGCGACGGTGACCGGACTCGATACCGAAGCCCGCACCGTCGAGCTTACATGCGGGGACTCGATCGGATATGAGTACCTGCTCGTCGCACTGGGCAGTCGCACCGCGTTCTACGGCATTCCCGGGCTCGAAGAGCACGCATTGACGCTGAAAAGCCTCGATGACGCCCAGGCGATCCACCAAGCCGTCCGGGCGGCCAGTACCGAGGCGACCACGGCCGAACCGACACGAGTCGTCGTCGGTGGCGCCGGGCTCTCGGGGATCCAAGTGGCCGGCGAGATCGCAGAACTCCGCGACGAGGAAAATGCGCCGATCGAGATCCACCTCGTCGAGGCGTTAGACGAGGTGTTCCCAGGACAGGATCCAGCCCTCCAGCGCCGGCTCCGGCAAGGGCTCCGGCAGGCGGGCGTCAAGTTGCACTTAGACAAGCCGATCGTCGAAGCATCGGCCGACGTAATCCACTTCGAGGACCGTGACCCACTCGAACACGACGTCTTGATCTGGACCGGCGGGATCACCGGCCGGGACGTCCTCGCGAACGCGGGCGTGGCGGCCGATCACAACCGCCTACACGCGGGGAGTGACTTCCGGACGAGCGATGACCGAGTGTTCGCGATCGGGGATACCGCGTTGATCGAGCAAGGCGAGGGAACGGTGGCCCCGCCGACGGCCCAGGCCGCCTGGGGCGCTGCCGAAGTCGCCGCCGAGAACATCGTCCGTGCGAGCAACGACCAACCCCTCCAATCGTGGACCCACCAGGACAAGGGCACGCTGGTGTCGATCGGCGAGCGGGCTTTCGCCCACGATGTCGTCGGAATGCCGGTCACGACCTTCGGCGGCAAACCCGCTCAGTTTTTGAAGAAATTCGTCGCCGCCCGCTGGATCGCGGACATCACGACCTGGCGGCGAGCAGCCCGGGCGTGGCCGTATCTCTAAGGCTCCTCGAGAGTCAATGCCGGATGCCAGTACTCAACGCCGGCCGCCCGTTTTCGCTCGTCCATCCGCGCGAGCAACGTGACCGCTAAGCTCGCCGTCTCCGCGGCCCGTGTCTCACCGGTGACTTCGAATTCGCCGGTCGTCCGGTTGGCATAGACGGTACAGACCGCCCCCGCGCGAAGCCCATAGAGGTTCGCGAGGGTGAGGATCGCGCTCGCTTCCATCTCGATGTTCATGACGTTCGCCGACCGGAGTTCCTCGACCAGCCGGTCGCTCCCGGCCGCCTCGAAGCCCTCGAATCCCGGCCGTCCCTGTCCGGGATAGAAGCTGTCGGCACTCATGGTCACGCCGACGTGATAGTCGTACCCGAGACGCTCGGCGGCGGCGACCAGGGCCGCTACGACCTCGTAATCGGCGGCCGCCGGGTAGTCCTCACGGACATACTCGTCGCTGGTGCCCTCCTGGCGGACCGCCCCGCTCGTGATGACCAGATCGCCGAGCTCAATGTCGGGGTGGATGGCGCCACACGATCCCACCCGGACGAACGTCTCGGCGCCGATGCGAGCCAGCTCCTCGACGGCGATCGCGGCTGACGGACTGCCGATCCCCGTGGAGGTAACGCTGATCGGTGTCCCCTCGTGGGTGCCGGTGAGGGTCCGGTACTCGCGGTGGCGGCCCCGTTCGTCGGCATCGTCCCAAGTGGCCGCGATCGTCTCGACACGATCCGGGTCGCCCGGCAGGAGCACGGTCGGTGCGATATCGTCCGGGCCGACGGCGATGTGGTACTGTTGGTCGGCGTTTGGGTCCTCGCTGTCGCCAGCCATGACCGTACTGCGGTGGGGCGGGACAAAGAGTGTTGATCGTCGGTGGACGGCCGCCATCGATCACCGCCGGCCGGATCGGCCACCCCCATCCTTCCACCGATCGCCGCTGTAGCGGGTGTATTTTTCCGACGGGACCCGAAGGCATTGGACGGGAACACACCACGATGGCACGGCAGTACTCCCGCCGACGGCTTCTAGCGGCCCTCACGACGACGGTCGGTGTCATCGCGGGCTGTCAGACAGCCCAAAACACCACCGGGTCGGCCTCCCCGACGACGGCAGCGGGGACGACCGCCGAGAACACCGCGGCACCACCGACTGCAGACGCAACGACCGCCGGCGGCGAGCTCGATCTGCGGGAGGCCAATGTCATGGCGGTCGCGCTGACCGACACCGACGGTGGCACGCAGTTCGATGTCACCCTCTATCACGACGACGACGGCGAATCGGGATACGCCAACTGGTGGCAGGTCGAGACGCTAGCCGGCGACCGGCTCGGCCGTCGGAAACTCCTCCATGCCCATGGGACCCGTGAGTTCACCCGATCGGAGACGATCGAGCTGCCGGCCGGAACGACCCACGTCGTCGTCCGAGGTCACGACCAGACCCATGGCTATGGCGGTCGGGCGATGATCGTCGCGATCCCCAGCGGTGCGACCGAGATCATCGATCAGGGCCCGGAGCCACGCTCATTCGCCGACTACACTCCATCGGTGTAATACCCGGCTGCGTGGTCTCGGTCGGCCCTACTCGAGCATATCCTCGGAGATCGTGTTGGGCAACAATTCCCCGAGGGTGTACTCGCTGACCTCGCCATCACCCTCGTCACAAACGACTGGCAGATCGTCATCACAGAACTCCGCGAGGGTCTGGCGGCACATGCCACACGGCGTGACGCCATCCCGGCGGTCGGAACTGACGGCCAGCCGGGCGAAATCCCGATGGCCCGCTTTGATCGCCTCGGCGATCGCGACCTCCTCGGCGTGGAGGCTGTTCGAATAGTTCGCGTTCTCGATGTTACAACCAACGTAGACCGAGCCGTCAGCCGTTTCGAGGGCCGAACCGACGCGATACTCGGAATACGGAACGTGAGCCTGTGTCTGGATATCCCGGGCCGCTTCGATGAGATCATCCATAGACCGAGACACAGGGCCGGTCCCGAAATAGGTTGGTCACAGCCAGCCGATGGTTACCCCATCGGCATGCCCTGAGCGGCATCGACGGCCCCCTCGACGACCGCGCGGGCGGCCTCAACCATTTCGTCGATCGAGTCACTTTCAACGTAGATCCGGATGTAGGGCTCGGTGCCGCTGGGGCGGACGAGCACCCACGAACCGTCCGGGCGATCAATCCGCACTCCGTATTCGGTATCGATGTCGCCATCCGGGAATGCCTCCGGTAGCCGTTCGGCAATGATACTCATCGCCGGCTCTTTTTGTGTGTCCGGACAGTCGATACTGAGCTTCCGGTAGGGCCGTTCGGCCACTGGCGCACGGAGAGCCGCGATATCACCGGCGTCGGCAACGAGCCGGCTGAACACGGCCGCGCTTGCGACGCCGTCGATCCAGCCGCCAAACGCCGGATGAATGTGTTTCCAGGGTTCGGCGGCGAAGACCACCTGCGTCCCACTGTCGGCATCCGTCTCGACGTCGGCGATTCCCTCATGCAAGGCGCCGAGACGAACGCGGGTCGTTCTGCCGTTCGCCGCTTCGACCCGCTCGTCGATCCGGCCGGAGGCGTTTGGCGTGGTGACGACGACCGGATCGGCCGCTTGGCTGGCCCGAACGTACGCTTCAGCGAGGATCGCGAGAACGGTGTCCTCGTGAACGACGTCACCGGTAGCATCGACGACGACGATGCGATCGGCGTCACCGTCGTGGGCGATCCCGAGATCGACCGCCCGATCGGCAACGAAGGCTCGGAGATCCGTGAGCGACTCCGGCGTCGGCTTGCTCGCCCGGCCCGGGAAATGGCCGTCGACGTTGGCGTTCAGCGCGATCACGTCGGCTCCAAGCTGTCGGAGAACGGCCGGCGTGGCGACACTCGCCATCCCGTTGCCACAGTCGACGACGATCGAGAGTTCATCGAGCGGCGTACCGAACTCCTGGGCGTAGGTACAGACCGCTTCCCGGTAGCGATCGAGCGGCTCGATCGAACGAACGGAGCCCCATCGATCCCACGGGGTCGGCGACGGGGAGTCTTTGACCTGCGCTTCGATGCGATCCTCGGCCGCAGTATCGTACTCGACACCGTCCTGGAAGAGTTTGATCCCGTTGTCGTGTGGCGGGTTGTGACTGGCGGTCATCATCACGCCGCGTCGATCGCGTGTGGCAAACGCCAGCGCCGGCGTCGGGAGTTCATCCGCCTGAAGCACGTTGGCCCCGCCGCTCGTGAGGCCGGCAGTCATCGCGGCTACGAGCGCCTGGCCGGTCTCCCGGCCATCCCGTGCGACGACGAACGTCGGGGGAGTGTCACCGGTCGCCGCCTCGATCGCCGCCGCCCGGCCGACGGCCATCGCAAGCTCCGGCGTCACCGTCTCGCGAACGTCGCCCCGTATCCCGGCCGTGCCGAACAGCGTCATCGTCGGTGCATTCGGGTGGGGCTAACTTAGGCTTCCGATCCGTCGAACCCCCATCGGCCAGCCTGCATGTCGATCCAAACGGCGTGTCCGGCCGGTGGCACGACTCCTCGCAGAAGGCCGACGGCGTAAACGAACGGTTACGGCGCGTTGCGACCCGCCCGATCAGATCTCGACGTTGCTCGGAATCAAACTGTGTTGCCTGAGCAACTCGCCGTCATCGCTATAGACCAACAACGTCTGTTTGTTGTAGGTGACGATGGAGTCCCCATCGATCTGGATGATCGCCTGATAGCGCGCGTCGTCGTCGGTCTGTTCGCCGTAGCGACGGGCGGCGGTAATGAAGGCGAAGACGTCCTCGGCATTGACGTTGAGTTCACAGACGAAATCACCGGTGATCCGGTTGGTAACGGCGACGACCCCGGCGGGCTCGTCGTCCTCAAGGCTGCCTTGCAGGCGGAAGCTGACGTCGGTTTCGGCTGCTTCGAGGATTTCACCATCAGCGTCACGGAGCTGATCGCGAAGGGTCGATTCTGATCCCTCAAAGGTGATCGTCAGCGTAGGCTTTGCCGGGTCGGCATCCGTCCCAACCCAATCGACGTTCGTCACATCCAGGCTGAAATACTCGCGCCGCATTCCCTACGCACTGGTATGGACCGCGTTGTCATGAACGTAACGCCCACGGGGGGTTAGCTCCCCGATCGATCATCCGATCGTTCCGGACGCTACGGCCGGAGGATCCGCCCGAGAACCCGCTGACGGCCAGGTTTATGTGTCGTCGCCCGATACGACTATTGAGCGATTACCGGGGATCGAGACAGTCCGAGCCCGATCGAAGATCCCGTGTGTAGGTATGTCAGAGCAATCAAAACGATCGTTCAGCACCCGGATAAGCGACCTGATGAGTCAGCTCAACCGAACCGCCGAGATGCTCCGGGGATCACGGATCGGGGTCGAGAACTTCAAACCCAACGAACACGGCTCCCTCGTCGAGTACGAACCGAGCGAGGGACTCGAGGAAGTCGAGCGCTACTGGACGAATGCGCCCTATGCATTCGTCGCCATCGAATACGACAACGAGGAGAACACCCACTTCTATCGCGTCATCGAACCGGTCCTCGACCACCATGAACGGGAGCTACTCGACACGCTGTTGTCCGATATCCGCGATTCGTTGATCTACCGGGAGGGCAACGGGGCTGCGGAACCGTCTGACGTCCTGCAAGAGCAGATCCGCGATCTCCTTGAGGAATACGGCGTCGAGATCGACCTCCGGTCCTTCTATAAGCTGTATTACTACCTCTACCGGTCGTTTCAGGGGTTCGGTCGGATCGACCCGATCATGCACGATTCCCACGTCGAGGATGTCTCGTGTGACGGCTACGATATCCCCGTGTTCGTCTATCACGACAAGTACCGCGACATCGAGACCAACATCGTCTACGGCGAGGACGAACTCGACAACTTCGTCGGTCGATTGGCCCAACAGTCGGGCCGGCACATCTCGATCGGCGATCCGATGATCGAGGCGACCCTGCCCGACGGCTCCCGGGCCGAACTGGCGTATGGCCGGGAGGTCACCCCACGAGGCTCGGCGTTTACGATCCGACAATACGCCGAAGAACCGTTTACGCCGGTCGATCTGATCAAACTCAACACCTTCGACGCCGATCAGATGGCGTACCTCTGGTTGGCGATCGAGAACAACATGTCGCTGATCTTCGCCGGCGGGACCGCTTCCGGGAAGACCACAGCCCTGAACGCCGTTTCGATGTTCATCCCACCCCGTTCGAAGGTCCTCTCGATCGAGGACACCCGCGAACTGGCGCTCTATCACGACAATTGGCTCTCAAGCGTGACCCGCGAGCGGATGAGCGAGGGCCGAAACATCACGATGTACGACCTCCTCCGGTCGGCTCTCCGACATCGCCCCGAGTACATCATCGTCGGCGAGATTCGTGGCGACGAGGCCATCACCCTCTTTCAGGCCATGAACACCGGCCACACGACGCTCTCGACGATGCACGCCGACTCGGTTCAGACGGTGATCAATCGCTTGGAGAACGAGCCGCTCGATGTCCCTCGGGCGATGATCCAGTCGCTCGATATGCTCGCCGTCCAGCGACTCACCTACGTCGAAGGCGAGCGTGTTCGCCGCAACAACGCCATCGCCGAGATCCGGGGGATCGATCAACGGACCGGCGATCTGGACTACGCGACCGCCTACCAGTGGGAGAGCGGGACCGACAGCTTCCGGTACAACGACAGCAGTATCGTCGACGATATCCAAGAACGGCGGGGATGGTCCCGAACCGATCTGTTGCGCGAACTCCGGAACCGCAAACGGATCCTGACGTACCTGCTCGAACGTGACGTCACGGACTACCGGCAATTCACCGCAGTGATCAACGAGTACTACGCCGATAAGGACCGGGTGCTGGATCGCGTTTCGAGACACCTCGACAGAGAGGTCACGACCACGATGGAAGCATAACGGCGCCATGGTCGCTCCCGTCAACTTCCTCCCGCTCGTTGTGGTGCTCGTGTTGCTTGGATTGGTAGCACTGTCGCCGGTCGTCGGGCGCATCAATCGCGTGTTCCGTCGGATCGCGATCGCGATCTTCGGCGATTATGTCCGCTCGCTTGGCGGCCAGGTCGCCGAGCGCAAACGGCAACTCAGGGCGGCCCACATCGGCACGACCTATCGCACGTACGCATCGGTCACGCTGTTGTATGCGACGGTGTTGGCTCTCACGGGCAGTGTCCTCGGCGTCTATCTGTTCGCCGGGATTCTCACGGTACTGGCGATCCCGCCCGAGACGATGCAGGCGATCCTGCCCTCGCAGTTTCAGTTCCTCGTCGGATTGCTTGAATTACCGACGCTGACACCCGGGGAGCTGTTTTTCCTGTTGTTGGTCAGCAGCGGGACGATCGGCGTGGCGGCGGGGCTTGGCACCTACTGGTTTCGCTGGTATCAGCCACGCTATCTGGCCGATGTCCGCCAGCGAAAGATCGATCGCAGTATGGTCGGGACGATCGCGTTCATCTACGCCATGTCACGGGGAGGAATCAGCTTCCCGAAGATCATGAAAACGATCAACGAGAACGCGGGGATCTACGGGGCGTCGGCCGAGGAGATGGGGGTGGCCGTCCGGGATATGGAATGGCACGGCACCGACCTGCTGTCGGCGATGGAGCGACTCGCCCAACAGACCCCAAGCGAAGATTTCCAGGACTTCATCGAGAATCTGACGAACGTCCTCCAGAGCGGCCAGAACCTCAGTAACTTCCTCCGGGATCAGTACGAACGCTACGTCGACAAAGAACAGGCCCAGCAGGAACGGTTTCTCGATCTCCTCTCGACGCTCGCCGAGGGGTATATTTCGCTGTTCGTGGTCGGCCCGTTGCTGTTGATCACGATCCTCGTGGTGATCGGCCTCGTCGGACTGGGGCGGACGATCGAGATGTTGCAGGCGATCATCTATCTGATCATCCCCCTGTCGAGTGCGATGTTTATCATCTACATCGATACGCTGACCGAGACGCTCACGATTACCCGCGAGGAAACCGACCTCAAAGCGTGGTCATCGGAGCTCCAGGACATCCCGCTCGGTGCAACTATGGATACGGACGGGGAGAGAGTCGATCGAACTGGGATGACCTCCGACGGCGGGCAGATGTCCGCCGAACAACGAGCCGCGATCGAACGAACCAACATTGAGCGGCTCAACGCCTACCGTCGGCTTCGAAAGGTGCTGAATATCCTGCGATCGCCGAAACAGACGCTGCTTCGCCGCCCCGAACGGATCCTCTATCTGGTCGTGCCAGTAGCGGTCGTTGTCTTGCTGGCGAGACTATGGAGGCCAGTGATGACGGGCACGTTGACCGTCCGAGTGATCGACGACCTCCTGATCCAATCGACGCTGTTCGTGCTGGGGAGTTTCGCGCTGATCCAAGAGCTCCATACCCGGCGCATTCGGCGGATCGACCGATCGATTCCGGACTTCCTCGATCGGTTGGCGAGCGTCAACGAATCCGGGATGTCGTTCATTCGTAGCCTCCGGAACATCTCCCGCAACGAACTTGGGCCGCTCACCGAAGAGATCGATCGAATCGAACGGGACATCGAATGGGGCGCCGAAGCAGGGGGTGCTCTCAAACGGTTCGAACGGCGCGTCCCGAGCCGAGCGGTCACACGGGTAGTGACGCTGTTGACCAACGCGATGGTAGCCTCGGGGCAGCTGGGACCGATCCTGCGGGTGGCCGCCGATGACGCCCAGATGACCCAACGCCGTGATCGGGATCGGCGCCAGGAGATGTTGACCTACACGCTGATCATCTATCTATCCTTTATCGTTTTTCTGGTGATCATCATCTCGCTGACGGCAGTACTGATCCCGGCATTGCCCGAGAGTGCCGGAGGCACCGGAAGCGGGGTGGCGGGGTTCGCCGGCGGTGTCGAACTCGGTGTCACCCCGGGCGAACAGGCGATCTACGAACTGCTCTTTTTCCACGTCTCGGTGATTCAAGGGCTCATCTCGGGGCTGGTGGCCGGACAAATGGGCGAAGGGAGCCTCCGCAACGGGGTGAAACACGCATTCGCGATGGGATTGATAGCGTATCTGCTCTTTGTAGTGGTGCTCTGATGGGGATGGACCGGCGCCGGGACGTCAAAGCGACCTATGACCGAATCGCGACCCATTTCGCTCAGACCCGTGAATATCCCTGGCCCGAAACCGAGGCGTTCCTCGCCGACCGTCACGGCGAAACGGGTCTCGATATCGGGTGTGGGAACGGCCGAAACGCCGAACTACTGGCGGCCCATACCGATCGTGTCATAGGGCTCGATCTCAGTGACGGGTTACTCGAGGAGGCGACCGTTCACGCTCGCGAGCGGGAGTTCGCTATCGAACTCATCCAAGGGGACGCCAGTCGACTCCCGATCGGTGCCAACCGGATCGAATTGGCCCTCTACATCGCCACGATCCACCATCTGCCGACACGGACGGCCCGGCGCCGGAGCCTCGATGAACTCGATCGGGTGTTAGCAAACGACGGCAGCGCACTCATCAGCGCCTGGAGCGTCAGCCATCGGAAATTCGACGCCGAGACGGGCTTCGATACGACCGTCGAATGGACGCTGCCCGACGGGGAGACGGTCGATCGGTTCTATCACATCTATGATCTCGGGGAGTTCGAGACCGATCTCGCAGCCAGCACCCTCAGGGTGATCGACAGTTACGAATCCGAGGGGAACTGCTATGCGATCGTCGAGACATCAGGATAATCGCTCCTCGACAGGAACGTAACATCCTTAGTGGGCGGGGCGCTGGATTCGGATGCGCGCCGGTGGTCTAGAGGTAGGACTAGGGCCTTCCAAGCCCTCAGCCCGGGTTCAAATCCCGGCCGGCGCAACTGCACCTTCTCGATGTAGTGTGTCCTCGCCTGGAGAACGTAGTCAGAATGAGCCGCCCGAATGCAGGGACTGACACAATCAAGATTGCGACGATATCGTCACTCGAATACGGCTTCGAACTGGTCGGTGAACTCGGTGTCCTCGATAACCACCTCACCAGCCTTAATCACGTGTCGGGTGTCAGCCTGCTCAAGGATGGCCCACTGTGGCGAAGGAGAGTCAAGAACGACGATGTTAGCCGTATTCCCCACTTCAATACCGTAATCATCGTGGATATCGAAGACCCTCGCACTCGCTTCTGTAAGCATGTTCCAGATCCGTTCTAATCCCGGATTCAGCAGGTATCCGCCATCATGGTTCAATTTGAACGCCTCAATCATCCCGCCTTCCAGCATATCCGCGTTCGCGGACGCACTCGTGTAATCTTTGACGTTATCCGAGCCGATGCCGATCGGAAGGCCGGCATCCGCGAACCGTCGAATCGGCATGGACGGACGGGTGGTGCGAAAACAGGTGACGAACTTCAACCCGGCTTCCTGAAATCGGGGGATCGCACTGGCCAGCCGGCCTTCCGAGAAGCGTTCTTCGTCGCCGACGCCGGTGTTGACATCGGCCAGCGCATAACTGTGACTCGCGGTCACCCGGCCCTGGTACTCGTGTTGGATCGTCTTCTCGGCGAGTCGTCGAAGCGTATAGATCCCGAGCGAGTCGGGTTCGTGAATATGGACATCGAGATCAACGTCATGCTCGGTCGCGAGGTCAAACCACGTTCCGATCGTGCGTTCGACATTGTTGTTTCGCGCGGCCGGATCAAGCCCACCGACCATATCGGCGCCCAGTTTTACGCCCTCGTCGACCAATTGTCGGTTGTTCGCATGGCTGATCCCGCTCTGTGGAAAGGCGACGACCTCGATATCAACCGCATCGGCTAATTCGTCCCGGACGGCGAGTAGTGCCTCGACCGCTTTGGTGCCCGCTGATTCCCCGACGTATGTCTGGCCTCGCATGTGGAGAATGCCGTTCGAGACAGCCATGCGGGCGACCTGTTTTGCGTTCGAGGCGATCTCATCCTTGCTGGCGTTGCCGTAATACTCGGCGTTTTTCTGGACGACCCAGTCCAGATCCGTCGGTTCGTCGTTGAATTTCGGGAAGCGCTCGCCAGCCGCAACAAACGCCTTATCCATGTGCAGGTGCCCCTCGAAGAATCCGGAACAGGCCAGGTTCCCTTCGGCATCAAACTCTCGGCGGCCGGATCCCGGTATCTCCTCGGATATCTCGCTTATCTCCCCGTCCTTGATGGCGATGTCAACGACGTCATCGCGATCATACACGTAAGCATTGCGGACGATGATATCGGGATCTGTAGTGTCTCCAGCCATCAGTGATCGCTCCGGATCGTCTGGTTTTGCCGAACCCATATAGGTTTGGCACGGTCGAGGGCTGCTGACAAACCGACAGGAGACGGCACTGACAGGCCACCGACTGAGCCGTGGGGCACAATATCATAGCGTGATGTCTCTAACATTGATAGTAAACGAATCGCCGTTGATCACGGTGTGGAGTGCGCAATATTTTTGCCAGATAGATCACGACTAGGGAGTCTTCCCTAACGGGACCGTGACTATGAATTCACTCGAAGACTCGTTCAACCACGATCGGGCACTAGTGTTTGGGATCGGTGGGGGCGGTGATATCGTTGGGACCATCCCCACCGCTCGTCTCCTCGAACAACACGGCATCGAGACGACCCTCGGCGGTTTAGCCTGGGAACGGGACGTGATCGATCCACAGCCGGGCCCACGGTCGTTCGATACGATTACAGACATCGAGCGGATCTCGGCCAGCGTGGCCCGGGTGAACGATGAGACACAAACCACGGACGAAATCGTGTTCGCCGAAACCCATGTCGCACGGCACACCGACCGTCCGGTGGTCCTCATCGATGTGACTCACGGAGCGACCGAAATGGCAACCGGTCTCGAGACCGCCTGCGAGCAGTTGGATATCGATCTCCTCGTGGGCGTTGACGCTGGTGGGGACGCACTCGCTGTTGGCGACGAACCAGGGCTCCGAAGCCCCTTGGCCGATGCGCTCTCACTCGTCGCGCTCGATTCGGTAGCACTGCCATCTGTGCTTGGGGTGTTCGGGATGGGAAGCGACGGCGAACTCACGGCGGTCGAACTCCAAGCAGGCGTTGCGCGGGCGGCCGATCGCGACGGTCTGCTCGGCGCTTGGGGGCTTACGCCACGTGCATGCGAGGAGATGGATCCGCTGTTGGACGTCGTCCCGACCGAGGCGAGTCGGCTCCCGGTCGAGGCCGCTTACGGCGCCTTCGATGTCCAAAGGATCCGAGACGGTAGCCGGACGGTTCACCTCAATCCGGCATCGGTGTGTACGTTTTATTTCGATCCTTCTGCGGTAGCCGCGTCGTCGGCCATCGTGCCCCACGTCCGTGGAACAACGAGTATCGAGGCGGCCGATACCGCGTTGGCTGAGGCAGGCTACATCTCGGAGCTCCGGATCGAGGAAGGAAATACGGACTAGCGGGCGGCGGATACGCCGCCGGAAGCCAAGACCCTTACCGTACAGATTGTTCTGTAAATACATGTCCCGTCAACGGATCTGGACTGACACACGGCTGACCAACCCGGATCCCGACCGAACACTCGACCGAATACACGCGGTCGCCGGCCTCCTCGACGATGCGTTCGAGATCCCAAGACTCGGCATTCGGATCGGTATCGATCCGATCATCGGCATCCTCCCGATCGGCGGC